>QFZU02000160.1 GCA_003260025.2 Microbispora triticiradicis | reverse complement strand
CGGCGGAGCCCGGGCCGCGCCCGGCGCGGGTGCCGCGCGCCGCGAAGGCCGGTCGCAGGCGGTCGCGCAGGCCGGTGGGGGCGAGATCCGGCGCCCGGGTGATGGGCGGGGCCTGCACCAGCGCCCGCAGCGCCGCCTCCTGCTCGCCCGCGAGCCTGCCGAGCTCGGCCGCCTCGCCGCCGATCTCCGCGCCCCTGCGCTGCACGAGGGCGAGCACCTGGAGCACCGAGTCGTGGATGCCGCGCGCCAGGCGCTCCCGCTCCCGGCCCGCGGCCTCCATCAGCACGGCGCGCCGCATGCGCTCCTCCGCCTCCCGCGCGAGCCGGGCGACGTGCCCGACGACCACTCCGGCCAGGAACAGGAGCACCGCGCCGTTCACCTGCAGCGAGGCGAGTTCGACCCCGCTCCCGCCGCGCAGCCACAGGTCGGCCGCCGACATGACCGCGGCGGCGGCGGCGCCCGCGCGGCGTCCTCCGGCCACGCCGTACGCGAGGACCGGCCCGGCCACCCACGTCGCCGTCAGCGGCATCACGCCGGCCGCCGCGGCGGCGGGGCCCTGCGCGTACGGCGTGGCCAGCAGGCAGGCGACCGTGACGAGGAGGTCGGCGGCCAGCAGCGGCACGCGCCGGGTGGCGGGATACCGGACGAGCGTGACGACCGTCCAGGCGGCCATCACCCCGATGACCGTCCAGGACACGACCGGACGGGCGTATCCGCCCGCTCCGAGCACGAACAGCGCCGCGTACGCGAGCGACGCGACGCGGTAGACCGCGATCGCCCGCCAGAACGGTCCCTCGATGCCCATCGCGCGGCGCCCCCTCGTGGCTGAGCCGGGAGGGCCGATCCCTCCGCTCACATACTGGGCGATTCCGGGTGGCGATCCGGCGGGTTCCGGCCTCTCACACGCGTACGGCTCCCGCGAAACGACGCGGGAGCCGTACGGACGGACGGTGTACGGCCCGCCCGCAGCGAGCGGGCCGTCATCACGGATCGGCGGGTCAGCGTGGCCCGGCCAATCAGTGTGGCCGGCGGATCAGCCGAAGAAGACCTCGGCCTCCGAGTAGCGGGAGGCGGGGACGGTCTTGAGCTCGGAGGTCGCCTCGTCGAGGCCGGCGCGGACAATATCGGTGCCGCGCAGCGCGACCATCTTGCCGAAGTCGCCGTCGTGCACGGCGTCGATCGCGCCGAGGCCGAAGCGGGTCGCGAGCACCCGGTCGTAGGCGGTCGGAGTGCCGCCGCGCTGGATGTGGCCGAGGACCGTGGTGCGGGCCTCCTTGCCGGTGCGCTTCTCGATCTCCTTGGCCAGGAGCTCGCCGATGCCGCCGAGACGCACGTGGCCGAACGCGTCGAGCTCACCGGCCTGGAGCGCCATCTGGCCCTCCATCGGGTGGGCGCCCTCGGCGACGACGATGATCGGCGAGTAGCGGGTCTTGAACCGCGACTCGACGTAGGAGCAGACCTTGTCGATGTCGAACGGCTTCTCCGGGATGAGGATCACGTTGGCGCCGGCGGCCATGCCCGCGTGCAGCGCGATCCAGCCCGCGTGACGGCCCATGACCTCGCAGATCAGCGCGCGGTGGTGGGACTCGGCGGTGGTGTGGAGCCGGTCGATGGCCTCCATCGCGATGTTCACCGCGGTGTCGAAGCCGAAGGTGTAGTCGGTCGCGTTGAGGTCGTTGTCGATCGTCTTGGGCACGCCGACGACCTTGACGTCGCGGTCGAACAGCTGCTTGGCGACGCCGAGGGTGTCCTCGCCGCCGATCGCGATGAGCGCGTCGACGCCCTGCGCGGCCAGGTTCTCCTTGATCCGCTCGACACCGCCCTCGATCTTGATCGGGTTGGTGCGGGAGGACCCGAGGATCGTGCCGCCGCGCGGCAGGATCCCGCGGACGGCCTGGATGTCGAGCGGCATGGTGTCGCCCTCGAGGGGCCCACGCCAGCCGTCGCGGAATCCGACGAACTCGTGCCCGTACACGCCGATCCCCTTGCGGACGACGGCGCGGATCACCGCGTTCAGACCGGGGCAGTCGCCGCCTCCGGTCAGGACTCCAATACGCATGACGGGTATTCCTCCATCTTGGATACGCGGAATGGCGCGGCCGGGCCCAACGCAGACCCCGGTGCTCACCGCACCGCATTCTGCCCAAGCCTCGCGACAATGGTCTAGACCAACAAGAGAGGCTACGCCACCCGGCCGACCACGACCAAAACAGTCTCGCACGGCGAGACCGCACCCGCCGGGAGACCCGTCTTCCCAACCGTACGCGGCGGCTCTATGTTTGACTCAGTCAAACGTTTCCTTGAGGTGGGCAACCAAAATGGACATAGTGCCGCAAGTGCGCGCGTTCAACCGCTTCTACACCTCCGTCATCGGGGTGCTCGGTGCGGGAATGCACGACACCCCCTACTCGCTGACGGAGGCGCGGGTGCTCTTCGAACTGGGCACCCGGGAGCAGGCGGCCGACGCGGCGGACATCAGGGGCATGCTCGGTCTCGACGCCGGCTATCTGAGCCGGATCCTGTCCAGGTTCGAGACCGACGGGCTCGTCTCCCGCGAGAAGTCCCCGGAGGACGCCCGCCGCCAGGTCGTACGGCTCACCCCGAAGGGCCGGGAGACCTTCACGGTGATCGACCGGCGCTCCGCCGCCGAGATCGACGCCCTGGTCGAGAAGCTCGCCGACCCCGAACGCCGCCGGCTCGTCTCCGCGATGGACACGGTGAAACGCCTGCTGGAGCCACCGGCGCAACGGCGCGAACCGTACGTGATCCGGCCCCCGCGGCCGGGCGACCTCGGCTGGGTGGTGCAACGGCACGGGGCCCTCTACAGCGAGGAGTACGGCTGGGGCGCGTCGTTCGAGGCGTACGTCATCAGGATCCTCGCCGCCTACCTCGACGACCACGACCCCCGGCGGGAGGCGGGCTGGATCGCCGAGGTCGCGGGCGAGCCCGTCGGGTGCGTCTTCTGCGCATGCGAGGACGAGACCACGGCGCGGCTGCGACTGCTGCTGGTCGAGCCGTCCGCGCGGGGCATGGGGATCGGCGGGCGACTGGTCGAGGAGTGCCTGCGCTTCGCCACCGCGGCCGGGTATCGCAGGATCACGCTCCTGACCCGGGACGTGCTGCTCGGCGCCCGCCGGATCTACCAGGCCGCCGGGTTCACCCTGGCCGATCGCTATCCGGGCGAGGAGTCGGGCGTCCCCATCGTCGAAGAGGTGTGGACGCGCGACCTCCGACCCCCCGCCCTAGCATGATCGCCATGCGCCGAGCGGTACGACGGGTCGCGGGAGCGGTCGCCCTGGCAGGGTGCGCGGCGGGGGGCGTGGCGGGATGTGCCGCCACGCGTGAGCCGTCCCCACCCGTCGCTGTGCCCGTCACGCCGCCTGTCACGCCGCCTGTCACGCCGCCTGTCACGCCGCCTGTCACGCCGCCCGCTGGCGTACCGGCCTCGAGCGCGGCCCCCGTGCGGCGCGTGCATGCCGAAGCGGCCCACAGCGTGGTGCGGGTGCGGGGCCTCGCCTCCGCGTGCGACCGCCGGACGGAGGCGACGGGCTTCGTCTACGCGCCCGAAAGAGTGCTGCTCAACGCGCACGCCGTCGCGGGTGTGGACAAGGATCTCGAAGTGGTCCTCGACGACGGACGGCGGTTCGGCGCCCGGGTGGTCGCCTTCGACCCTCGGGCGGACGCCGCCGTTCTGCGGGTGCCGGGGCTTCCCGCCCGGCCGTTGCCGCCCGCCCGCGCCGTGAGGACCACGGCCGTGATCGTGGGCTATCGGGACGGGAAGAGGTTCCCGATCGCGCTGCCCGTCACCGTCCGCGCGGGCGTGCCCGCCGAGACGTACGACATCTACAACCGCGTCCGGGTGTCGCGGCAGGTTCACCGTTTCCAGGGCGCCGACATCGGAAAGGGCATGTCGGGCGCGCCGCTCCTCACCGGCGAGGGCCGGGTGATGGGCATGGTCTTCGCGAAGGACACGGACAAGGCGGGCGTCGGCTACGCGCTCGCCGCCGGCGAGTTCGCGCCGGCCGCCACGGCCGGCCGGAACGCCACTCGTACGGTGTCCCACGGCCCCTGCTGACATCACCTGCCCGGCCCGATGTCACCGGGCTCGGCGGGACGGACGGGTCCTGCCGCGCGTGGCTCAGGCGCGTACGAGGTCCTCGAACGGGCCGGTGATCTCGACGGTGACGGGCACCACACCGGACCGGGCGTCGGCGGGTGGGCGGCAGGAGAGATAGAGCCTGTCGCCCGCCGGGGACATGGACGGACCCGTGACCGTCCAGCCGTCCGGCATCCGGAGGAACGGCACCACCCGGTCCCCCGCGACGAGGACGATCTCCTCGTCGTCGTCCCTGCCGCCGGGCCGTGCCTCCGGCTCCCCGGCCGTCGCGGAGCCCGGGCAGCGCGACCGGGTGGGGGCGCTGAGAGCACCGGGCGTGGGAGGAGTGCCGGGAGCGGCCGCGGTGCCGAGGGCGCTGAGGGCGGCAGGAGTGCCGGGGGCGTGGGCGATGCCGGGGGTGCCGGTGCTGCCAGGGGCGCGGGGGGCGATACCGGAGGTCTCGGTGCTGCCAGGGGTGCCAGGGGTGGCGGGGTCGTGGAGAACACCGAGACGCTCCGACCTGACGTCGTAGGCCCACACGCGGCCATCGTCACTGACGAACCGCAACACGCCGTCGCGGTAGTGACAGTCGCCGCCGCCCGCGAACCGCCGGGCACCCTTCACCTGGTCGCGTACGGGCACGCGGGACGCGGCCGGGGACGGCACCGGCTCCCACCGCACGGCCTCGTCGCCGGGAGCTCCGGTCATCACGTCGAGGACGCCGGTGGTGAGGTCGCCCCAGTCGCCGGGGCGGAACCGGTACAGGCACCCGTCCGGCTCCCCCTCGGTGAGGTAGACGAACCCCCGGTCGGGATCGCAGACCATGCCTCCATGGGTGAACAGGCCCATCGCCAGCCGGGGCATCGGAGCGCGCAGGCCGTACGGGTCGCATTCGAAGACCGTGCCCTGGGGTGTCCGCTCGCCCGACAGCCAGGTGTCCCACGGGGTCACGGCGCCGGAGTCGACGCGGTCGGCGCCGGACAGCACGCGATATCCGCCGCGCAGGCTCCCGTCCGGCGCGAACCGCAGCGCGGTCACGCCGCCGAGCAGCGGCAGCGCGCAGTTGGAGACGTAGATCCAGCCGTCACCGTCCGGGAAGCACCCTCCGCCGCCGGGCGCGGCGTGCCACACCACGCCGCCGGTACGCTCCCCCGACGACGCCACGATCCGGCAGGTGAAGCCCGGCGGGAGGGTACGCGACAGGTGCCGGGCCGGCAGGTCGTCCGCGTCGCTCCGTTCGGGAGACTCGTTCCCGTCAGACCGGTCCGCGCGCCCGGCGAGAGCCCTCTTCCGGCGCGACTCGGCCTGTCCGGGGCGGCCCGTGTGCCCGTGCGGGTTCCGCTCCCCCGGCGGCTCGCCCCGCTCGCCGTGGCCGACGCCGCCGCCCGGCCCGTGTGGGTCGGCTCCGCGAGGGAACGCCGTGCGCCAGAGCGATCCCGGCGACGCCGACACAGCCGCCGACAAGGAAGTACCCCGCACCGCTGACCCGCCTTCCTGACCTGCCCCTGGTCATGCCTCTGGTCACGCCTGTGGTCGCTCCGGTCCGCCCCGTACGGACGGGTGCCGCTTCGCCTGCGGGCCGCCCGGGACGGCCGCCTTCTCACCTGGACGCCCTCTCCCCCGAGACCGCCCGCGCCCGTGCCGCCGGGCGCCGCCCGCTCCCCTACCCCGTCCGGAACACATCTGACCGGGTCTTTCTCTCCAGGACGGCGGGTCGCACACGTGGACGCCCAGTGGATCGGGAACACGTGAACGCCGAGGAAAGGGACATCTCTCATCGAGGCGAACGCTCCGCTAACCCTGCAGCCGCACGCCGGGACGAGGCCCTTCACCCCTGACGGGAACCTTTATCGGCAGAATGTTGACAGTGTCATTGTGACAGTGTCATCGTGGAGGCATGAGCGGGACCTGGACGATCGGTGAGCTGGCAGAGCGGGCGGCGGACCTGCTCGGATCCGAGCCGCGCGTCAACGGAAGGGTCCGGGAGGTGCCCAACGAACGGCTCATCCGCTGGTACACGACGATCGGCCTGCTCGACCCGCCCGCCGCCCGGCGCGGCAGGCTCGCTCTCTACGGCCGCCGCCACCTGCTTCAGCTCGTGGCCGTCAAGCGCCGCCAGGCGGAGGGGCTGTCCATCGCCGCCATCCAGGCGGAACTCGCGGGCGCGACCGACGCCATGCTCCAGCGGATCGCCGGCCTTCCCGAGGTGCCCCACCCGCAGGGCGGCCCCGGTCGCGCCCTCGCCGAGCCGTCCCAGCCGGGAGCGACAGAGCCGGAACGGCCCTCGGCCGCCACGATCCCCGACGTGGCGCGGCCGACGGACCGGAAGCGGTTCTGGGCCCGGCCGGCCGGCTCCACCCACTTCGATCCGGCAGGCTCCGGCCCTGCGGGGGCCGGCCCCGGCGATCCCGTCCCCGCGCCGCGTCCCGGCGCGGCACCCGATTCCTTCGGCACACCAGACCTGCGCACCGTCACAACGGCTTCCACCGGCGGACCGGCGGGGGACCTTCGGGGCGACGTCCTGTTCGGCGTCCGTCTCGCGCCCGGGGTGACGGTCCTGCTCGAATCGGCCCACCGCACGCCGGACGGCGACGAGGCGGCCGCGCTGCGCCGGGCCGCCGCTCCGCTCCTCGCGGCACTCGGCGCGCTCGGCCTGGCCGGGCCCTTCGAGGACACCGAGACCACGACGCCCTGGGACTCAACGGATTCCGAGACACGCAAGGGGATGACCTCATGACCGTTCCCATCACACCTCTGCGGCCGGAGGAGTGCCTGCCCGAGCCGCACGCCGGGCTCGGCGCGCTCGAAACCGCGAAGGGCAACCTCCCTCTGGAGAGCGTCGACGTCACCGCGCGTCTCACCGGGCTGGTGGCCGGCGTCGAGGTCGTCCAGACCTTCCGCAACCCGTTCGACGTGTCGCTTGAGGCGACGTACGTCTTTCCGCTGCCGCCGCGAGCGGCGGTCACCGCCTTCCGCATGGAGGCGGACGACCGGGTGATCGACGGCGTGCTCAAGGAGCGCGGCCAGGCGCGGGCCGACTACGACCGCGCGCTCGCCGAGGGCAGGCGCGCGGCGATCGCCGAGGAGGACCGGCCCGACGTCTTCACGATCCGGGTCGGCAACATCGTCCCCCGGGAGCGCGTGGTCGTCCGGCTCACGATGAGCCAGCCGCTCCCCTACGAGGACGGCGCGGCCGAGTTCCGCTTCCCGCTGGTCGTGGCGCCCCGCTACATACCGGGGGCTCCCCTGTCCGGGCCCGCCGCGGGTGACGGCGTCGCGCCCGACACGGACGCCGTGCCCGACGCCTCCCGCATCTCACCGCCGGTCCTGCTGCCCGGGTTCCCGTCCCCGGTACGGCTGTCGCTCACGACCACCGTCGACTCCGCCGGGCTCGGCCTGCGGGAGGTCCGCTCCAGCCTGCACGAGGTCGAGCGAGAGGGCGACACGATCACCCTGCGGCCCGGCGAACGGCTCGACCGCGACTTCATCCTGCGCCTGGCGTTCGACGCCTCCTCGTCCCTCGCCCTCGTCCCGGACACCCTGTCCGGCGGTGTGCCGGACGCGCCGGGAGGCGTGCCGGAGCGCGTCCCCGCCGGACCCGCGGGCCGCGAGCCGCGGGCAGGCGAGACGACGGCCGGACGGGAGGCGGCCGGAGGCGAGGCGGGCGATGCCTTGGGAACCCCGGAGGGGACCTTCGTGCTCACCCTGCTGCCTCCGCCCGAGGACACGGCACGGTCCGCGCCCCGGGACGTCGTCCTGCTGCTCGACCGCTCGGGCAGCATGACCGGATGGAAGATGGTGGCGGCTCGCCGCGCCGCGGCCCGCATCGTCGACACACTCACCCGGCACGACCGGTTCGCCGTGCTCTCGTTCGACTCCGTGGTCGAGCGCGCGTTCCCGGGTGGCCTGGTGGAGGGCACCGACCGCAACCGGTACCGCGCCGTCGAACATCTCGCCCGGCTCGGCGCCCGGGGCGGCACCGAAATGCTCGCCCCCCTTGAGGAGGCCCTGCGCCTGCTGGGCGAGCGGGACGACGACCTCCCGGGCGAGCCCGCACGCGATCGGGTGCTCGTGCTGGTCACCGACGGCCAGGTGGGCAACGAGGACGAGATCCTCGAACGCGTCGGCCCCCGGCTGGGCGGCACCCGCGTCCACACCGTGGGCATCGACAGGGCGGTGAACGCGGGGTTCCTCGGCCGGCTGGCCCTGCTCGGCTCCGGCCGCTGCGAACTGGTCGAGTCGGAGGACCGTCTCGACGAGGCGATGGAGCACATCCACCGGCGGATCGGCTCACCGCTGGTGACCGACGTCTCCGTGCGGGCCGAGGGCGTCGACCTGGTGCCGGGCACCGTCACGCACGCCGGTTCGCTCTACCCGGGGGTCCCGCTGGTCGTGACCGGGCGTTACCGGGGCCGGACGGCGGGCGCTCTCACCGTGCACGGCCGCACGGCCGACGGGCGTACCTGGGAGGAGCGCGTCGAGGGCCGTCCCGCCCGGGACGGCGCGGCGCGGGCCGTGTGGGCGCGGGCGCATCTGCGCAGCCTGGAAGACCGATACGCGGTGGGCGACCGCTCACTGGAGCAGCAGATCATCGACATCTCGCTCCGCTTCGGTGTGCTGTGCCGGTTCACCGCGTTCGTGGCCGTCGACACCCATGTGACCAGTGAAGGCGCTCCGGAGCATCGCGTCCTCCAGCCGGTCGAACCGCCGAGCGGGTGGGAGATACCCGCCGCGATGCCGATGATGGTGGCCGGAGCGCCGATGATGGCCAGGATGGCCTCCGTCACCAGCAGCGCGGAGGCCGCACCCGGCACGGCGGCGGACGCGCCCATCGGAGCGGTCTCCGGGGCTGTCGCGCCGAGCGCGCCCTTCGCCGCCGCACCGCCCCCACCTCTGGCTCCGGCTCCGGGCGCACCGGGCGGCGGGGCGCGTCCGTCCCGAGGGTTCTCCGCCGGAGGCTTCCTGTCGCGTCGTGGCTCCGAGCCCGCGGCGCTGACGGACCTCGACGGCGTACGGCCCCTGCTGACCGAGGAGCTCACGAGACTGGGCCAGGCGGAGTCGCTGCCGGAGCGGGAGCGCCGGCGCTACCTGGCGGATCTCGCCAGCCGCCTGCGAGTCGTCGCCCAGATGGTGGGGAGTCACCCCGGCCTTCTCGCGCTGGCAGCCGACCTCGACAAGGCCGAGTGGGCCGAAAGCTCGCTCGACGACCTCTGGCGGCGGGCCGTCGATCTGCTGACCGCCCTGGTCGGCGGCTCCGGGCGGGGCGAGCACGGCGCCCGTCACGGCGAAGGCGAGCACGGCGCCGGTGACGGCGAGGGCAGGCACAGCTCCGCGACGGAGAAGGAGCGCCGGCGCTCCTTCTGGAAGCGGTCCTGACCTTTCCCCGCCTCCCGGGGCGCGTCTCCGTGAGCGTCTCGGGACGGACGGCTGTGGCCGGGACACCGGCGGAAACGCCGGGCCCGGCCACAGAGGGTCCGCTGCCGCTGTGAGCGAAGCCCTACGAGGGTTCAGGTAGGCGGATGACATCGGACGGCGGGGTGGGCACGGGACGCCGAGGCTCCCGCACCCCTCCCGCGTCGGGCCGATCGTCGCGTCCACCTGCGGGGACGCGAGACCGGCGGCGCAGCAACCGATTGACGAGCTCTTTAAGCCCCATACCTGGCGAACGTAGTAGATCCACGAGCGGTTCCGACAGAGAACCGGCGTCCGCTCCGGGCGAACCATCCCCTCGGGCCAGCTCACGGACCTGAAGCACGTAGGGTGCCGGTATGCATCCCGTGGTCCTCGACGGCGGTCTCGCGACCCATCTGGAGTCCCTCGGCTGCGATCTGAGCGACGACCTGTGGTCGGCCCGGCTGCTGGCCGACGATGCCGGCGTCATCCGCCGCGCGCATCTCGACTACTTCCGCGCCGGCGCCGACGTCGCCACCACGGCGAGCTATCAGGCCAGCGTCCCCGGGTTCGTACGGCACGGCATGTCGCCGCAGGAGGCCCGCGACCTCATCCGGCTGTCGGTGACGCTGGCCGTGCAGGCGAGGGACGAGGCCGGGCACGGGCTGGTCGCGGCGAGCGTGGGGCCCTACGGCGCCTACCTCGCCAACGGCGCCGAGTACACGGGCGACTACGACCTGGACGAGGACGGCCTGGTCGAGTGGCATCGCGAACGCTTCGGCATCCTCGCCGGCGCCGGAGCCGACCTGCTGGCCTGCGAGACGATTCCCTCGGGGGCCGAGGCCCGGGCGCTGGCACGGCTCCTGCGTGAGACGCCGTCCGTGCGCGCCTGGGTCGCCTTCTCCTGCCGGGACGGCGAGCACGTCAGCGACGGGACGCCCTTCGAGGAGTGCCGCGCGATCTTCGACGGGCTTCCCCAGGTGGTCGCCGTCGGCGTGAACTGCACCGCGCCACGGTTCGTGCCCGACCTGGTCAAGCGGGGTGCCACCGTCGTCTATCCGAACTCCGGCGAGAGGTGGGACGCCGTGAACCGCCGCTGGCTCGGCCTCGCCGACCCCGTGGAGTTCGGCAGGGCGGCCGCCGGATGGGTCTCGCTCGGCGCCCGTCATGTGGGCGGCTGCTGCCGCACCACTCCCGCCCACATCCGCGAGATCCGCTCCCACCTCACCTGACCGGCCCTGACCCGGGGCAGACCTCCTGGACCGCGAAGCCCACGCCCGGGCCGGCCCGAGCGGGCGCTGTCAGCCCATCTCGGCCTGGGCCTGGCCCTCGCCGCCCCGGGACGCCAGCGGGATCTCCTTGAGGAACAGGGCCACGACCAGCGCGGCGGCGACGAAGGGCAGGCTGGCGAGGAACACGTCGTCGATCGCGTTCGTGAACGCGACCAGCACGTGTTCCTTGACCGGCTGCGGCAGCCGCTGGATCGCCTGCACGTTCTCGGCGTTCACCTGTCCCGGAGGCATCCTGCCGCCGAACTCCGCGGCCAGATGGTGGGCGAGCCGGCTGGTGAGGACCGCACCCATGATCGCCGTACCGATGGCGGCGCCCATCATCCGGAAGAACGTCGCCGAACTGGTCGCCACGCCCATGTCGGCCCGCTCCACCGCGTTCTGGATCGCGGTGACGACCGTCTGCATCGTGAACCCGAGCCCGGCGCCGAAGAGGTAGGCGTAGATCGCCACCTGCCAGTACGGCGAGTCCGCCCGGATCGTGGACAGCAGCCACAGTGCCACCAGGAGGACCGCCGCGCCGAGGATCGGGTAGACCTTGTAGCGTCCGGTGCGGCTCATCAGCTGGCCGGAGGTGATCGACGTGGAGAAGATGCCGACCACGGCGGGCAGCAGTGCCAGGCCCGACACGGTCGGCGACATGCCCTGCACCGCCTGCAGGTAGACCGGCAGGAAGATCATGCCGCCGAACATCGCGAGTCCCGCGAGGAAGTTGTAGCCGTTCCCCACGCTGAAGACCGCGTTGCGGAACAGGCGCATCGGCAGGATCGGCTCGGGCGCCCGCAGCTCCACCAGCACGAACAGTGCCGCGAACGCCACGAAGGCGGCGAGCAGGGCCAGCGCGCCGGGGGCCGTCCAGCCGAGTTCGTTGCCCGCCCAGTCGAGGTAGAGCAGGAAGCACGACACGGCGGCCACGATCAGCGTCGCGCCGAGGTAGTCGACGCGGTGGCTGCGGCGCACGGTGGGCATCTTCAGCGCCACCGAGGTCACGACGAGCGAGACCACCCCGATCGGCAGGTTGATCCAGAAGATCCACCGCCAGCCCGGGCCGTCGGTGAAGAACCCGCCGAGCAGCGGCCCGGCCACGCTGGAGGTGCCCCAGACGGCGCCGAAGTATCCCTGGTAGCGCCCGCGCTCACGCGGCGGGATCACGTCGCCGATGATGCTGAACGCCAGCGACATCAGGCCGCCGCCGCCCAGGCCCTGCAATGCGCGGAACGCGATGAGCTGGCCGATGTTCTGGCTCAGCCCGGCCAGGACCGAGCCGAGCAGGAAGATGCCGATCGCGGTCTGGAAGATCACCCGCCGGCCGTACAGGTCGGAGATCTTGCCCCACAGCGGGGTCGCCGCGGTCGAGGTGAGCAGGTAGGCGGTGACCACCCAGGAGAGCTTGTCGAGGCCGCCGAGCTCGCTGACGATGCGCGGCAGGGCGGTGCCGACGATGCTCTGGTCGAGCGCGGCCAGCAGCATCCCGGCGGCGACTCCGCACAAGACGATCAGGATCTGACGGTGGGGCAGGTATCCCGGTGCGGCCTGCTGCTCCTCGCGGACGCTCATGCCGCGCGCCCCCGCGGGCCGGACCCCCACGAGGTGGGTGACGTCGACGTGCGGCACCTGTGTGCTGGCTTGGGCATGCGCCTTCCGATCTGAACGTCTGGATCACGTGCGCGGCGGACATCGCCACGTTACCCGTCCAGTCCGGAAGTATTAGGAATTCTCGCGAGCCGCCCGTGTCATCTCGGTCTTCGCCGCCGCCGCGTACTTGTCGACGTACTCCTGGCCCGACAGCTCCATCAGCGCGTACATGATCTCGTCGGTGACGGCGCGGAGCACCAGGCGGTCGTTCTCCATGCCGTAGTAGCGGGAGAAGTCGAGCGGCTTGCCGTACCGCACGCCGGGACGGATGCCGAACCTCGGCACGGGCCGCCCGGGGGGCATCATCTCGAACGTGTTGACCATCGCCCATGGGATCACCGGCGACCGGGACTCCAGCGCCAGCCGCGCCACGCCCGTCTTGCCCTTGTAGAGGCGGCCGTCGGGCGACCGGGTGCCCTCGGGGTAGATGCCGAGGACCTTGCCCTCGTTGAGGATGCGCAGCCCGGTGCGCAGCGCCGCCTCGCTCGCCTTGCCGCCCGAGCGGTCGATCGGCACGGTGCCGACGGCCGAGAAGAAGGCCCGGCTGAAGAGGCCCTTGATGCCACTGCCGGTGAAGTACTCCGCCTTGCCGAGCGAGATGACCTTGCGAGGCAGGAACCCGGCCCCGAAGAAGTGGTCGGCGAACGACAGGTGGTTGCCGGCCAGGATGACCGGGCCCTCCTTCGGGACGTTCTCCACGCCCTCCGCCCAGGGGCGGAACACGAAGTGGAGGAGCGGCCAGAGGATGGCCTTCACCACCCAGTACAACACGCGGACTCCCTCGGCTCAGATGTGAAGTCATCTTCGCACGCCCAGCCCTCTCGCACTAACGCTGACCAACGTGCGAGTATCGGGCGGAACACGCCGCCGTCGGACGGAGGTCTCCCATGCCAGTGCTGCCCGGTGCGGAGCCGTACCACCACGACGGCGGCGAGATCGGCGTCCTCCTCTGCCACGGGTTCACCGGCTCGCCGCAGTCCCTGCGGCCGTGGGGCGAGCACCTGGCCCGGGCCGGGCTGACCGTCTCCCTGCCGCGCCTGCCCGGCCACGGCACGAGCTGGCAGGAGATGAGCCGCACGCGCTGGGAGGACTGGTACGCCGAGCTGGGCAAGGCGTTCGCCGACCTGCGCGGCCGGTGCTCGGACGTGTTCGTGGCGGGGCTGTCCCTCGGCGGCTGCATGGCGCTGCGCCTGGCCGAGGTCCACGGCGACTCCGTGCGCGGGGTCGTGGTGGTCAACCCCTCGGTGGTCAGCGACGCGCCGCTGCTGCGGCTCGCCCCGGCGCTGAAGTACGTGATGCCCTCGGTCCCCGGCGTGGCGGGCGACATCAAGAAGGAGGGCATGACGGAGCTCGGCTACGCGCGCACCCCGGTGCGTGCCGCGGCCACGCTGCCCCAGCTGTGGAAGCTGGTCCAGCGGGACATCGGCGAGGTGACGCAGCCGCTGCTGGTGTTCCACAGCAGGGACGACCACGTCGTGAAGCCGGCGAGCGTGGCGTTCCTCCAGGCGAGGCTGGGGGACAATCTGGAGGTCAGGGAGCTGGCGGACAGCTATCACGTCGCCACCCTCGACAACGACGCGCCCGCGATCTTCGAGGGGAGTCTGGAGTTCATCCGCTCCCACGCCTCGGTACCCTTGACGAAGGACCTGTGACCAGGGATCGACGTGACACCGCAAAGTGACGAGGACGAGGTCTGGCGCCAGATCGTCGCCTCGTTCAACGAAAAAGCCGAGGACGCCTCGGCCGATCAGCCATGGCCTGATCGCGAGAACGTGACCGAGGAGCCCCGCCCCGGCGCGGCCAACGGCTCCACCGCCACCGACCGTGACGGCGCCGACGACGGCGCCCGGGACACCGGCGGCGAGCGTGACGACGCCGCCGGCGAGGACACGGACGAGCCGGACGGCCAGACGGCCCCCGTCGCGGTGAGCGAGGACGACGACCACTACGTCCCGCCGCCCCCGCCGCCGCTCCCCCAGGCGGACGCGGTCACCCGGGCGTCGTGGCTGGCGCTGTTCGGCGGCCCGGCCTATCTGCTGCTGGCCGCCCTGCTCGACTGGCCCAGGGACGGCTGGATCGTGTTCGCCGCCGTGTCGGCCTTCATCGCGGGGTTCGTGGTCCTCGTCGTACGGATGGGCGACGGTCCGCCCACCGACTCCGGCTGGGACGACGGCGCGGTCGTCTGACCCGGCGCCCGCCTCTCGTCACACCTGCCGCGCCTCACTGGGCGGCGAGGGCGTGCGGCGGGCCGAACCGCTCGACGAGATCGGTGTAGCGCTCCTTGCCGTCCAGCACGTGGCCGACGGCCATGGTCAGCTCACCGGTGTGGGTGACCGCCTGCAACCGCACCTTGCGGTCCGCGCCGGACGTCTGGCCGCGCAGCCTGGTCCAGCGCGACCCGTCGTAGCGGAGCAGGAACCCGTCCGCCGCGTGGGCGGGGTCGTAGCCGGCGATCCAGAACATGCCCTCGCCGTCGCCGGTCACGCCGTACAGTTCGGCGTGCCGCTCCGGCGGCGTCGCCCGCTTCCAGCGCCTGCCGTCCCAGTCGAGAACCAGCGGGGAGATCTTCCCGTCCCGGTAGACGCCGCCGATCGCGACCGCCCGCTTGCGGCTCTCCGCGTAGACGTCACGCAGGAAGCCGCCCCTGATCCGCGGCAGCTCGGCCCGCTTCCACCCGCCGCCGGTCAGCCGCATGGCCAGGGGGCCGTCACCCGAGTCGCCCACCGCCCAGCCGTCCGACTTGCCCGCCAGGGCCACGCCGTAGAGGGCTCCCCCGGGCCCCTGGCCGGTCCTCCAGGCGGTCCCCTTGCCTGCGCCTCCGCTGCTCAGCAGGAACGCCTGGCCGTCGCGGCTGCCGACGGCGGCCACCCGGCCGGAGGAGGCTGCGATCCCGCCGAGCCAGTCGCCCGTGCGCAGGCGCGGCACGCCGACCCGGTCGAACCCGTCGGCCGACCCCTTCGCGAGGTACGGCAGGCCGTCGTGCCCGTCGCCCACCACCCAGACCTCCCTGGGGGACGCGGCGGCGACCGACCGCAGGTGCCCGGCGCCGGTGGCGTCGCCCCTGATCGGCACCTCGCTCCAGGATGAGCCGTCCCAGTGGGTGATGACTCCCCGGTTGCGCCAGAAGTCCCAGGCCTCCTGCTGGCCCACCGCCCAGACGTTCCCGGCTGAGAGGCCGGCGACGTCGGACAGCGAGGCGTCGGCCCTGAGGCGCCCGGTGGGGAGCCCCGGGCCCTGCGCGACCTCGTCTCCCGACGGGCCTCGCTCCGCCCGGGGGCGGGCGGTCCCTGTCTGCGCGTGCGCGACCGATGTGGCGCACGGGAGGAGTCCGGCCAGCAGACCGGCGGACAGCACACACAACGGCACCGCACGCCGGATGCGGCGTCGGGTCATGGAACAGATCGTAAGGGGAACGGCGCCCTCTCCGTCGCAGAGGTCGCGATTCCGAGCCCGACGCGACGCCCGGCGTGACGCCCGGACGCGATCTCGGCGACCACCGGCCGGTGGTCGCTCGCGGCGGTCAGATCGCCGGAGGGCACGTCCGCCCCTCCGCAGGAGAGGACGGTCAGGCCCGGCCCCGCGAAGACCGCGTCGATGCGCACCCGGGGGTCGCGGGCCGGAAAGGTCCCGCCGCCCGGCGCCGCGCCGGTGGCCGTACGGGAACCCCCGGCGTCCGGCGCGGCGGCGAAACAGTCGGCGTACCGGGCCCCGAGGAAGCGCCAGACCGGGGCGCCGGGAGGCTCGTTGAGGTCGCCCGCCAGCACGGGCGCGGCCCCGAACTCCCGGGCGGCGCCCTCCAGGATCGGCACGATCTCGGCGGCGTGGCTCAGCCGCGCCCCGGCCAGGAGGTCGAGGTGGACCGAGCACACGGCGTACCTGTCCCGGCCCTTCTCCACGACCGCCACGGCGACCGCACGCCGTTCGAGGCCGGTGAACCACCGCAGGCGCCGCCCCTCGCCCCGCAGCAGCCGTACGGCCGGGGAGGTGAGGACGGCGGTGCCGTTCAGCCGGCCTCCGGCGGCCACGGACAGCCCGGCGGCGCGGGCGAGGGCGGCCAGGGAGACCGGGACGGCGCGGCTGAACACGGGCCGCCCGTGCCGCCGCGCCGGCAGGCGCGGCACCTCCTGCAGGCACAGCACGTCCGGCCGGAGGGCCCTGATCACCCGGGCCAGCGCCCTCCGGTCGTCCTTCAGCCCGCGGACGTTGTAGGTCGCGACCCGCAACACGCTTTCGCCCTTCCGGGCGGTGCCGTCACCGGCCTCCGGCACGTCCTCAGCGGAGCCTGGCGAGGTCACCGGCCCCCACCAGACCGGCGGACGGTCCCATCTCGGCCACCCGGATGTCGGCGAGCGGACGGTGGCCCCGGCCGGTCAGCCGCGCGGCGAACTCGTCGCGGACCCGGTCGGCGAACAGGTCCGCGGCTCCGGAGACGCCCCCGCCGAGGATGAAGCACCCGGGGTCGAGGATCGCGGCCAGGTCCGCGAGGCCCTGCGCGAGCCAGTCGGCGAGCGACTCGAACGCGTCCAGCGCCGCGCGGTCGCCCAGGCGCGCCGCCTCGGTCACGTGCTCGCCCCGGACTCCCTCGACCGAGCCGCCGAGCCGCAGCAGGTGGGTGGCGGCGGCGGGGTCGGCCTCGGCGTTCGCCTTGGCCTCCGCCAGCAGCGAGCTGCCGCTGGCGTACCGCTCCCAGCACCCGTTGTTGCCGCAGCCGCAGGGGCGTCCGCCGGGCACCGTCTGCATGTGGCCGAGCTCGGCGCCCATCCCCCACCGGCCGCGGTAGAGGTCGCCGCCGAGCACGATGCCCCCGCCGATGCCCGTACCCACGGTCACGCACACGACGTGGCTCTCGCCCCGGCCCGCGCCGAAGCGGTACTCGCCCCAGGCCATGGCGTTCGCGTCGTTCTCCACGACGACCGGCAGGCCGACCAGCTCGCCGACCTTCTTGCGCAGCGGCTCCTCCCGCCAGGCCAGGTTGGGGGCGAACCGGATGACCGACCGGGTCTCGTCGACGAACCCCGCCGCGCCGATGCCCACCGCCTCGACCTCGTGCCGCGCAGCGAGCTCGTTCACCACATCGGCGATCGTGAGCGCCATCTTCTCGGGGTCGCCCGCGGGGCTGTGCCGCAGGCCGCGTTCCAGGATGCCGCCGTTCTCGTCCACGACCCCGAACGCGATTTTGGTGCCGCCGACGTCCACGCCGATGGTCAGCGCCATGCTGTCGTCCTTCCGCCCGATCCGCTACGCCGCGCTGATTGAAGCCGATCGCGCAGGGTTGTGGCAATTCCGCCGACGCGGGCCGTTTACAGCCCTGTCATGCGAGATCGATGTGCTCCACCGCAGGTTCACCGGACCGCCGCTCCCCGTCAGGCCGCGACCGGGGCGGCGACTGGGGTGACGACTGTGGCCGCTGCAGGGCGTCGACCGCCTCCCGGAACGCCGCGAAAAGTTCACCGCCGGCCGCCATCAGATGACCGGTGACGTCCCCGCCGGCCTCCCGGCGCGCCGCGATCACCCGGCACACCGGGCAGGCGCGGCAGACGTACTCGTCGTGGTCCTCCGACACTGCCTCGCTCCACACGTCGCCTGACCGGCCCGCGCCGCCGCTCGCGCCGCCGAAGGCGGACCCGATGCCGCTGGCGCCGGCGAAGGCGGACCCGATGCCGCTCACCCCGCCCTTCACCAGGCCCTTGCCGAACTCGCGGCCCATCCGCCGCTGCACGGCGTCGAGCAGCTTCATCGCCTCTTCCGCCGCCGACCCGACCGGGTCCTGACGGCGGGCGGTGCTCTCGTTCGAATCCGTCATCTCGCCCCTCCTGTCTCGAACCGTACCCGGAGCCGGCCGTCCCGGAGCGCGGCCGAGGAGATCTCCCGTCTGGCCAGGGCCGCGGGAAGGGCGATGACGCGCCGGTGGGAACCGGCGGTGACGATGAGCTCGTCGCCCTTGCGGGCGAGGTCGAGGTCGTCGCGGTCGGCGAGCGGCAGGCTGAGCGACAGCTCGTCGGCGGAGATCCGCAGCGGGGGTTCCACGCCGGGGCGGGCGAACGGGTCGCGGTCCCGGTACAGCTCCTCGCCGACCCGCGCGAGCGCGTCGGTCCCGACGGGCTCGCCCGGAAGATAGGGAACAGTCAGGACGGGCAGCGGCGCGAACGACTCGTGCACGCCGGCGAGCTGCCTGGCCTGGGCCTCCACCCAGCTCCGCCGCCACTCGTCGGCGCCCTCGGCCGGGAAGACCCGGTTGGCGATCACCGCGTCGACGCGGTAGCCGTACAGGCTGAGCGAGGTGAGCGTGCGGCGGGCCTCCGCGACGACCACGGCCTCGGGGGTGAGGACGAGCCGCACGGACGCGTCGTCGCCGGCGAGCAGCGCCCGCACCTCCAGCAGGCCCCGGTGCAGCCGCTCGCCCGCCGAGATGACCTCGGCCTGGGGCACGCTCACCTTCGCGACGTGCCGGATGACCGGCGACAGCGCCCCGAGCAGCCGCCGTCCCGCCGGAAGCAGCCGGTTGACGTGCCAGTCGAGCGCCTCGGGCAGGGCCAGCAGGCGCAGCGTCTCGGCCGTCGGCGCGCAGTCGACGACGATCACGTCCCACCGGCCGGAACGGGCCTGCTCGCGCAGTTCGAGCAGCGCGATGACCTCCTCGGCGCCCGGCAGGACCGTGATCTCCTCGGAGGTGACCTCGTCGAGGCCGAGTTCCGCCAGGACGTCGCGGGCGTAGTCGCGTAACTCGCCCCAGTGCCGCTCCAGCGACCTCTGGGTGTCCACCTGCTGCAGGTGCAGGCCGGGCGCCGCCTCGACCGGGGCGTCCGAGGGCGGCACGCCCAGCGCGTCGGCGAGCGAGTGCGCGGTGTCGGTGGAGACCACGAGCGTCTTGAGCCCGCGACCGGCGGCGAGCGTGGCGGTCGCGGCGGCCACGGTGGTCTTGCCGACCCCGCCCTTCCCCGTGAAGAGGAGGACCCTCATCGGCCCTCGACGCGCCGCTTGAGCCCCTTCAGCGCGGTGTCGACGATGACCTTCTCGGCCTTGCGCTTGATCATGCCGATCATGGGGACCTTCAGGTCCACGGCGAGGTCGTAGGTGACCTCGGTGCCGCCGCCGTTCTCGGTCAGGCGGTAGCTGCCGGTCAGACCCGAGACCATCCGGCCGGCGTCCACGATCCGCCAGCTCACGCCCGCGTCGTCGGTCCAGTCGTAGCCGAGGACGTACTCGTCGCTGATCACACCCGCGTCGAGGACGAAACGGACCCTGGTGGCGCGGCCGTCCTCGCCCGTCTCCAGCACCTCCGCCGCCTTCACCTGACCCGCCCACTGCGGGTACGCGGGGAAGTCGGCGATGACGGCCATGATTGTCGACCGGCCGGCGCCGATCGTGATGCTCGACGAAGTGCGATCAGCCATGTGGCCAACCGTACTTCACCATTCCAAGGCGAAAGGCGTGCCACGGCCGCGGAAATGGCCGACGTTGACACACTCCGTACGGCCGACCCGGGCCCGCCCGGCGAGCGGCTGGTGCACGTGACCGAACAGCGCGAACCGCGGCTGCGTCCTCCTGATCGCCTCCAGCGTGGCCTCGCTCCCCCGTTCGAACCGCCGCGCGACCACGTCGTAGAGCAGTTCGGGGATGGCCGGCGGGATGTGGCAGCACAGCACGTCCACCTCGCCGACGGCCTCGACCTTGCGCGCGAACTCCTCGTCGTCGATCTCGTTCGGCGTGCGGTACCGCGTGCGCAGGCCGCCGCCGACGAACCCGAACCGCAGCCCGCCGATCTCCACGACCTCCCCGTCCAGGACCCGCTGCCCCGGGCGCAGGTGGTCGGCCCCCAGGCGCGGCAGGTCCACGTTGCCGTACGTGAGGTAGGCCGGTGTCGGCATGGCCGAGAAGATCTGCTCGTACTGACGGCGGGCCGCCGTCTCGATGTGCTCCCGGGGGTCGCCGCCGAGCGCCGCCCACAGCCCCGCCGACATCGCCCGCGCCTCGTCGAAGCGCCCCGCCGTGCGCAGCCCCACGTACTCGGTCGCCTTCTCCGCGCCGAACAGTTCGGGGAAGATGCCCTGGGAGTGGTCGGCGTAGTCGACGAAGAGGAGCAGGTCGCCGAGGCAGACGAGCGCGTCGGCCCCGTCGCCCGCGCGGGCGAGCGCGTCGGCCCGGCCGTGGACGTCGCTGACGACGTGGATTCGCATGACGAGATGATAACGGCGGCTTTACCGGGCGCCGCCGAGGTCACGGAAAGGTGTCCGGCCCGCCGCGCCGGGGACACTGTCAGTAACCCTGATAGCGTCGTTTTCGATCCGGATGTCGTTCGCCACGACGCCCGGACGACGCCCTGGATAACGCCTGGGTGACGGATCTACCCCTGCGTAACTTCGGACGGTAGCGTCCAGTGAGACCCAAAGAGTGATGGTCCGCACGCGGTCCCGGCGCTGTCCGGCGGAGGCCGCGGGGCCGTGCGCGAAGGAGTGACCGTGCGCGAGTTCAGCGTTCCCGTGCTGGTGGACGTGCCTCCGTCCGCGAACTGCACCGACGTGGTGTTCCAGCGCGGCGTGGACGAGCCGGACGCCGTCGTGATCCGCCGCAAGGACGACGGGGCGGCGGCGGACGCGCCGTGGACGCCGGTGACCGCCGCGCAGTTCAGGAACCAGGTCGCGGCCGTCGCGAAGGGCCTGATCGCCTCCGGGATCGAGCCCGGCGACCGCGTCGCGCTGATGTCGCGCACCCGCTACGAGTGGACGGTCGCCGACTACGCGATCTGGGCGGCAGGCGCGGTCGGGGTGCCCGTCTACGAGACCTCCTCCGCCGACCAGGTGAAGTGGATCCTGACCGACAGCGGGGCCAAGGCCGCGATCGTGGAGACGGCCGCGCACGAGGAGACCGTACGCGAGGCCGTGCCCGCGCTGCCGTCGCTGTGGCGGATCGACGGCGGCGCGTTCGCCGAACTGGAGCGCCTCGGGGCCGAGGTGGACGACGACGCGCTGGCCGAGCGCAGGGCGAGCCGGGGCGGCCGCGACCTCGCCACGATCATCTACACCTCCGGCACGACCGGCATGCCCAAGGGCTGCCGCCTCACCCACGACAACCTGCTCTTCACCGCCCGCAACGTCTCGCAGGGGCCGCTGGAGGCGCTGTTCGACGTGCGGGGACGGGCGGCTCTGCTGTTCCTGCCGCTGGCGCACAGCTTCGCCCGGCTGATCGAGATCGTCCTGATCGAGACCCACACCGTGCTCGCGCACAGCCCGAACATGAAGAACGTCGCCCCCGACCTGCGGGAGTTCAAGCCGACGTTCCTGCTCGGCGTGCCCCGGGTGTTCGAGAAGGTCTACAACGCCGCCGAGCAGAAGGCCGTGAACGAGGGCAAGGGCAAGATCTTCCACGCCGCCGTACGGGCCGCCGTGGAGTGGAGCAAGGCGGAAAGCTCCGGCGGGGCCGGTCTCGGCGTGCGGCTGAAGCACGCGGTCTTCGACCGGCTCGTGTACGGCAAGCTGCGGGCGGCGACGGGCGGCGCGCTGACGGCGGCGGTCTCCGGGGGTTCGGCCCTCGGCGAGCGGCTCGGCCACTTCTTCCGCGGCGTGGGCATCGAGGTCTTCGAGGGCTGGGGGCTCACGGAAACCAGCGCGCCGTCGACGGTCAACATCCCGGGCGCCAACAAGATCGGCACGGTCGGCAAGCCGTTCCCCGGGGTGAGCATCCGCATCGCCGACGACGGCGAGGTCCTGGTGAAGGGCCGCCACGTCTTCGACGGCTACTGGAACAACGAGCGCGCCACCAAGGAGACCATCGACCCCGAGGGCTGGTTCCATACCGGGGACATCGGCAGCCTCGACGACGACGGCTACCTGCGCATCACCGGGCGCAAGAAGGAGATCCTGGTCACGGCGGGCGGCAAGAACGTGGCGCCGGCGCCGCTGGAGGACGCCATCCGGGCGCACCGCCTGGTCAGCCAGGTCATGGTGGTCGGCGACGACAAGCCGTTCGTCGGGGCGCTGGTGACGCTCGACCCCGAGGCCCTGGAGCAGTGGAAGCAGGCCAACGGGAAGAGCGAGGTCCCGACCACCGACCCGGAAATCCTCGCCGAGGTGCAGCAGGCCGTGGACGGCGCCAACCGCATGGTCTCCAAGGCCGAGCAGATCAAGAAGTTCGTGATCCTCGACACCGACCTCACCGAGGAGAGCGGCCACCTGACCCCCTCGCTGAAGGTCAAGCGCAACCTCGTCATGCGCGACTTCGCCAAGCAGATCGACGAACTCTACGCCCACTGACAGGCCCCCGAGCGCTGCTGACAGGCGCCACCGGCAGGCGCCACCGGCAGGCGCCACCGGCAGGCGCCACTGACAGGCGCCACTGACAGCGGCGCCCGCGCCACCGTGCCCCGGCGGATGCCCTCTACTCGGCCCGCCGGGGCGAGTCCGCGCCCGCCGAACCACCGGGGCCGCCTCCGCACACCCTTACCCGCCGCGTCCGCGCGCTCTGAGCCGCCCGGACCGCGTCCGCGTACGTCGGCAGACGACCTACCGGAGCCTCGTTCACGCGCCCTGGGGCGGCGCCGCACGCCTGCGGTCCCCCGAAACCGGCGTGCCCGTGAAGCCGCTGAAAGCCGGTGTGAGCCGGTGTGAGTAGGCAATAGGTGGCACCTGCCCAACCATTGGTCCTTCGTTAGGTGTCGCTCCTGCTGTCCCGTTGCGGCCCGTGTTGGGATTTATGCGTGACCCCCCGGCCCATCGCACCAACAACCCACCGCACCAGCGGGGTCGCGCGCCCTTAACCCATGTAAGGCCTGCGGCTCCCTGCGATTTCCGACGCGAGGAGTCATATGTTCCGGCACACCCGGCACCTCCAGTTCGAGGCCAAGCCCGAAAAGCCCGACCCGGTGTACGCGCGCAAGCTCCAGGAACTGATCGGGGGCGCGTTCGGCGAGATGACGGTCACGATGCAGTACCTGTTCCAGGGCTGGAACTGCCGGATGCCCGGCAAGTACAAGGACCTGATCATGGATATCGCGACCGAGGAGATCGGGCACGTCGAGATGCTCGCCACGATGGTCGCGCGCCTGCTGGAAGGCGCGCCCGCGACGGCGGTCACGAAGATGGCGACCGCCGACCCGGTGGTCGGCGCGGTGCTGGGCGGGATGGACCCCCAGCAGGCCATCGTGGCCGGCGGCGGGCCGCTGCCCGCCGACGCCAACGGGTATCCCTGGAACGGCCGCTACATCGTGGCGAGCGGCAACCTGCTGGCCGACTTCCGGGCCAACGTCGCGGCCGAGGCGCACGGCCGGCTGCAGACCGCCCGGCTCTACCACATGACCGACGACCCCGGCGTCAAGGACATGCTGAAGTTCAACCTCGCCCGCGACACCCTGCACCAGAACCTGTGGCTGAAGGCCATCGAGGAACTCCAGTCGGACGGCCTGGAGGACGTCGTCGTGCCCGACGACCTGTTCGACGAGGAGCACGCCGAGCACGCGGAGACGATCTGGGACCTCTCCGACGGCATCGAGGCGCAGGCGGGCGGCTGGGCGAGCGGGCCGCAGCCCGACGGCCGCCACCAGTTCTCGTATCTCCTCAACCCCGAACCGCTCGGCGGGCTCGCCCAGGCCCCGCCGCCCGACCCGAAGCTGTACGACACCTACGACGGCAGCATGGGCGAGCCCCAGGGCCCCGCCCTCGGCACCGAGGTCGGCCCCATGGGCAAGCTCAAGGACAAGCTCACCTGAAGCCCCGGGCCGCTCCCGCCCTGCCTCCCGGCGGACCCGCCAGAACCGCCTTCCGCCCGTCCCGGCGCGACGCCGGGACGGGTGAGCGTCGCCACCGTCCAGACCTCTCCTCAGCGAGGCTTCCCTTGCCCGACCACCGCCGCAGCACGCCCATGCCCGCTCCCGCTCCCGCGTCGATGCCCGGGTCCGGGTCAGGGTCCGTACAGACCGTCTCCGCCGTAACGGCGGCGGGACGGCCGCCGTCGCCGGGACGCCTGGCGCGGCTGGCCGGTCTGTGCGGTCCCGCGTTCGTCGTCGCCGTGGCGTACGTCGACCCCGGCAACTTCGCGACCAACATGTCCGGCGGGGCGCGCTACGGGACCATGCTGCTCTGGGTGATCGCCGTCGCGAACGTGCTGGCCATGTTCGTGCAGGCGCTGTCGGCCAAGCTCGGCATCGCCACCGGCCGCAACCTTCCCGAGCTGTGCCGCGACCACCTGCCGCGGCCGGTGAGCCTGCTGTTGTGGGCGCAGGCCGAGATGGTCGCGGTCGCCACCGACCTGGCCGAGTTCATCGGCGGGGCGGTCGCGCTGAACCTGCTGTTCGGCGTGCCGCTGCTGCCCGCCGCCGCGATCACCGCGCTGGTCTCCTCGCTGCTGCTCCTGATGGCGCCGCGGGGACGCCGCCGGTTCGAGGTGACCGTGGCGGTGATGCTCGCCGTGGTGCTGGCCGGTTTCGCCTACCAGGTGATGCTGTCGGGGTCCCTCGCGGGCGTGGCGGGCGGCTTCGTGCCCCGCCTCGCCGGGCCGGACAGCCTGCTGCTGGCGACCGGGATCGTCGGAGCGACCGTCATGCCGCACGTCGTCTACCTGCACTCCGCACTGACCCAGCACCAGGGAAGAGCTCTCGCACAGCACCACGGGGCCGTCACACGACACCACGCGGCCGTCACTCAGCACCACGGGCCCGTCACTCAGCACCACGGGGCTCGCACCGAGCGGCCCCGAGCCCTCGCCCGGAACCGCGGTGCCTGGGATCCGCGCCGGGCGGCCCTCCAGGCCAGCCGCGTCGACATCGCCGTCGCGCTCGGCACGGCGGGGCTGGTGAACATGGCGATGCTCACCGTCGCCGCCGCGACCTTCGACGGGAGCGATCTCGCGGGGCTGGAGGCCGTCCACGCCGGGCTCGGCGAGATCCTCGGCCCCGGGGCGGCGGTGGCTTTCGCGCTCGCCCTGCTCGCCTCCGGCCTGGCCTCCTCCAGCGTCGGCACGTACGCCGGGCAGGTGATCATGGCGGGCTTCCTGCACCGCCGCGTGCCGCTCCTGGCGCGCCGCCTGGTCACAGTCCTTCCGGCCATGGCGATCCTGGCCGTGGGGATGGACCCCACCCGTGCACTCGTCCTGAGTCAGGTCGCGCTGTCCTTCGGCATCCCGTTCGCCCTGGTCCCGCTCGTCGTGTTCACCGCCCGCCGCGCCCTCATGGGCGATCTGGTCAACCGCCGGGCGACCACCGCCGCCGGTGTCGCCGTCGCCGCCGTGATCAGCGCGTTGAACGGGTTCCTGCTGATGGAGGTCTTCATCGGCTGAGTGCTCCCCGCTGGGCAGCCCCGGTCGCAGGCCGCGCTCACCGGCCGCGAACACGAACCACCGACACGAGCACGGACATGAGCACGGACCCCGCCGACCCTCACCGGCCGCGGGTGGCCGTCGCGGCGGCTCTCACACCGGGCTTCTCAAGGGGCCTGTCACAGCAGCGCGGCGAACCGGGCCGCGACGCGTTCCCAGCCCCACTCCTCCTCGATCCAGGCCCGGCCCCGCTCACCCATCGCGCGGGCGCGGGCCGGGTCGGCCAGCAGGTCGCACAGCGCGCCGGCCACCGCCGTGTGCGACCTTCCGTCGACCACCAGGCCGGTCTCGCCGTGCAGTACGGCGTCGGGGGCGCCTCCCGAGGAACCGGCGACCACCGGCAGCCCGGTGGCCGACGCCTCCAGGTAGACGATGCCGAGCCCTTCGGCGTCAAGCCCTCCGAACCTGCTGCGGCACGGCATGGCGAACACGTCCCCCGCGTCGTAGTGGGCCGGGAGATCGGCCCACGGGACCGACCCGGTGATCACCACCGACCCGCGCGGCCCGGCGCCGGCGACCGCCCGCTCCAGCGACCGCCGCGAGGGCCCCCCGCCGACCAGCAGCAGCACCGCTCCGGGCACCCGCCGCAGGACGTGCGGCCAGGCTCGCAGCAGGACGTCCTGCCCCTTGCGAGGCACCAGCCGGGAGACGCAGACGACCACCGGCCGGTCTCCCAGGCCGAGCGCCGCCCGGACCCGCCCGCCGCCCGCGCCGGGACGGAAGGCGCCGGTGTCCACGCCCGGAGCGAGCCGTACGAGCCGGGGCGCCGGGATCACCGGGGCGAGCAGACCGCGGGTGTACTCGCCGAGGTAGGTCACGACGTCGGCGCCCGTCCCGATCCGGCGCAGCACGCCGCGGGCACCGGGCAGCCGCGCCCAGGACGCCTCGTGCCCGTGCGTCAGCATGACGATCCGCGCCGCGCCGGCGGCACGCAGGGCGGGAGCGAGCAGGCCGAGCGGCGCGGCGGCGCCGAAGACGACGGTGGCGCCGTCCTCGACCAGCGCCGCGGCCCTGCCCGCCACCGCGCGCGTCGGCAGCATGAGGGTCGAGGGATGACGGACCACCTCGTACGGCTGGCGGGCGTCGAACTCCTCACACCCCTTCCACCGCGGCGCGTACACGACGACCGAGCCGGGCGGCCTGCGGGAGGCGAGGCCGTGCACGAACGCCTGGATGCCTCCCGGTCTGGGCGGGAAGTCGTTCGTGACGATCAACGTCCTGTTCGCCATCCTCACCCCCGGTATCGGCGCGGCGGACGGTCCACGGCCACGCGGCCCGCCCGAGATCGCATTCTCGCAGGCCCCTTCCGCCGCTCGCCCGCCCCGGAACCAGGACCGGAATCAGGGCCGTGATCAGGGCCGTGATCAGGACCGGGCCAGCTCGGCCCGTACGGAGGACCGCCAGAGGCGGGTCAGCTCGGCGGTGGTCAGCCCGAGGACGTTCCGCAGCGCGGCGTCGGCGTCCTCGCGCAGCGCGGCGCGGTAGAGAGCGACCAGCCTCCGCTCGCCGAAGCGGGCGGCGATGTAACGGCAGGCCAGCCAGGCCTCCTCGTACGCCTGGGCGGGCCTGGCGGCGAAGTCGGCGGGTTCCGGCAGACGGGCCAGGGGCGTCCCGGCCGCCGCGCCGGCCCCGGTACTGGCCCCAGTCCCGGCCTCGGTGCCGGGCGTAGTACCGGCCTCGGTGCCGGCCTGCGGGGCGCCTTCCGCTCCGGCTCCGCCGCCGGCCCGCGGGTCGGCGGCCAGCTCCGCGGCGAGTTCGGCCGCCACCACGTGAACGGGCAGGCCGCTGTCGAGGTAGCCCACGTAGTCGGCGAAGCCCTCCAGGAGCCACATCGGCACCGCGCGGGGCCCGGAGGCCGCGACGTGCGTGAGCTCGTGGGTCACGACGACCTGGCGGCCGATCGCGGACAGGCGGGCGAACGCGGCGGGCTGCACGATCACCCGGTCACCGGTCGCGACGGCCGCCAGGCCGCCGACCACCGCGGGGGCGGCCAGGACGGCCGCCTGCTCCTCCGTGCGGGGCACGAGGATCACCGCGCCGCCGTGCTCTCCCCAGACCCTCGTGACCGTGCGGTCGGCCCGGCCGGCCAGCCGGGCGACCTCGGCGACCAGCCTTCGCGGCGCGCCGACGACGACGGCGCGCTCGCCGCGGGCGACGGAGGCCCCCGTCCACATGCCGGGCTGCTCGCGCACGGCGGCACGGGCCTGGGACAGCAGGGGCGACAGGGGGTCGGGCGGCGCGGCGGCGGCCGTACCGGCCAGCAGCGCGGCCAGCACGACGGCCACGGACGCCGACCGTCCGCCGCGCGTTCTCACCGGGCCCTCGGCGCTCGCGAGGGCCTGCCGTACGGGATGGGCGGGCGCGGCGCCGGCGGGACCGAGGCCATGGGGAGCATCGTAACGAGGGAACGCCACGGCTCCGCCCACCTGTGAGAGGGGACGGAGCCGTGGAGCGGTGCCGGCGACGACGGGCTCGGCACCGGGGGGACGGATCAGGCGCCGGGGCGTACGGCGCCCACGAAGGTCGCCCTGCGGTAGGAGTCGAGCCTGTCGATCCTGACCCGCGTGCCGCTGTGCGGGGCGTGGATCATCCTGCCGTGCCCGACGTACATGCCGACGTGGCCGCCGCCGCTGGTGAAGATGAGGTCGCCGGGCTTGAAGTGGCCCCAGGACACCTTCTTCCGCACGGCGCTGCGGATGGACCACGTCGTGCGCGGCAGCCGTACGCCGGCCTTGCGCCAGGCGTAGGTGACCAGGCCCGAGCAGTCGAACGAGCCGGGACCGCTGGCCCCGTAGCGGTAGGGGTCGCCGATGTGCTTCCTCGCGGTCCTGACCGCTCGCTGCGCCTTGGCCAGCTGGAGCGCGGCCCGGCTGAGCTTCTTCCGCTTGGCGGCCGCCTTCTTCGTGGACTTCTTCGTGGCCTTCTTGGCCGCCGCGGTGGTGGCGGCCCTCGTGTTCGTCTCCGTGGTCACCTTGATGACCGTGACCGTCACCGGGTCTGCCGACGCCGGCTGCGCACCGGCGACTCCCACGGATGCCGTCAGAGCGGCACCCCCAAGGGCAATTCGGGCAAGACGGGACAGGCTAGCGGGGGTGGTAGACAGGATCTCTCCTTGGATCTTCCGCGTACGCCTACCGGGTTAGCTGACGGGTTCGGGCGGGGAAGTCGCCCTACGGCGCGTGGACGCGCCGATTCACCCCGGACCTTCGGGAGGAAGGTCGATGGTTCCCCGGCTCCGTGCCTCCTGACTGCACGGACTCGGCAGGTCGTCGGCGCCCGGAAATCCCCTGGGGGGAGCAAGTAGACGGACGGCGCCGGCGACGGTGGATGACGCGGGCCCGGCCGGCCGGACCGGGCTCGCCGCGGCGAGGCGTGCTCACCGCGGCCCAGAAGCTACCCAGATCAGGCGGCTCCCGGCAAAGCCATCCCTGCGCATAAAGATCGGATAACGACGGCCGCGCGCGAGAAACCGCAGCTTACCCACGCCACAAAAGACCAAGTGTGACTCTGCTCACATCAGCCATCGCAATGTCCAAATAAGGCACTTAGCTCACAGGAACAAAGATCGCATCGCGGGCTTCAGGGGCGGACGGCGCCGATCGCGTGGTAGTCCGCCAGTGTGACAATCTTCACAACGTCGCCGGTCTGCGGGGCGTGCACGACCTTGCCGTCACCCGCGTACAGGCCCACGTGGCCGTAGCCCGCGTGGAAGAGCAGATCGCCCGCCTGGAGCGCGTCGAGCGACACGCGGCGGCTCGCGCCCCACGCCCACTGCTCGTAGCTCGTACGCGGCAGGCTGACCCCTCCCGCCGCCCAGGAGGCCTGGACGAGGCCGGAGCAGTCCCAGGAGTCCGGCCCGCTGCCCCCGTAGCGGTACGGCTTGCCGACCTGCTTGTAGGCGAACTGGAGCGCCGACAGGGCGTTGCCCGACGCCGGGCCCTTGTAGGCAACGCCCGCGCTGTTGGGGTTGCCGGGGTTGTAGGTGCCGAGCGAGCGGAGCAGCTTCATCTGCTCGTTGACGAGCTTGTCGACCTTCTTCTTCTCGTCGGCGAGCTCGCCCCTGACCTTGGTGGCCTCGGCGTAGACGGTCTTCGTCTCGTCCCGCCGGTCCTTGAGGCCCTGGATCGCGCCCTCGTACTGCTGGAGCCGCCCGATGCGCTCGGCGGAGATGTGGTTGTACGTGGCGAGACCGCTGAGCATGGTGTCGGGATCGGGGTTGTAGAAGACGCCCCACGTCCCGATGCCGCCCACCTGGTAGCTGCTGACCGCCATCGTCACCAGCCCCGAGCGCAGCGCCTCGACCCGCGCGTTCTGCTTCTTGTAGTCGTCGTTCAGCGCCAGGTACTTCTTCCTGGCCGACTTCCACTTCTCACTGGCCGCGTTGTAGCGGTCCACGAGTTTGTCCGCCTGCGCGTTCAGCCGGTTCAGCTTCGCCTTGGCCTGGGCGAGGGTGGGCTTTGGATCGGCCTGCGCGCCCGTCAGCGGCGTCAGCAGGACCACGGCGGCCAAAACGGCGGCCACCGGCACACGCCCTTGCACTCGGGCCCCCTCGGGATCAACGAAACCTGCGGCGCGACTCTATCTAGGCGATCTTGACGCTTCAACCTATTCGCAGCTATTCGCGGCAGTCATCACTCACCGGATCGGCTCTCGTACGGAGCGTGCCGGACGGGATCAGCCGCGGCCGAGACGCCGCAGCAGCAGGAGCGAGGGCACCGGCCGGGCGCCCATGCGGCGCACGGACTCGGCCACCTCGCGGTCGGAGGAGACGACCGCGATGCCGCGCCCCGGCGGCTCGGCGCGCACGAGCGTGCGGATCAGGTCGTCGGCGATCTCGCCGGGCGCGCTGAACATCACCCGCACCCCGCGCGGCGCGGAGACCTGCACGGGCCCGTTCAGCTCGGCGCCGTCGAAGACGCACGTCACCTCCACGCGCGCCTGCACGGCGAGGCCGCCCAGCCCGGTGAGAAGGCGGGCGCGCTGGTCGGCGAGGGTCAGCGACGGATAGCCGGTCTTGGTCACGTTGTAGCCGTCGACGATCAGGTGCAGGTTGGGGAGGGCGAGGAGCTGGTCGAGGAGCTGGGGGTCGTCGTTCGCCAGCGCCCGCGCGGGCACCGCCGTCACGCCGGGCTCGCCCGGCACGACCGCGCTCACGTAGTCGGCCGGTCTGTTGATGGTGGTCGGCAGGCCGAGCTCCTTGCGCAGCCCCGCGGCCGCGTCCTGCAGGGCGTCCAGCAGCACCCGTACGCGCGCGTCCTCCATGCTGCGGCCCTCGCGGGCGGCGCGGCGGTTGGCCTCCAGCTGGCGCTCGGTGTCCGCCAGGCGCTCCCTGAGCCTGCGCAGCTCGGTCTCCGCCGCGCCGTTGGCGCTCGCCGACCTGGCTCGCGCCTCGGCCGTCTCGGCCTCCAGCTCGGCCGCCCTGGCCTCGGCCGCCTTGACCCGCTCACGCGCGTCGTGCAGCTTGCGCCTTAGGTCGGAGTTCTCCGCGCGGGCCGCCTTGAGCTGCTCGCGAACCCGGTCGATCTCCTCCTTGGCGGACGCGCGCTGCGCCGCGAGCTGCTCGCGCAGCCGCGTCTCCGCCTGCTCCCGCTGCGTAACCGCCGCGGCCGACTGCTCCAGGTCGGCCCGCGCCTGCTCGACCAGGTCCGGCCAGCCGGGCGGCCGGGTCAGATAGGCCGCCGCCGCGACCAGCACCGGCTCGGCCGCCGGCGGCACCGTCCCCTCGGCGAGACTCGCCACCAGTTCGGGCCAGGCCGCCTCCAGCGCCTCGGCGACCTGCTCGCGGAACTCCTTGTCGTTCTCCAGCTGGGCCGCGATCGGCGCGCTGCCCAGGCGGGCGCGCTTGCGCGGGTCGAACCTGGCGATGCCACGCAGCGGCGGCGGCACGGACGCGGCGGGCATCGTGCCCAGCACCTGCGCCGCGACCTCCACCACGTGTAAGCGGACCTGCTCCGGCAACGGACGAGAGAGGCCTTCTCCGGCTGAACTCATCTCGTCGCTCCTCGGCCGTGTCCTGCAGACCTGTCGCCGGCCGGGATCGCCCGGCGGCGCCTCGCGGTGCTGTCGCCCCCGGGTGTGAGAATCCGGGACTGGGCACCACGAGGCGAGGCCTCGCGACGCGCCGGTCCGGCGCCCCTCACGCGGCAAGATCTGCGAGACAGTCCTCTGTTCTTGTCCTTCTTCAAGGGTACGGCCGTCGCACCGTGTCCATGTCCTGTTCATGATCTGTCACCGGGCCGGGCGGCGGTCCGCTGGCGCGTCCGCGGTCCGGTCCGTACGCTCGGCGGCGTGTTCACCCCGCCCTACCCGATCGTCACCCCCCGGCTGGTCCTGCGTCCCTTCACGGAGGCGGACCTCGACGACCTGCACGCCTTCCACTCGCTTCCCGAGGTCACGCGTTACCTCTACTGGGACGCCCGTACGCGGGAGGAGACGAAGGCGGCGCTCGACCGGAAGATCGCCTGCGCGGGTCTCGGCGCGGACGGCGACGCGCTCAGCGTGGCCGCCGCGCTGAGCGGCGGAGGGCCGGTGATCGGTGACCTCACGTTGTTCCTGCGCAGCCGGGAGCACCGCCAGGGCGAGATCGGCTTCGTCTTCAACCCGGCCTGCCAGGGCCGGGGCCTCGCGACGGAGGCGGCCCGGGAGATTCTCCGCATCGGGTTCGAGGGCCTCGGGCTGCACCGGATCCACGGCAACTGCGACGCGCGCAACACCTCGTCCGCCCGGTTGATGGAACGGCTCGGCATGCGCCTGGAGGCCCGTCTGGTCGAGAACGAGTTCTTCGCCGGCGCGTGGAGCGACGAACTGATCTACGGGATGCTGGCGCGCGAGTGGCGGGCGTCCCCCGCCGCCTCCCTCGGGCCCGGAGCCTGACGCGCGGCCGCCCGCCTTCGGCCCGGGCGGGCGGGCGGGAAATGAAAGAACGGGCCGCTCGTTTCAGGCGTTCCCGCAGCACACTGCGCGGAATAAGTTTGACGCGTTGACTAACTCCCCGGTGAAACTTACGGTACGGGCACTTCGAACGCGGCTCCGCGGCGGCGGGGGGCCGACCGGCCGTCGCCGGCCGGGGCGGGCATCTCCCGGGCCTCGACACGGCGTCACACGTCACTGAGGAGATTCGATGCGCCCCACCATCCCCCGGGCCCGTGTGGCTCGCCTGGCCGCCGGGGCGGCGGCGGTCACCTTCGCCGCGGCGGCGCTGGTCGCCACGGCGCCCGCCCAGGCCGCGACCGGTTGCGCCGTGACCTACACCGCCGGCGAGTGGTGGCACGGGTTCAGCGCGAGCATCACGATCCAGAACTCGGGCAGCGCGATCAACGGCTGGACCCTCGGGTTCGCCTTCCTCGACCCCGGCCAGAAGGTCGACGTCGGCTGGTCGGCCACCTACAGCCAGAGCGGGCAGAATGTCACCGCCACGAACGTGGACTACAACGCCGCCATCGCCACCGGCGACTCGGTGATGATCGGCTTCAACGGCACCTGGTCCGGCGCCAACCCCAACCCGACCTCGTTCACCCTGAACGGCGTCACCTGCACCACCATCAAGGTCAGCCCGAGCGCGACCCCCACGCGCACCCCCCAGGCCACCCCCACATGGACGCCGTCGTCGACCCCGACGTCGACGCCCACCTCGACCCCCACGTCGACTCCGACGTCCACGCCCACGGGGCCGTCCGGCTCCGCGCTGTACGTGTCGCCGAGCGGCTCCGCCGGCGCGTCCGGGACGATCTCGGACCCGACGACGCTCGCTTCGGCGATCACCCGCGTCCCCGCCGGCGGGACGATCTACCTGCGCGGCGGGACGTACAACCTCTCGCAGACGGTCACCATCGCGGCGGGGAACAACGGCACGTCGAGCGCCCGCAAGAAGCTGTCCGCCTACCCCGGCGAGACCCCGGTGCTGAACTTCTCGGCGCAGAGCCAGTCCTCGTCGAACCGGGGACTCGCCCTGAACGGGTCGTACTGGCACGTCTACGGGATCGTCGTCCAGCGCGCCGGTGACAACGGGATCTACGTCGGCGGCAGCAACAACATCATCGAGCGCACGGTGACGCGGTTCAACCGGGACACCGGGCTGCAGCTCGGCCGGATCGCCTCCGACACCCCCCGCGCCCAGTGGCCGTCCAACAACCTCGTCGTGAGCTCGGAGTCGCACGACAACGCCGACTCCGACGGCGAGGACGCCGACGGCTTCGCCGCGAAGCTCACCGTCGGCAACGGCAACGTCTTCCGCTACGACGTCTCCCACAACAACATCGACGACGGCTGGGACCTCTACACCAAGACGGACACCGGAGCCATCGGGCCGGTCACCATCGAGGACTCGCTGGCCTACAACAACGGCACCCTCACCGACGGCAGCCAGGCCGGCAACGGCGACCGCAACGGCTACAAGCTCGGCGGCGAGGACATCGGGGTCAACCACGTCATCCGCCGCAACATCGCCTATCACAACGGCCACCACGGGTTCACCTACAACCGCAACCCCGGCACGATGACGATCTCGGACAACGTCGGCGTCGACAACGCCGAACGCAACTACTCCTTCGACGCGGGCACCTCGGTGTTCCGCAACAACACCTCGTGCCGCAGCGGCAGCGGATCGAACGACAAGATCGTCGGCAACTCCGACAGCTCGAACCAGTTCTGGTCCGGCTCGAACGGGTCCCGCTGCTCCTCCTACCGGGGCGCCCCGCGCTGGTCCTTCGCCTCCGACGGCCGCCTCGTCGTGACCTTCGGCTAGCCCCTGGGCGGTCCGGCCAGTTCCCTCCCGGGACGGTCCGGCCAGGTGGACCGGACGGCCGGACCGCCCCGAGGCCCGCTCCCGCACCGCCCGGGAGGGCAAATGTCGGTCGGAATCTTTATGGTCTTTGCGTGGACGCGGTACAGGGCACGCTGGACGAGCTCGGCACTCCCCTGCGGGAGGTGACGTTCGTCGTCTTCGACCTGGAGACCACCGGCGGATCGGCCGCGGAGCACGCCATCACGGAGATCGGGGCGGTGAAGGTCCGCGGCGGCGAGGTGATCGGCGAGTTCGCCACGCTGGTCGACCCCGGCGGACCGATCCCGCCGTTCATCTCCGTACTCACCGGCATCACCGACGCGATGGTCATGGCCGCGCCGAAGTTTCCCGAGGTGCTGCCGAGCTTCCTGGAGTTCATCGCGGGGGCGGCACTGGTGGCGCACAACGCGCCGTTCGACATGTCGTTCCTGAAGGCGGCCTGCCAGGCGGGCGGCTACCCGCCCCCGGCCAACCCCGTCGTGGACACGGCCGACCTCGCGCGCCGGGTGCTCACCCGCGACGAGACCCCCAACTGCAAGCTCGGCACCCTCGCACGGGTCTTCCGCAGCTCCACCGAGCCCTGCCACCGGGCGCTGGCCGATGCCAAAGCCACGGTCGACGTGCTGCACGGCCTCATCGCCCGGGTCGGCTCGCTCGGCGTGCACACACTGGAGGAGCTGCGCGGCTTCGTGCGCGCCCCCACGCAGGAGCAGCAGCGCAAGCGGCACCTCGCCGACGGCGTGCCCGGCGCGCCGGGCGTGTACGTCTTCGAGGACGCCAGGGGCGAGGCGCTGTACATCGGCAAGAGCTCCAACCTGCGCAACCGGGTGCGCAGCTACTTCACCGCGAGCGAGACGCGGTCGCGCATCCGCGAGATGGTCGGCATCGCCGAGCGGGTCAGGACCATCGTGTGCGCGACCGCGCTGGAGGCGGAGATCCGGGAACTGCGGATGATCGGGGCGACCAAGCCCCGCTACAACAGGAGGTCACGCTTCCCGGAGCGGGTGGTCTGGCTGAAGCTGACGAACGAGCCGTTCCCGCGGCTCAGCGTCGTCCGGGAGGTGCGCGACGACGGGGCGGCCTACCTCGGGCCGTTCGGCAGCAGCCGCACGGCCGACGACGCGCGCACGGCCATGCACGAGGCGCTACCGCTGCGCCAGTGCACCGAACGGCTGTCGGCCCGGGTGCGGCGGCCGGCCTGCGCGCTCGCGGAGATCGGCCGCTGCGGCGCGCCCTGCGAGGGACGGGAGAGCGAGGAGACCTACTCCCGGCACGCCGGCCGCGCCAGGCACGCCATGGAGCAGGACGCCGAGGTCGTCTTCTCCGCGATGGAGGCGCGCATGCGGCGCCTGGCGGCCGAGCAGCGGTACGAGGAGGCGGCCGTCGACCGCGACCGGCTCGCGGCCTACGTCCGGGCCGCGGCGCGCATGCAGCGCCTGCGCTCGCTGACCGGCATCTCCCAGATGGTCGCGGCCAGCCCCGCCTTCGGCGGTGGTTGGGACATCCACGTCATCCGGTACGGCAGGCTCGCCGCCGCCGGCGTCATGCCGCGGGGCGCCCACCCCACGCCGTACGTGGACGCGCTGGTCGCCACGGCGGAGACGGTGACGCCGGGCCCCGGCCCGACCCCCGCCGCCAGCGCCGAGGAGACCGAGTGCGTGCTGAGGTGGCTCGACTCCCCCGGGGTGCGCCTGGTCCAGGTCGACGGCGTCTGGAGCCTCCCGGCGTACGGCGCGGGGCGGCTGGTCGGCCGCATCGAGCGCGCCTACCTGCACCTGCGCGGCGACCGCCGCGAAGGCCGCCCGCTCCGGTGACCCCCCGCCCCGCCCGCGTACACCGGTCCCGCCGTCGGCGCCGACCGGCACGCGGTGCGGCCGAGCGCTCACCAATCGGTTGGAAAAGCGACCAAGTCCTGGTTGACCGCGATATCTGGTGATGCATGAATTTGAACGAGAGGGATTTCCGGAGAGCAGACGCGGGGTCATTTCTTCTGTTTTACTCGTCCGGGCGACAGCCACGCGTGGAGAGGCCGTGTGAGCGGGGTGTGAGATGAAAAGGGGGGTCCCCGGCTATGGCGAATGTACTCATTCGGGTCGAAGCCGACACCGGCGCGGAGACCAGGGCCCTGTACCGGGCCCTCAGGCATGACCCCGACCTGAGCCGGCTGGCGAAGCTGTCGGCCTGCGAAGGCGATCCTCCGGCGGCTGACGAGCTCGGACCCGGTCTCGACGCGATCCTGGCGGTCGTCGACGGCGCCGGTGCGCTCGGCGCGTTACTCGTCTCGATCGCCGCCTGGAGGGACGGCCGGTCGACGAAGTGGACGGTCTCCGTCGAGAGAGAGGGAGTGCGCGTCGAGCTGCAGGGCAGTTCGAGGGAAGAGCTGGAACGGGTCGTACGCACACTCGAGGGGCCCCGAGGTGGCGATACCTGATCCCGCCCAGTCCCGTCTGATTCTCATTGGTTTCTCCTCATTCGTGGACTTCGCGCGGATTCCCGCCGCACCCACCAATTTGCGGCGACTGAGGACCACTTTCTGCGATGAGATGATTTGGGGAATCCCAGACCGCAATGTCGCGGTCCTGGATGGAAAGCGCGGATTGAGCCGCAACGCCGTACTGAGCCAGATCCACGAGGTGGCGGGCCAGGCCACCGACACGCTGGTCGTCTACTACGTCGGACACGGCTTTCTGGACGAGGACGACAACGACAACTTGCTGCTCGCCCTACCGGGAACGAGAAGACGGGAACACTTCACTGCGCTCCCGTACGAGGAGGTCCGCCGTGCGGTGCGCAGCGCCGGCTCGCGGCGCAAGGTCGTCATCCTGGACTGCTGCTACTCCGGCCGCGCGCACTCGACCGCCTACCTCGACGGTTCGGAGGAGGACCGCGAACTCGCGCATCAGGCTCCCATCGAAGGCGCCTGCGTGCTCACGGCGACCTCCGACTACGCCAGGGCCCGGGCGAATCCCGCTGACCGCCACACGGCGTTCAGCGGAGCCCTGATCTCGGCTCTGGAGAACGGGATTCCCGGAGCGGGGCCGTACCTCGACGTGCGTTCCGTCTTCGCGGCCGTCCGGCGGGAGATGCGCAGCCGCGGCCTGCCGCAGCCGCACCTCAGCACCCGGGACGACGGCGGCGCACTCGTTCTGGGGCGGAACCGTGCGTACCGGGGTTCCGCGGAGACGCCGCCGAAGGGTGCCGAGGCCCCGCCGTCGGGGGCGGAACCGGGATTCCGTCGATCCCGCCCGCGCTTCACGCGACGTGCGGCCGTCGTCACCGCCGCTCTCGTCGTCGTCCTTGCCGTCACCTTCCTCCCGGCGATGACGGCTCGCCTCTCGACCACCGGCGCGTGCCCGGCCGGAGAACGGGGAGGCTCCGAGGTCTCGCGTACCGGCCGGCCGGGCAGGGCCACCCGGTTCCCCGAGTCCCGCATCAGTCTGCTCCACGACCTCACCGGGCCGACGACGGTGATCGGGTTCGAACCTCCGAAAGGGGACCGCCCGAATCCGAGGACATATCTGTGGCAGCCCGATCGCCGGTGCTTCGCGGCTCCCGTGGGCTTCGGGAGCGACTACCTGGATGTCGCGGTCTCCCCCGACGGCAGGTGGATCGCGGGCGTCGACATGCGCACGGTGCCCGGCGCCGACGTGGTCGTCATGGACCGAGCAGGCGCGAAGAGAAAGGTCATCGACGTACCGGGCACCGTATTCGCCACAAATTTGCAATGGAACAGGACGAGCACGACATTGCTCTTCACGGAGGCTCCGGTCGACGCGAGAGGTAAGTACAACTATCCGCGCGGGGCGGACGCCGTGATGGTCAGCCTGCCCGCCTTGAAGCCCACGGTTCTCGCTCTGGGCGCCACCGCTCCCTACCAGTGGGGACCAGACGGCAGCGTAGCCGGTAACTTCGGGCAGGAAGATCCGCTCGACGTCCGGTTCTTCAGCGTCAAGGGCCGGAAGGAACGGGCGTTCGAACGGGTCGGACTGCTCGGGCAGTACGGAATGGGAGCATTCTCGCCATCGGAAGAACGAATGGTGACCCACTGTCCCCGAGGGCGCGATGACGACCAGGTGTGTGTCTGGGACGCGCGGCAGGGAGAACTTCTCGGGGCGTATCCCGCGAACCGCCTCTACGCTGATCGACCGTACGGCAATGTCGGCTGGTACGACGAGAAGTCCTTGCTCATGACCGCCTGGGACGCGAAGACGAAATGGTGGGCGGCCGCCACCCTGGACATCGCCGGCCCGGGGCCGGGCACAGTGGCCGGCCGCACGACCCTGCTCGGCCGGTTGCCCGACAAGGAGGGCCACATCATCTTCGGATTCGCACCGGCCTGACCCACACCTCAGATCGATCACGACGGAAGGTGATCCCTGTGCGGATCCGCGGGAGCGGTTCCTGGTCCGGTTGTGGCCGCGGGAGGCTCCGGCCTGACGCCGGGGACGGGGTGCTGCTACTCCAGCGACGGCTAGCCCAGGCTCAGGTCGTGCTGCTCGAGCGCACTCTGGATGATGTCGAGCGCTTTCGGCCCCATGCCGTGCAGCTTGACCAGCTCGGCACGCGGCACCCCCACAAGGTCACGCAGGGCCGTGTAGCCGGCGTTGCCCAGGGCCCGCGTCGCCGGCGCACCGATCTTCGGCAGGGTGTCGAGAGAGGAGTCCACGCTCCTCATGATGCCGCGTCCGGCGCACGCCGCAGCCAGGGCGACATCGGAGCACCGGCCGGAAATAGAAGGCGCCGAGGAGGGCACTAGTGTCGGGTGCGACAGCGAAGCCCCGACACAGCAGGAGAGGCCCGAATGGTCACCGCGATCGTCCACATCAAGGCGGATGTCGACCGGATTCCCGAGGTCGCCGAGGCCATCGCCGAGGTCGAGGGCGTCAGCGAGGTGTATTCGATCACCGGCGAGTTCGACCTGCTGGCGATGGTCAGGGTCGCCAGGTACGACGAGGTGGCCGAGGTCGTGCCGGGCCGCATCAACAAGGTGACCGGAGTGCGGCACACCGAGACCCACATCGCCTTCCGGACCTACTCCCGCCACGACCTGGAGGCGGCCTTCTCGATCGGCCTCAGCGACGCCGACTGATCCGGCCGACCGCCCCGCCCGTCGCGCCTCAGGCGGGGCGCAGGAGGCGGACGCGGACCTCGAAGCCGCCCGGCAGCGGGTGCTCGGCCACCGAGCCGCCGAACAGCGCCGCCCGCTCCCAGGTGCCGACGAGGCTGTCGCGCGGCAGCCCGTTGTCGTGGACGACGACCTCCAGGATGGCGGGCAGCCACCGCAGCGTAACCGTCGCCGTGCGGGCCGTGCCGTACCACAGGGCGTTGCCCAGCGCCTCCTCCACGATGCGGTACGCCGACAGCTCCAGCGTCGGCCCGCCACCTCGCGTGCCGTTCTCCGTGAGGGAGACGGCGAGCCCGCTCGCCCGGAAGTCGTCCAGCAGGCCCGGCAGCTCGCCCAGCCCCGGCTGGGGCCCTCGTGACAGCCCGTCCATGCGGAGCAGGCCGATCATCCGCCGCAGATCGGAGAGGACCCGGCGGCCGGACTCCTCGGCGTCGCGGAACGTCTGCCGCGCCCGTTCCGGGTCCTTGTCCATGATCACTCGGCCGGCGCCCACCCCGAGGGTCATCACGCTCAGGTCGTGCGCCACCAGATCATGCAGTTCCGAGGCGATGCGCAGCCGCTCCCAGGCCGCGGCGTCATCCGGGCGGGGGTGGTCCTCCGCCGTGGCGGGAGCCGCGCCCTGCACGCTCGTCTCCCGCCCCCGCCTCCCGGCCGTCCCGGGGACGGGACCGGCGCCGCCGGGCCGGAGACCGGCGGAGCGAACGGGCACGAGAGAGGCCATTCTGCCGTGGGTGAGGGTGGCCCAGCGGCGGAGGGCCCGGGCAACGAACAGGCGCATCATGCCCGAACGGTACGGCTCAGGCGGAACCCGGCACGTCCCCATACAGGCGGACGCATTGTCCCTCCAGCGGCGGAGGCGGCCGGAACCGGTCAGCCCCCGGCACGGAAGCGATCAGTCGATCATCCCGGGACGGCGGCCGGAACCGGGCGGCCGGCGGCCCGGAAGCCGGTAGCCGGGCCGGCCGGGTCAGGCGCCGGAGGAGCGGAGCGCGCTGCTCAGCTCCACCCACCGCTCCAGGGTCTGCGCCGCCCTGCCCGAGTCGACCGCCTCCGCCGCCCGGGCGTACGCCGCGCGCAGATCGGCGACGAGGTCGTCGCCGGGGCCGTCGTAGGCGACCAGGCCGGCCGCCGCGTTGAGCAGCACGGCGTCCCGTACGGGCCCGGTCTTGCCGCGCAGCAGGTCGTGCACCGCCGCCGCGTTGAAATCCACGTCGCCGCCGCGCAGGTCGCCCGGCTCGGAGCGGGGGATGCCGAGGTCGGCCGGGTCGAAGACGGTCTGGGTCGCGGTGCCCTCCCGGACGACGAAGACCGTCGACGGCGCGGCCGTCGACAGTTCGTCGAGACCGTCGTCGCCCCGGAACACGAGCGCCGACACACCACGCTCGGCGAACACGCCGGCCATGACCGGCAGCATCCGGGCGTCGAAGACGCCGATCGCCTGGGCGGCGGGGCGCGCCGGGTTCGCCAGCGGCCCGACGAAGTTGAAGACCGTCGGCACGCCGATCTCCTTGCGCGGCGGGCCGGTGAAGCGCAGCGCGGAGTGGTAGAGGGGCGCGAAGCAGAAGGCGATGCCCGCCTCCACCGCCACCCTGGCGGTGGTCTCCGGCGCGAGGTCGAGCGCGACGCCCAGGCGTTCCAGCACGTCGGCCGCCCCGCACAGCGAGGAGGCGGCGCGGTTGCCGTGCTTGACGACCCTCGCCCCGGCGGCGGCCGCGACGATCGCCGCCATCGTCGAGACGTTCACCGTGTGCGCCCGGTCGCCTCCGGTGCCGACGATGTCGAGCACCGGCCCCTCGACCGTGAGCGGCGTGGCCAACTCGAACATGGTGCGGACGAGGCCGGTCACCTCGGCGACCGTCTCGCCCTTCGCCCGGAGCGCGACGGCGAAGGCGGCGATCTGCGCCGGGGTCGCCGCCCCCGACATGATCTCCCCCATGACCCAGGCCGTCTCGTCGGCCGTCAGGTTCTCACCCGCGAGCAGGGCGTGCAGCGTCGAGGGCCAAGTGGTGCGCGTGTCCATCGTGGGCTCCGCGATATGTCGGTGTCAGGTCGGAGAAGGTGCGGGGTGGAACTCCGGGCAGGACTCAGTGCGCCCGGGTGACGCTCAGGCGGCGCCGCATGAGGTCGGCGACGGCCTCCGCGAGCACGACGGGGTCGAGCGGGTGCGCGACCACCGCGTCGGCGCGGGACCAGTTGGCCAGCCAGCGGTCGTCCCTGCGGGCGATGAGCAGCAGGATCGGCGGGCAGTCGTGCACCTCGTCCTTGGCCTGGCGGCTGACTCCCATGCCGCCGGCCGGCACCGCCTCGCCGTCGAGCACGGCCACGTCGATCTCGCCGGAGTCCAGGTGCCTGAGCACGGCCGGCTGGGTCGCGCACTCGACGATCTCGACGAGGGGCACGTCAGCGGCCGGGCGCCGCCCGATGGCCAGCCGCACCTTCTCCCGGGTGCCTGCGTCGTCGCTGTAGACGAGAACCCTCATTACACGCTCACTGTCGAATCGCGGGGTATGGTCATCGTGATGCTACCGGCGCGGCTGCCAGGCTCGCAGCCCCGGGGCTCCTGCCATGACATGCCCGTTCCGATGGCGCGGACGGACCCTAGCGGGGGGTCGTGGGGCGACCCGACCTGGGGAGCCGCAATAATGCTGGGCGTGGCGACAGCATCCGCAATTACTACGACGACGAGACCGCACGGGTCCAACCGGCCGAACCTGGTCCAGGTCGGCACCATCGTGTGGTTGTCCTCTGAGCTCATGTTCTTCGCGGCGCTGTTCGCGATGTACTTCACCATCCGGTCGGTCAGCCTCGGACAGGGCACGCACTGGCCCGAGGCGCACCTCGAAGTCCCGTTCGCGACCTTCAACACGACCGTTCTGGTCCTGTCGAGTGTCACGTGCCAGCTGGGCGTGTGGGCTGTGGAAAGAGGCCAGGTCAAGAAGCTGCGCTTCTGGTATGTCGTAAGCTTCTTGATGGGCGCCTTCTTCGTGGGCGGTCAGCTTTACGAGTACGGGAACCTGGCGCGTGAGGGTCACGTCCTCTCGCACTCCCCGTACGACTCGGTGTTCTTCCTGACCACGGGCTTCCACGGTCTGCACGTGACGGGTGGTCTGATCGCGTTCCTGTTCATCCTGGGACGCACGTACGCCGCGAAGCGCTTGACGTATGAGCAGCAGACCAGCGCGATCGTCGTGTCCTACTACTGGCACTTCGTCGACGTGGTCTGGATCGGCCTTTTCGCGACCATCTACATCATCAAATGATCGGAACGGGGATTTCGGTGAACTCCATCACCGCCCGACGGCGCCATCCCCTCGCGCGAGTCGCCGTCGTGGCGCTCGCGCTGGGCCTGCTCGGCGGCGGGTACGCGCTCGCCGCGCCGAACGGCAGCACCGCCGACGCCGCGATCGCGTCCGGCAAGGCCGACGACGCGGCGGAGGGCAAGAGCCTCTTCGTCGCGCACTGCGCGAGCTGTCACGGCCTGAACGCCGAGGGCACCAACAAGGCCCCGACGCTCATCGGCGTCGGCGCGGCCGCCGTGGACTTCCAGGTGAGCAGCGGCCGCATGCCGGCCGCCGACGCGGGCCCCCAGGCCCCGCGCAAGCCCAGGCCCGACTGGGCCACCGACCAGGCGATCGACCAGCTCTCGGCGTACGTCCAGTCCCTGGGCGGCGGCCCGACGCGGCCGACCGAGGAGCAGGTGAACCCCGCGCTTGGCGACCCCGCCAAGGGCGGTGAGCTGTTCCGGGCCAACTGCATCCAGTGCCACAACTTCGTCGGCGCGGGTGGCGCGCTCACCTACGGCAAGTACGCGCCGCCGCTGAACCCGGCGACGCCGACGCAGATCTACGAGGCGATGGTCACCGGCCCGCAGGCGATGCCGGTGTTCAACGACTCCACGATCACGCCGGAGCAGAAGCGTGACATGATCGCCTACATCACCCACGTCAGGTCGCAGGTCGACCCGGGCGGGTCGGGCCTGGGCCGCATCGGCCCCGTCACCGAGGGCCTCGTGGCGTGGGTCGTGGGTCTCAGCCTCCTGATCCTGGCCTCCATCTGGATCACCGCGAAGAAGCGACGGGCGCAGGCATGACAGAGCAGAACGAGTATCCCGAGAGCGGCCGGGTGCCGACGCGCGTCATCGGCACGCCGCCCGCCGACGCGCCCATCGAGGAGCACGACCCGATCCACGAGCCCGCGGGCGTCGAAGGCGTGATCCCGCAGGACCCGGTCAAGGTCCGCAAGGCGGAGCGCATGGTCGCGTTCCTCTTCCTGATCACCTTCCTGGCCGGCGCGGCCTTCATCGCCGCGTACGTGATCTTCCAGGTCGGCACGATCGACAAGACGGCCACGTCGAACTACGCGCTCGGCGGCACCCTGGCGCTGGCCCTGCTCTCGCTGGGCGCCGGCGTCACGGTGTGGGTGCGGCAGATCATGCCGAAGTACAACCTGGTCCAGGAGCGCCACCTGATGGCCTCCGACTCGGACACGCGCGAGTACGTCAAGGAGACCTTCCTCCAGGGCGCGGACGAGAGCGGCTTCGTCAAGCACCGGCTGCTGCGCCGCACGCTGCTGCTGGCCGCGGCGCCGCTCGGCCTCGCCCCGCTGGTGCTGCTGAAGGATCTCGGCCCGCTGCCGGGGACCTCGCTGCGGCACACCGTCTGGGGAGAGGCCATGAAGAACGGCAAGCCGCGCCGGCTTGTCGTCGAGGGCACCGGCCAGCCGATCCGCGCCGCCGACTTCAACTCGCCCGGCGGCATCCTCTCCGTGGTCCCCGAGGGCTACGAGGAGGACCTGAACGCGCTGGCCAAGGCGACGCTGATCCTGCTCAAGTTCCGCCCGGAGGAGATCAAGTCCGGCACGAACAAGAACTGGACCGTCGACGGCATCGTCGCCTACTCCAAGATCTGCACCCACGTGGGCTGCCCCGCCGCGCTGTACGAGCAGACGACGCACCACATCCTCTGCCCGTGCCACCAGTCGACCTTCGACGCGGCCGACGGCGCGAAGGTCATCTTCGGTCCCGCGGCCCGGCCGCTGCCGCAGCTGCCCCTCGGCATCGACGAGGAGGGGTACCTCGTCGCGAAGTCCGACTTCAAGGTCCCCGTCGGCCCCAGCTTCTGGGAGCGCGGCGACGCCGAAGCTGAAGTAAGAGAGAAGGCGTGATGAACGCTCCTCCGAAGGCCATCACGGGCCCGTCGACGTTCCTCGACGACCGGCTGGGCGCGGGGAACTTCCTCAAGCGCAACCTGCGCAAGGTCTTCCCCGACCACTGGTCGTTCCTTCTGGGGGAGATCGCGCTCTACTCGTTCGTCATCCTGCTGCTCACCGGCACGTTCCTGACGTTCTGGTTCAAGCCGAGCATGGGCGAGGTCAACTACCTGGGGAACTACGCCCCGCTGTACGACGTCCGCATGTCGGAGGCGTACGCCTCGTCCCTGCACATCAGCTTCGACGTCCGCGGCGGCCTGCTGGTCCGGCAGATGCACCACTGGGCGGCGCTGCTGTTCGTCGCCGGCATGACGGCGCACGCGCTGCGCATCTTCTTCACCGGCGCCTACCGCAAGCCGCGTGAGCTCAACTGGCTCATCGGCGTCGGCCTGCTCACCCTGGCGCTGCTGGAGGGCCTCACCGGCTACTCCCTCCCCGACGACCTGCTCTCCGGCGCGGGTCTGCGGATCACCCAGGGCGTCGCGCAGTCGATCCCGATCGTCGGCACCTACATCTCGTTCTTCCTGTTCGGCGGGGAGTACCCGGGCCACGACGTCATCCCGCGGTTCTACACGATCCACATCCTGCTGATCCCGGGCATCCTGCTCGCGCTGATCTCGGCCCACATGATCCTGATGTGGGTGCAGAAGCACACGCAGATGCCGGGCAAGGCGCGGACCGAGAAGAACGTGGTGGGCGCGCCGTTCTACCCGGCTTTCATGGCCAAGTCGGGCGCGTTCTTCCTGTTCACGTTCGGGGTCATCGCCCTCCTCGGCACGTTCGCCCAGATCAACCCGATCTGGCTGTTCGGGCCGTACAACCCGGCGAACATCTCGGCCGGCTCCCAGCCCGACTGGTACATGGGCTTCCTGGAGGGCGCGCTCCGTCTCATGCCGGCGTGGGAGATCAACTTCCTCGGCCACACCGTGACGTTCAGCGTGCTGATCCCGGCCCTGGTGCCGATGGGCATCATCATGACGGGCCTGGCGCTGTATCCGTTCCTGGAACAGTGGGTCACGGGCGACCGGCGCGAGCACCACGTGTGCGACCGGCCGCGCAACAACCCGCACCGCACCTCGATCGGCATCTCGGCCATCACGTTCTACGGAATCCTGTGGCTGCTCGGCGCCAACGACGAGATCTCGGCGAACTTCCACATCGACCTCTACACGACCACCTGGTTCGGACGGTTCGCCGTCTTCATCGGCCCGGCGATCGCGTACTGGATCACCTACCGGACCTGCATCGGCCTCCAGCGCAAGGACGCCGAGGTGCTGTCGCACGGCGTCGAGTCCGGGGTCATCAAGCGGATGCCGAACGGCCAGTACATCGAGGTCCACACGCCGCCGGCGGAGGACATCGCCGAGCACATCCGCGGCAAGAAGGAGATCCCGGTCCTGACGGGCTCGGCGGACGGCGACGGCATTCCGCCCAAGGGCGCCCGCAGCGCGATCGGCCGGCTCCGGACCAGGATGAGCGAGGCGTACGGCACCGACCACGTCCCGCTGACCGACGGCCACCACAACGGCCACCACGAGGAGGAGCCCGCCGCCGTCGGCGCCGGCGAGCGCAAGGAGCTCCACTGACGCACAACCTGACCGGCGCGAACTGACCGGCACACAGCGGCCCGGCAGGGGGAACCACTCCCCCCGCCGGGCCGCTGTGTTTCCCGCTTCGCCCGTCGGCTCGCTCGGGGTTTCCCGCTTCGCTCAGAGCGGGTCGGAGAGGGCGGCGCGCAGGCGGCTGCGCTTGAGCCACGCCGGCCAGTCGTCCTGCCAGTAGCTCCACCCGTTGTCCGCGTCCAGCCTGCGCGGAGTCCCGGTCACCACGATGGGGTCGCCGACCAGGGTGTTGTTCTTGAACCACTTGGCGTTCTCCGGGCTGACGTTCACGCAGCCGTGGCTGACGTTGGAGTTGCCCTGGTCGCCGACGGACCAGGGAGCGCCGTGGACGTACTCGCCGGTGTTGGAGATCCGGACGCTGTTGTACACGGTCGTCTCGTAGTAACCGGCCTGGCCGGGACCGGCGTCCGGGGAGGTCATGACCGTGACGTCCTCCCTGGACATCGCCACGTGGATGCCGCTGGTGGTGTGGTGGCGGAAGACGTCGCCGCTGCCCGCGCTGATCGGCATGTCCTTGATCTGCCTGCCGTCCAGCTCGATCTTCATATGGTGTGTCTGCGTGTCGGCCACGCTGATCTGCGACCGGCCGATCTTGAAGTCGCGCGTGTAGTCCTGCTTGCCGTACATGCCGTCGCCGCCCCTGATCCCGGCGAGACGGGCGGTCACCCGGACCTTCGTGTACGGCGGCCAGTAGTGCCGGGGGCGGAAGACGACGTTCTTGGCGTCCAGCCAGTGCCACGCGCCGTCGACGGGCTTGGACGCCTGCACGAAGAGGTTGCGCTCCACCGACACGCGGTCGGTGACGGGCTTGTCGAAGGTCAGGATGATCGGCATTCCGACGCCGACCGTGAGGCCGGTGTCCTCCTTGTTCGGCACCAGGGTGGTGACGGCGAACGTCTTGGCCGCCGGCTTGGTGGAGAAGCGGACGGTCCTGCTCCCCGGGCCGTCCGGTCCGGTGGCCGTCGCCTCGACGCTGTAGGACGTGCCAGGGGTCATGGGACGGGCGCTGCGCCACTGGGACCTGTCGGCGCTGAACACGCCCTCCACGGGCCGCCCAGCGGCCTGTACGACCACGTGGGTGAGGGTGCCGCCCGCTGCGCCGACGAGGATGGGCAGTTCCGGCGGCAGCTCCCCGGAGCCGTCCAGCGGGGTGACGCTGATCGGCGTTCCTGACCGGCGCTCCTCGCCCCCTCTCTCGGAGAGGGAACACCCGGCCACCACCACGAGAAGGGCCAGCGCCCCCGCACGAGCACGCACGTCCGTCTCCCTCAGGTCGCTTTCCGGGAGTTATTCCCGGGCCGCGTCCCGAGCGGGCAGGCACCGTACCGAAGGTCGGCAAAGAACCACCGGCACGGAGACCGGGAGGAACGCGAACGGCCGGCCGGCGAGATCGCCGACCGGCCGCCGCCGGGTCAGGGGCTCAGTGCGAGAAGTTGCCCCGGTAGTACTGGAAGACGAACCCGATCATGCTCATGAGCGTGCAGAACACGCCGAGGAAGAACAGCCACATCCCGACGGCGAAGCCGAAGAACGTGAGCGCGGCCGACAGGCAGACGAACAGCGGCCACCAGCTGTGCGGGCTGTAGAAGCCGATCTCGCCCGCGCCGTCGCTGATCTCGGCCTCCTTGTTGTCCTCGGGCTGGTCGCCGATGCGCCGCGCCGTGAACAGCAGGTAGTAGCCGATCATCAGGGCCAGGCCGACGGAGATCGCCATGGCGGTCGTACCGGTCGGCTCCTTGGACCAGAACCAGTAGACCACGTCGGCCGCGGCGAAGAAGACGCCGCAGAGCAGGAACATCCAGCCCTGGATCTTCATCGGGCCTCCTCCACGAGCTCGGGCTTGGCCGTGATGTGCGGGTACTTGAGGTCGAACGCCGGGCGCTCGGACCTGATCCGCGGCAGCGACAGGAAGTTGTGCCGCGGCGGCGGGCAGGAGGTCGCCCATTCGAGCGAGCCGCCGAAGCCCCAGGGGTCGTCCACGGTGACCTTGGGCGCGAAGCGCCAGGTCCGCCACACGTTGTAGAAGAACGGCAGCGTGGACGCGCCCAGCAGGAGCGCGCCGGCCGAGGAGATCATGTTGAGGTCGGTGAAGCCGTCGACCGGGGAGTAGTCGGCGTACCGCCGCGGGAAGCCGATGACGCCCAGCCAGTGCTGCACCAGGAAGGTCAGGTGGAAGCCGAAGAACAGCATCCAGAAGTGGACCTTGCCGAGCTTGTCGTTGAGCATCTTGCCGGTGAACTTGGGCCACCAGAAGTAGAAGCCCGCGAACATCGCGAACACCACGGTGCCGAAGACCACGTAGTGGAAGTGGGCGACGACGAAGTAGGTGTCGCTGATGTGGAAGTCGAGCGGCGGCGAGGCCAGGATGACGCCGGTCAGGCCACCGAACAGGAAGGTCACCAGGAAGCCGACGGCGAACAGCATCGGCGACTCGAACGACAGGTGTCCCCGCCACATCGTGCCGATCCAGTTGAAGAACTTCACCCCGGTCGGCACGGCGATGAGGAACGTCATGAACGAGAAGAACGGCAGCAGCACCTGGCCGGTGACGAACATGTGGTGCGCCCACACCGTGACCGACAGGCCCGCGATGGCGATGGTCGCGCCGACCAGGCCGATGTACCCGAAGATCGGCTTACGGCTGAAGACCGGAAGGATCTCCGTGATGATGCCGAAGAACGGCAGCGCGATGATGTAGACCTCGGGGTGGCCGAAGAACCAGAACAGGTGCTGCCACAGCATCGCCCCGCCGGTGGGCGAGTCGAAGATGTGCGCGCCGAGCTTGCGGTCGGCCTCCAGGGCGAGCAGCGCCGCCGCCAGCACCGGGAAGGCCAGCAGCACCAGGATGCTGGTCAGCAGGATGTTCCAGGTGAAGATCGGCATCCGGAACATCGTCATGCCGGGGGCCCGCATGGTGAGGATCGTGGTGATGAAGTTCACCGCGCCGAGGATCGTGCCGAGGCCGGACATCGCCAGGCCCATCACCCACAGGTCGCTGCCGAGGCCCGGCGAGGTCACCGCGTTCGACAGCGGCGCGTACGCCGTCCAGCCGAAGGAGGCGGACCCGCCCGGGGTGAAGAAGCCGAGGACGGCGATGGTGCTGCCGAAGAGGTAGAGCCAGTAGCTCACCATGTTGAGCCGCGGGAACGCCACGTCGGGGGCGCCGATCTGCAGCGGCATCAGCTCGTTGGCGAAGCCCGCGAACAGCGGCGTCGCGAACATCAGCAGCATGATCGTGCCGTGCATCGTGAAGAGCTGGTTGAACTGCTCCGACGACACGAACTGCAGCCCGGGCTGGGCGAGCTCGGCCCGCATCACCAGCGCCATGACGCCGCCGATGAGGAAGAACACGAACGACGTGATCAGGTAGAGGTGCCCGATCACCTTGTGGTCGGTCGAGGACAGCCACTTGGCGATGACCGTGCCCTTGGTGTTCGGCCGCGCGGCGACGCCGGCCGGTTCCTGGATGGCGGTCACTGCGCACTCCCCGCCTGGCTCTTGATGTACTGGTCGAACTCGGCCTGGGGGACGAGCTTCACGGAGAACAGCATCTTGCTGTGGTCGGTGCCGCAGAGCTCGGCGCATCGGCCGACGAAGACGCCCGGCTTGTCGAGCGTCGTGATCTGGAAGTGGTTCTCCACGTTTCCGGGGAAGACGTCCTGCTTGAACAGGAACGCCGGCACCCAGAACGAGTGGATGACGTCGGGCGAGTGCAGGTCGAACTGCACCTGGGTGTTGACCGGCAGCACGAGCTGCGGACCCTGGGGGTTCTCGACGCTCTGCTTGCTCAGGTCCACCGGCACGCCCGCGACCACGGCCTTCTGGCCCTGGTAGTCGGTCGTGAAGCGCCAGCTCCACTGGTAGCCCTCGACGGCCACCTTGACCGGGGCGGCCTTGGTGATCCGCGTGATCTCGGTCTCGTCACGGGCCGTGAAGTAGAAGAAGACCGCCACCATGATGACCGGGACCACCGTGTAGAGGATCTCGATCGGCAGGTTGTAACGCACCTGCGGAGGCAGCTCGTCGGGGCTGTTCTTCTTCTTGCGGTGGAACACGCACGCCCACAGGATCAGGCCCCAGACGACCACGCCGGTGGCGAGAGCCGCGATCCAGCTCCCGTTCCAGAGCGTCTGGACGATGCCGGCCTGCTTGGTGGCGCCTTCCGGCATGCCCCCACGAGACCACTGATCGATCGCCTGGCTGCTACACGCCGTCCCGGACGCCACCAGCAGCGCCAGGGCGGCGGCTCCGGGCAACCGGCGGCGTGCCCACGGTCGCCGTGTCGTACGGCGGGTCGGACTCACGGATCGCCTACCCCACAGATGAAGCCCAAGAGTTCCTCCCTTGGGCGGGTTTTCCAATTTGACCCAAAGGTGCGACCGGCTGTGGTGTTTCCGCCGGTCTGCCCTTTACTTGGTTGAGTTCACGCTGGGGGACACATTAGCGCGGACCGGCGCCGCCCCTCTGAGCAGCCCCCGTTAATGTCCTAACTGTGGCCTACCTCGACGCGGCGTCGACCGAACCTCTCCATCCCGCGGCCCGTGACGCTCTGCTGGCGGCGATCGACGCGGGATGGGCCGATCCCGCCCGCCTGTACGGCACGGCGCGCCGCGCCCAGATGTTACTCGAGCGCGCGCGGGCAGAGGTAGCCGAACTGATCGGCGCCCGCGCCGACGAGGTGTCGTTCACCTCCTCCGGGACGCAGGCCGTCCACCTCGGGGTCCTCGGCACGCTGGCCGGCCGCCGCCGGGCCGGACGCCGCCTGGTGGCGAGCGCGGTCGAGCACTCCAGCGTCCTGCACGCCGGGGAGGTCCACGAGCGCGACGGCGGCGAGGTGGAGATCGTGGGCGTCGGCCGTACCGGCCGGGTGGACGCGGAGGCGTTCGCCGCTGCCGTCGCGCGCCCCGGAACCGCCCTCGCGTGCCTGCAGACGGCCAACCACGAGGTCGGGACCCTCCAGCCGGTCGAGGACGCGGCGGAAGCGTCCCGGGAGGCCGGTGTGCCGCTGCTGGTCGACGCCGCCCAGTCGGCGGGCCGTCTGCCGGTCCCCGGAGGCTGGTCGGTGCTGACCGCGAGCGCCCACAAGTGGGGCGGCCCGGCGGGGGTGGGCGTGCTGGCGGTCCGCAAGGGCGTCCGCTGGCGTTCGCCGCTGCCCGAGGACGAACGGGAGCGGCGGCGCGTGCCGGGGTTCGAGAACGTGCCCGCGATCGTGGCCGCCGCGGCGGCGCTGCGCGCGAGGTCGGCGGAGGCGGAGGCCGAGGGGCGGCGGCTGGCGGCCCTGACCGGCCGGATCCGCGCCGAGGTGCCCCGGCTGGTGCCCGACGTCGAGGTCGTCGGCGACCCGGACCTGCGCCTGCCGCACATCGTGACCTTCTCCTGCCTGTACGTCGAGGGCGAGGCGCTGCTGACCGAGCTCGACAAGGCCGGTTTCGCCGTCTCGTCAGGAAGTTCCTGCACGGCGAGTACGCTTCGTCCATCGCACGTCCTCGAAGCGATGGGCGTGCTTACACATGGGAATGTCCGGGTATCGCTGCCCCGTGGCGTGTCCGAGGACGACGTCGATCGGTTCCTCGCGGTGCTGCCGGGGATAGTGCGGCGGATCCGGTCGAGCTTGGGGGTGCGGTGATGTGGCGCAGACGGCCGGACGGCCGGGACACCCGGGCAGAGGAGCCGGAGGCACCGCCCCGGCCCGCGGAGGTCCCCGCGCTGACGGTCGACGCGCTGGGCCGCAAGTGCCCGATCCCGATCATCATGCTCGCCGAGCGGATCAACCAGGTGCCCATGGGCGCCGTGGTGGCCGTCCTGGCCGACGACCCCGCCGCCTTCACCGACGTACCGGCCTGGTGCCGGCTGAAGTCACACGAGCACGTGGCCAGCCACGAACTCCCCCAGGGCGGCTGGTCCATCCACGTCCGCCGCAACTACTAGCGACCTCGTGGTCCGCCGCGGGCACTGCCGGGGCGAACCACGGGTCACGACGGTGTGGAGAGGCGGAGCGTCAGGCGTAGTGGCAGCGGGCGTGGGCGGCCACCTCGTCGGCGGCCTCCTGGCCGTACGCCGAGGCGAAGCGCTCGACGAAGACGCCCTGGCGCAGCTCGTACTCCTGGCCGCCGACCCGCTCCAGCACGTGGGTGGCGATGAGGTTGCCGATCTGGCCGCAGCGTTCGAGCGACAGCCCCCAGGCGAGGCCCGCGAGGAACCCGGCGCGGAAGGCGTCGCCCACCCCGGTGGGGTCGGCCTTGCCGAGCTCGGGAGCCGGCGGGACGTGGATCGAGGGCTCGCCCTTGCGGTCGATCCTGGCGCCCTTGGGGCCGAGGGTGGTCACCCGTACGCCGACCCGGTCGAGGATCTCCTCGTCCGACCAGCCGGTCTTCTGGGCGATGAGCCCGAGCTCGTAGTCGTTGCTGAACAGGTAGGCCGCGCCGTCGACGAGCCTGCGGATCTCCTCGCCGGGCATCCGGGCGAGCTGCTGCGACACGTCCGCCGCGAACGGGATGCCGCGGGTGCGCGCCTCGTCGGTGTGCCGCAGCATCGCCTCCGGGTCGTTGGGGCTGATGAGGACCAGGTCGAGCCCGCCCACACGCTCGGCGATCGGTCCCAGCTCGATCTCCCGGGCTTCCGCCATGGCGCCGGTGTAGAACGACGCGATCTGGTTGTGGTCCTCGTCCGTGGTGCACAGGAAGCGCGCGGTGTGGCGCAGCTCGGAGACGTGGAGCGAGTCGCAGTCGACGCCGTGCCGCTCCAGCCAGGAGCGGTAGTCGGCGAAGTCGGTGCCGACCGCGCCGACGAGGATGGGGGTGAGCCCCAGGCAGCCCATCCCGAAGGCGATGTTGCCCGCGCAGCCGCCGCGGCGGATCTGCAGGTCGTCCACGAGGAACGACAGGGACACCCGGTCGAGCTGCTCGGCGATCAGCTGGTCGCCGAAGCGGCCGGGGAACGTCATCAGGTTGTCGGTGGCGATGGAGCCGGTGACGGCGATGCGCACGGGGCCATTCTCCTCGTTGTCAGCATCAGGGAGACAGTCAGGAAGACAGGGGGCGGGGACGGTGCTTCCCGCCGAACCTGTCGAGCGTACCGTCTCGGGCATGCCGACGCCCCGCACAGACGGTGTCCGTGCGGGGCGTTCAGATCCCGGCCGCCGGGCGCGGCGGCGCCGTCAGTTGAACGAGTCGCCGCAGGCGCACGAGCCCGTCGCGTTGGGGTTGTCGATCGTGAACCCCTGCTTCTCGATCGTGTCCACGAAGTCGACCGTGGCGCCGACGAGGTACGGCGCGCTCATCCGGTCGGTGACGACGTTCACGCCGCCGAAGGTGGAGACCACGTCGCCGTCCATGGAACGGTCGTCGAAGAAGAGCTGGTAGCGAAGACCCGAGCAGCCACCCGGCTGGACGGCCACCCGGAGCTGCAGCCCCTCCTCGCCCTGCTGCTCGAGCAGGCTCTTGACCTTCCCGGCGGCCGCGTCAGTCAGGATCAGGCCCTGCTGCGTGGTCTCGCTGCTCTCAACCGTCATGTGCTGACTCCCGCGTCTGCGCCAACCGCCCACCCGGAGCGGTCGAATGGTTCTGACGTCCTACCTAGACGCTACCAACACCCGCCGGTCCCTACACATTCCACGGGGGTACCCGCAACCCCACGGACGAACAGGGCGAAACGATGTGTAATGATTAGTCGTCAGTTAGACGATAAGTCCCCTAGGGGGTGTGGTCGTGACGATCACCGAGACCGGCCTTCCGCTCTTCATCCTCGGCCAGGGCACCGACGCGCACAGCGAGCGCGGCGTCGACTGCCCGGGCGAGCTGCCTCCCGCGTCCGACCCGGCGCTGGTGGAGCGTGCCCGCGCGGCCAAGGAGAGGCTGGGCGACCGGCTGTTCGTGCTCGGTCACCACTACCAGCGCGACGAGGTCATCCAGTTCGCCGACGTGACGGGCGACTCGTTCAAGCTCGCCCGCGAGGCCGCGGCCCGGCCGGAGGCCGAGTACGTCGTCTTCTGCGGCGTCCACTTCATGGCCGAGTCGGCCGACATCCTGACCGGCGACACGCAGAAGGTCATCCTCCCCGACCTGGCCGCCGGCTGCTCTATGGCCGACATGGCCACCTTCTCCCAGGTGGAGGACTGCTGGGACGCCCTGGAAGACGCCGGGATCGCCGACCGCGTCGTGCCGATCACGTACATGAACTCCAGCGCGGACATCAAGGCGTTCTGCGGGCGCAACGGCGGCGCCGTCTGCACCTCCTCCAACGCCCGGCGCGCCCTCGACTGGGCCTTCGAGCAGGGCGAGAAGGTCCTGTTCCTGCCCGACCAGCACCTTGGGCGCAACACGGCCGTGCTGGAGATGGGCCTGTCGCTCGACGACTGCGTGGTCTACAACCCGCACCGCCCGAACGGCGGCCTCACCCGGGAACAGCTCGAGAACGCGAAGATGATCCTGTGGAAGGGCCACTGCTCGGTCCACGGCCGCTTCTCCGCGGAGTGCGTGGACGAGGTGCGGGCCCGCATCCCGGGGGTCAACGTGCTCGTCCACCCCGAGTGCCGCCACGAGGTCGTCAACAAGGCGGACTTCGTCGGCTCGACCGAGTACATCATCAAGAAGCTGGAAGAGGCTCCCGCCGGGTCCTCCTGGGCCGTCGGCACGGAGCTGAACCTGGTGCGCCGCCTGGCGGACCGGTTCCCCGACAAGACCATCACGTTCCTGGACCGGACCGTGTGCTACTGCTCCACGATGAACCGCATCGACCTGCCGCACCTGGTCTGGGCGCTGGAGTCGCTGGCCGCGGGCGAGGTCGTCAACCAGATCACGGTCGACCCGGACACCACCCACTGGGCCAAGGTCGCCCTCGACCGCATGCTCGCCCTGCCGTAACGAGACGCGAGAGGCGCCCCCGAAGCCACTTCGGGGGCGCCTCTCGCTCAGATCTGGGCGCGTTCGCGCCACCAGTGCAGCAGTGCGGCGTCTCCCTCGACCGCGGCGGGTTCGCGCCGCCCCCACAGGGTCAGCATCAGATCCCCGGTCGTCTCCGTGCGCACGGTCACGTCGCCGGCCACGTCCGACCTCTCGTACGCGAAACCGGCGGGCGTGAGCCGGACGAGCCAGGACCGGCCCGTACCGGCCCGCCAGGAGATCGACTCCCCGTCGCCCTTCAGCTCGGCGAGCAGGGGCCGCCACCGGGCGTACGGAAGCACGTCGAAGAACTCCGCCACCCCGTCCGCCGCGACGTCCTCGTCGACTTCGGGCGCGATGCCGAGGGCGATCTCCGCGTCGGCGCGGTGGACGACGGTCTCGTGCAACTGCCGCCGGGACCAGAACGCCGCGCTCCGCTCCCCCGCCCAGCCCCAGACCTCCGTCTCCGGGTCGCGGCTCTTCATGGCCTCGGTCAGCAGCACGGCTCCGGCCCGCAGCCAGTCGGCGAAGCCGGTGAAGTCGGCGGGATACCCGTGGTCCATCTCCTCGCGGGGATAGCGGTGCGCCGCGGCGTCGCGGACCATCGCGGCCGCCCACCGGTGGACCGCCCCGGTGTGCTCGGCCAGTGCCCGGAGGTCCCATCCGGGGCAGGTCGGGACCGGCGTGCCGCCGTCCCGTCCTCGTACGGCGTCGGCCATCAGGTCGATCTCCCGGGCCGCCGCCTCGGTGTGTCTCAGGTGGGTCCAGTCACTCATGCTGCCTCCGGTGGCCGACGACACTCACAGGCCCGGCGCGCCCCAGACGGGGAACCAGCTCGCGAGATCGGGCTCGATCTTGAGTTCCTGGTCGAGGACGCCCCGCACCTGCAGTTCCAGCGCATTGTCGCGGCGCGGCTCCCCGGCGGGAGCGAACGGGTAGAACGTGCCGCGCTTGTAGAGATAGACGATCGCCAGCTTCCGCTGCGAGGAATCGGCGAACGTCACCAGCGTGCACAGCAGCGAGGGCCCGAACCCGGCCGACTCCAGCGACGAGTTCGCGGCGTGCAGGTCGGTCACGAGCCCGGCCACGTCGGGGTTGCGCACGGACACCCAGGTGTACCCGTACGAGTCCTGCGACACCTGCGTCTCGCCCATCAGGGCCTCGATCTCCTGCTGGAGCCGGGCGAACGCGCCTCCCTCGGCCGCCCGGAAGCAGACCGAGCCGGTGCCCGCCGGGGCGAACCCGGTGGCGGCGCGCAGGGTGACGGCGGCGGACGGCAGGGCGAACAACGCGTCCAGGTTCGGTCTCGCGGCCTTGGACCGGCCGAGCAGGGCGTCGAACCAGCCCATCAGCGCTCCCGGCCCATCAGCGGCCCCCGACCATCAGCCCCGTCCCGATCATCAGCCGTCGCAACCATCAGCCGGCCCGTCATCAGCGGCCCAGGGCCGCGGAGATCTTGGCGAGCTGCTCCAGCCGGCGCTCCAGCGGCGGATGGGTCGACAGCAGCGAGGCGACGCTCTGGCCCGACAGGGCGGGCGCGAAGTAGAAGGCGTTGAACGGCTGGGCCTCGCGCAGGTCCCGGGTCGGGATCCGGGCGATATCCCCGCTGATCTTGGTGAGGGCGCTGGCCAGGGCGCTCGGCCGCTGCGTGAGCAGCGCTCCCGCGCGATCGGCGGCCAGCTCCCGGTACCGCGACAGCGCCCGCGTCAGCAGGAAGCTGACGGCGTAGACCAGGCCCGAGACCGCGAAGATGATCAGCCCGATCGGCGGGCCGTTGTTGTCCCTGCGGTTGCCCAGCCCGGCGTACAGCGAGAAGCGGGTCATCAGCCCGGCCACGATCCCGAGGAAGGAGGCGATCGTCATCACCGCGACGTCCCGGTGGGCGACGTGCGACAGCTCGTGCGCCAGCACCCCTTCCAGCTCCTGCGCGTCGAGCCGGCGCAGGATGCCGGTGGTCACGCAGACCACCGCGTGCTTCTGGTCGCGCCCCGTGGCGAACGCGTTCGGCATGTCTGAGTCCGCGATCGCCACCCGCGGCTTGGGCATCCCCGCCAGCGCGCTCAGCCGGTCGACGATCCCGTGCAGCTCAGGAGCCTCCTGCGGGGAGACCTCCCGTCCGTTCATCGCGAACAGCGCGATCTTGTCGGAGAGGAAGTACTGCACCAGCAGGAGGCCCGCGGCGATCACGAGGACCATGACCGCCCGGACGCCCACCGCGACCAGGACGGCCATGAACGCCACGTAGAGCAGCCCGAGCAGGAACATCGTCACGGTCATCCGCACGCTGAGGCCGCGATCAGGGGCGAACCGCGTGGAAGTCATCAGCCGGGGATGAGCCCGGTGTCCCCGAGCATCTCCCGCACCTCCTCGATCGAGGCGTCGGCCGGCGGCAGGATCAGCTCGGACGGCTCCAGGGAGTCGTCCGCCAGCGGCCTGCCCACGTCGCGGACCTTGTCGAGCAGCGCGTGCAGCTTGGCACGGAACTGCGTCTCGTCGTCCGTCTCGATGGCGGCCTCAAGCTCGCCGTCGAGCTCGTTCAGCACGTCGATGTCGGCGGGGGCGATCTCCACCTGCCCCTCGCCCATGATCCGGACTATCACAACCCCTCCCCCGGCTTACGGAGCTGCTGCGTGTGCTGCTGGGCGGCCGGGGCCGCCTGGCCCTGCTGCCCCGCCTCGATGGCGCTCTGCGGCGCCGGGCCCTGACCGAGCTCGGCCTTCATCCTGGCCAGTTCGAGCTCCACGTCCTGGCCGCCGCCCATGCGGTCGAGCTCCGCCTGGATGTCGTCGCGCTGCCCGGTGAAGTCGTCCAGCGCTCCACTGGCCAGCAGCTCGTCGATCGCGCCGGCACGGGCCTGCATCTGCGCGGTCTTGTCCTCGGCCCGCTGGATGGCCAGGCCGACGTCGCCCATCTCCTCCGAGATGCCGGAGAACGCCTCGTTGATCCGCGTCTGGGCCTCGGCCGCCGTGTAGGTGGCCTTGATGGTCTCCTTCTTCGTACGGAAGGAGTCGACCTTGGCCTGGAGCCGCTGGCTGGCGAGAGTGAGCTTCTCCTCCTCGCCCTGGAGGTTGCTGTACTGGAGCCGCAGGTCGGCGATCTGGGCGTTCAGACCGTTGCGGCGGGTCAGCGCCTCGCGAGCGAGGTCCTCGCGCCCGGCCGACAGCGCCTGCCTGCTCTGGTTCTCCAGCTTCGAGGTCTGGCTCTCGAGCTGGTTGATCTGCAGCTCCACCCGCTTGCGGCTGGTGGCCACGTCGGCCACGCCACGGCGGACCTTCTGCAGCAGTTCAAGCTGCCGCTGATAGGAATAGTCCAGCGTCTCCCGCGGATCCTCCATCTTGTCCAAGGCCTTGTTGGCCTTGGACTTGAAGATCATGGAAAGTCTCTTCATCACGCTCATGCGCGTCGGCCGTCCCCTTCTCCAAGGTCCTGCGTGGGTGACCCCAGCCGTCTAAAGCCCCTTGCCCAGGCGGCGGAACCGCCTGGGTTCACCCTACGCATAACGCGCGAGGGCGTCACTAAGTTGCACTCCCGGTAGGCTGGGCGACGTGTTCCGACGTCGCACCCAGACCTCTGCGGAGGACTCCCCCGTCCCTGTAGAGGATCCTAAGCCCCACGGCACCCCGGGCAAGGGCCGTCCCACTCCCAAACGGAGCGAGGCGCAGGGCCGCCGCCGCTCCCCGGTGACCGCGCCCTCCAACCGCAAAGAGGCCTATCGCCTGGCCCGTGAGCGCGACAAGGCGCTGCGGACGAGGCAGCGTGAGGCCATGCTGCGCGGAGACGAGCGGGCGCTCCCCGTACGCGACCGTGGCCCGGTGCGCAAGTTCGCCCGTGACTGGGTCGACTCGCGGCGCCTGCCCGGGCAGTACTTCCTGCCCGTCGTCTTCGTCATCATGCTGCTGTCGATGGTGCCGTTCCCGATCCAGATCCGCTCGGCGGTCCTCCTGGTTTACACGCTGTCCCTGCCGGTCGTGATGGTGCTGGTGCTGGCCGGCTCGTTCTACGTCGCCGGACGCGTGAAGAAGGAGGCGGCGGAGAAGTTCCCGGGCGAGAGCCTCAAGGGCATCGGCTTCTACGCGGCGATGCGGTCGTCGCAGATGCGGCGCCTGCGCTTCCCCAAGCCCACCGTCCTGCCCGGCGGCATCCCGGTCGAGCTGAAGAAGTGACGCCCGCCCGCTGATCTCCGCACGGTGAGTCCCGGACGTGATCCCCGCACGGTGAGTCCCGGACGGCGACGCCCGCTTGGTGCCACCCGCGCGTGGATCAGGCGGACGTCCAGTCCAGCGCGCCGCGACGCACCACCGGCCGGAAACCGTCGACTGCGGCGTCCCGTGTGAGTGCGTCGGCCGTGGCCCGAAGCAGCGCGTAGTAGGACGACCAGCCGGCCTGGTAGTACGGCAACTCCGGCGACGCCGCGCCGACTCCGCCGGTGGCGGCGTCGGTCACCAGGTAGCCGCCGAAGTCCACGGCGCGGGCGAAGGGGACGCCGCCCAGCCCGCACGCCTCCGGCCAGGCGGAGACCATCTCCCGCGTGCTCATCATCAGGTCGGACGTCGGGAACCGGAAGCTCGCGCCGCCACGGGAGCCGTCGTGACGCAGCAGCGACGCCCGCAGGGAGTCGGGCAGCCGGGTCCCGAGCCGTTCCTCCGCCCTGGCCACCAGTCGCGGAGCCGCCGGGCCGTTCAGGGAGGCGTATGTCCGCGGCGCGTGCGCCCTGAGCCAGCGTTCGATCCGCCGCCACTGCCGGTTGACCCCGGCGGTCACACGCCGGGAGACCGGCCGTACGACCGGCGTCCCCGCGGGCGCCGGATGGAGCACGCACTGGGGGCCGGGAGACGTCTCCGGCTCCGCGGTCACGGGCTCCCTATCCTCAGGGTATGCGGGAACCTCGCCTCCGCACTCGTCCGCCGTGCAGTCGGCCACCGAGTAGAGGATGCCGGGGCCCTGCCCCGGCTCGCAGACGTCCGCCGGGCACGGTTCGTAGGACGTCCAGGCGTCCGGAGCGAACACGGCGCTCTCCAGCACCTGCGCTCCGAGGGCCAGCAGGGTGATCGACACGACCGCCGCCACCGTCCAGCGGCGCGCCCTCGTCCCGCGCGGCGGCACGATCCCCTTGATCGGCGGGAGTCCCCCCAGAAGGCGGGCGACGGGAGCGCCGCCCTCCGGCCGCCGGTACCGCTCCAGGTCCTCCTCGGTGGCCCACCCCAGCACCGGCTCCGGGCCGCGCCGGGCCTCCGCGTCCCCGCTCTCCCCCTGGGGCGGCGAGGTGGTGGCCCGGGACGGCCCTACAGGCGTGGCGGCCCGGCGTCGCCGCGCGGCCAGGACCAGCCCGGCGGCGGCCCCCGCGACCAGCGCGGCCAGCAGTGCCAGCCGTACGGGACGAGAAGAGATCAACCGGCGCACGCCGGGCACCTTACCGCGATCCGATCATCGGGGTGCCGAGACTCATGACCTAATGTCAGAGGCATGGAATACCGTCATCTTGGCCGCAGCGGCCTCATGGTCAGTGAGATCAGCTACGGAAACTGGATCACCCACGGTTCCCAGGTGGAGGAGGACGCCGCCGTCGAGTGCGTCCGCGCGGCCCTCGACGAGGGGATCACGACCTTCGACACCGCCGACGTCTACGCCGGGACCCGGGCGGAGGAGGTGCTCGGCCGCGCGCTGAAAGGCGTGCGCCGCGAGTCGCTGGAGATCTTCACGAAGGTCTACTGGCCGACGGGTGAGGGGAAGAACGACCGGGGCCTGTCCCGCAAGCACATCACGGAGTCGATCAACGGCTCGCTCCGCCGCCTGCAGACCGACTACGTGGACCTCTACCAGGCACACCGCTTCGACGTCGAGACGCCGCTGGAGGAGACCCTGCGCGCGTTCGACGACCTCGTGCGGCAGGGCAAGGTCCTCTACGTCGGCGTCAGCGAGTGGTCGGCCGACCAGATCGCGCGGGCACTGAAGATCGCCGACGAGATGGGGTTCGACCGGCTGGTGTCGAACCAGCCGCAGTACTCGATGCTGTGGCGGGTCATCGAGTCCGAGGTCGTGCCGCTGTGCGAGAAGGAGGGCCTCGGCCAGATCGTCTGGTCGCCCATCGCGCAGGGCGTGCTGACCGGCAAGTACCTGCCCGGCCAGCCGCCGCCGGCCGGGTCGCGCGCCACCGACTCCACCGGCTCGGGTTTCATCAACCGGCTGATGCGGGACGACGTGCTGCGGCGGGTGCAGGACCTCAAGCCGATCGCGGCCGACCTCGGCCTGTCGATGGCCCAGCTCGCGGTGGCGTGGGTGCTGCAGAACCCCAACGTGTCGTCGGCCATCGTCGGGGCGACCAAGCCGGAGCAGGTGCGCGACAACGTCAAGGCCACCGGTGTGAAGCTCGACGCCGAGGTGCTGAAGAAGATCGACGACGTGCTGGAGCCCGTCGTCGAGCGTGACCCGGCCAAGACCGTCAGCCCGTCCAGCCGTCCCTGAGGCTCAGCCCGATCATGTCGGCGCGCCGCCCGGCTCCCGCGTTCACGGGGTCCGGGCGGCGAGCGCCGCGCGCCTCACTCGGCGCGCAGGGACATCCCCGAGTATTCGACCCGCTCGTCCTCCAGCAGCGACACCTGCTCGACGCCGGCCTCCAGGAGTTCACGCCAGCTCTCCCCCAGCCACGACTCCGCGTCCGACTGGCTGGAGAAGATCTCCCGGGGCAGCGGGCGGTCCGTGACCTCGCCGCCGTTCGCGTCCTCGTAACGCCACCGCCAAATCATCCGCACCCGCTCCTTCGCTTCCTCGCCGTCCCCGCGCCCGGGACGCACGCCGGGCCGCCGCGACGCGACGGCCGTGCAGCCGGACCCTATCCTGGCTACCCGATCTCGGCGGATCGCGGAAGGGGGACGACATGAAGGTCCGGGTGGAGGGCACCGGCGGGCTCCAGGGCTGGCCTGTCCCCGGCTGCGCCTGCGCGTCCTGCGGACGCCTCGATCCCGGCCACCGGCGGCCCGCGTCCGTCCTGGTCGACGACCGCGTACGGCTCGCTCCGGCCGAGCCGGGTCAGGCGCCGGAGACGGCCACCGCGATCGCACCGTACGCTCCGGTGGGGCCGCACGCGGGGGTCGAGGGATACCGGGAACTCCGCACCTCGGACGGCTGCGAGGTCACGACGCCCGACGGCGGCAGGCTGCTGTACGCCGTGGGCCCGCCGTCCGGCCGCGGCGAGCCGGGCTCGCCTCCCGACGCGCCCTTCGACGTGGTGCTCATCGATCTGCCGGACCGGCCGGAACGGCTGGGCGACCTGCGCCGGCGGGGGCGGGTGACGCCGAGCACCCGGATCGTCGCGGTGCACCTCTGCCACCGCATCCCCTCGGAGGGCGAACTCGCCCGCAGGCTCGGCTTCTGGGGAGCGGAGACTGTCCCCGACGGAGCCGTCGTCGACACGGCAGGCACACCGATCACCGGCGGTCCTGCCCACGTCACCGGAGTCCGGCACACCGTGGACGGACCTTCTCCCACCACGGCCGGATCCGCCGTCGTCGGCGACCAGACCTGCGCGGGTGACCCCGCGGCCGGATCTCCGGCCCCGGACGTCACGATGACGAATGGCGTCCGCGCCGCACAACGGGGCGGGCGGCCCCGCCGCACGCTGCTGCTCGGCGGTTCCCGGTCGGGCAAGTCCGAGGAGGCCGAACTCCGCCTGGCCGCCGAGCCCGAGGTGACCTATGTCGCCACCGGGCCCTCCGGGGGTGACGACCCGGACTGGCTGGCCCGCGTACGGGCTCATCGGGAACGACGCCCCACGCACTGGCGAACGGTGGAGACCACCGATCTCGCGGCAGTGCTGTCCGGCGGCCGGGGGACGTTCCTGGTCGACGGGATCGGCACCTGGCTCGCCGCCGTGTTCGACGAGTGCGGCGCCTGGCCGGACGACGCCCGCCCGGAAGACCTCCGCCGCCTCGCCCTCGACCGGGTGGAAGCGCGGTGTGCGGCGCTGGTGGACGCCTGGCGAGGCACCCGCGCCCGGGTGGTGGCGGTGAGCGACGAGACCGGCCTGGGGGTGATTCCGGCCACCGCCGCCGGCAGGCTCTTCCGCGACGCGCTCGGCCGCCTCAACCAGGCCCTCGCCCGGGAGTCCGAGGAGGTCGCCCTCGTGGTCGCCGGCCGGGTCGTCCCCCTGCCGATCTGATCGCCACAGCGCCACCGCCCTCCCCGGCAGCAGGCCAGGAGCCGCGAGCCGGGGGCCGGGGAGCGGGGGGCCACTACGATCGTCCCCCGTGCCCTCTGACCCCCGCGAAAATCCCGGTGCGGCCTGGTGGTTCGCCGTGGGAACCCTCACGATCTTCCCGGTGCCGCCCGTACGGGCCGACCGCTCCGTGGTGGGCCGCGCCATGTCCCTGGCGCCGTTCGTCGGGATGGCCCTCGGCGTGGCGGGCTCCGCCGTGTTCGTGGCCGCCTGGGCGGCGTCCGGCTCGTCGCTGATCGCCGCCGTCCTCGCGGTCGGGACGCTCGCGTGGCTGACCCGGGCCCTGCATCTCGACGGCCTCGCGGACCTCGCCGACGGGCTCGGCAGCGGAAAGCCGGCCCAGGGGGCGCTCGACGTACTGAAGCGCTCCGACATCGGGCCGTTCGGGGTCGTCACCATCCTGATCACCCTGTTCCTCCAGGTCGCGACCCTCCAGCGGGCCGGCCCGTTCGCCTGGGCCATGCTGGTGACGGCCGCCGCGACCGGCAGGCTGGCCGTCACCTGGGCCTGCCGCCCGGGGGTGCCCGCCGCCCGGCCAGGCGGCCTCGGCGCTCTGGTCGCGGGCACCGTGGGGCGGGGCGCGGCCGTCGCGACGACCGTCGTCACCGCTGCCGTCGTGAGCCTCCTCGCTCTCGTCGCGATCAGCCCGCCGCACCTGGACGCGGTCTCGGCCCTGATCGGATTCGCGCAGGGTTCTCCCAGCGACCACTCCGGCCCGTCCATCGCTGCCGAGCGCGTCGCGGTGGCGGCCGCCGACGTGGGAGTCCGGCCCGCCGGGCTGCTGTACCGCCTCTCGGGCGATTCGCGTCTGAGCGTCACCACCGGTCTGCTCCTGGCGATGGCCGCCGGGCTGGTGTCCGCCGCCCTGCTGCGCCGCCGGGCCGTACGGCGACTGGGCGGCATCACGGGCGACGTGCTCGGCGCCCTGGTGGAGACGGCCACGACCGCGACGCTGCTGGCCGCCGCCGTCCTCGTCTGACATCGTCCGGCACGTGCCGATTCAACAGGGGCTCGCCGTCAGGGACCCGGCAGCCCGCGACGGGCTCGGCCGCCGGACCACCGGCGGCCTCGGCGGCCGGGCGGGTCAGCGCGGCGCGGACACTACGGGACGCAGCCGGAAGGCGACGAACACGACGACCGCGAGCAGCGCCCAGCCGACGGCCCCGGTGACACCGGCGAGCGCCGGGTTCGGCGGGGCGTCCGCGTCACCGAGGAGCAGCGCCAGCCCCGTCACCGCGTTCAGCGAGCCGTGTGCGATGACCGCGGGCCACACGCTGCGCGAGCGCAGCCGCATCCAGCCGAGCAGCGCCCCGAAGACGACGCAGAAGCCGACGAACAGCACCGCCGCCCAGGCGCCGAGTGCCGGGTAGTTGTACCCCTTCAGCGTCAGGGGTGCGTGCCAGAGGCCCCAGATCACCCCGGACAGCGCCAGCGCGAGCCATACCCGGCGCCCGCGCCGCTCCCCCGCAGCCCCAATGTTCCCGCCCCCGGTACCCGCGCCCCCGGCGTTCACGCCCCCGGCACCGACGACCTCCGCGTCAGAAGTCCCAGCGTGCGCGACCTCCGCGTTGACGTTCCCGGCGTGCGCGACCTCGGCGTTTTCGTGACCGGCGGCGGGCGGGGGCGTGACGGCGGGATCGCCGAGCAGGCGCGGCAGCAGCCAGCCCCGCCAGCCCCACTCCTCTCCGAGCGCGGGAATCGCGTTCAGGAACGGGGCGATCAGCACGGCCTGTACGGCCTGCACGACATACAGGATCCGCGGGTCCATGGGAACCTGCCCCAGGACCGCCCCGAGTTGCGCGCGGAAGAGGCTGAGCCCGGCGAAATCGAGGCTCACCACGCCGGCGGCAGCACTGATCAGGAGTGCGACGGCCACGAGAAGCGGCACGCCGAGCAGGGCCGTCGCCAGGAGCGCGGCGGTCCTCCCCCGGTCCGGTCCGAGCGTGAGCCCCGTCGCCCGCGCCCACTCCTTCAGCGGCGTGCCGCGCCGCCGCAGGGCCCACACGGCCAGTACGCCGAGGGAGGGCGTCAGCATCATCAATCCTCCGACCAGCGCGAAGGCCGGCGTGGCGAGCCGTACGGCCCCCAGCCAGACGGGCAGCGCGATCAGCCACGAGGCCCCGAACGCGACGAGGAGGAAGAGGCAGACATCGGCGTTACGGCGGACCACGGTCATCACCTTTCGAACAGGAACGGGCGGTAGGCGGACGCCGGTCCCGCCGCGCGGCAGGCACGGCGAGGCGGTCGGGCGGCCCGGCGATGGTCAGGCGGTCCTGCGGGCGGCGAGGGCGTTGAGCAGGGCGGCGCCGGTCTCGGCGTCGTCCACGCTGACGGCGAGTTGCCCGCCGGAGGTGTAGCGCACGACCAGGCAGTCACCTCCGCGGATCATGACGGTGGCCCTGCCGGGCAGGCCGCGGACACCCCATCCGCCCACCTGCACAGGCGACCTCCACTCCACCCAGGCCCGCTCGATCCGGTCCAGCCGCACGGTGCGCGAGGGCCACCGCAGCGGGCCGAACGCCATGGTCAGCCCCTCGGGCGCGATCCGTACCGAGACCGACGACACCGCCAGCCCGATCACGGCCGCCAGGGCGAGCGGCAGGGCGGTGGACCAGCCCGCGGGGGCGAGGCCCCACAGGGCGGCCGCGGCGAACGACAGCGCCGCGGCGAACGCCACGACCCCCAGTCCCACCGCCCAGGGCGCCGTCGCGGTGGACACCCATACCGGCCGCTTCCGGGTGTCGAGGTCGATCAGCGGACCCGGCCGCTCCCGCTCCGGCGGCGCGTCGTCCGGGCCGAGCCGCCCGGCGAGCCGGCCCAGCGCCCCGACCGCGAACGCGACGCCGACGACCACCACGATCTCCCAGCTCGGCGAGGCCGCCCGGCTCCAGTCGTCCCGGCCGAGGTTGGCGGCGACCGTCACGGCCTGGACGCCGATCAGGAAGGCGCCGGTCCAGCCCAGCCCGGCGGCGAACCACACGCGCGTCGCCCTGCGGATCTCCCCCCGCGTCCGCGCCAGCCCGACGAGACTCGTCCCCGCGACGACGGCCCACACCAGGGCGAAGAGCGTCAGCGCGGCCGGCGGCATGGACCGGTCGGGCTGTCCGGACGGCCCCCAGTGACTCGCGACGGGATCGGGGAGCCGGCCGGCGAACGCCAGCGGCACCGCCACGAGCACGGCGGCGACCAGGACGGTCCAGGCCGCGGTGGCCAGGAGGAAGCGGGCGCGCACGCCCGTGTCGGAGGTCCGGTGCGGGTGGGTCATGGCGATTCCTTCATGAGTTCCTTGACGATGCCGAGGACGTCTTCGGGACCGACCCCGTATTGGGCGGCCTCGTCGAGCAGGTCACGCACGCGTTCGCGGAGCGCCGCACGCCCGTCGGGCCGCCGGAGCACGGATACGCCGCGCCCCCGGCGGAACTCCAGCAGGCCCTCGTCCCGCAGTTCGCGCAGCGACCGCAGGACCGTGTTGGCGTTGACTCCCAGCGCGGCGGCCAGGTCCCGGGCCGGTGGCAGCCGGTCGCCCGGCGCGACGTCCCCGGTGGTGATGGCGCGCTTGATGGCCGCGCTCACCTGCTCGTGCAGGGGACGCGGGTCGTTGAGATCGAGCATGAGCAACATGGTGCTAACCACATTAGCATTATCTGCCATTTGGTGCTGTTTCCATCAGCACCATCGAGCGCGCCCATAGATGGGATGAACCCTCGTTTATGCGTAGCCGAGTAAGCCCAGCTAGCATCGGCTCACGTGACCACAGTGCGTATCAACGCGTCTGACGCGGTCTCGACCGAGACCGGCGCCCTCATAGTCGGCATCCACACGACCCCCGACGGCCCACGCACGGCCCCGGGCGGCGAAGGCCTCGACCAGGCCCTGGACGGGCGGCTGACCGAGATCCTCACGACGATGGGGTTCACGGGCAAGGCCGAGGAGGTCGTGAAGATTCCGACCTTCGGCGCGCTGCCCGCGCCCGTCGCCGTCGCCGTCGGCCTCGGCGAGGTGCCCGAAGGCGACTACGACCAGGAAACCCTGCGCCGGGCGGCCGGAGCGGCCGTACGGTCGCTCGCCGGCACGCCGTCCGCGGCGCTCGCCCTGCCCGCCCGCACGGCCGCGGAGGCGGCGGCCGTGGCGCTGGGCGGCCTGCTGGGCGCCTACGACTTCACGCGATACCGCACCGGCGGCGACCGCAAGCCGCCCGTCGGCGAGATCGTCGTCCTGTCCGGCGCGGCCGGGGCCGAGGAGGCCGCCGAGCGCTCGGCGACGGTCGCCGAGTCGGTCACCCTCGTCCGCGACCTGGTGAACACGCCGCCGTCCGACCTGTGGCCCGCGCGCTTCGCCGAGATCGCGCAGGAGAAGGGCGCCGAGGCCGGCCTCTCCGTCGAGGTCTGGGACGAGGTCCGGCTCAAGGAGGAGGGGTTCGGCGGCATCGTCGGCGTCGGCCAGGGCTCGGTCAACCCGCCCCGCCTGGTCCGTCTCGCCTACAGCCATCCCGAGGCCTCCCGGAAGGTGGCCTTCGTCGGCAAGGGCATCACGTTCGACTCCGGCGGGCTGTCCCTCAAGCCCAGCGCCGCGATGGACTGGATGAAGTCCGACATGGGCGGCGCGGGCGCCGTGTTCGGCGCGCTCCTCGCGATCGCCCGGCTGGGCCTGCCCGTCAACGCGGTCGGCTACCTCTGCCTGGCCGAGAACATGCCCTCCGGCAGCGCCCAGCGCCCCTCCGACGTCCTGCACACCTACAGCGGCAAGACCGTCGAGGTGCTCGACACCGACGCCGAGGGCCGCCTGGTACTGATCGACGGCATCGCCCGCGCCATCGAGGACGCGCCCGACGTGATCATCGACGTCGCCACCCTCACCGGCGCCCAGATCGTCGCGCTGGGCTGGCGTACGTCCGGGGTGATGGCCAACGACGACGCGCTGCGCGAGGAGGTCGTCCGCATCGCCGGCGAGCAGGGCGAGGGCGCCTGGGGCATGCCGTTGCCCGCCGAGCTGCGCAAGGGGCTCGACTCCGCGGTCGCCGACATCGCCAACCTCCAGCCCGAGCGCTGGGGCAGCATGCTCGCCGCGGGCATCTTCCTGCGGGAGTTCGTGCCGCAGAGCGTCCCGTGGGCGCACGTGGACATGGCCGGGCCCGCGTTCAACAAGGGCGAGCCGCACGGCTACACCCCCAAGGGCGGCACCGGCGCGCTGACCCGCACGCTCGTCGCGATCGCGGAGCGGTACGCCGGGAACGGCACGTCCGAGCGGGCTGTTTAACAGGAAGACGGCCCGACACCAGGCCGGACCGACAGAAGACGGCGTGTGGCGGCGTGCCCGCGGGCCGGGGCCATGATCGCCTGGGACTAGTGAGAAGATGCCGCCGGACTCATCCGGCGGAGTGAATACGACCAAGGAGCATTCCAGTGGCTGATGGCAGCGGCCCCTACGACATCGTCGTCCTAGGTGGCGGTAGCGGTGGTTACGCCTGTGCCCTGCGGGCGGCCGAGCTCGGCATGAACGTCGTCCTCATCGAGAAGGACAAGGTCGGGGGCACCTGCCTGCACCGCGGCTGCATTCCCACGAAGGCGCTGCTGCACGCGGCCGAGCTGGCCGACCAGGCCCGTGAGGGCGAGTCGTTCGGTGTGCGCACCCGGCTGGAGGGCATCGACGTCCCCGGCGTCCACGCGTACAAGGACAAGGTGATCGGGGGCCTCTACAAGGGCCTCGCCGGGCTCATCAAGAGCAAGAAGATCACCGTGGTCGAGGGCGAGGGCCGCCTGGCCGGCCCCAACCGCGTGGCGGTCGGCGACCAGGTCTTCGAGGGCCGCAACGTCGTGCTGGCGACCGGCTCGGTGCCGAAGTCGCTGCCCGGCCTCGACATCGACGGCGAGAAGGTGATCAGCAGCGACCACGCGCTGGTCCTGGACCGGGTGCCGTCCTCGGTGGTCATCCTGGGCGGCGGCGTCATCGGCGTCGAGTTCGCCAGCGTGTGGCGCTCGTTCGGGGCCGAGGTCACGATCGTCGAGGCGCTGCCGCACCTGCTGCCGCTGGAGGACGAGTCGAGCTCCAAGCTGCTGGAGCGCGCCTTCCGCCGCCGGGGCATCAAGTACGAGCTGGGCGCCCGGTTCGAGAGCGTCAAGACCACCGGCACGGGGGTCGTCGTCTCGCTGGAGAACGGCAAGACCCTCGACGCCGAGATCATGCTCGTCGCGGTCGGCCGCGGCCCGGTCTCGGCCGGTCTCGGCTACGAGGAGAACGGCGTCTCGACGGAGCGCGGCTACGTGCTCGTCGACGAGTTCTGCCAGACCAGCGTGCCGGGCGTGTACGCCGTGGGCGACCTGATCCCCACGCTGCAGCTCGCCCACGTCGGCTTCGCCGAGGGCATCCTGGTGGCCGAGCACATCGCCGGGCTCAACCCGGTCCCGATCGACTACGACGGCGTCCCGCGCATCACCTACTCCGAGCCCGAGGTCGCGTCGGTCGGCGTCGCCACGTCGGTCGCCCGCGAGCGCGGCCACGACGTCGTCGAGCTGAGCTACAACCTCGCGGGGAACGGCCGGAGCAAGATCCTGCAGACTCAGGGCGAGGTCAAGGTCGTCGCCGAGCGCGACGGCCGGGTGCTCGGCGTCCACATGGTCGGCAGCCGGGTGGGCGAGCTGATCGCGGAAGCCCAGCTGATCTTCAACTGGGAGGCCACGGCCACCGACGTCGCCCAGCTGATCCACCCGCACCCGACCCAGTCCGAGGCCCTCGGCGAGGCGATGCTGGCCCTGGCCGGCAAGCCGCTGCACGTCCACAACTGAAGCCCTCCTAGCGAACGCGAGAGAAGAAACCATGCCGGTCTCCGTAACCATGCCCCAGCTCGGCGAGAGCGTTACCGAGGGCACCGTCACCCGCTGGCTGAAGAAGGAAGGCGAGCGCGTCGAGGCCGACGAGCCGCTGCTCGAGGTGTCGACGGACAAGGTCGACACCGAGATCCCTTCGCCGTCCGCCGGCTACCTGACCAAGATCATTGTGGCTGAGGACGAGACGGTCGAGGTCGGCGCCGAGCTCGCGCTGATCGACTCCGAGGCGGGCGCCGCTCCGGCCGCCGCCGAGCCGGCGCCGGCCGCGCCCGAGCCG
>QFZU02000016.1 GCA_003260025.2 Microbispora triticiradicis | reverse complement strand
CGCCGTACGCGCCGGGGCGGCGCCGGTGGACGGGGCGGGCCGCCGCGCCGCGCGCAGCACCAGGGCGCCCGCTCCCACGACGAGGAGCGCGGGCACCAGCCACACCGACAGGCCGGTGCCGGAGTCGTCCTGGCCCGCCGCCGTCCGCGCGGCGGGGGCCGTGGCGGCGCCGGTCTCGGGTACGGCGGCAGGGCCCGCGGCGGAGCCGGTGCTCGCCTGGGAGGGGGCCACAGGGCCCAGCGCGCCGCCGCTGCTCTGGGGCGTCGCGTCGGCGGTGGCGCCGCCTCCGGGCTCGGCCGAGGCGAGCAGGATGGCGTCGGGCTCGTTGGTGGGGGCCTGCCAGCCCTTGGGCGGCGCCGTGGTCCTGCCCTTGTAGGTGAAGCGCAGGTCTCCCTTGACGGGCTCCCCGTCGGAGGCGATCGAGAGGTAGTGGACGACGTACTCGCCCTGCTCGGGCCAGTAGGCGACGGGGATCACCGCGGGGAATCCGGTGTTGTAGACGCTCGGCTCCCACACGCCGTTGACGAGGTTGTACTCCTGGACCGGCTTGTCGAGCCGTTCCGGCTGCCCGTGTGTCCAGGTCTGGTCGACGCGGGCGCCGTTGGGCGCGGTGACGGTGAAGTAGGCGTTCGGGGCGGGCGCCTCGGTGAAGTAGAGCCGCAGCGACTCCAGCGGCGTCTTCACCGTGCTGTCCTTGGCCGGGGTGGACATCGCGAGCTGGCCGTGGGCCGAGGCGGGAGCGGCCAGGGCGGCGAGGGTGAGCACGCCGACGACGACCGGCAGGAGCAACCGGCCCAACCACCGTGCCATCGTCACGTCCGCTCTCCATGGGTGTGGCCCCCGGGCTGGGGCGATGCGACGAGATTAGCCACTTATGACGTGGATGAACAGAACTTCATGCGTTCGCAACGAAAGTGGATCGATGCGCTCCCGGCCCTTCCCCGATGCCGCGCCTGGGCCGGGCGTGGGTACTTGGCGTGAGGGTCGAATGCGTGTTCTACTGATCCTCATGCGTCGCGACGCCACTTCCCGCCCCGGCGCCGGCTCCGGGGACCAGGGCACGGCGCGGCCCGCCGAGCAGCATGCGACCGTCAGTGCCGAGCATCATGCGATCGTCGGCGCCGAGCCGCAGGCGATCGTCAGCGCTAAGCCGCAGGCGATCGTCAGCGCTGAGCAGCAGTCGATCGTCAGCGCTGAGCAGCAGTCGATCGTCGGCGCGGGCCCCGCCCGCCCGCGCATCGAGCGGCAGGCCGTCACGCGTGTGTTCGACGGCATCACCTGCTACGAGGTGCCCGCGCGCGCCGCGCTGGAGCGTGTGCCCGACGCCGCCGAGCTGCCCTTCACCTGGGCCGCGAGCCCTTACCGCGGGTGCGAGGCGGGCTGCGGCTACTGCGCGGCCCGGCGCGGGCACCGTTACCTCGGCCTGGATCCGGGCCGGGACTTCTCCACCCGGATCGTCGTCAAGACCGACCTGGCCCGCCGGCTGCGCCGTGAGCTCGCCTCCCCGCGCTGGAGCGGCGAGCCGGTCGCGCTCGGCCTCACCGGCGACTGCTACCAGCCGGCGGAGGAGATCTACCGCCTGATGCCGGGCGTCGTGCGGGCGCTGGCCGACGCGGCCAACCCGTTCACCGTACTGACCAAGAGCCCCCTGATCCTGCGCGACCTGGACCTGTTACGCGACGCCGCGAAGGTGACCCAGGTCGGCGTGATGGTGTCGGTCGGCTTCGTCGACGACCGGGTGCGGCGGGCCGTGGAGCCCGGGGCCGCGACGCCGCAGCGGCGGCTGGAGGTCTGCGCCGCGCTGAACGACGCCGGCATCCCCTGCGGGGTGCTGATGGCGCCGATCCTGCCGCTCGTGACCGACTCCAGCGATCATCTGCTGGCCACGGTCAGGCGCGCGGCGGAGGCGGGGGCGGTCAGCGTGACGCCGGTCGTGCTGCGCCTGCCGTCCGGGGTGCGCGAGGGCTACCTGGGCTGGCTGGAGCGCGAGCACCCCGGCCTGGTGCCGCGCTACCAGGCGTTGTACGGCAAGGGCCAGGTCGCCGAGGAGGGCTACCGCCGCCGGATCGCCGAGCAGGTGCGGGCGCTGGCCGAGACCTACGGCGTCGGCGGCCAGGCCCGGCGCTGGCGCCGGCGCCGGTCCCCCGACCGCCAGCTCGCCCTCGTCTGAGCACGCGTCACTCCGCGCGCCGCCGCCGGTTCGTCCCCGTCCGCCCCTGCCCTTGCCTCGGCGCGGCCCGAGGCCGGGCCGCGCTCCTCCACGGCGGTCGTCGGCGCCGGCTCCCCCTTATCTCTGCTCCGGAGTCAGGACGCGTCGGGTCCGGTCCCCGGTCCAGGCCGCTTCGAGGATCGCGGTCAGGCTGGCGGTGTCGGTCGGGCCTGGATGGTTCTGGATCAGGCGGGTGACGCCGGTGGCCATCTCCGCGAAGCGCGGGAGGTCGGCGCGTGCCACGCCGATGTCCGCCAGGGTGGCAGGGATGCCGATGTCGGCAAGGAGCCCGTGGAGCCAGGTGAGGAACAGGTCTGCGGCCTCGGCATCCGAGGCGTCGGTCACGTCGAGCCCGCACACCCTGGCGAGGACGGCCAACCGGTCGCTGATGGCATCCCTGGCCGCGTCCAGCGCGTAGGGCAGCAGCAGTCCGACGCCCAGGCCGTGCGGCGTGTGGGTGGCCGCGCCGATGGGGTACTGGAGGGCGTGCGGAGCCGCGTTGCCCGCGTGGGAGAACGCGATCCCGGCCAGCATGGACGCATAGGACATGTCCGCGCGCGCGTCCTTGTCGCCTCCGTCTTTGACGGCACGGGGCAAGCTGCGGGCGATCCGCTCCGCGGCCAGGAGCGCGTAGTGATCGGTGATCGGGTTGCGGCCGAGGAAGACCTGCTCCACCGGGTCGCGCGGTCCGTGGGGCCGGGGGCGCGCGGTGTAGCTCTCCACCGCGTGACAGAACGCGTCGATGCCGGAGTGGGCGGTGACGGTCGCAGGGCAGGTGTAGGTGAGCTCGGGGTCGACGATGGCGAAGTCGGGCACGATGTGGACGCTGGAGACCCCCACCTTCAGCTCGCGGTCCGGGTCGGTCAACACCGAGACGGGCGTGAGCTCGGAGCCGGTGCCTGACGTCGTCGGGACCGCGACGAGAGGAATCGTCGGCCCCGGCACCTTCGACTCGCCGTAGAAGTCGCGCGGCGTCCCACCGTGGCGCCGGATGACGCCGACGATTTTGGCGAGGTCGATCACCGTGCCACCCCCGATGGCGAGGATCACGTCGGCGTCCACCTCCGCGGCGGCCGAGACGCCCAGGTCGACGTCGGTGAGTGGCACGTCCGGAGTCGCGTCGGCGAACACCCCGACGACCGCGACCTTCTCCCGCACGGCGGCCACGATCTCGGCCACGCCCGGCTGCCCCAGAAGAACCCGGTCGGTCACGATGAGGACCCGCGAGCCACACTCGGCCACCACTCGTGGGATGTTCTGCGCGACCCCTTCGCCCACTATCAGCTGGCGTGGTCCGCGGACGGTCTCAAGCATGTCGGTGCCTCTCTGGAACGTCGGCGGTGATCTGCTGGGCGGACGTCCAGGTCACCTGCGAGACCGGGACGGCGTCGGCAAGGTTGGCTGCCGGGTGGCGCGGGCGCGCGCCGGGCTCCCGGGCTCGGACGGGGCCGGTCACGGTAGGTCGATCGCCGCGTAGGTGACGTCGAGGTACTCGAGGATGCCCTCGTGCGACCCCTCCTTGCCGATCCCCGACTGCTTCACGCCTCCGAACGGAGCTGACGGGTCCGAGATGAGACCACGGTTGATGCCGACCATCCCCGTCTCCAGCCCCTCGGTGAACCGGAGCGCCCGCTGGAGGTCTCGGGTGAAGACGTATCCGACCAGGCCGTGCTCGGTGTCGTTGGCCTTCGCGATCACCTCGGCGTCGGACGTGAACGAGATGATCGGCGCCACCGGGCCGAAGATCTCCTCCTCCAGTATCCGCGCGTCTTCGGGCACGTCGACGAGGACCGTGGGCGGGTAGAAGTGGCCCGGCCCATCCGGACGCTCGCCGCCCAGCAGGACACGGGCGCCGCGATCGACCGCGTCGGCGACAAGCTCGTCGATCTTGGCGACCGAGGCGTCGTCGATCAACGCCCCGACGTCCACGCCGTCGTCGAGACCATGGCCCACCGAGAGCGCGCCCATCCGCTGGGCGAAGCGCGCCGTGAACTCCTCGCGCACCGGCTCCTCGACGTAGATTCGGTTGGCCGCGATGCAGGACTCCCCGATGTTGCGCATCTTGGCCACCATGGCACCGTCGACCGCGACGTCCAGGTCGGCGTCGGCACACACGATCAAGGCCGCGTTGCCGCCCAGTTCCATGGAGGTGCGCAGCACGTTGTCCGCCGCCTGTCGTAGCAGCACGCGCCCGACCTCGGTCGACCCGGTGAACGAAAGCTTGCGGGTCCGGCGGTCGGCCAGCAGTGCTGAGACCACCTTGCCGGAACGCTTGGTCGTCACGACGTTGACGACGCCCGGGGGAACGCCGACCTCCTCCATGATGCGGGCCAGGAACAGCATGGTGAGTGGCGTCTGGGCAGCCGGCTTGGTGATCGTCGTGCAGCCCGCCGCCAGCGCAGGAGCGATCTTGCGGGCGCCCATCGCCAGCGGAAAGTTCCAGGGCGTCACGAAGACGCACGGTCCGACCGGCTTCGGCACGGTGAGGATGCGATATCCACCATTGGGAGCGGTGTTGTAGCGCCCCTCGACGCGCACCGCCTCCTCGGCGAACCAACGGAAGAACTCGGCGCCGTAGGCCACCTCTGCCCGAGCCTCGGCGAGAGGCTTGCCCATTTCGAGCGTTATCAGCCGGGCGACCTCCTCGGATCGCTCGGTCAGTGCCCGGTACGTCGCCGTCAACAACTCTGACCGTTTTCGCGGCGGCGTCGCCGCCCACTGCGCCATCGCCTTGCTCGCCGCGTCCAGAGCGGCGAGCCCGTCGACGACGTCGGCGTCCGCCACCTCGGCGATGGTCTTGCCGGTGGCCGGGTCCTCGACGGCAAAGGTGGCTCCACCGGCGGCGTCGCGCCAGGCGTCGCCGATCCGGAGCCGCCGGTGCTCGGGGGCCAGGACGTCCATCGGGTCACTCATTGCGTCGCCTCCTGTGATGTTCTTGGTGATGTCCGGTGTGACCTGGGCGATCGCGCCACGCGCGTGAACGAACGGGTCACACGACCTCGTCGGGGCCGGGGTTGCCGGGCGGGTCGAACGTGGCCCTGGCCATGGCTGCAGGGCGACGCTCCGCGCCACCGATCGCCTTCTCGGGCCATGGCCGCTTCAGCGTCGTCAGGCCGTGCTCACCGGTGACGGTCCGGCCGAGGCTCGATCGCCACGTGCGGGCGCACGGTGACGTCGCCGCCCTGTGCTGTTACCTCCCGGGCGGTTACCTCCCGGTCTCGGACAGCGCCAGCCCGGTGCCCGCGTCGAACAGGTGCGCACGGTCCAGGTCGACCGTGACATGCAGCCGCTCGCCCGGCGTGGCGGTGAAGGTGGGTCGTGCCTTGACCTTGAGCATCTCCGTCCCCACCTGGACGTCGACCACCGTTCGGTCACCGAGCGGCTCAAGGCCGTAGAGCTCACCCGGCAACGACGCGTCCCCACGCCGCTCGACTGACAGGTCCTCCGCCCGCAGGCCCAGCAGCAGCGGACGACGGTCCTCAGCCGTGGTCCAGCGGGGCCGCGGCAGCGTCCAGCCTTCCGCCCCGACCAGACGATCTCCCTCGGCGTGGCAGGCGAGCAGACTGATCGACGGGCTCCCGACGAAGCCTGCGACCCACTGGTTGGCCGGGCGCTCGTACACCTCGGTCGGCGTTCCGACCTGTTGCACCTTCCCCTCCTTGAGGACCGCGACCTGGTCGGCCATGGACAGGGCCTCGACCTGGTCGTTGGTCACGTAGACGAAGGTTCCGCCGAGGCTCCGGTGGATGCGGGTGAGCTCGGTGCGCATCTCGACGCGGAGCTTGAGGTCGAGGTTCGTCAGCGGCTCGTCCATGAGAAACGCGCGCGGGCGACGGACCAGCGCCCGGGCCAGGGCGACGCGCTGCATCTCACCGCCCGACATCTGCGCGGGACGACGCTGCAGCAGACGTTCGATGTGCAGCAGGCTCGACATCTGCTCGACGGCAGCGGCGATCTCGCTCGAAGAACAACGGCGGGCCCGCAGCGGCGAAGCGATGTTCTCGTACGCCGTGCGTCGCGGGTAGAGGGCGTAGCTCTGGAAGACCATGGCCAGGTCGCGTGCGGCCGGGGTGTCACCGGTCGCGTCCCGCCCGTCCAGGTGCACCGACCCGGCGTCAAGCTTCTCAAGGCCGGCGATCGCTCGCAGGGTCGTCGTCTTGCCTGCCCCGGAGGGCCCCAGCACGACGAAGAACGAGCCGTCCGGCACGTCCAGCGTCACCCCGTCCAGGGCCTGGACTTTGCCGAAGGACTTGCGCAGCCCGTGTACTGCCACGGTTCCCATCAGGCCACCAGCTCTTCCGTGTCCACGTCGTAGACCGGCGGGGGCCCGCCGGTGTGCCGCAGCCCGACCGGTGCGTCAGCAGCGAAACGGACAGTCGGTGCCATCCGAACTCGTACGTCGCGCTGGCCGCCGTGGTCGACCACGTAGATGATTTCGTCGCCCAGCCACTCCGCCGAGACCACGCGGGCCGGGACCGAACCTTCCGCCCCTGGTTCTGTGACTTCCAGCGCCTCCGGACGGACGCCTGCCACCAGGCGACGGTCGCGCGGCAGGCCTGGCGGTGGCGTGAGGACCAGTCCGCCCTGACTGCGCAGCTTCCCGTCGGCCACCTCCACCTCGATCAGGTTCATCGGCGGGGAGCCGATGAACGCGGCGCAGAAGAGACTCGCCGGACGGTCGTAGACCTCCAGCGGCGTGCCGATCTGCTCGACGCGGCCCTTGTTGAGGATGGCGATTCTGTGACCGAGCGACATCGCCTCGACCTGGTCGTGGGTGACGTAGACCATCGTCGTCCCCAGTTCCCCCTGCAGGTGCTTGATCTCCGTGCGCATGTCCGCCCTCAGCTCCGCGTCCAGATTGGTGAGGGGTTCGTCCATGAGGAACGCGCGCGGTCGTCGCACCAGGGCGCGAGCAAGCGCGACGCGCTGCTGCTCCCCGCCGGACAGCCGGTGTGGTCGCCGGTCCAGGAGCGGACCGAGCCGCATCAGCCGGGCGGCCTCGTCGACCCGCTCCTGCACCTCCGCCTTGGGCAGTCCCTCGGCCCGAAGTGGGAACGCCAGGTTGTCGCGGGTTCTCAGATGCGGGTAGAGAGCGTAGAACTGGAACACCATGGCGATGTCGCGCTCGGCGGGCGGCAGGTCGTTGACCAGCGTGTCGCCGATGCGGATGTCGCCCGACGTCTGCCTCTCCAGGCCGGCTATGGCCCGCAGCGTGGTCGTCTTGCCGCAACCCGAAGGGCCGAGCATCACGAACAGCTCGCCGTCGCCGATGGACAGGTCCACGTGCTCTACCGCGACCGTCCCGTCCGGGTAGCGCTTGTGCAGGGTGGTCACCTCGATGCCCGCCATCAGCGTCGCACCGCCCCGAGCGTCACACCGGCGACGAGGTGCTTGCGCACCAGGTAGGCGAACACGAGCACCGGTAGGGCGAAGACCACGGAGGCGGCGGCCACGAGACCCCAGTCCACAGTGGTTCCACCGATGAGGCCGGCGATGGCGGGTGGGGCCGTCCGCACGCTGTCGCTGGAGGTGAGGAAGATGGCGAACACGAACTCGTTCCACGAGAAGATGAGGGCGAAGACCGCCGTCGCGGCGATGCCGGGCAGGAGCAGGGGAAGGGTGAATTTCCAGAACGCCTGCAGGCGGGTGTAGCCGTCGAGCATGGCGGCATCCTCGTACTCTGCGGGCACCTCGTCGACGAACCCCTTCATCATCCAGATCGTGAACGGGACGTTGAACGCGGTGTAGATGAGGATCAGGCCGAGCTTGTTGTCGATGAGCCCGAGCTGGCGGTACATGAGGAAGATCGGGATCACGACCACCACGGGCGGCATGAAGCGGGTGGACAGGATGAAGAACAGTTGGTCCTTCTTGGCCTTCACGGAGAAGCGTGAGTAGGCCCAGGCCGCCGGGACCCCCAGCACGGTGGCCAGCGCCGTGGAGACCCCGGCGACCACGACGGAGTTGAGGAACGAGACGGACAAGGCCGAGCGACCGCCGCCGGAGCCGGCGAACACGTCCTTGAAATGGTCCAGTGTGACCTTGAAGTCGAAGAACTTGGCCGGGATGGCGTAGACGTCCCGGTTCTCCTTGATGGACGTCTCGATCATCCACAGCACCGGAAAGAGCATCACGACGGCCAGCACGGTCAGCAGCGCGACCTCCAGCACGGCGCGGCCCCGGCCGCTACGGCGCCGCGTGGGGGGCGTGTGATCCCGGCCAGGACCGGCGGACACGGCCTCGTCAACGGAGACGGCCATCAGTCCTCCTTGAGCTTGTTCAAGTAGCGCAGGTAAAGCTGCGTGAGGACGAGGACGATGAGGACCATGAGGATCCCGTACGCCGAGGCGGTTCCGGTGTTGAAGCCCAGGAACGCGACCTTGTAGACGTGGAACGACAACGTCTCGGTGGAAACCCCCGGACCTCCGCTGGTGAGGATGTAGACGAGGTCGAACAGCCGGAAGGCTTCGATGGCCCTGAACAAGACGGCGATGAGGAGCAGCGGCCACACCAGCGGAAGAGTGATGGTGCGGAACCGGAACCACTCGGACGCCCGGTCGATCGAGGCGGCCTCGTACAGGTACTTGGGGACCGCGGTAAGGCCCGCAAGTGCGATGAGCATGATGAACGGCGTCCATTGCCAGGTGTCGACCACGATCAGGGAAAGCAGTGCCGTTCCCTGCTGGGTGAGCCACTCCACCTGCCCCAGGCCGAGCGAGCCGAGCATGCTGTTGATCACGCCGAACTGCGCGTCGAGCATGAATCGCCAGAACAGCCCGACCACGACCGGTGACAGCATCATCGGAACCAGGAACAGAGTGGTCAGCAGTCCCCGCCCGTGCGTGCGCCGTGAGATCAGGTAGGCGATGGTGAAACCGAGCGTGGTCTGCAGGGCGACCGCGCCGACCACGTAGATCAACGTCGTGAAGGCCCTCAGGTGGACCTGCGCCGACGTCAGGATGGCGGTGTAGTTCTCGAACCAGACGAAATGGGCGGGCCCCCCGCGGGTGGCCGAGTAGTCGGTGAAAGACAGGTACAACGCCCACAGCAATGGGAACACCGACATTGCGAGCAACAGCAGCAACGCGGGGGAGATGAAGGCCCCGGCGAGCCAGCGGTCGCTCAGGCGGCGGGACCTGCCCGGTGCAGGCGGCGTCGCGGACGCCGCCTGCCCGGGCTGGTCGATCGTCAGAGGAGCGGACTCACTCACAGTCCGCCGCCGCCCTTGCGGCCGCTGGAGTCGAGCACGGCCTGCTGCTCCTTGGCGATGTCGTCGAGCGCGTCCTTGGGCTTCTTCGCGCCGTTGAGAGCCGCGTTCACGTTGGTGTTCTCGATGTCGATGAGGCGCGCGTACTCGGGCACATTCCACATGTCCCGCATCCGCGAAACCGAGTCGGTGTACACCTTGTTGAACGGCCCGGCGTTGAGGAACTCGGGCGACTCCAGGGCGTCCGTACGCGACGGCACGCCACCGGCGGCGGCCCACTTCTTCTGGATGTCAGCCCGCTCGAACCACTTCATGAAGTTCAGGGCCTCGGCCTGGTTCGCCTTCGGGGAGTAGGCCGACACGTGCATCCCCATGCCGCCGAGAGGCACCAGGTTCGTCTTCTGGCTCGGCAGGGGGGCGAAACCCAGCTTGTCGAGAATCTGCTCCCGCGTGGTGCCGAGCGTCGACTGCTTCGGGTCGAGCAGGCCGCCGCTCGCGGCGATCCAGTTGAACGCGATGCATGCCTTGCCCTGGGCGACCGCCGCGTTCACCTCGTCGATGAACCAGTTGCCGGAGCCCTTGGCGGTCAGCGGCTTCATCTTGTTGACCAGGACGTCCATCGCCTCCTGGCCCGCGGCGTCGTTGACGACGCCGTCGATCTTGCGCGACTTGGCGTCCCAGAGGTTGCCGCCGTAGACGCCGTTGACCGTGTTGTAGGTCACGGCCGCGGCGTCGGAGCCGTTGGCCTGGTGGAAAGCCAGCCCGCTGACGCCGGGGTTGTCCGCCTGGCACTTCTCGGCGACCGAGATCATCTCGTCCCAGGTCTGCGGTGGCTTGTCGCCGATCAGGTCCTTGCGGTAGATCATCGTCCAGGTGTCGCCGAGCAGCGGAAGTCCGTACAGGCTGGCGTTCTCGTCGCGCTTCCCGGTCTCCGCCTGGGGGTACTGGCCGTAGGCCGCCAGGAGGTACGGGTTGTAGGCCTTGACATCGATGTTCTTCTTGACGAAGTCGGTGATGTCGAGGATGTTGCCGTTCGTCACGGCCTCGCCGATGTGCTGCGAGTCCAGGATCGGGATGTCGAAGTCGGTCTTGCGCGCTGCGAACTGGGTGAACATCGCGTCGTGCCAGTTCGCGTTCGGCACGGTCTTGACCTTGATGGTCACGTTCGACCGCTCCTTGGTGTACTCCGCGTTCGCGAAGTCCTCCAGCGCGTGGGCGGGGGGCCAGTCGAACCAGATGAAGCTGAGCGTCAGCGGGTCCTTGGTGAGCTCCGGGATGGTCGCCGGCGCCTTGGGGGCGCTCGCGTTCGCGCCGTCGTCCTCGCCGCCGCCGCAGGCCGCCATGGTCGTGACCACCAACATGGCCGCCGTCGCCAGCCGCGCCGTTCGACCGGGCACGGACAGTCGTCCTATTCGCCTTGGATACCGCATCTTCTTGCCTGCTTTCTGGGTGGGGAGGTTCTGGAGCCCTGCTGCGTGGTTCGCCGAGCAGTTGCTGGGGGGTGTTCAGGCGTGTTGCCGGCTGTCGCAGGGCTGACCCGCAGACCGGCGTCACGGGTACGCCGCGACGTAATGGGGCTTCAAGCAGTCGAGAAGTCCTCTGGTCCTTATCGGCCTGGGGGCGAACCGAGCAGGACGTCGAACATGCTCATTGGAGCTCCAACTGATCGAAGCGGAGCGATGACGGGGGGATTTCGTGAGGGTGAAGGATGGCTGGCATCCGCCACCTTTCCTATACGATCCGAGTGGGGGCGTCAACATCCCGCAGCGTTGCGACCGAATTCAACAGGTTTCCGAAAACGTAAGAAAGGCCTCACGTCACGATGGACGACGAAGTGATGACCGCGCGGCGCCGTGGGGCCATGACGGGCGGAACGCCGCCGCGAAGATCTCGCGGCCGGCTTGCCGACGAGGTGTACGACACGCTGCTCGGACAGCTGATGTCGCTACGGATCGAGCCTGGCTCCCGCGTCACGATCGACGTCCTGGCGCGAGAGCTGGGGGTCTCGCAGACGCCGATCCGAGACGCTCTGAACCGCATGGAGGCCGAGGGCCTGGTCGTGCGTGTGCCCCACGCCGGCTATCGCATTCCCCCCCAGATCACCCGTCAGCGATTCGAGGACATGCTTGAGGTCCGCCTTCTCCTCGAGCCGGCGGCGGCGCGCAGATCCGCCGAGCGCGCATCCTCCAAGCAGGTGGCCGGCCTGCGACGAATGCTGGAGGAGATGGCGGAGCTGGAGGGGGGTGGCGACGGGCTCATGGCCTATGGCGCCTTCGGGCTGCGCGACGCCGCTTTTCACGATCTCGTCGCCCTGAGCGCGGAGAACCAGGTCATCCGCGAGGCGCTCGCTCGCCTGCACACGCACGTGCACCTGTTCCGGCTTCTCCACGACACCCAGGTCACTCACCTGGCCATGGCCGAGCACGAAGAGGTTCAACGGCCGGAAGCTGCCGGTCGACGTGCCCTGGGCCGAGGTCGACGTCGAGCGCTACGACGCCCTCATCATCCCTGGGGGACGTGCCCCCGAGTGGATCCGGGTCGACGCCGACGTCAGGCGCATCACCGAGCACTTCTTCGCGCGCAACCTCCCGATCGCGCTGGTGTGCCACGGTGCGCAGGTGCCGGCGGTGTACGGGCTGCTGAAGGGCCGGAAGACGGCGTGCTTCCCCCCCATCACCGGTGACATGGAGAACGCGGGCGCGACGGTCATCGACGCACCCGACGTCGTGGACGGAAACCTCGTCTCCTGCCGCGGCTGGCCCGACATGCCGCAGTTCGGCAGGGTGATGATGGAGGTCTTCTCGAAGTCCGTCAACTCCGCATCGGCATGAGCACACCGGACGTGTCTCGGTGACGGCACTTAGGACCGTCACAGTCGACGGCTCACCCGTCCACGTCCTGGAGAGCGGCACCGGGCCCGCGGTGCTGATGCTGCACGGCTCCGGACCCGGTACGACCGGATCCGGAGCCTGGGCGGCGACGGCAGAGGCGCTGGCCACGTCCTTGCACCTGGTTGCTCCCGACCAGGCGGGGTTCGGCCGCACGCCGATCCCGGCGGGCTCCAGGGGCGGGCTCCGGCTGTGGACGGAGCAGGCCGCGGGCCTGATGGACGCGCTCGGCGTCGAGCGCTACGCCGTGGTGGGTCACTCCATGGGCGGTGCCGTGGCGCTGGCGTTGGCGGCCGCGCGTCCCCAGCAGGTCACCCGTGTCGTGGCGGTCTCGACGATGGGCGCCCCCGGAGCACCGCTGTCCGCCGACCTCGACGCGCTCTGGGCCGCCCCCGCCGGCCCGCCCGGGGCACGGGACATGTTGAGTCGCCTCGTCTTCGACCAGGCGCTCGTGACCGAGTCGGCCGTCGCTGCCCGTGCGGCCGCGATGGAAGCGGGGGCGGCCGCATACGCGTCGTTGTTCCCTCCACCCAGGGCACGCTGGGCCGACGACCTCACCCTCTCGGCGCAAACGCTGGCAGGGATCCGCGCGCCCGTGCTGCTCGTCCACGGCGCCGAGGACCGAGTCACCCCGCTCGGGACGGCGGCCCTGCCCCTGCTCGAACACCTGGCCGATGTCCGTCTGCACGTGTTCGGCCGATGCGGGCACGTGCCGGCGATCGAGCACCCGCACGACTTCAGGCGACTCCTGTCGTGCTTCCTCGGCCGGGAACGAGGTCGCTGATCGCTGCGACAGGTCCGCAGCCCGTGCTCGGGCAGATCAGCACAGAGCAGGCGTGATCCGCGCAGGAGCCAGCGCCCTCCCCCACGCTGGTCGGGATTTCCGCCCGATTCCCGGCGAGTACTACATCGGCCCGCTGGGCGAGTCGATGAACCACGGCCAGATCTACGTGACGCTGGCCCGGCTGGAAAAAGCGGGGCTCGTGGTCTGCGAGCGGGCCTGGGCCATGGGCGGCGACGCGACGGCCGGTGACGAGGACGACGAAGTCGAGGGCGGATGAACGTGCCGGGTGTGCCCGATCCGGTGGCGGGTCCGGTGGCGGAGATCCGCGGCCTGGTGAAGGTGCACGGACAGGGGCAGGGCAGGGTCCGCGCGGTGGACGAGGTCGACCTGGAGGTGCCCCGGGGGCAGACGCTGGCGGTGATGGGACCCAGCGGCTGCGGGAAGTCCACCCTGCTGCACCTGCTGGGCGGGCTGGAGCGGCCCACCCGCGGGGAGGTGTGGCTGGCCGGCCGGCGCGTCGACACCCTGAGCGAGCGGGCTCTGGCCCGGCTGCGACGCAGGTCGGTGGGATTCGTCTTCCAGGCCTTCCACCTCGTGGAGGAGCTGACGGCCGCCGAGAACGTGGAACTGCCCGTGCTGCTGGCCGGGCGCTCGCGGCGCGAGGCCAGGCGCCGCGCGAGCCTCCTGCTGGAACGGGTCGGGCTCGCCGCGCGGGCCCGGCATCTGCCGTCGCGGCTGTCGGGCGGGCAGCGTCAGCGGGTCGCCATCGCCCGCGCGCTCGCCAACGAGCCGCCGATCGTGCTGGCCGACGAACCGACCGGCAACCTCGACACCGCGGCGACGCTCGACGTGCTGAGGATCTTCGAGGACCTGCGTACGGCGGGGCAGACCCTTGTGATCGTCACCCACGACGAACGGGTCGCGGCCACCGCGGACCGGCTGGTGTCGATGCGCGATGGCATGTTCGTCGACGACACCCGGCTGGCGGGCTCCTCCCCGCGCGGGCTCGACGGCTTGATCGAGTGGGAGGGCTGACCGGCGTGGGCTCCCTCGTGCTCGTCGTCCGCCTCGTCCTCGCCGACGTCCGCCGGCACCGGGCCCAGGCCGCGATGCTGCTGCTCGCGGTGGCCGTGGCCACCGCCACGATGGCGCTGGGCCTGTCCCTGCGCGGCGCGAGCGAGGCGCTGTACGAGCAGACCCGCGCGGCCACCGCCGGGCCGGACGTGGTGGCGCTCTCCGGCGACACGGGCCCCGCCGTGACCTCGGCCCTGGCCTCCCTGGCGGACGATCCCAAGGTGATCGCCCACCACGGCCCCTACCGCATCGTCTACGCCGACCTCACCACGCGCGGTTCGGACAGGTCTCCCGCGGGGCCGGCCCCGGTGTCGTCCGGCGTGGTGGTGCAGGGCTTCGCCGAGACGCCCGGCACGGTCAACCGGCCGCTGGTGACCTCGGGCCGCTGGGTACGGCCCGGCGGCGCGGTCGTCGAACGGGGCTTCGCCACCGCGCTGGGCATCGGCGTCGGCGACCACGTCACCATCGCCGGCCGGTCGTACCCCGTCGTCGGGATCGCGGTGACGGCGGCCACCTCCATCTACCCCTGGGCGGCGCAGATCGGCCCGTACGGCGGCCCCAGCGACTCCAGCGGCCTGGTCTGGCTCACCCGGTCGGACGCCCGGACCCTCGCGGGCCGGGATCTGCCGGTGACCACGGCCATCGACCTCAAGCTGCGCGACCCCGTCGCCGCCGAGGCCTTCGCCGAGACCTTCGAGGAAGCCCACCACGACTCCACCGCCAGGATGAACCTGCACACCTGGCAGTTCATCGCGAGGCAGGACGCGGTCATCCTCAGCAACAGCCAGCCGATCCTGGTCGTCGGGAGCTGGCTGCTCGGCCTCCTGGCCGTCACCGGGGCGGCGGCGCTGGCCGCGGGACGAGCGGTTGAACAGACCCGCCGGGCCGGGCTGCTCAAGGCCGTCGGCGCGACCCCGGGCCTGATCGCCGCCGTCCTGCTCACCGAGCACCTGGCGCTGGCGCTGATCGGCGACGCGCTGGGGCTGGTGATCGCCCGGCTGACCGTGCCCGGCATCGCCGGCCCCACCGCCAGCCGGATCGGCGACGCGGCCGGGCCCGGCGGCGCCGCCGTCGCCACGGCGACCGTCCTCGCCGTGGCGGTGGCGGTGCTGTCCACGCTGCGTCCCACGCTGCGGGCCGTGCGTACGGCGACCGTCACGGCGCTGGCCGCCGCCGCGCACCAGCCCCGTCACCGGCCACTGCTCACCGCGCTGTCCGCGCTGCTGCCCACCCCGCTGCTGCTCGGGCTGCGGCTGACCGCCCGCCGGCCGGGCCGCGCCGTGCTGCAGGCCTGGTCCACCGCCACCACGGTGATCGCGATCGTCGCCCTGCTGACCCTCGACTCCCAGGCGGAGAGGGGCTACGGCCTGAACGGCTCCTCCGCCCTGCCCAACCTGCGGGGCGAGCTCGACCGCCGGCTGATGCTCGCCGTCGTCGTCCTGCTTATCGCTCTCGCCGTCGTGAACACCCTCACGCTCACCTGGACCACGGCCATGGAGACCCGGGCGAGCATGGCCGTCGCCCGCACGCTCGGCGCCACCCCCGGGCAGATCTCCGCGGGACTGTCGGCCGCCCAGGTCCTGCCCGCCCTGCCCGGCGCCCTGGCCGGCGTTCCCCTGGGCATCGGAGTCTGCGGGGTCTTCGGCGCCCGGAACGTGATCATGCCGCCCGTCTCCTGGATGCTCGCCGCCGCACTCGTGACCCTGCTGGTGACGGCGGCCTTGACCGCCCTGCCGGCACGCATGGCGGCCCGGCGCCCGGTGGCGCGGGCCCTCAGCGCCGAGTCGGCCTGACCGGCCGGAGACGGCGCCCCGGCTGACGGCGGCAGCAGACGACGCCCGAAGCGGGGGGTGGCGAAAGCGGGTGGCGGAAAATCGATCGACGCGTACGGCCGTGATCGCTACCGTCCACGGCATGGTCACCAACACCGACGCCGATCGTTTCGTCGCCGAGGGCTTCCTCAAGCTGGAGGAGGCCTTCCCCCGGGAGACCGGCGACCGGATCAGGGAAGCGCTGTGGCAGCAGGTCGGGCTGTCGCCCGACCGGCCCGGCGACTGGACGCAGCCGGTGGTGTGGGCGGCCCCCGACCCGATGGGACGCGGCCCGTTCGGGGAGGCGGTGCGCGGTCCCGCGCTGGCCGAGGCGCTCGACCTGCTCGCCGGGAAGGGCGGCTGGGAGCCTCGCGGAACCATCGGCAACACGCCGATCCGTTTCCCCCATCCCTCCGACGCCGGGGACACCGGCTGGCACATCGACCAGAACGACCCCGGGCCCGGCGGCGCGTGGGGAACCGTCACCGCCAGGTCCCGCACGCTGCTCGTGCTGATGCTGTTCTCGGAGGTCGGCCCCGACGACGCGCCGACCCGCATCAGGGTCGGCTCCCATCTCGACACCGCCCGCGTGCTCGAACCGCACGGGGAGAGGGGGCTGGACTTCTTCGCCGCCGCGCCGCTGATCGACGAGGCGAGCGCCCACCGGCCCGTGGCCCTGGCCACCGGGCTGCCGGGAGACGCTTACGTGTGCCACCCCTACCTGGTGCACGCCGCGCAGCCCCACCACGGCACCCGGCCGCGGTTCATGTCCCAGATGCCGTTCATGCTGACCGAGCCGCTCGTCCCGGGCGCCGCCACCCCCCTGGCCCGCGCGGCGGGGCTCGGCCTCGCCGGCTGACCCGGGCTACCGGCCGGCGTTCACGCGGGGCCTTCGGCCGGCGTGGTCTCCTCGGTCAGCGTGGTGACGAACCGCAGCAGCTCCGCGGTGTCGGCCACGCCGCCCACGATGATGATCTTCAGGCTCGCCCGCTCCTCGTCGTAGATCGTCTCGACGCGCAGGGGCCGCCCGCCGGGGGCGCGCCCGTTGACGGCGGCGATCAGCGTGTTGCCCACGGTCATCGCGGCGTCGGGGGTGATCGCGTCTACCTGCACGATGCTGGACGCCTCGGCGTGGCGCCTCCGGCCGGTCGTCCCGGTGGCCGGAGCCGTCACGGGGTGTCCCAGGAAGGCGTCGAGGTCCTCGGGGGCGATGCGGTACTGCTTGCCGATGCGCACCGCTTTGAGGCGCCCGTCGCGCACGTAGGTGCGCACGGTCTTGACGTGCAGGCCCAGCAGTTCGGCCACCTGCTCGACCGAGTACGGCTGCCGTGGCATCGTGGCACCCCTCTCCCCGTGATTCCCTAAACTACCCTACCACTGGTGACCTCAGGGAAGTTTGGGGAGCGAGGCGGCCGCGCCCGGCTGGTGGGGCGGAGACAGGGGGCGATAGCCTGGAGGCATGTTCCACCGCAAACCCCTGGAAGAGCGCATCGCCGAGCGCGTCGCCAAGCGTCCCCCTCTCAAGGAGGGCAAGCACTTCGAGCACCGTCCCGCGCTGATCGTCTTCTGCGTGATCATGGTGCTCGTCGCGCTGAAGATCGTGGGCGCCTTCGTTCTCATGAAGTGGGGCATCACCTAGGAGCGACCCTCCGGGGGTCAGGACTCCAGGGCGCTGCCCTGCCTCCACTTGCCGAACGGCATCTGCCAGAAGCCCCAGCCGTTGTTCCACTCCAGCGCCCGGTTCGTGCCGACGATCTTCACGACGTCGCCGCGGTGGAAGTTGTCGTAGAACCACTTGGCCTGCGAGGGGCTGGCGTTGACGCAGCCGTGGCTGACGTTGGCGCGGCCCTGCGAGCCGACCGACCACGGCGCGCTGTGGACGTACTCGCCGCTGTTCGAGATGCGCACCGCGTGGTTCACGATCTCCTTGTAGTAGCCGGGGTCGCCCTCCTTCTTCCCCGGGGAGATCATGGTGACCGGGTTGCCGCGTTCCATGGTCAGGTGGACACCGCTGGTGGTGGTGTACTCGCGCGTGGTCGCCTTGCCCGCGCTGATCTTCATGGACTGCACGACCTTGCCGTCGCGCCGGACCACCATCATGTGAGTCTTGGTGTTGACCGTGCTGACCCAGGCGGCGCCGATCTTGATGGTCGTCGACTGGTCCTTCACGCCGTAGGTGTCGCGTCCGGCCTTCACCCCGGTGAGGTGCGCGGTGAACTTCACCTTCTGGTGGGCGGGCCAGTACTTGGCCGGCCGGTAGATCGCGTACGTGTCGTCGATCCACCGCCAGGCGCCCTTGACCGGCTTCTGGGCCTCCACTTCGAGAGCCTGCTCGACGGCGGCCTTGTCCTGCACGGCCCGGTTGAACCTCACCATGATCGGCATGCCGACCCCGACGGTCTCCCCCTTGACGCCGGGGGTGACGTCGGCGATCTGCAGGGGGAACTTGGGCTTGAGGGTGGAGAAGCTGCTGGACGCGTTGGCGGGGCCGCCCTCGCCGCCGGCGGTGGCCGAGACGGTGTACTTGCTGGAGGGCTTGAGCGGCTGCTTGGACGTCCACTTGGTGTGGGTGGGGTCGAACTCGCCCTCGACCGTCGTGCCACCCGCCCTCACGGTGACCTCCTGCAACTGGCCGCCCGTGGCCGTGACGACCACGGTCTTGTCGGGGCGCACACCGGCACTGCCCGTGGCGGGGCTGATCTTGATCGTGGGAGCCGGAACGGCGGGTGCGCTGTTCCCGGACCCCCCGGACCCTCCGCCTCCGGTCGAGCCCGGTCCGCCCGAGCCACCGGAGCATGCCGACAGGGTCGCGGTCAGGACCACGGCGACACCGGCGATCGGCGCCATCGAACGACGTGCAGTGCTCAGCACAACTACTCCCCCATGAGCGCGAAGGGCACCATCAGACCTTATTCGGGGTTGCCTCTTATGTTGGCATTTTCTCTGGCCCTGAGGTCACATTTCGGTCGCTCTTCGCTGGTCTCACCTCTGTAAACGGTAAGGTGCAGGTCAAGACTGATCAAGTGTTCAGTCAGGCGTGTCCGGCCCGCAGGGCCCGCGCCGCCCCTCGTTCACCCCGCCGCCGTCGGCCGCCGGGTCGGGCCCGGCGATCAGGCCTCGGGGGAATTCGGCGCCGCCCGAACACGCGCCGCGGGCGTGCCCTTTCGGCCAGAGGGCGAACGGCGCCCGCCGGGCCGTCTTCCGGCAGGTGGATTGGGCCTTTTCAAAGATCGCCGCACGGGTTATCACAAAGCGGAAAGGTGAAAGTGAACCTTCCGCCTTCACCGTGATGGCCGCTTCACCCCCGATCACCGCTCCACCCGAAGCAGGGCACGACGCGCCGGGGCCGCCCGGCGTCGACATCTCGCACGCCCACTGGGCACCACCGCGATGGAGGACGGCATGCGCCTGTTACGTAACGTTGTCACTCGATTACTTCTTATGTGCGCGATGGTCACCGCGGGCGCCGCCACCGGCGCGGGGGCCGCGAACGCGGCGGTTCCCGACGTATGGGGGTTCGCCTACGTCGACGTCACCTCCGGGGTGCCGAACCTGGCCTACCAGGCGGGCAGTTGGGCGCCCGGGCCGACGGTCAGCGTCACGCCCGGCGGCACCGGCGAGTACTTCGTGCGGTTCCCGAAGATCGGCATCCCGAAGGGCGGGATCGCGCACGTGACCGCGGTCTCGCAGTCGGCCGAGTGGTGCCAGATCGAGAAGTGGGGGCAGGCCGGCTCCGACGAGATCGTGGCGGTGCGGTGCTACCGGTTCGGCGGAGTCCCCGTCTGGGCGCGCTTCTCGATCGTCTTCGCCGGCAGCAGCGGGGCGCTGGCCTCGGCGACGCAGGCGTACGGCTACGTCTACTGGGACGGCGCGTCCATCGCCTCCGACTACAACTCCTCGCTCGGCGTGAACGCCGTCTTCCCCAACACGACCGGCGACTGGACCGTCTGGCTGCCCGGGCTCGGCTCCGCCGTGCAGGCGGGGAACATCCAGGTCACCGCGGTCGACTCGAGCAAACCGGCGCGGTGCAAGGTGGGCGCCTGGAGCTGGGCGGCGTCGGGGCAGAAGATCCAGGTGCTGTGCCACGACGTGGCCGACAAGCCGTACAACACCGGCTGGACCCTCACCTACCAGCGTGAGCGGGCGATCACCGGGGCCTTCGCGCCGCCGAAGCTGTTCGCCTACACCTTCGACAACGTCCCGGCCAACCCCGGGCCGTACGCGCCGGTCCCCACCGGGATCAACTACAACTCCCAGAGCGGGGTCAACACGGTGCGGACGGCCGGGACCGGCATGCGCCTGGTGTACTTCCCCAAGGTCGGGTCGCCGCCCAACAACGTGCAGGTGACGGCGTACGGTCCAGGACCGGAGTTCTGCAACCTGCTCACGCTGTGGACGACCTCCGGCTCCGACGTCTACGTGCGTGACGTGGTCTGCTACAAGGGCACCACCCAGGTCGACCAGCCGTCGTTCGTGACCTACACCTCGAAGTACTGACAGAACCGGGGGCGGGTCACGGCACGCGGAGGCGGTGGGTGAGCCCCGTGTGCCGGCGGCCCGCCCCCCGCGTGCGGACGGCCTGGCCGAGCGCCCGCCGCGACCCCACGACGACCACGAGTTTCTTGGCCCGGGTGATGGCGGTGTAGAGCAGGTTGCGCTGCAGCATCATCCAGGCGCTGGTGGCCAGCGGGATGACCACGGCGGGATACTCGCTGCCCTGCGAACGGTGGATGCTGACCGCGTAGGCGTGCGCGAGCTCGTCCAGTTCGTCGAAGGAGTAGTCGACGCTCTCGTCCTCGTCGGTGAGCACGGTCAGCTTGCTCTCCTCGGGGGTGATGGCGGTGACCACGCCGACGGTGCCGTTGAACACCCCGGCCGCGCCCTTGTCGTAGTTGTTGCGCAGCTGGGTGACCTTGTCGCCGACGCGGAAGACGCGCCCGCCGTACCGGCGCTCGGGCATGCCCTCCCGGGCGGGGGTCAGCGCCTCCTGCAGAGCGATGTTGAGCGCGCCCGCGCCGGCCGCGCCGCGGTGCATCGGCGCCAGGACCTGCACGTCCCTGCGGGGGTTGAGCCCGAACTTCCGCGGGATGCGGCGGGCGACCACGTCCACGGTCAGCGCGGCGATCTCCTCGGGCTCCTCGCAGGGGAACAGGAAGAAGTCGGGGAACTCCCGCACGAGAGGGTGCTGGCCGGTGTTGACGCGGTGGGCGTTGACGACCACGCCGGACTCCTGCGCCTGGCGGAAGATCTGCGTCAGCCGCACCCGGGGGACGTCCGGGGCGGCGAGCAGGTCGCGCAGCACCTCGCCGGCGCCGACGGAGGGAAGCTGGTCGACGTCGCCGACGAACAGCAGGTGCGCGCCCGGGGCGACCGCCTTGGCAAGCTTGTTGGCCAGCAGCAGGTCGAGCATCGACGCCTCGTCCACCACGACCAGGTCGGCGTCGAGGGGGTTGTCGCGGTCGAAGGTGGCGTCCCCGCCGGGCCGCAACTGGAGCAGCCGGTGCACGGTGGTGGCCTCGTGCCCGGTCAGCTCCGCGAGCCGCTTGGCCGCCCGCCCCGTCGGGGCGGCGAGGATGACCTTGGCGCGTTTGGCCCGTGCGAGGGTCACCACCGAGCGGACGGTGAAGCTCTTGCCGCAGCCGGGGCCGCCGGTCAGCACCGCGACCTTCTCGGTCAGCGCGAGCCGTACGGCCTGGGCCTGCTCGGGGGCGAGGTCGGCGCCGGTGCGGCCGCGCAGCCAGTCGAGGGCGGCGGGCCAGTCGACGTCCGCGAACGCCTTGAGCCGGTCGTGGGACGAGGCCAGCAGGCCGCGCAGCGTGCCGGCCAGCGACAGCTCGGCCCGGTGGAAGGGCACGAGGTAGACCGCCGGGACGGTGACGTCGCCGTCCTCGCCCGCCTCGCCGTTGCCTCGCGCCGGGATCTCCTCGCGGACCACCCCCTCCTCGGCGACCAGTTCCTCCAGGCAGGCGCCGGCCAGGGCGGCCGGCACCTCCAGGATCTTCACGGCGTCGGCGACGAGGTTGGGTGCGGGCAGGAAGCAGTGGCCGTCGTCGGCGCCCTGCGACAACGTGTAACGCAGCCCGGCCTTGACCCGCTCGGGGCTGTCGTGGGGGATGCCGACGGCCTGGGCGATCGTGTCGGCCGTCTTGAACCCGATGCCCCACACGTCGTCGGCGAGCCGGTAGGGCTCCTTGCGGACCACCTCGATGGAGTCCTCGCCGTACTGCTTGAAGATGCGCACCGCGATGGAGGTGGACACCCCGACGCCCTGCAAGAAGATCATCACCTCTTTGATGATCTTCTGTTCCTCCCAGGCGGCGGCGATCATCTTGGTGCGCTTGGGGCCGAGCCCGGGCACCTCGACCAGCCGCTTGGGCTCCTCCTCGATCACCCGCAGCGTGTCGGTGCCGAAGTGGTCCACGATCCGCTCGGCCATCTTCGGGCCGATGCCCTTGATCAGGCCCGAGCCCAGGTAGCGCTGGATGCCCTGGATGGTCGCCGGGAGCACCGTGGTGTACGACCAGACCTCGAACTGCCTGCCGTACTTGGGGTGGGAGCCCCAGCGGCCGGTGAGCCGCAGCGACTCGCCCACCTGCGCCCCGAGCAGCGGCCCGACCACCGTCAGCAGCTCGGTGCCCGACCGCTCGGTGGCGACCCTGGCGATCGTGTACCCGGTCTCCTCGTTGGCATAGGTGATCCGCTCCAGCACGGCGTCGAGCTGGACGCCGGGCGGCCTGCCTTCGGGACCCGCGGTGGTCATGCGTGGCATTCTCCCCCACGCCCTCGCCCGTGCGCGCCTTCCCAATCGCGGACAGTTCTTCGCGAAGGATTCTTTGCGAAGAACTCTTTGCGGTTTAGGGTGAAGGCATGTCCGACTCACCGTCCTCGCCCTACACCCCGGGCAACCCCGATGTGATCGTCCTGGATGCCAAGGGCCTGCGTGCCCTGGCGCATCCCGTACGCGTGCAGCTTGTCGGCCTGCTGCGCAAGCACGGTCCGTCGACCGCCACCCGGCTCGCCGAGCGGCTGGGCGTCAACTCCGGCACCGCGAGCTACCATCTGCGGCAACTGGCCGCCGCGGGCTTCGTCGAGGAGGACACCGGACGCGGCAACGCGCGCGAGCGCTGGTGGCGCTCGATCCACCGGTCGACGTATTTCGAGGGCATCGACCTGGTCGAGCGGGAACCCGAGGTCGCGCTGGCCTACCTGCAGTCGGTCGCCGCCGTTCACACCCTGCGCGTGCAGCGGGCGGTGAACGAGTTCCAGACGATGCCCCGGCCGTGGCGGAACGCCGCAGACATGAGCGACTGGGCGCTGCGGCTCACCCCCGAGGAGACCGTGCGGCTTCGGGACGAACTGCACGACGTCCTCGCCCGATACCGCCGTGACGTCCCCGAGGAGGCGGCCGTCGCACCGGAGGGCGCCGAGCGGGTGGGGCTGATCACCTACATCCTGCCCGAACTGGACGCCCCCGTCCCCGGCGCGGACCCAGCCGGCGACCTGGACGATGATCCGGACGGCGGCGGGGGCACGGCGGGGACGTGCCCGTCATGACGGCCGCGGCGAGCGGACCCACGACCGGACCTGTGGCCGACGCGGGCGGGTCCTCCCGGGAGCGGGGGGCGCGGGCGCTGACCGGGCTGCTCGCGGCCACGGCGGTGGCGCTCACCGGCACCCGGGTCTCGACCGTCGCGCTGCCGTGGTTCGTGCTCGTCACCACGGGCAGCGCCACCCAGACGGGCCTGGTGGCGTTCTGCGAGATGACCCCCTACGTGGTGGTCAAGGCACTGGCCGGGCCGCTGGTGGACCGGGCCGGTCCGCGAAGGATCTCCTCGATCACCGACCTGGTCAGCGCGGCCGCCGTCGGCGCCGTACCCCTGCTGCACGCCCTCGGCCTGCTGTCCTTCCCGCTGCTGCTGGCCGTGGTCGCGGTGGTCGGCGCGGCGCGCGGCCCCGGCGACCTCGCCAAGCACGTGATGGTGCCGGAGGCGGCCGAGCGCGGCCGGGTGCCGCTGGAGCGGGCCACGGGACTGTCGGGGGTGACCGAGCGGCTGTCGTCGACCCTCGGCCTGCCGACCGGCGGGATCCTGGTGGCGCTGCTGGGCCCCCTGACCGGTCTCGTCGTCAACGCGGCATGTTTCGCGCTCGCCGCGCTGCTCGTCGCGCTGGCGCTGCCGCGCGGCATGGGACGGCCGGCCCCGCCCGAGAGCCCGGAACGTCCGCCGGTGGAGGCGTCGTCCGGCGCGGAGCCGGGTTACTGGCGGCGCCTCGGCGAGGGCTTCGTCTTCCTGCGCGGCGAACCGCTGCTGCTGGCCGTCATCGTCATGGTGGGCATCACCAACCTGCTCGACGCGGCGCTGAACACGGTGCTCCTGCCCGTATGGGCCGACCGGTCCGGCAACGGTCCGGCCGCCATCGGCCTGAGCAACGGCGTGCTGGGCGCCGCGGCGATCGCGGGGAGCCTGCTCGCGGCGGGCGCCGCGCACCGGCTGCCGCGCCGGGCGGTGTTCTTCACCGGGTTCCTGCTGGTCGGGGCGCCGCGGTTTCTCGTCCTCGCCGCGGACGCGCCGATGTGGGCGGTGGTCGCGGTGTTCGCCGTGGGCGGCTTCGGGTCCGGCTTCCTCAACCCGATCCTGGGCGCGATCGCCTTCGAGCGGGTGCCGCGCGCCCTGCTGGGCCGGGTCAACGGGCTGGGCGACGCGCTGGCGTGGGCGGGCATCCCCCTCGGCGGGCTGGTCGCCGGGGCGGCGGTGGCCGCCTTCGGTCTCGCCCCGGCGCTGGTGGCCGGCGGCGTCGCGTACTTCCTGACCACCAACCTGGCCGGGCTGCGCCCCGAGTGGCGCGAGATGGACCGCTCGCGGAGGCCCGGTTTCCGGCCGGTGGCCTGCGCCGATGCGGAGGCCGTGCGGGCGGCGGAGCGCTAGCCTGGTGCCGATCACGGAGCGGGAGGGGTGGGGCATGGTTTCGGAGGGGACGGCCCGCGCGCTGCTGGCGAAGCTGGCGGCCGAGCAGGCGGAGTCACGGGTGCCGTCGCTGGTGGCGGCCATCGTGCGGGGCGGCGTGGTCGCCTGGTTCGGGGCGCGCGGCCGGGTCGGCGACGAGCCGCCCACTCCGGACACCCAGTACCGCATCGGCTCCATCACCAAGACGTTCGTCGCGACCGCCGTCATGCGGCTGCGCGACGAGGGCCGGCTCGACCTGCTGGACCCCTTCGGCAAGCACGTGCCGGGCACCCCGCTGGGCGACGTGACGGTCGCGCAACTGCTGTCGCACACCGGAGGGCTGACGGCCGAGTCGCCCGGCCAGTGGTGGGAGCGCACGCCGGGGACGCCGGCGGCCGACCTGCTCGCCGCGCTCGGCCCGGAGACCGCGCGGCACCGGCCCGGCCGCCGCTACCACTACTCCAACCTCGGGTACGCCCTGCTCGGCGAGCTGGTCGCGCGCAAGCGGTCGGCGCCATGGGAGCAGGTGGTGCGTGAGGAGATCCTGCTGCCGCTCGGCATGCGCGACACCACCCCCCGGCCGAGGCCGCCGCACGCGACCGGGTACGCCGTGCACCCGTGGGCCGACGTGCTGCTGCCCGAGCCGGAGAACGACCACGGCGCCATGGCCCCCGCCGGGCAGATGTGGTCCACCCCCGCCGACCTGGCCCGCTGGGCGGCGTTCCTCGCCGGTGACACCGGCGAGGTGCTGCGCCCGGCCACGCTGGCGGAGATGCGCGAGCCGGCCACGGTGGAGGACGGCGACGCCTGGGCCCGCGGCTACGGCCTGGGCCTGCAGCTCGCCCGGCACACCGGGCCCGGCGGGCCGCGGCGGCTGGCCGGGCACACCGGGTCGATGCCCGGCTTCCTCGCCACGGTGTGGGCCGACCCCGCCGACGGCGTGGCGGTGCTGTGGATGGCCAACACCACCTCCGGTGTGCGCCCCCTCGACACCGCGCTGCTGGACATCCTGGCCGAGCACGAGCCGCCGCTGCCCGCCGAGTGGCGGTCGTCGCCGGTGGACGAGGACCTGCTGGAGCTGACCGGGCCGTGGTACTGGGGGCCCGCGCCGTACGTGCTGCGGGTCCTGCCGCGGCGGGGCCTGTCGCTCGGCCCGGTCAACGGGCGGGGCCGGGCGTCCCGGTTCGCGCCCAACGCGGACGGCACCTGGGTCGGGCTCGACGGCTACTACGCCGGGGAGACCCTGCGGGTGGTCCGCTCCCCCGGCGGCGTCACGCATCTCGACCTCAACACCTTCGTCTTCACCCGTGAGCCGTACGACCCGGCGGCCCCGGTGCCGGGCGGGGTCGACCCCGACGGCTGGCGGTGACCCCGCCCGGTCAGGTGGCCGGTCATCAGGTGGCCGACAGCGCGGCCGTCGGCGGCAGCCGGGCGGCGCGCATCGCCGGGTAGAGACCGGCGATCGTGCCGATGACCAGCGCGGCGCCGGCCGCCCCTGCGAACGCCCAGGGCGGCACCACCGGCGGCCAGCCCCGGGCCAGCGCGTAGGCGATGGTCGCCAGGCCGCCGAGCACCGTGCCCGCCAGCCCGCCGAGGGCCGACAGCAGCAGCGACTCGGTGAGGAACTGCAGGCGCACCTGCCCGCGGGTGGCGCCGAGCGAGCGGCGCAGGCCGATCTCCCTGCGCCGCTCCAGCACCGAGATCACCATGGTGTTGGCGACGCCGACCCCGCCGACGAGCAGGGCCACCGCGCCGAGGCCCAGCAGCAGGCCGGTGAAGGCGCTCGCGGCGGCCGCCCGGGCGGCGAGCGCGTCCGAGGGCCTGCTCACCGTCACCTCCTCCGGGTTCTCCGGGTTGACCGTGCGCGGCAGCACGGCCCGTACGGCCTCCACCGACTCCTCGGCCGACCGTTCGTAGATCGTCGTCGGGTGGCCGTCGAAGCCCAGGTAGTCGGCGGCGGCGGGGAAGCCGACCAGCGCCGAGCGTTCGATCTCGGGGGCGAGCGGCATCGGGCCGAGGATGCCGACGACGGTGAACCACCGTTCGCCCATCCAGACCCGTACGCCGGTCCGGGTGACGCCGAGCCGCTCGGCGGCCCTGGCGCCCAGCACGACGGCGGGCCGCGTCTCGGTGGCGGCGTTCAGCCAGGTGCCCGCGGTCACCCGGCCCTCCAGGGTGGCGAGCAGGCCGGACGTGGCGGCCTGGACGGCGATGCCGCCGGTCACCGCCTCGGGGATGTGGTTGGTGCGCCGGATCGTCGTGTCGACCACCCCGGTCGCCGACGCCGTGCGGACCGGTCCGATGCGCCGGACCATGCGCAGCGCCTCCTCCGGCAGCTTCGCCTGCTCGCCGAACAGCGTGCGGCCCGGCGAGACGGTCAGCAGGTTGGTGCCGAGCCGGTCGAGGCGGCGCAGCAGCTCCTCCCGGGAGGAGGCCGAGACGCCCAGCACGGCGATCATGGTCGCGATGCCGATGGCGATGCCGAGCGCGGACAGGATCACCCGGGCGGGGCGGGTGCGCAGCCCGGCCATACCGGTCCGCAGGACGTCGGAGGGCCCGAGCCGGGCGGGGACGAGCCGCCCGCCGGTCGTCTCGCCGGTCATCGTGCTGCTCCCTTCGTGGTCGCGGGGACGGGCCCGGGCGGGCGACGGCCTGTTCCCGGGCCGTCGTCGCCGGCGATCCGCCCGTCGCGGACGCGCACCTGGCGCGGGCACCACGCCGCGATCTCCGCGTCGTGGGTGATGACCAGGATCGTGGTGCCGGAGGCGTGCAGGTCCCGTAGGACGGCCAGCACCTCGGTCCCGGCCGCCGAGTCGAGGTTGCCCGTCGGTTCGTCGGCGAGCAGCAGCGGCGGGTCGCCCGCCACCGCGCGGGCCACCGCCACGCGTTGCTGCTCGCCGCCCGACAGTTGGTGGGGCCGGTGGCCGAGGCGGTGGCCGAGGCCCACGCGTTCCAGCGCCGCGGCGGCCTTCTCGCGCCGGGCGCGCGGTGGGACGCCCGTGTAGAGGAGCCCGTCGGCGACGTTGTCCAGCGCGGCGACCCCGGGGGCGAGGTGGAACTGCTGGAAGACGAATCCCAGGTGGCGGGCGCGCAGCGCGGACAGCTCGCGGTCCGACAGCCCCGGCACGTCGTGCCCGGCGATCCGCACGGTGCCGGTGGTGGGCCGGTCGAGCGTGCCGATCAGGTGGAGCATGGTCGACTTCCCCGACCCGGACGGCCCGGCGACGGCCACCAGCTCGCCCCGCTCGACGAGCAGGTCCACCCCGCGCAGCGCCCGCACGCCGCCGTAGGTCCGGGTCACCTCGCGCAGTTCCACGACGTACGGCCCGCCGGTGCGGGTGAGCTCGTTCGGTGGCCGGTTCACGGGGCGGGCACCCCGACCTTCATGCCCTCGGCGAGCCCGGCGCCGGTGATCTCGACCATGCCGCCGCCGAAGGCGCCGGTCTCCACCGGCACGATCCGGGTCGCGGCGCCCTCGGCCACCTCCACACCGAAGCCGCCCTCGCGCAGCGCGAGCAGCGCCTCCACCGGCACGGCCAGCACGTCGCGGCGGCGTTCGCTGACCAGCTCCACCTGCACAGGCGCTCTGTCGAGCCGGGTTCTGGGGGCCTTGGCCAGTGTGATGTCCACATCGACGGTGCTGTCCTCGTCCTGTCCCTCGCCCTGCGAGGCCGCCTTGGCGACCGTGCCGACCGAGGTCACCCTGCCCCTGACGCGTTCACCGCCGGGCAGCTCCACGGTGACTCTGGCGCCCTTCCGCACCAGCGCCTGGTCGCTCGTGGACAGGTCGACGTGGACGACGCGGCGCAGGCCCGAAACGACCAGGGCCGGTTGCCCTGGGGCGGTCCTGGCGCCGACCTCGGCCCTGGCGTCGGTCACCCGGGCGGCGGCGGGCAGGAACACCACCTGGGTGGCGTCCACCTGCCCGGTCCGCGGCAGCCCGGCGTCGTCCTGCCACTGCCTGACGGCGAGGTAGGTGGCGTAGCTGAAGTGGTCGTCCACCGTCAGGTCGCCGCCGTAGCCGAGGACCTTGAGGTTGCGTTCGAGCTGCTCGACGTCCGGCCCGTCCGCGACGCCCTGCCGGAGCGTACGGTAGAGCGGCAGCGTGCCGTACATCAGCACGACCGGGCGGCGGGCGACCCGCAGCAGCGGGCGCCCCCGGCGGACGACCGCTCCCTCGGCGGGCACCCAGGTCACGACGCCCCGGGCGTCGGTGACGATCCGCCGCTCCCCGGAGTAGGTGAGCGATCCCTCCACGGTCTTGGTGTCCACCAGGTCCTGCCGGGTGATCGGGGTGGTGGCGGGGACGGCCGGCGTGGAGGGTCCGCCCGCGCCGTCTCCTCCACCCGGCCCTCCGAAGGGGCCGCCGCCCGCCACGGCGACGGCCGTTCCCGCTGCGGCCAGCGCCAGGACGCCCGCCCCGGCGAGGACCAGGGCGCGGCGCGTCACGGCCGCCCCCCCGGCGCGAACTCCTCGCACGCCTTCTGCGCCGCCTCCATCGTCTTCTCCTGGCCCGGCTTGACCTTGACGAGGAGCCCTTCGCCGGGCTGGGGGTCGGCCATGTCGACGCCGTGCTCGCGCATGCACTGGGCGAACTTGAGCATCCGGTCGCGTTCCCGGGGGTCGTCGGCGCCCGCCCGGTCGCCGACGGCGTTCTTCATGAAGTGCTCGCAGGCTCGCATGGCCTCGCGGGTCGTCGCTTCCTCCCCCTTCCGGGCGCGGATCTGGACGCGGCCCTGGGCGTCGGGATCGGGCATGTCGACGCCGTGCTCGCGCATGCACTGGGCGAACTTCAGCTGGGCCTCGCGCAGGTCCGTGCTCGCCGAGGCGGACGGCGCGGCCGTGGTCCCGGTAGCGGCGCCACCGCCGGCGGCGGCGATTCCGTCGCCGTCCGGGGCGTCGCCGCAGCCGGCCGCCGTCACCAGAGTCGTCGCCAGGGCCAGGCACAGCCCCGCCCGTACGGGTCGTGAGCGCATGGTCGTTCCTCCTCCCCCGGGGCCTTCGCCCGGGACGGGGCCCAACTCCAGCGCAGCCGGTGCTAAACACGGATAAGGAGGAGCCCGCCGGGCGTCCGGGAGGCTTCGCTTATCCGCGCCTAACACCGCGTGCGTCACTGTCGGTGCCGAGCGGGAGGCGAGGATGCGGGTGCTGGTGGTCGAGGACGAGGAACAACTGGCCGACGCCGTCGCCCGGGGGCTGCGGCTGCACGCGATCGCGGTGGACGTGGCCTACGACGGCCGGGAGGCGCTGGAGCTGACCGCCTACGTGGACTACGACGTGGTGGTGCTCGACCGCGACCTGCCCGACGTGCACGGGGACGAGGTGTGCCGGGAGCTGGCCGCCGCGAGCGGCGCGAGCCGGATCCTCATGCTGACCGCGGCGGGGCGCGTGCGGGACCGGGTCGGCGGTCTGGCCCTGGGCGCCGACGACTACCTGGTCAAGCCGTTCGCGTTCGCCGAGCTGGTGGCGCGGGTCCGGGCACTGGCCAGGCGCTCGCCCCGGGCCGCGCCGCCGGTGCTGGAGCGGGCCGGGATCCGGCTCGACCCGGCCCGCCGTACGGTGACCCGGGACGGACGGCAGGTGGCGCTGGGCCGCCGCGAGTTCGACGTGCTGCGCGAGCTGATGCGCGCCGGCGGCGGACTGGTCAGCTCGGCGCGGCTGCGCGCGAGCGTGTGGGACGAGCACGCCGGCGCCGGGACGGGCGTGCTGCGCGTCACCCTCACCTCGCTGCGCAGGAAGCTGGGCGACCCCCCGGTGATCGAGAACGTCCCGGGCCGGGGGTACCGCCTGTGACCCGGCGTCTGCTGGTGTGGCGCAGGCTGGGGCTGCGGACGCGGCTCACCCTGCTGTACGGCGGGCTGTTCTTCGTCGCGGGCTCGGTGCTGCTGTGGTTCACCCACCTGCTGACCGCCCGGGCGCTCAACCAGCGGTTCGTCGTGGCGGTGGACAAGGTGACCGGCGGCGCGCGCCCCACCCCCGCGGTGTCCGGCTCCACCCTGCCCAGTGACTCTCTGCCAGGTGACACCCTGCCCGGCGGCGTGCTCGGCACGGACGTGGTCGCGCGGCGCATACGCACCGACGTCGAGCAGGGCGCGGCCGACGTGCTGGACGAGGTGCTCCGGTCGTCGCTGATCGTGATGATCCTCGTCGGGGTGGTCGCGGTGGTGCTGGGCTACCTGGTGGCCGACCGCGCGCTGCGCCCCCTCGACCGGGTGACCGAGACCGCGCAGCGGCTGTCGGAGAGCACGCTGCACGAGCGGATCGCCCTGCGCGGCCCGCAGGACGAGGTCAAGCGGCTGGCCGACACCTTCGACGCGATGCTCGACCGGCTGCACCGGGTCTTCGACGCCCAGCGCCGCTTCATCGCCAACGCCTCCCACGAGCTGCGCACCCCGCTGGCGGTCAACCGTACGGTGCTGGAGGTGTCGCTGGAGGAGCCCGCGGCGTCGGAGGACCTCAAGGCGCTGGCGCGGGCCCTGCTGGGCGCCACCGCCCGGTACGAGCGGCTGATCGACGGGCTGCTCATGCTGGCGCAGTCGGAGCAGGAGATCACCACCCGCAGGCCGGTGGACCTGCGGGAGGTCGTCCGTACGGCGATGGAGCAGATCGGCCCGCAGCCGCGCCGCGGGAAGGTCACCCTCCACGAGGACCTGTATCCGGCGGTCGCGCACGGCGATCCGCTCTTCCTGGAACGCTGCCTGGTCAACCTGCTGGAGAACGCCGTCAAGTACAACGTGCGGGACGGGGAGGTCTGGGTCCGCCTGCGTGAGGACGACGCCGGGGCGTGCCTGACCGTGGAGAACACCGGGCCGCCGGTGCCGCCGTACGAGGTCGGTGACCTGTTCGAGCCGTTCCGGCGGCACGGCGGCGACCGGATCCGGTCCGCCCGCGGCGCCGGGCTCGGGCTGTCCATTGTCCGCGCCATCGCGGTCGCGCACGGCGGCACGGCCGACGCCCGCGCCCGCCCGGAGGGCGGCCTGGTGGTCACCGTACGTCTGCCCAGGTAGGGGCGACCGGAGTGCGAGCGAAACGTGTCACACGCCAGCGGCCGATACGTCACAGGCACCAACCGGTGTCGTAGGCGGTACAGCACCCCTCACCCGTGACCGTCACGCAGATACCGCGCCACATGAGAAGGCGTCCCGCGCGACGTGATTTCCCCTATGAGCTGGGCCGTCGCCGCTCAACGTTGTTCTTTCGGCGAGAACTATTGGGGCACATGAGGATCGCGGGATGGGCCGGGTCTGTGACAATGTCCGGTTGGCGGACGCATATCAGACCGGTAAGGAGATTCCGGAGGCGTCATTTCGGGCGTCGGGTCGGTGCGGTATCCGCCGGGCATCGAGCGCATATCTCTGAGCAGCGGAAACATCGAGGTCGTAGTGTGGGACGCCCGGTGGGATTTTGCGGAGGCTCGGCCGCCTGTCGTAGAACTCTTGTACAGGCGCATCACCGCTCATAAACTCGATGTAATGACAGCTGTGTGATTTGTCGTATCTCGCGCGCTGCCGAGCGCACGTCCGTGACGGTCCTGAGGAGACGCCATGCCGCTTCCCAATCAACCTGTCGATGGAACGCTGGTGCACCGCACGCGTCCTCGGAGGGCCGACACCGAGAAGGCCGACATCAGCGGGGACGTCTACACCGAATTGGACGGCCTTCGCTACACCATTCACTTGAGCAAACAGGCGGTCATCTGGATCGACGGCATGGAGAAGCTCTTCGATCAGCTTCTGAACGCGTCCATGGAGGCAATCGAAGAACTCGCGCCGCTCTTCGAGGCGATAAGTATCTATATCGACGCCGAGGCGGAGTCGATCAAGGTGGTGTCGAACGGCGTGCCGGACGGAAGGGTCAAATTGGTGGGATACATCCCCGATCCTACCGTGATGCCAGAGCCGGACGAGGGCTACGTCCCCCCGGGAGGATGGGACCCTCCGGCCACCGTGAACGGCCTGCGGTGGTGGACTGTCAACTCAATCAACCTCTACAACAAGCGTTGGGCCTTCACCGCCACCAATTCGAATCCGGACGAGTCCTCGGTGTCGTCGATCTACTTCTCCACGGAGTACGACGGGAACTCCATGCACGTCAACCCTCGGGACTTCAGGAGTACCTACGGATGGCCCTGCCTCAAGGGCCATGCGGAGTTCGACAGCGGGCTGGACACGTGCACCTTCGTCCCCCGCACCGGAATGTGGTGGCTGTTCAACGGCCCATACTGCGCGAGAACGAACGGCTACGGAAACTCTCTCACCTGGTCGCCGTCGAGACTGACGGAGATTTGGGCGGGGCTCGGCCGGATCGACCGCGGAGACTTCGGTCAAGAAGAGAAAGACCACTGGGCCAACGGAATCTCCTGCGCCACGACCGACGGCAACGGCTACTACTGGCTCACCGCGGGAAACCGGGTCGCCGTCCTCGAACCGAACAGCGGAGATTTTCTGCCCATCTCCGGCTGGGACCGTCCCAGGGATCTGACTGAAATATGGCCGGCTCTCCAACACCTGGAGGAGGCCGGCATCATGGGCGACCAGACCCTGAAAGCCCTGTGCTGGGCACACAACGGCAACAGGGCGAAATGGTTTCTGGTCTTCCACAGCACGCTCTTCACCAATTACCCCGACGACGACTCGGGCAGTTTCGGTTACAACTTCATTGCGTGCCAGTCCAACACGGAGAACTGGTACTACAGCTGGAACGCCATGTTCAACTACCTGAACGGCCCATGGCCGTACCCGTCCTGCGATTGACCGCACCGCCCGGGGTGACGCCATGAAGACGATGGTCATCTCCGAGCCGGCGGCGCCGCGCCGCCTCGTCCCCGCGCGGGGGCGGCGGCGTACACCGGCGTGAACAGCACTGCCCGGCGCGACTTGTAGTACTGCTCGCACAACGGCAGGTGGTTGTGTCGCCGTGGTGCGCCGCCCCCGCCTCGTGCGACGCTCAGCGTCGCGATGCCGGTGCCCTTCTCGGCGTCGGGCTCGTGTTCGCCGGGCCTTGGTCCGGCAGCCTCGCGCACCGCGGCCAGGACAAGCTCGGCGCGGATCTTGGCGGCCATCCGGTCCGGCGTGGTGTAGCCGGCAACTCCCGACTGGTGCGGTCGATCGATGCCACCGCGCACCTCGAAGGTCACGGGGCCGCGTTGCACTTCACCCCCTGGCGCTCATCCGTATCACCGGTACGAGGATCGGCCACACCCCAGGTCAGCGAGGCGCGTTCGCTGTGAGCGAACAGAGGTGTGAGCAGAGGAGAAGAAGGGGAACGCGGCAACCCCGGTGGGGCGGGCGAACCCGCCCTTTGCTCTCGCCGCCCCGGCGTCTCACCAGGCAAAACCCGACTTGTCATCACTTGACTGGTTTGGACGTGTCTATTACGTTTTGGGCAACTCGGGGCCCACTTGCTCATCTCAGTGGTCAAGAAAGCCCACCTCACACCGACGCGGCCGGCCGATCTCGGCCTGCCGTTCGGCTGCCTAATCCGCGCGAGCGGAGCCGGGGACCCAACCTCTTCCTGGGGTGAATCGGCATACCTGCCGTAGGGCGACTTCCAGCCCGAACCCGTCAGCTAACCCGGTCGGCAGCATGGAAGCAAAGGGAGTTCGCCCATCATGCACGCCCTCACGACCTGTCTGCGCACGGCCCTCGCCGGCGGAGTCCTCGCCTCTGCCGTGGCGATCGCCCCGCCCGCCGCGCAGGCGGCGGACAACCCGGCGGCCGGCAAGGGCCCGGCCGCCGTGGCCGCGCCGTCCCTGACCGAGATCGCCGCCCGGCTGCCCAAGGTCGGCCCCCAGGACGTCATCAAGCTGGCCGCGAGCCAGGTCGGTATCAGCGAGGACGCCGACGGCGGCGGGACCAAGTTCCAGGAGTGGTACATGACCAGCCCGCGCGCCCGCGAGACCCTCGCGCGGGACGGCGGGGCGCTGGAAGAGTACGAGAACGCCCCCTGGTGCGACATGTTCGTCTCCTGGGTCGGCCAGCAGCTCGGCATCCAGCCGGTCATGGGTTCCGACGCCTACACCGTGGAGCACGCCCGCTGGTTCGCCGACCACGGCCGCTGGGGCCGTACGCCCAAGCCCGGGGCCGTGGTGTTCTTCAGCTGGAGCGGCAGCAAGAAGATCGACGACATCCAGCACGTCGGCTTCGTCGTCAGGGACAACGGCAACGGCACGATCCGCACCGTCGAGGGCAACACCGGCAACGGAGCCGTCGAGGCCCGCACCCGCCCCACCTGGCAGGTCGCCGGGTACGGCTACCCGGTCTACCCCGCCGAACTCGCCTCCTGACGAGATCCCGGGTTCCCACGTCTCCGCCGATCGGGACGGTGTCGATGAACTCGCATTTCATGGCGCACCGACCTGCCGGCCGCGCAACGCCGGACGCTCGCCCGTTTCCGGCGGCAGCACGGCCGGACCATCCCGGCGGGGGGTCGGCGAGACCGTCGGTGTGGAGTACGTGTCCAGAGTGCCGCGACCGCCGCTGGACGGGCTGATCGACGACCTTTACTACCTGGAGGGTGCGCCGCCGTACGCCCGGCTGACGCTGCCGCCGATGCCGGCGGCGTTGCTCATCGTCAATCTCGGGGCGCCGCGGTGACGTCCCGTTGGACGAGAGCGGCGAGCTGAAGGTGTCGCAGACGTCCTACGACTACACCCGGGCGTACTGGGACCAGATCGGAGTCACGATCGTCGGCCGCCACGTCTTCGACCTGACGGACGGCTGGGGCGGCAAGCCGCCGGGTGGCATCGACCACGTGGTCGTCGTGTCGCACCGGCCGATGCCCGAGGGCTGGGACCCCGAGGCGCCGTTTCACTTCGTCGACGGCGTCGAGGCGGCCGTGGCCAAGGCGCAGGAGCTCGCGGGTGACCGCATGGTCGAGGTCGCCGCCGGCGACGTCGGCGGCCAGGTGCTCGCCGCGGGCCTGGTCGACGAGGTGCGCATGGACGTCGTGCCTGTCGTGTTCGGGTCCGGCAAGCGCTACTTCGGGTCGGTCCACGCGCAGCACCTGTTGGAGGACCCTGACGTGGTGATCCAGGGCAACCGGGTGCTTCACCTGCGCTATCGGGTGCGCCGTTGACATGAGCGGGTACGCGAACAAGCCCACCGCGAACGGCGACAGAAGATCGGGCCTCCGGCCGCGTTCGCGCATCGCTGTCCCTGATCAGGCAGCCGACGCCGCCCTCTCATCAGAGAACGCCTGAGCGCCGACGGTTCCACCGCATGGCGGTAGGGACTCGTGGGACCCGGTCCCCGCCTGTCAGCTGTCTCCACCATGGTGAGCGGTGCCGCGGCCTCGCACCAACGGCAGGTACACCTCGTCGACGATCTCGACGAGGACATCGTCGGGCGCGGTGGGCGCCCCGCGTACGACGAACTCGTTGCGCAGCAGGACGACGGCCGTCGTGGCGACGCGGGGATGGAGCGCCTCGGGCGACGCCTCGCCGCGCGCGACCGCCCGCCCCAGGATGGTCAGCCAGGCGGCGGCCGCGGCGTCGCCGGACTGCTCCGGCAACTGTGTGAGGAACTCCTGCGCGCCGCCGGCGGCCGACATCAGCTCGCGCAGGATCGCGCCGAGGGGGGAGCTCCAGTGGCGGTTGGCCAGGCGCAGCATCTCCAGGACGTCGCCGCGCAGGTCGCCGGTGTCGGGCGGTTGCACCGCCGTGGCCAGTTGCCGGTAGGCGGCGATGCCGAGCGCGAGACGGTTGGGCCAGCGGCGGTAGATGGCGTTCTTGTTGGTGCCGGCGCGGGTGGCGACCTTGTCCATGGTCAGTCCGGCGTACCCGGATTCGAGCATCTCGTCCACCGCGGCGCGCAGGATCGCCTCCTCCAGGGAGGCGCCGCGGCGTCGCGTCCGCCCCGACCCCGGAGGCCTGACCGAGTCGTTCACCGCGAGCCTTCCCGCTTCACAACCGCGCGTACCTTACCTGTGGGTCCGGTGGGAAGATTAGCGGATCGTCAAGGCACTCGACGTACCTTGACAGGCGTGGGGGCGAGACATGATCACTCCCGGTTTGGCGTCTTGTCGCAGAGGACCCGGCCGGGCGATCGCACCATGTACTACCGGATGGCCGACGACGCCTGGCAGGCGGTGGTGCGGCAGCAGGTGGGGGGGATCGCCTCGTTCCTCGACATCACCCGCCAGGGCCTTGACCTGGTCGGCCCCGACGACGAACGGGCCGCACGCGTCCGTCAGGCGCACGCCACCTTCGCGTGGATGGCCAAGGTGTTCGAACAGGCTCCGCCGCTGGACAGGGAGGACCGGTGACCGGCCACGCGATCGTGATCGGGGGCGGCATCGGCGGTCTGGCCGCCGCCGTCGCCCTACGCCGCATCGGCTGGCGGGTGGATGTGCGCGTGCACGCTTTCGGGGAGGTGGGGTCCGGCCTGTCGCAGTCGCCCAACGCGATGCGCGCCCTGGCCGAGACCTCCATCGCGGCGGGCGGCAGCATGACCCTGGGCCGCGGCAGGTACTTCCTCATTCACCCCGTCGCGCCGGGCCGGGTGTAGTGGGCTCTGGGCGCCGCCGCCGACCGGCCCGGTGTCCGCTCCGACGACGAACTGGAGCAGGTGCGGCGGCGGGTCTCCGGCTGGCACGATCCGATCGGCGCCCTCCTGGAGGCCACACCGCCCGAGCAGGTCCGCCACCTCGACATCCACGACCTGCCCGCCTACACCAGCGGCGGCGGTTCTGTGCCCGCGGCGCTGTGGGCTCGCCTCGCGCCCCGTACGCTCGGTGACCTGTGTGACATGGATGCCCCCGGCCCTGCCTGCACCGCGCAGCTGACCCGCCGAGTCATCCGCCTGTCCTCACTTGACCACACGGTAGGTCAGGTGCTCGGCGGCCGGGGTGGACACGGACTCGAGCGGCTCCAGGCGCAGGGACTCGGGCATGCCCTCGGGGAACAGCGATGTGCCGCCGCCGAGGATGATCGGAGCGAGGTGGATCCGGAGGACGTCCACCAGGCCGGCGCGCAGGAACGCGTCCGCGATCGTGCCGCCACCCATTATCACGACGTCCTTGCCGCCGGCGGCGGCACGCGCCTTCTCCACGGCACTGTCGAGGCCGTCGGTGACGAAGCGGAACCGTTCGCCCAGCCGCACCTTCTCGGGTCGCGAGTGGGTGACGACGAAGACGGGCGGGGCGGCGATCTGGTCCTGGTCGTGGCCGTAGCCCACCTCGTCGTTCCATCCCTTCGGCCCGTCGACGATGTCGAAGGTGCGCCGGCCCATGATGACCGCGCCGGTGTCGGTGAAGGACTTGTGGAGGATCTCCGCGTCTCGCGGCGTACGGTCGTCCGTCACCCAGGCGTGCAGCGGTTCGCCGCCCACCCCCAGGCCGTGTTCGAGGTCGACGCCCGGCGCGCTGACGTACCCGTCCAGCGACATCGAGATGTCCACGACGACCCGGCTCGCCTCCGGGCGGCCCTCGGCCGGGTCGTGAGCCAGCTCGCCGAGGCGGTCCATCGCGTCGCGGATGCCGCGCTCCATCCCGCTGGCGATCATTGCGTCACGGGCCTCGACAGTCGGGAACACGGACCGGGTCCACAGCCGGGTGCGTCCCCCGAGGTCCTCGAACGTCGCCGAGTCGAGGCTGACGACATCGGGCGTGCCCTCGTGCTCGAAGGTCTGGACGATCCGCTCGCCGGGGGTGACGGTGTGGAAGACGCCGCGGAAGACGTGCTCGTTGCCCTCGATGTCGCGGTGCACGTAGCGGTACGCCCCGCCCGGGCGCGCGTCGTACTCGATGAGGCGCATCTCGATGTCACGCGGGCCGAGCCAGCGGGTGACCAGCTCGGGGTCGGTGTACGCGCGGAAGAGCCGCGCGGGCGGCGCGTCGAACTCGCGGACGACCTCGATGAACGGGCTGCCGGGCTGGGCCGTGATGGTGGTCGGGTTCTCGATCATGGTTCCTGCTCCCTTATCTCGCCGAGTACGTCGTCGAGGCGCCGGAACTGCCCCTCGCGGGTCAGCCGGTAGGTGTCGATCCAGCTCGTCAGCTCCTCCAGCGCCGCCGGGTTCAGACGGCACGGACGGCGCTGGCCGTCACGGCTCCGCGTGATCAGCCCGGCCGCCTCCAGCACCTGGATGTGCCGCGACACGGCCTGCTTGGTGATCGGGAACGGCTCCGCGAGCTCGTTCACGGTCGCCTCGCCCCGTGACAGCCGGGCGATCAGCGCGCGCCGGACGGGGTCGCCCAGTGCGGCGAACGCCCGGTCCAGGCGATCCTCCGCCTCGTCAATCGACATCTTTATCAACCAACCTCTTTATCAACCGATGTGTTGATAATAGGCACGGAGCCGTGGCCGGGACAAGGGGTGGCGGCGCGAAAATCGCGAGCAGTGGTGGGCGATCGGCTCGGATAAGTAAGTCAAGCCTTACTTTCGCGGGAATCGGGCCGCATAGTGGAGGGCCGAGTCGAGAGGAGCGCTGCTGTTGCCGCAGTTCGACGAGGATGCCGCAGGACAGGTCGAGGTGGAGCAGGCCCACGTGGCCGCCATGTACGGGCTGCTCGACGAGCAACTGGCGGATGCACGTGCCAGGCTGGCGGACGTGTTGAGGTCATCAGCCGGTAGCGCGGGTGAGGCGTACGCGCGCGATGTCGAAGCGGAGCGTCTGGCGGGCCGACTTCGCCGGCTGGAGGGGGCCGAGGAGGGGCTGGCGTTCGGCCGGATCGACGGCGCGGACGGAACCGTCCTGCACATCGGACGGCTCGGCCTGCACACCGGCGATCGGGAGCTGCCGCTGCTCGTCGACTGGCGAGCGGAGGCCGCGCGGCCCTTCTACGCGGCGACGGCCGTCCACCCGATGGGCCTGCGGCGGCGCCGTCATCTGCGGGTCGAGGGCCGTACGGTCCGTGCGGTGAGCGACGAGCTACTGGACGGATCCGCGCCCGCGGTCGGCGACGTCGTCGGCGACGGTCCGTTGACGGAGGCACTCGAGGCGCGGCGGACGGGGCGGATGCGGGCCGCCGTGGCGACGCTGCAGGCGGAGCAGGACGAGATCGTCCGGTCCCCGCACCGGGGCGTGACGGTGGTGCAGGGCGGCCCCGGCACGGGCAAGACCGTCGTCGCGCTGCACCGGGCGGCGTACGTGCTGTACGCGTTCCCCGGTGCCGCCGCACGCGGGGTGCTGGTGCTCGGGCCGAACGCGCGGTTCCTCGACTACGTCTCCCGGGTGCTGCCCTCGCTCGGTGAGAACGACGTGCTCCTGGCGACCTGCGCGGAGCTGGCCGGGGTGGTGCCCGCCGCCACGGAGCCGTTCGACGTCGCGCGCCTCAAGGGGAATTCGGCGCTGGCCGGGGCGCTCGCGGACCTGGTGCGCTCCCGGCAGGCACCGGGCGGCGGATTCGCGGTGCGTGCGGGGCAGGAGTGGGTCCGCCTGACGAGCGTGGACGTCGCGGCGACACGGCAGGCCGCGGTGGCGAGCGGCCTGGCGCACAACCGCGCGCGGGAGGTGTTCAAGGAACACCTGATCGACTTGGTCACGGACGCCCTGGAGCGCGGAGCCGTCGAGGCCCTCGAACTCATCGACGCCGAGGTCGCCGAGAGCACGGGCATGGATCTCGACGCCGCGGCCGCGGCCGATCTGCGGGCTCTCGGCTTCGACGACGCGCCGGCCGAGGATCCGGCCGAGGTGTTCGACGCGGATGCCGTCCGCGCGGACCTCGCGGGCGACGCCGGCGTCGACCGTGCGGTGGAATCCCTCTGGCCGCGGCTGGCACCCGAAGCGGTCGTACGGGCGCTGCTGGCGGACGCTCGCACGATGGCGAGGCATCTGCCGTCGCTCTCCGGTGACGAACACTCCCGGCTGGCGCGTTCCCCCGATGCCCCGTGGACCGATGCCGACGCACCGCTGCTGGATGAGGCGGCGGCCCTGGTGGACGGGCCGCCGGAGCGAACGTTCGGGCACGTCGTGGTCGACGAGGCCCAGGAGCTGACCGCGATGCAGTGGCGGATGGTGATGCGCCGGTGCCCGGCCAGGTCGATGACGCTGGTGGGCGACTTCGCCCAGGCGGGCCCCGCGACCGCCGCGGGCGACTGGTCCCAGGCGCTGGGCCCGCACCTGGGCAGCCGGTTCGCCCTGCACACCCTGACCATCGGTTACCGCACGACCCAGGAGATCCTGGCGACGACCCACGGCCTGCTCGCCCGGATCGCCCCCGGCCAGACGCCGAGCCGGTCTATCCGCCACGGCGAGCCTCCCCGCAACCTCGCCGCAGATCCGAACGCACTCGCTACCACATTGGTTGAGGAACTCCGGGCGCAGGCCGCGGCACACCCGGGCGAACTGCTGGCCGTGATCTGCGCGGATGACCGGGTCGAGGAGTTGGCGTCCGCGGGTGTCGCACAGTGGGCGCGTCTCGTGCCGGCTTCCGAGGCCCGCGGCCTGGAGTTCGACGCGATCGTCGTCGTCGGCCCGGAGGAGATCGTCGCGGCCCGTCCCAGCGGGGAGCGTGACCTGTACGTCGCCCTCACCCGTGCCACCAGGAGACTGTGCACGATCGCCGTACACCGAAGCGGGGCACCCGGCGGCCGCTGAATCAGGCCCCGGTCTCCTATCTCTGACCCACGGTGCAAAGTAGCTCCGGTGTCTGGCCGGGCCCCGTTGCTTGGCGCCCTCTCGCTT
>QFZU02000159.1 GCA_003260025.2 Microbispora triticiradicis | reverse complement strand
CGACCCGCGGGGACCGCGCGGGGCCGGACCGCGCGGGCGGCGGGGCCAGCCGGGGGTCCTGGGCGAGCACGGCCGCCTCCAGGTCGCGCAGGCCGCGGCCGGGCTCGACGCCCAGCTCGTCCGCCAGCCGCCGGCGAACCCTCCGCAGCGCGGCGAGGGCCTCGGCCTGCCGTCCCGACCGGTAGAGGGCGAGGGCGAGCAGCTCCCAGCCGCGTTCCCGCAGCGGCTGCTCGGAGACCAGCGCCTCCAGCTCGCCCACGGCGGCGACGTGCCGCCCCGACGCGACGACGGCGGCGAGCCGGTCCTCGCGCACGGCGGCCCGCAGCTCCTCCAGCCGGGTCGCGTCGGGCACCGCGAACGCGGCCTCGGCCACCTCCGCGTAGGCGGGGCCACGCCAGAGCGCGAGCGCCTGCCCGAGCAGCTCCGCGGCGTGGTCCGGCTCGCCGTCCTCCAGCGCGCGCCGGCCGCGCGCGGCCAGGTCCGTGAAGCGCTCGGCGTCGACCATGGCCGGGGCGGCACGCAGGGCGTATCCGGCTCCTTCGCGCACCAGCAGCCGGGCCGGGGCGCCGGACGCCCGCTCCGGCTCCAGCGCCCTGCGCAGGTCGGCGACGTATCCGTGCAGGGTCGTCATGGAGGGCGGCCGGGAGTCCTCCCACACGTCCGTGAGGATCCGCTCCGCGGAGACGTTCCTGCCCCGCGCGATCAGCAGCATCGCCAGCACGGCCCGCTGCCGGGGACCGCCGAGGTGCGCCGGGCGTCCGTCCACCTCCGCGCGCAGCGTGCCGAGCACCCCGAACCGCACGCTCTCGGCGACGCTCACCGCCGGGCCCTCCCCGGTTCACCGGCCGGGACGTGTGTCCCCGAGCGCGACGGCGGCGGCGCGCCTCCGCGGGACACCCGGGGGACCGTCGTCCGAGGGACGTGAGGGCAGCCGTCTAACGGCACCGGTTCGGCCATGAGGCAATAATGCCGCGAACGTGATCACAGGACACTCCCTTGATCGGTCGATGCTTGTCGCCGCCGTCCGTGCTCCTGTGGCAGGTGTGGCGCGGCGGGGGAGATGTCCGCTTGATCGACGAACAGCCCGTCCTTAACGCCCGCATAACGCGCCCGTGGCCTCGACCCCGGCCTGACAGTCTCCGTTAGGAACGCTGTCGAATTGGGTCTTGTGGACCCGCGACCACGAGGCTACGATCCGTACAACTCTTAGGAAACTTTCCTAAAAGAGCGCCCCCGGGAGCCGACATGGCCTCTTCCCATCCCTGACGTCTCCTCCTCTTCGCCTCCCGTCGCGCTCCCGGCTTCCGTACGGCCGGTGTCCCCCGATCGGCCGCCTCCGTCAGGCGCCGGTCGTACGGAGCTCCGCCAACCTCCCGTACACCCCCCACAGAGGTTGTGACCATGCAGATCACGAATCCGCGCCGCGCGTCCTCCACGACCCTCGCCCCGCACCCGGGACGGCGCGCATGAGAAAGCTCGTCGGCATCGCCACGGCGGCGTCCCTCGCCTTCGCCGCCCTGCTCACCGGCGCCTTCACCGGAACGGCCCGGGCCGCGAACATCGCCGCCAATCCGGGCTTCGAGTCGGGCCTGTCGGGCTGGACGTGCGCGCCGACGGCGCAGGTCGTGTCGAGCCCGGTGCACGGCGGGTCGAAGGCGCTGTCGGCGACGCCGGCCGGCAACGACTACGCCCGGTGTCAGCAGACGATCGCGGTGAAGCCGTCCACGACGTACGCGTTGTCGGCCTGGGTCCAGGGCAACTACGTGTTCCTGGGCGCGACCGGCGCCGCCGTCGAAGTCCAGACATGGGCCTCGCCCGGGGCGGCGTGGTCGCGCCTGGCCACGTTCTTCACCACCGGATCCGCCACGACGAGCGTGACGGTCTACCTCAACGGCTGGTACGGCCAGGGCACCTACTACGCGGACGACGTCGTCCTCGACGGCCCGGGCACCGCGCCCTCGCCGTCCCCGTCGGCCTCGGCCAGTCCGTCGCGGTCGCCCTCGCCCTCGCCGAGCGCGAGCCCGTCGCCCTCTGGGCCGCCGCCCGACCCGGGCGCCATCACCTTCGCGCCGTACGTCGACATCACGATGACCACGCCGTCGCTGGTCAGCGCGTACACGGCGACCGGGGTGAAGAACTACACCCTCGCCTTCGCGCTGGGGGACAGCACGGGCTGCAACCCGGCCTGGGGCGGCACGATCCCGATCGGCGACGCGCGGATCGTGGGCGACGTCAAGGCCCTGCAGGCCAGGGGCGGCCAGGTGATCGTGGCCACCGGAGGCGCCGTGGGGCCCTACCTGGAGCACACCTGCGGCACCTCGGCGGCGCTGCTCGCGGCGTACAAGAAGGTGCTGGACACGGTCGGCACCAACTACCTCGACGTGGACGTCGAGGCGGCCATCGACGCAGGCAAGGTCAACACGGCGCTCAGGCAGTTGCAGGCCGAGCGGGGCACCGTGATCAGCTACACGCTGCGGGTGCAGGGCCAGGACTACGGCGTCGATCCGTTCTCGGTGCAGATCCTCCAGGACGCGGCGGCCAAGGGCCTGAACGTACTGGTCAACCCGATGCTGATGGACTTCGGCTACTCCGGCTCCTGGGGCACCGCGATGGTCGGGGCGGCGAACGCCACCGTGGCCCAGATGAAGCAGATCTGGCCGTCGAAGACCGACGCGCAGATCAAGCGGATGCTCGGCCTCACCCCGATGATCGGCAAGAACGACACGGGCCAGGTGACCTACCAGGCCGACGCCCGCACGCTCCTGTCGTACGCGCAGGCGAACCACGTGGGACGGATCGGCTTCTGGTCGGTGGGCCGGGACAACGGCGGCTGCCCGAACGGCACCCTCTCGCCCACCTGCAGCGGCGTCTCCCAGTCCGCCTACGAGTTCACGAACATCTTCAAGGCCTTCACGGGCTGAGCCCTCCTCGATCCCCCCACTCACCCCCCAACCCACCTTGCGAGGAAGAATGCAGCTTCGCCTCCGTACGGGCCGGCACGTCAGGGCCGCGCTCGCCCTGGTCGCCTCCCTCCTCCTGGCGGTCGCCGGACTGGTCGCGGGAACCACCGCCTCCGCCTCGGCGGCCCCGAGCGGCCTGGTCGTGCTGGCCTACCCCGCCTGGGCCCCGAACACCTGGTACGCCATCGGCGCCCGCGTCACCTACCAGGGCGTCGACTACGAGTGCATCCAGGCGCACACCTCCCTGACCGGCTGGGAGCCGCCGATCGTCCCGGCGCTGTGGAAGCCGGTCAGCGGCGGCACGCCGTCGCAGAGTCCCTCGCCGACGCCGCCGTCGGGCGCGCCGGGCAAGCCGGGCAACCCGTCCGTGACCGGCACCGGCAGTTCGTCGATCTCGCTGTCCTGGTCCGCGTCGAGCGGCACGGTGACCGGATACCGCGTCTACGAGGGCACGTCGGTCCGGGCGACCGTCAGCGGCACCAGCGCCACGATCTCCGGCCTCGGCACCTGCACCACCCACACGTACACGGTCAAGGCGTACAACAACAACGGCGAGTCCGCGGCGAGCGCGTCGGTGACCGGCACCACCACGGGCTGCCCCGCGAGCGGCGGCAAGCTTCCCGGCGCGCCCTACCTGTACGAGGGCTGGGGCAACCCGCCGAACCCGGCCACCGTCATGAGCGCCACCGGGGTCAAGCAGTTCACGATGGCCTTCATGCTCTCCGGCGGCGGCTGCGTCCCGGCGTGGGACGGCTCGCGCCCGCTGTCCGGCAGCGCCGACGCCACCGCGATCTCGCAGATCAAGGCGGCCGGCGGCAACGTCCAGATCTCCTTCGGCGGTTGGCAGGGCAACAAGCTCGGCCCGAACTGCTCCAGCTCGTCCGCCTTCGCCTCGGCGGTCCAGCAGGTGATCAACGCGTACAACCCCGCCGCGGTCGACTTCGACATCGAGAACACCGACGAGTTCGAGAACGAGGCCGTCCAGGACCGCATCCTCGGCGGGCTCAAGATCGTCAAGCAGAACAACCCGAACGTCAAGGTGGTCGTCACCTTCGGCACCAGCACGACCGGCCCGAGCTGGTGGGGCACGCGGCTCATCAACCAGTCCAAGGCGCTCGGCGTGAACATCGACAACTACACGATCATGCCGTTCGACTTCGGCGGCGGCGCGAACATGTACCAGAACACCGTCAACGCGGCCGAGGGCCTGAAGAACGCGCTCAAGTCGGCCTGGGGCTGGAGCGACGCCCAGGCGTACGCCCACATGGGCATCTCCGGCATGAACGGCCTGTCCGACCAGCAGGAGCTGACCTCGGTGTCCACCTGGACCCAGATCCGCGACTACGCCAAGTCGAAGGGCCTGGGCCGGCTCGCCTTCTGGTCGGTCAACCGCGACCGCGGCTGCCCGGGCGGCGGCGTGGTGTCGAACTGCAGCGGCATCGCGCAGAGCGACTGGGACTTCACCCGGGTCACCGCGGGCTTCTGACCCCGGCGACCAGGAGAAGCAGGCCCTGGTGAAAGGGGGCCGGGCCCGGCACACCGGGCCCGGCTCCCGGCACGGCCGCTCGACAGGGCCGTTCGAGAGGGCCGCTCGACACGGCCACGCAACCCGCGACCCCATCGGCCGCGCGCCCTGGGAGACCGGGCGCTCCTCGGCAGGCGGCCGGCGCCGCGAGCCCGACACCCCCTACGCGTCGCGCCGGTCGCCCCCGTGTGTGGGGGCCAGCAGGCCGATCAACATCCCGACGATCACGGCCATGACAAGAGTGATCCAGAGGCGAATCTTCATCGAGGTCTCCTGAATGCTACGCTCCGTGCTCACAGTACCCCGAAAGGTGACGTAGCGCGACGGTCGGGCGACCGAATACGCCCTTGAGTCGCGGGTTTTGCCGTTCGTCGGGCAGGCTTGGCACCGTCATGGAATACGCGATTCCCACCAGCATCGTCCTCGCCGCCGGCGTCGTACTGGCGCTCGTCGCCCAGTGGAAGGGCTGGCGGCCGTCTCTGGCCGTCACGCTGACGCTCGGCATCGCCGTACGTGTGCTGATCATGATTCTCGCGGCGAAGGACACCAGGTTCCAACCGGTCGACTACGTCAACAGCTTCCAGCCCGCGGGCCGGGCGATCGTGGACGGCCGCGACCCGGTGCTCGAAAGCAACGGCGGCTGGCACTTCCTGCCGATGATCCCCTACCTGTACGGCCTGCTGCTGTGGCTGGGCGTCACCTGGGACTACGCCGGCCGGATCGTCACGGTCGTCTCCGACATCGTGCTGATCCCGCTGGTCGGCAGGCTGGCCGGGGGGCGGACCGCGAAACTGCGCGCCTTCCAGTACGCCTGCAGCCCTCTCGCGATCCTCGTCGCCTCCGTACACGGCCAGGTCGAGCCGGTGTCGCTGGTCTTCGGCGTCGCGGCGTACGTCGTGGCGCGCGGCCCGGGCGAGTGGCGGCGGCCGGAGCCGCTGCCGTGGGCCCGCCTGCGGATCGCGGACCGCGCACTGCCGCTGCCGTGGATCCCGCCGGGGGAGATCGTCCGGAGGCTCGTCCGCCCGTCGGAGGAGGACCGCGCGGCGATGTGGCGGGCGGCCTGGGCGGGCGTGCTCATGGGCCTCGCGCTGTGCGCGAAGAGCTGGCCGGTGATCCTCGTCCCGGCGATGCTGATGTTCCTGCCGGGGCTGCGCAGCCGGCTGGTCTCGCTGGTCGCCGTCGCCGTACCGCCGGTGTTCTTCCTGCTGACGCTCCCGATCGGCGGCTGGACGGAGTGGCGGCAGCTACCGGAGGTGCTGAACACCATCGGCCTGCGGCCCAGCGACGTCCGCCCGATCACCGGAGACTGGGGCTGGACCGCGCTGGTCAGCGGCGGCAACTGGAACCTCGACCCGACTCCGGCGCGGATCGGCCAGTACCTCATCTACGCCTCGATCGTCGCCTGCCTCGTCTGGTGGCGCAGGGCCGACCCCGTCGACGTCACGATCGCCATCCTGCTGTCCTTCATGATCTTCACGCCGCGCCTCGGCGCGCAGTACCTGCTGTGGTTCATGCCGTTCCTGGTCGCCCGGCCCACCCGCTGGGCCTGGCCGGCGATCCTCGGCAGCACGCTGTGGGCCGCGGCCGGATACATCGTGCTCACCCAGTTCCACGGGCCCGCCTGGATGGAACTGCACGCGCCCTGGGCGATCAGTTCGCTGCTGGTCTTCCCGCTGCTGGCCGCGGCCATCCCGTGGAAGCGCAGGTACGCCGAGGGCGCGCCGTTGCCCTCGGCGGACGGGAGAGCGCGCGTACAGGCCGTCTGAGCCCGGCCGGCCGGGTTCGGTCTCGCGAAGGTCGCTCAGGTCACGATGAGCCGGACCAGGTGACCATGGCTCTTGTAACCGGGCGGATCGCCGTCGAGCCGCCCGGTCACGCACTCGAAGACGCCCGGCCCCGCCTCCCGTACGAAGAAGGCGGTCTCGGCGATCGACGACAGCAGGCGGATCACGTCGCGGTGCACGTGGACGCCCTCCCTGTCGCCGGCCAGCGAGACCGTCACCTCGTACACGCCGTCGTCGAGCAGGCGTTCACCGGTGAGCAGCCACTCCGAGCCGCACGCCCGGCGCAGATGGGGGAGCAGGTGCGCCTCGGGCTCCTCGGTGACCCACCCGTCCCTCCCCATCGCGTCGAGCAGGGCCCGCACCTGTGGCTCCATCGCCGAGGCGTCCGTGATCCCGGTCAGCCGCTCGTCGTCGTCCCATCGCCGCATGACCAGACCCTAAGCCGGAGCGCCCCGCCGTACCTTCGCCGTACCCTGCGGAACCGCTCCGTGTCGGGGAGCGCCGGGCCCGTGGCCGGCCGGAGAGCCGTCAGTGATCGCCGGACTGCTCCGAGCGCGTTCCAGGGCGCGGGTCGGGGTGCGTATTGGGACGCGTTTCGGGGCGGGGTTGCGAAGACCCTTCCGGCAGCCGCCCGGAGATGAGTGCGGCGGTCCAGGCGCCGTCCGGATCGCTGTCGACGAGCAGAGCGCGGACGAGCAGGCTCAGCGGAATCGCGAGCAGGGCGCCGAGCGGGCCCAGCACCCACCCCCAGACGATCAGCGAGAGGAACGTGGCCGTCGTGGACAGGCCCACGGCGTCCCCCAGGAACTTCGGCTGGATGAACGACTGGATCACCACGTTGATCGCCATGTAGGCCGCGATCACCAGCAGCATCGTCTTGGGCCCGCCCTCCAGCAGTCCGAGCAGCGCCGGGGGGATGAGGCCGAGGATGAATCCGATGTTGGGGATGTAGTTGGTGATCAGGGCCAGGACGCCCCACAGCAGTGGGAGCGGCACGTCCAGGATGTACAGCGCGGTGACGTCGAGGACCGAGCAGATCAGGCCGAAGACCGTCGAGACGATCAGATAACGGCGGGTCTTGGAGCTGAACGTCTTGAGAGCGTTGGTGAGCGCCGGCCGCTCGGTGGAGGCGGCGTCGACGATCCGCGTGATGACGGGGGCGTCCAGGCTCATGGCCAGGAGCAGGACGACGATGAGGAACAGGCTCGACAACACGCCGAGGAGACTGCTGAGCAGACTCTGGGCGACGCCGATCAGCTTGCCGGGATCGAGGGACGACAGGGCCTTGTTGAGCTGGTCGCTGCCGTAACCGAGGCCGGCGGCCCAGTGCTGCAGGTTGGTGACCATGGCGTTGAACTGGACCGTGTAGGTCGGCGCCAGGATGGCGAGTTGCGCGGCGGCGATGCTGAGCACCGCGACCATGCCGAGCAGGACCAGCAGCACCAGCGCCAGGGGTACGGCCACCTGCAGCCACACCGGGGCCCGGCGGCGGACGAGCCACCCGCGCACCGGGGAGACGGCGATGACGAGCGTCAGCGCCAGGACGACCGGGCCGACGATCGAACCCACCGCCTGGACACCGGCGAGGGTGATGACCGCGGCCGCGGTACCGACCAGCACGATCAGGGCACGAGGGAATCCCTGTCGAATCACGTCCGGCTCCTACCCCTTCTTCGCCACCCAAGGTGGACCAGTCCTAGCACGCCTCTGTCTCTGCCCCTGCGCGTGTACGCGACTCGTGACGGGAATGAAGCCGGGCGGCACGTCGTTCACCCGGGCCCGTGGCTCCGCGGAACCTCCCTCCCGGCACTGAGCTGGGAACAGATCCGTGCGCGAGTGCGTTGGACGCGAACCGGGCCAAGACGGTGACAGGGCCTGGTAATCTTGTGATGTCGGCGCGGTCCGGCGCACTCCTCTTCGATCACCTTGGTGGTTGTGTTGTGTGTGCGCGGCCGGTTGGCCGGCGTCTCCTGTGGCTTCTGGGTCTTCGAACCGGTGGTTTTGCGCCGGGGTGAGGGTTCGGGTAAGTTAGAGGGGTTGCCCCGGAAACGGGGCGGTCGAATTCCTGTCGGTTGGCGGGTTTCGGGTCA
>QFZU02000158.1 GCA_003260025.2 Microbispora triticiradicis | reverse complement strand
GTCCGGGGGGCGCATGCGGGCCGCGTAGTCGACCTCGCCCTGCTCGCCCGCGCGGTACTCGGCCACCAGGTCGCCCAGGCCCGAGCGGCGCGGCGCGGCGCCGGGCGGGACCGCCCCCGCCGCCGCACCCCTGGCTCCCGGACCTCCAGGGGCTCCCAGACCTCCAGGGCCTCCCGCCGCGACGGCCGGACCCGAGGGGGCGGAGGGCACCCTGGTCTCGGAGGGCCCCCGGCTCTCGGCGCGCAGGGCGGTGTCGGCCCGCCCGCCGCGCCGGCCCTGCCACTCCTCCTCGGGCGCGTCCTCGTCCTCGTCCTCGTCGTCGTACGGCGCGAGCGGACGCGCCACGGCGTACCAGACGCCCCCGGCGGCGGCGGCCATCAGCGCGACGACCAGCAGCCCCGGGAGCCCGAACTCCAGCGCGCCCGCGAGGGCCATGCCCGCGGGCGCGAGCACCACGGTCGCGTTCATGTTGTCGGCGTCGTAGTCGTCGCCGTCGCGCCAGCTCATCAGCGCGATGCCGAGGGCGAGGAGGAGCAGGAACACCACCAGGCCGTGGACGCCCCGCAGCAGCCACTCGGGCCACAGGTCCCAGTGGGCGGGGCCGTCGGGCAGCGTCTTACCGAACCCCGAGGTGACGATGGGGTCCAGCACCATGATGACCGTGCCCACGACCGTGAGAGCGGCGCCGAGCAGCCACCCGGCGAAGCGGGCCGCCGCCTTCTCCGAGAGAAGCTGGAGCACGCCCACGGCCAGCCACAGCGGGGCCAGCAGCGACCCGGTGATTTGGTACGCCCGGAACGTCACGGACCCGAAGCCGGTGAGGTGGCCGACGGCGACGGCGCCGAGCGACACCGCGAGCGCGCCCGTGGCGATGCTCCACGCGATCAGCCATCCGGCCGGCTCGTCACGGAGACGCCCGACGAGGACGCCGGTGGTGATGCCGGCGAGCAGGGCGCCGGCGAACGCGAGGAGAGCGACGAGGACTTCCATGGTGGCACCCATGCTGCCTGACAACGCCTTCGCACGGGTAGCCGGTCGCCCTGTACGGGTGCGGGATCCGGCGCCGCCGATGGGCCTCCGCATCCGGCGGCGGCCCGTCCGTTCCGTCCCCCGATCAGCGCCCGAGCACCGCCGACGCCGTGTTTCACGGTGGCGCCCGCTCTCCGGCAGCGAGTTCTTCCACTCGAACGGATTGTGTTATCTCCCGTTGATTTCTAGAGTGTTGCCGCACGCCGACTCCCCTTCCCCCATGGGATAACGGATGCCGAACCTGTGGCCGTTGGCCGGGCTGTCGCCTCCGGCCGCCGCCGTATCCGCGCAGCCCGCGCGCTCCGCGGATCTCACCGAGCGCGGCCGTGGCCGACAACACGGCCGCGAGTACAGCCACGAACACGACCGCGAGAACGACGAGATGCGAAGCCTCGTGCTGCGCGCCAAGACCGGCGACAGCGAGGCGTTCGGCCTCCTCTACGACCATTACCTCGACCTGGTCTACCGGTACGTCTACTTCCGGGTGGGCAGCCACGCGCTGGCCGAGGACCTGACGAGCGACACGTTCCTGCGCGCGCTGCGGGGCGTCGCCGACTTCACCTGGCAGGGCCGCGACTTCGGCGCCTGGCTCGTCACCATCGCCCGCAACCTGATCACCGATCACTACAAGTCGGGACGCAACCGGCTTGAGGTCACCACCGCGGTGATTCTCGACACACCTCTGGACGGCCCGCACATCCCCGAGAACGCGGTCGTCGCGAACATGGTGAACGAGCGCCTCATGCAGGCGCTCAAGCAACTCGGCCCCGAGCAGCAGGAATGCGTGATCCTGCGGTTCGTGGAGGGCATGTCGCTCGCGGAGACGGCGAAGATCATGGGCAAGAAGGCCGGAGCGATCAAGGCCCTCCAGTTCCGGGCGATAAGGGCACTCGCCCGGGCACTCCCGGACGATCTCGCTGACAGCCCGTAACCATTCCCACACCCTGTCGTTGGGCATGTCGCAGGTCGGATCTTCGCAGTACGGTCGATCCGGCCGGGAAAGGACAGTCGCCGACGTCGAGCGGGGGATGGCGGGAACCGTGATGGGCTGGTGGCGACCCTCGCGCCGGAAGGGCGGCCGGACCTCGGCCCGCACCCGGCGGGTCGCCGCGCGCGTGACGGCCCTGCGGTCCCTGGTGAACGGCGGCCCGAGCCCCGACTTCCGCGAGCGGCTGCGGGCCGATCTCATGCGTGCCCACGCCGACGAACGCACCGCGGGCAGGCACGCGGCGCCCCCCGCCGCCCACGCCGGGAGCCGCCGGCCCCGTCCCCGCCGGTCCCTGCTCGTCCGGCTGCGCCCCGTCCTCGTCTTCGGCGTCGCGCTGAGCGGGATGTTCGCCACCGGCGTGCGCACGTACCACGCGGTGCCCGGCGAGGTGCTGTACCCGCTGAAGCGGGTGGCCGAGTCGACGGTGCTCGTCCTGGCGTACGACGAGAGGGACCGGGCGGAGCGGGAGATGGCCGCGGCCCGGCTGCGGGCGGCCGAGACCGCCTCGCTGATCGGCGAGGCCGCCCCCGACCGCCGCCGGCTGATCGCCCAGACGCTCGACGACATGGAGACGAAGACCAGGGCCGCGCTGACCCGCGTTGCGCGGCGTGGCCATGCCGACGGCGAGGCGCGGCGGTTCGCACGTCAGCAGCGCAAGGTTGTGGAGCCGCTGCTGCCGAAACTCGACGGGGAGAATCGCGACAAGGCCACGCAGTACCTGCGTTACATCGACACTTTCACGGCTTCCGGACGCTGACACGTCATGTCCCGCTCACGTTGGGGACGGTGTCCGGCGGTTAAGCTGATGAGCCATGAGGCGGCTATTGCGACGGAGGGAAGCGGCGGAGATCGCCGGTGAGGTGGCCGCCGCCGCGGCGGTGTCCGCCCCCGAGGTCGTGCCCGATCTGACCGCGGCGGCGTTCTTCGACGTCGACAACACCATGATGCGCGGCGCCTCCATCTACCACTTCGCGCGCGGGCTCGCCTCGCGGGGCCTGTTCACCACCCGCGACCTGGCGAAGTTCGCGGTCGGGCAGGCGTGGTTTCGCGTCCGGGGCAACGAGAACCCCGAGCACATCGCCAGGGCCAAGGAGATGGCCCTCGCCTTCGTCGCGGGGCTCAAGGTGGACGAGGTCGTCCGGCTGGGCGAGGAGATCTACGACGACGTGATGGCCGACCGCGTGTGGGCGGGCACCCGCGCGCTGGCCCAGGCGCACCTCGACGCCGGGCAGCGGGTGTGGCTGGTCACCGCGACCCCGGTGGAGCTGGCCCGGGTCATCGCGCAGCGGCTCGGGCTCACCGGCGCGCTCGGCACGGTCGCCGAGACCGCCGACGGCGCCTACACCGGGCGGCTGGTCGGCGACCTGCTGCACGGCCCGGCCAAGGCCGAGGCCGTACGGGCGCTGGCCCGGCGCGAGGGCCTCGACCTCGCCCGGTGCTCGGCCTACAGCGACTCGTCCAACGACCTGCCGATGCTCTCGCTCGTGGGCCACCCGTACGCCATCAACCCCGACAGCGAGCTACGCGAGCACGCCAGGGACAACGGCTGGGAGACCCGCGACTTCCGCACCGGCCGGAAGGCGACCATGATCGGGCTGCCGATCGCGGCGACGGCGGGGGCCATAGCGGGCGGCGTCGCCGCCGGCATCGCGCTGCGCCGCCACTACCGCTCCAGCCTCTGACGCCCGGGGCCGGAACCGCGAGACCGGCCGTCAGATCGGGGGGAACGCGGCCCCCCGGCGCAGCCGCAGGGCGTCGAGCCGCCGCTGCATGGTCTCCCGGACGTGGTCGGTGAGGTCGAAGACCACCGCGGGGTCGTCGGCCTCCTCCGGGTCGTAGGAGTCGGTGCGGACCGGCTCGCCGAACTCGATCAGCCACTTCGACGGCAGCGGGACCAGGCCGAGCGGCCCGAGCCAGGGGAAGAGCGGCGTGATCGGGAGGTACGGCAGGCCGAGCAGGCGCGCGAGCGAGGGGACGTCCCCGATCTTGGGATAGATCTCCTCCGCGCCGACGATCGCGCACGGGACGATCGGCACACCGGCCCTGATCGCCGAGGCGACGAACCCGCCCCGGCCGAACCTCTGCAGCCGGTAGCGCTCGGAGAACGGCTTGCCGATGCCCTTGAAGCCCTCGGGGAAGACGCCGACGACCTCGCCCCTGCGCAGCAGGCGGTCGGCGTCCTCGGGGCAGGCGAGCGTGTGCCCCGACTTGCGGGCGAGATGCCCGAGCACGGGGAGCTGATAGACCAGGTGGGCGCCGAGGAGGCGCAGCGGCCGGCCCAGCTCGTCGTTCACCGCGACCTGGAGCATGAGCGCGTCCACCGGCAGCGTGCCGGAGTGGTTGGCCACGATCAGGGCCCCGGCGTCGGCCGGCACGTTCTCCAGGCCGAGGGTCTCGGTCCTGAACCAGTGCCGGTACAACGGGCGCAGCGCCTCCAGCAGCACCCGGTCGTTCAGCTCGGGATCGAAGCCGAACTCGTCGACCTCGTAGTCGCCGGTGATCCTGCGGCGCAGAAAGGCGAACAGCTCCGCGAGCCGCTCGCCGGAGTCGTCGCCGCTCCCGGGTCCGGCCGCATGGCCGTTCCCGGCCGCGCGCCGGTCCTGGAAGTCGTTCATCGGGTCACCGCTTCGTCACGAGGCCGGCCAGCCAGTCGACCGCGGCGAGCGGCAGGTGACCGGGGCCGCCCCGGGACCGCAGGAAGTCGTCGAACGCCGCCGCCGTGCCGTACTTCGGGCGCCAGCCGAGCTCGGCGGTGAGCCTGGCGGTGTCCACCGCGCGGCCGTGACTCATCAGCGTGAGCTGCTCGGGCGAGAAGTCGACCAGCCGGGCGCCCCTGGCCAGCCCGCCGACCAGGCGGAAGGCCGGGGACGGCAGCGGGACCACCGGCCGGCCCGTGCGCCGCGCGCACTGCGACAGCAGCAGGACGCCGTCGCCCGCCACGTTGAACACGCCGGGGTGGTCCGTCCCGGCCGTACGGCACAGCGCCTCGACGGCGTCGTCCTCGTGGACGAACTGCAGCCGCGGATCGAAGCCGAGCACGGTGGGCAGCACGGGCTGCGAGAAGTAACGCGTGAGCGGCGAGTCGACGCCGGGCCCCATGAGGTTGGCGAACCGCAGCGTGGTCGTCGTCACGTCGGGCCGCCGCCGGGCGAAGCCCCGGACGTACGTCTCGACCTCCGTGGCGTCCCTGGCGTACCCGTGGTGCGCCACCTCGACGGGCTCGCTGTCCTCCGTGAACACGGCCGGAGCGTGCGGCGAGGAGCCGTACACGGCCGTGGTGGAGCGCACGACCACGCGGCGCACCGTGGCGGAGCGCTGGCAGGCCGCGAGCAACTGCATCGTGCCGATGACGTTGTGCTCCTTCATGGCCGGCCGGCCACCGCCCGTCCCGCCGGCCCGGCGGTCTCCACGGCCGCTGCCGCTGACCAGGCTGAGGTGCACGACCGTGTCGACGTCGGCGTCCCGGATGACCCGAGCCAGGTCCGGGCCGCGCAGCGCGACACGGACGAACTCGGCGCGGCCGAGCACCGGGCCGTCCTGCCCACCGTCCCGCCCACGAGCGGGTGGCGGCGGCTCGGTGTCCACGCCGATGACGCGGTCGATCTTCGGATCGCCCGCGAGCGCGGCCGCCACACGGGCGCCGATGTGACCGCGGACACCGGTGACCAGCACGGTACGAGTCATCGACGCCTCGCCGGGGGTGTGCGTGTTCGACGGTCGCCCGGTCCCTCGGGACCGGTGCGCGCTCCGTCTCGGCTACTTCTTGTTACGCCGCTGGATGCGGGTCTTCTTCAGCAGCTTGCGGTGCTTCTTCTTGGCCATGCGCTTGCGGCGCTTCTTGATCACAGAGCCCACGGGACCCCCAGGTGAAGGTGGTGACAGTCGAACCGGCGCGCGAGCGCACACCGGCTCAACAGACTACCGGCGATCCACGGTAGATCGCTCCCCCGGGGGACCCCGCGTCGGGCGGGGGCCGGCCACGCCGCCGTCAAGCGTGGTCGTCCGAGGGCGTTCAACCCGCTTCGATGAACGCGTCCCGCAAGTAGTCGTGCACCGCCTGCTCGGGCACTCTGAAGGACCGGCCGACACGGATGGCCGGTAACTCGCCCGAGTGCACGAGCCGGTACACCGTCATCTTGGACACCCGCATGACGGTCGCCACCTCGGCCACCGTCAAGAACTTCACCTCGCTGAGAGGTCTTTCGCCTGCACCCATCGGACGCCTCTTCCGCACGTGTTTCCGGGTTATCCCCACTGGTGCCATCGCTCACGCACGTGTACTGCCGTCAGCGTAAGTCCGGACTCCGAGTAGGCAAACCCCCCATTCCATCATCAGCGGAGCCGTGTGCCGTCAAAATCGGGAAAGTCGCTGGCAGCAGCAGGGCCGTGCCCCTCGCCTCAATCTTGGAACGGACCAACTTCTCTCACATAAGAGTCGCCCAGGAACAGAAAAAAGTTGGCAACCGCCCGACACACCGGTGCAAAAGCGGGCGCGAAATGCCCGATTTGGGAGGTCCGTAAGGGTGTCAGAGGCTACGGGCGATGCGCGCGATCAGATACGAGGTCAACGGGGCGTAGTGCCGGGGAAGCACGTTGTCGTCAAGTGGGACGGCGACGGCGATCTTGCCCTCCGCCTCCCCCACGAACAGCGCGGGGTCGTTACTGTCGGCGAAGCCCACCGTCTCGACCCCGGCCTCGCCCGCCGCCCCCGCCCAGCCGTGATCGGCGATCACCAGGTCGGGGCGCTCCTCCGCGAGCATCGCCCGCATCGGGTGCGGGTCGTGGGTGTGCACGAACGTGCCGCGGTCCTCCAGCATCGCCACGCCGTCGAGGTAACGGATCCGCCTGCGGCGGCCGAGCCCGCCGACGTACGTCCACCCCTCCGCGGGGGACAGCAGGGTCGCCCCGTTCCCGGCCGCGAACCTGGCCAGGGCGAGGTGGACGGTGAGCAGGCCGGTGGGGTGGCCGGTGGCCACGACGATCCGGGCCGAGCCACGCCGCAGGACCTTGGCGACACGGTCTCCCATCTCCTCCACCGCGTCGATGGTCCGATCGGGGTCGATGGTGTCCTGGCCCTCGCGGTGGCCGGGGTCGGCCGCCACCCCGGCCCGGTCGGCCATCAGCCGCAGCACGTCGTGGTAGGACCACTCGCCCTCGAAGGTGAGCCCGAAGAGGTAGTGCGGGTCGCGCAGCGCGAGCGACCGGTAGTGATCGAGGTTGTTCTCCCGGCTGGTGGCGACGTCGCCGGCGATGGCGGTCTGTACGAGGTGCTCGCGCAGTTCGGCCCGGGAGGGCGAGGCCGGGGACGGCGGGGACGAGGGTGGGGAGGACGGTCGGGTCACGACTGCTACAGCGCTCCTCGGCTCGGCGCAATTCCGGACATGTCAGGGCATGGGATCCAGGCCGTGGAAGGGGAACACCGCCTTCCTGGTCGCGACGACGGCCCGGTCGACGGCGTCGGCTGGATCGTACCCCTCGGAGAAGTCACGCCACTGTGGGTCCCGCCCGTCGGTCATCCGCAACGGCGGGATCTCGCCGGTCCGTTCCGTCACGTACGTCCGCCAGGCCTCCGGCGTGGCGGTGCCGGGGTCGACGGGACTCCCGGCGGCCTCGGCGATCAGGTGCGTCCAGGCTCTCGGCACGACCTGGACGAGTTCGTAGCCCCCGCCGCCCAGCGCGATCCAGCGTCCGCCCGCGGTCTCGTGGGCCAGCCGGTGCAGCGCGGCGTACGTCGCGCGCTGCCCGTCGAGGCTGAGCATGAGGTGCGCCAGCGGGTCGAGTGCGTGGCTGTCGCATCCCTGCTGGGTGACCAGGACCTGCGGCCGGAAGTGCCGCAGCAGCGGCGGGACGACCGCGTGGAAGGCCCGCAGCCACCCGGCGTCGCCGCAGCCCGCCGGCAGCGCGACGTTGACCGCGGTGCCCTCCACGCCCGTCTCATGCGGGAACCCGGTGCCGGGGAAGAGCGTGCGCGGGCTCTCGTGCAGGCTGATCGTGAGCACCCGGGGATCGTCGTGGAACGCCGCCTGCACGCCGTCGCCGTGGTGCACGTCCACGTCCACGTACGCGACGCGGGACGCGCCGTGCGACAGCAGCCACGCGATCGCCACCGCCGGGTCGTTGTAGACGCAGAAGCCGCTGGCGGCGCCGGGCATGGCGTGGTGCAGGCCCCCCGCGACGTTCACCGCGTGCTCGGCCGTGCCCTCCCACACGGCCCTGGCGGCGGCCAGCGTGGCCCCGGTGACCAGCGCGGACGCCTCGTGCATCCCCGCGAAGGCGGGGTTGTCCTCGGTGCCGAGCCCGTACCGCAGGTCGGGGCGGCCGTCCCGGGAGACGGTCTTGACCGCCTCGATGTAGTCCCGCTTGTGGACCAGCGCGATCTCGTCGTCGGTGGCGGGGACGCAGCCGGTCGTCTCGACCGTGTCGAGCACGCCCATCTCGCGGGCGAGCGCCATGGTGAGCTCGACGCGCACGGGCGCGAGGGGGTGGCCGGGCCCGAAGTCGTACGTGACCAGGGCGTCGTCCCAGACGACCCGCACCGCCCGGCTCATGCGGCGACGCCATCGCAGTGACTCATACCAGAACGTTATCGCCCGTACCCGGACCTCGACGCCGTCGCTCCGGCTCGTGTCCGGGCCTCGTGCGTGACCGTCACAGCGGGGCCCCGCCTCGCCCGTGCGTCACGGCTCGCGCGTACGGCCCTCAGCCGGAGGCGAGACGGCGGCTGCGCTCGCAGGCGGCCTCGATCGCGTCGAGGAACGCGGCCCTGACCTTGTGCCGTTCCAGCTCGGCGATGGCGGCGATCGTGGTGCCTCCGGGCGAGGTCACGGCCTCGCGCAGGATCACCGGGTGCTCCCCCGAGTCGCGCAGCATGATCGCGGCGCCGACGATCGACTGGGTGACCATGTCGAGGGCGGCGGCGCGCGGCATGCCCAGCAGGATCCCGGCGTCGACCATCGCCTCGACGAGGTAGAAGAAGTACGCCGGGCCGCTGCCGGACAGCGCGGTGGCGGCGTCCTGCTGCGCCTCCGGGATGCGCAGCACCTTGCCCACCGGGCTGAGCAGCGCCTCGGTGCGCCTGAGGTGCTCCTCGGAGGCGTGCGCCCCGGCCGAGATGACGCTCATGGCCTCGTCGACCAGGACAGGCGTGTTCGACATGACGCGGACGACCGCCACGCCGTCCCCGAGCCTGGTCTCCACGAAGGCGGTCGTGATGCCCGCGGCGACGGAGATCACCAGCCGGTCGGCGGGCACGTGCGGGGCGATCTCGGCCAGCAGCGCGCCCATGTCCTGCGGCTTGACGGCGAGGATGAGCGTCTCGGCCAGCTTGGCGGCCTCGGCGTTGCCCGCCACCCGCACGCCGTACCGCTCGCGCAGCGCCTCGGCCCGCTCGGGCCTGCGGGCCGTCGCCACGATCTCGTCCGGCCGCAGACCGGCGCGTACCAGCCCGGAGAGCAGGGCCTCGCCCATCTTTCCGGTCCCGAGGATCGCGATCATCCCTGTGCCTTCCTGTACTCGCCGGGATCTGCGCGCAGCTTACCGATCCCGCCGGAGGAGCGTGTCGCGGCCCGGCGGCCTCCGACACCTCGCGTCATCCCATGCCCACCACAAATGTTGCGGTTTTGCATCCAAGTGACGGCGAGTGTCGCTTTACTACTCTTTTGCCCGGATGATCGGCCGAGGGTGTCCATGAATCGGCTCCATCGACGGGGCCACCGGCGCCGAAGGGGTGCACGTGAAGAAGATCCTCGTTGCGCTGGCCGCCGCCGGCCTGAGTCTGAGCGGCGTGCTGGCCGCGTCGCCCGCGGCCGGCGCACCCCCGGGCGCCGAGCACGCGCCGCCGGCTCCCGCGCCGCAGTGGACCCAGTGCGAGGGCCTGCCCACGGGCGTCGAGTGCACGAAGATCGAGGTGCCCCTGGACTACAGACGTCCCAAGGGCGAGAAGATCAAGATCGCGGTCTCCCGCAGGAAGGCGACGGACACGGCCCACTACCAGGGCGTGATCCTTTTCAACCCCGGCGGCCCCGGCGGCAGCGGTCTCGCGTACCCGGCGGTCATGCAGACGCGGCTGGGGCCCACGCTCGCCGCGCAGTACGACCTGATCGGCTTCGACCCGCGCGGCGTCGGCTCCAGCGAGCCCTCGCTGAGCTGCGACCCGCACTTCGCCGACCCGGTGCGGCCCGACTACGTGCCCGCGAACATCACCGAGGAGCTGGCCTGGGCCCAGCGCTCCCGGAACTACGCGGAGGCGTGCGGCCGGATCTACGGCGACCTGCTCAAGAACATGACCACGGCCGACGCGGCCAACGACATGGACCAGATCCGCAAGGCCCTCGGCCAGGAGCAGATCAGCTACGTCGGCTACTCCTACGGCACCTACCTCGGCGCGACGTACGCGACGCTGTTCCCGAACAGGGTCCGCCGGCTCGTGCTGGACAGCATCGTCAACCCCTCGCGGGTTTGGTACGAGGCCAACATCGACCAGAACCACGCGTTCGAGGGCCGCGCCAAGGACTTCTTCGCCTGGATCGCCCAGTACGACTCGACCTACCACCTCGGCACCACCGGCGACGAGGTGGAGAAGGCGTTCTACGCGGCCCGCGCCAAGCTGAAGGACACCCCGGCGGAGGGCCGGGTCGGGCCGGACGAGTTCGACGACACCTACCTTGCGGGCGGCTACCTCAAGAGCCGCTGGCCGCTGCTCGCGAACGCGCTGTCCAGGTATCTGACCGCCGGTGAGGCGGCTCCGCTCCTCGCCGCCTACGGCACGTACGGCGACTCCAGCGGCGACGACAACACGTTCGCCGTCTACTCCGCGGTCGAGTGCTCCGACGCGAGCTGGCCGCGCGACTGGCCCAGGTGGCACCGCGACATGTGGCAGTCGTACCGCGCCGCGCCCTTCTTGAGCTGGGGCAACGCCTGGTTCAACGCGCAGTGCGCCTTCTGGCCGGTGCGCACGGCGCACGAGCAGCGGATCGACGGCCGGTTCGTCAAGAACGCGCTGTTCTTCCAGGACACCAAGGACGGCGCCACTCCGTACGAGGGCGGGGTCGAGATGCACAGGCGCTTCCCGAACTCGCGCCTCGTCGTCATGGACGGCGGCGGCAACCACGGCCTGACCGGACGGGGCAACGCCTGCGTCGACGACGCCTGGAAGGCCTACCTGACCGACGGCACGCTGCCCGCGAGCCGTCCGGGGCCGGACCTGCACTGCGAGCCGTTCGCCGACCCGGTTCCGCCGGCCCGGGCCGCCGCGATGAACGCGACGCCCACGCAGATCGACGACTGGGTGCCCGGCGAACGCTGACCTCTCCCGGCCCACCCCCCGATACACCCCCCACGGCGAGCCCCCGGCCTGTGACAGGCCGGGGGCCCGTCCGTCTCCGGGCGCCGCTTCACGGCGTACGGCGGCGCAGCGTCACGGCGCCGAGGAGGAGCGCGAGCACGGCCGACCCGGCGACCAGGGCCACGTCGCGCCAGAACTCCCCGCCCGGGCCGGTGTCCGCGCAGGCGTGCGCCATCGCCTCGATCGCATACGACATGGGCAGGACGTCGGAGATCCATTCGAGCACGGGCGTCATCCGGCCGCGTGGCACGAGGATCCCCCCGAGCAGCACCTGGGGGATCATGACGACCGGCATCAGCTGCACGGCCTGGAACTCCGTACGGGCGAACGCGCTGCACAGCAGGCCGAGCGCGGTGCCGAGCAGGGCGTCGAGCAGCGCGACGAGCACCAGTGGCCACAGGGGGCCCGGGATGTCCAGGCCGAGCCAGGTGAGGGAGACCGCCAGCGCCAGCGCCACCTGGACGCAGGCCGCCAGGCCGAAGGCGAGGCCGTACCCGAGCAGGAGGTCGAGCCGCCCGAGCGGCATCGCCATGAGCCGCTCCAGCGTCCCCGACGTACGCTCGCGCAGGGTGGCGATCGAGGTGACGAGGAACATCACCAGGAACGGGAACACGCACAGCAGGACCGGAGCGAACCGGCCGAACGCCCGCTGGTCGTCGATCACGTAGTACAGCAGGATCATCACCAGCGTCGGCACGAGCACCATCAGCGCGACGGTGCGCCTGTCGTGGCGGAGCTGGGTCAGGATGCGGCGCGCGGTGGCGAGAGTGATCACGAGGCTCATGCCGCGGCCCTCTCGGCGATCAGGCGCAGGAACGCCTCCTCCAGATCGGACGTGCGGGTGCGCCCGCGCAGCCCGTCGGGGGTGTCGTCGGCGAGGATCTCCCCCTGGCGCAGCACGACCAGCCGCTCGCAGCGCGCGGCCTCGTCCATGACGTGGCTGGAGACGAGGAGCGTCGCCCCGCGCTCGGCGAGGCGGTGGAACAGCGCCCACAGCTCCTGCCGCAGCACCGGGTCGAGCCCGACGGTCGGCTCGTCGAGCACGAGCAGCTCGGGCCGGCCGAGCATGGCCACCGCGAGCCCGGCCCGGTTGAGCTGACCGCCGGAGAGGGTGGCGCCGAGCTGGTGGGCTGCGTCCGCGAGCCCCACCTCGGCCAGCACCCGCTCGGGGTCGTCCTTCGGCGCCCCGAGCACGGCGGCGAAGTAGCGGAGGTTCTCCAGCACCGTCAGGTCGCGGTAGACGGCCGGGCTCTGGGTCGAGTAGCCGATCCTGCGCCGCAGTCCCGCGCTCCCGGCGGGCTCGCCGAGCACGGTCACCTCCCCGCCTGAGACGACCTGGACCCCGACGACCGCCCGCATCAGCGTCGTCTTGCCGCAGCCGCTCGGCCCGAGCAGCCCGGTGACCTGACCTCGGGGCACCTCGAAGGTCAGCCCGTGCAGCACTTCCGCCCCACCTCTGGACACCCGCAGACCGCGTACGGCGACCGCGGGAGCCGATAAATTCATCATTTGATGAAATTAAGCCCGCGCAGCCCGGCACGTCAATGAACCACCGGCGCTTGACAGCCGTGTAAGGGACATGAGAAAGCTCTGGCTCGTGGCCCTCCTGTTCCTGGCGGTCGCCTGCGGAGGGGCGTCCTCCACCTCGGCCCACCCCGAGCAGCCGGAGGGCTCACCCTCCGGCGCCGGGACGGGTCCCCAGTCGGCTCCGGCTCCGGTGGTCCCGCCGGGGGCCGGGACCGTCGCGCCCGGCGCCTCCGCGTCCCCCGTGACCCCGGCGGGGCCCACCCTGAACACGCGCGCGGTCCCGTGGGAGAGCGCCACGCCCGCGGACGGCGGCCGCTCTCTCGACGTCGTGTGGTGGTCGGGCGTGGAGCCCTGCCAGGTGCTCGACCACGTCGACGTGAAGGAGACCGCGCGCGAGGTGACGGTCACCGTGTACGAGGGGCAGGACCGGCGCTCCCCCGACGCCGTCTGCATCGCGATCGCCATCCGGAAGACCACGCAGGTGCGGCTCGAGTCCCCTCTGGGTGACCGGAAGGTGGTGGACGGCGCCAAGTAGGGCGAAGCCGGGCCGTGAGCTTCGCCCTGGATGGGGCAGGCGCGGACGTGGTGCGGAATCGCGGATGCGGGGACTAAATCCGCGCGCCCCGGGGTTGAGCCTCGTAGACTCAAGACGTTTGACAGGAACCCGGATCGGGTCCATCATTTGAGTCTGACCGACTCAACTTTGACTACAAGGACGTACTCATGGCACGTGCGGTAGGTATCGACCTGGGGACGACCAACTCCGTCGTCTCGATTCTCGAGGGCGGCGAGCCCACGGTCATCGCGAACGCGCAGGGGTCGCGGACCACGCCGTCCGTGGTCGCGTTCGCGAAGAACGGAGAGGTCCTCGTCGGCGAGGTGGCCAAGCGGCAGGCGGTGACCAACGTCGACCGCACCATCCGCTCGGTCAAGCGTGAGATGGGCACGAACTGGACCGTCGAGATCGACGGCAAGAAGTTCACGCCCCAGCAGATCAGCGCTTTCGTCCTGCAGAAGCTCAAGCAGGACGCGGAGGCGTACCTGGGCGAGAAGATCACCGACGCTGTGATCACCGTTCCCGCCTACTTCAACGACTCGCAGCGGCAGGCCACCAAGGAGGCCGGCCAGATCGCGGGCCTCAACGTGCTGCGCATCATCAACGAGCCCACCTCCGCGGCCCTGGCCTACGGCCTGGACAAGGAGAAGGACCAGACCATCCTGGTCTTCGACCTCGGCGGCGGCACCTTCGACGTGTCCCTGCTCGACGTCGGCCAGGAGGACGGGCACGGGTTCGTCGAGGTCAAGGCGACCAGCGGCGACAACCACCTCGGCGGCGACGACTGGGACCAGCGCGTCGTCGACGAACTGGTGACCCGCTTCAAGAACGCGCACGGGGTCGACCTGGCCAAGGACAAGATGGCCCTCCAGCGCCTGCGCGAGGCGGCCGAGAAGGCGAAGATCGAGCTGTCGGCGCAGACCGAGACCACGATCAACCTGCCCTACATCACCGCCTCCTCCGAGGGCCCGCTGCACCTGGAGGAGAAGCTGACCCGGGCGGAGTTCCAGCGGATCACCGCCGACCTGCTCGAACGCTGCAAGGGCCCCTTCCACCAGGTCATCAAGGACGCGGGCGTCAAGGTCTCCGACATCGCCCACGTCGTGCTGGTCGGCGGCTCGACCCGCATGCCGGCCGTCTCCGAGCTGGTCAAGGAGCTGACCGGCGGCAAGGAGCCCAACAAGGGCGTGAACCCGGACGAGGTCGTCGCCATCGGCGCCGCGCTCCAGGCCGGTGTCCTCAAGGGCGAGGTCAAGGACGTCCTGCTGCTCGACGTGACCCCGCTGAGCCTCGGCATCGAGACCAAGGGCGGGATCTTCACCAAGATCATCGAGCGCAACACGACGATCCCGACCAAGCGCTCGGAGGTCTTCACCACGGCCGAGGACAACCAGCCGTCGGTGCAGATCCAGGTCTACCAGGGCGAGCGTGAGATCGCGGCGTACAACAAGAAGCTCGCCACCTTCGAGCTGACCGGCATCGCCCCGGCCCCGCGCGGCATCCCGCAGATCGAGGTCACCTTCGACATCGACGCCAACGGCATCGTGAACGTGTCGGCGAAGGACCTCGGCACGGGCAAGGAGCAGTCGATGACCATCACCGGCGGCTCGGCCCTGGGCAAGGACGACATCGAGCGGATGATGCGCGAGGCGGAGTCCTACGCCGAGGACGACCGGAAGCGCCGCGAGGACGCCGAGGTCCGCAACAACGCGGACGCGCTGGCCTACCAGACGGAGAAGTTCCTCCGCGAGAACGACGACAAGGTCCCGGCCGACGTGAAGACCGAGGTCAACGACTCCCTCGCCGAGCTGAAGAAGGCGCTGGAGGGCACCGACACGGCCGTCATCCGCGACTCCGCCGAGAAGCTCGCGACCGTCAGCCAGAAGATGGGCTCGGCGATCTACGCCCAGTCCCAGGCGGCCGGAGCCGAGGGCGCCGCGCCCGGCGCGGACGCCGGTGCGGGCGGCCAGCAGGCGAAGGCCGACGAGGACGTCGTCGAGGCCGAGATCGTCGACGACGAGCGGGAGGGCGGCACCAAGTGAGCCCGCGTGAGAACGGTTCCGGGGAGGAGCCGGTGATCCGCGACAACCGCAAGATCGACCCGGAGACCGGCAGGGCCCGCGAGGCCACCACGGCGGACGACGGCGTGGCGCAGGAGGAGTCCTCCTCCGTCGCCCAGGAGCCCGAGGCCGTGGCGGCCGACGGGTCCGCCGCGGACCTGCTCGCCGAGCGCACCGCCGATCTCCAGCGCCTGCAGGCGGAGTTCAGCAACTACCGCAAGCGGGTCGAGCGCGACCGGATCACCGTCAAGGAGCAGGCCGTCGCGAGCGTGCTCACCGAGTTGCTGCCGGTGCTCGACGACATCGGGCGCGCCCGCGACCACGGCGAGCTCACCGGCGGCTTCGCGAAGGTGAGCGAGTCGCTGGAGGCGGCCGTCGGCAAGCTGGGCCTGGCCACGTACGGCACGAAGGGCGACCCCTTCGACCCGACCGTGCACGAGGCCCTGCTGCACAGCTACTCGGCGGAGGTGACGGAGCCGACGTGCGTCGAGATCCTCCAGCCGGGCTACCGGATCAACGACCGGATCCTGCGCCCGGCCCGGGTGGCCGTCGCCGAGCCGAGCGAGGAGGAGGCGCCGCGCGACGCGGCGGACGACTCCGGCGCCGCCGATGGATCCGACGAGAACTGAACAGCCCGGGGTCTCTCCCGATCGGGAAGGATCGGGAGAGACCTCAGTCACTCCCCTTTCGTGTGAAGGAAGCGATAGATGAGCACCAAGGACTACTTGGAAAAGGACTACTACGCCGTCCTTGGTGTGCCCAAGACCGCGAGCGCCGAGGAAATCAAGAAGGCGTACCGCAAGCTCGCCCGGCAGTACCACCCCGACGCGAACCCTGGCAACAAGCAGACCGAGGAGAAGTTCAAGGAGGTCTCCGCGGCCTACGACGTGCTCTCCGACGCCAAGCGGCGCAAGGAGTACGACGAGGCGCGCACGCTGTTCGGGTCCGGCGTGGGCGGGTTCACCGGCGCGGGTGGCCAGCGGCCAGGCGGCGGCAGCTTCAACTTCGACCTCGGCGACCTGTTCGGGGGCTCGGGTTCGGGCGAACGGATCGGGGACCTCTTCGGCGGGCTGTTCAACCGGGGCGGCGGCCCGCGCACGACCACCACCACCGGCCGGCCACGGCGCGGCCAGGACGTCGAGTCCGAGGTGACGCTCGCCTTCGGCGAGGCGGTCGACGGCACCACGGTGTCGCTCCGGCTCACCAGTTCGTCCGCCTGCGCGGCCTGCGGCGGCACGGGGGCGAAGGCCGGCACCACGCCGAGGGTCTGCCCGACCTGCGAGGGAACCGGGGCCGCCAGCCGCAACCTCGGCAACTTCGCCTTCTCCGAGCCGTGCCGTGACTGCCGCGGCCGGGGCCTGGTGGTCGACGACCCCTGCCCCGTCTGCGAGGGCAGCGGGCGCGGCAAGAGCACCCGCACGATCCAGGCGCGCATTCCCGCCGGGGTCGGCGACGGCCAGCGCATCAGGATCAAGGGCAAGGGCGCGCCGGGGGAGAACGGCGGCCCGGCCGGCGACCTCTACGTGCTGGTACACGTGAAGCCGCACCCGGTGTTCGGCCGCAGCGGGGAGAACCTGACCGTCACGGTCCCCGTCACCTTCCCCGAGGCCGCGCTCGGCGCCGAGATCAAGGTGCCGACGCTCAAGGGCATGCCGGTGACCCTCCGAATCCCCGAGGGCACGCCGAACGGGCGGACCTTCCGGGTGCGCGGGCGCGGGGCCCCGCGCAAGGACGGCACCAAGGCCGATCTGCTGGTCACCGTCCAGGTGATGGTGCCGCAGAACCTGGACGACAAGGCCCGCGCGGCCCTTGAGGAGTTCAGGAACGCGACCGAGGGGCCGGACCTCCGCGAAGAGCTGATCAAGCAGGCCAGAAGCGAGTGAGCCGATGGATGCCAGGTTTTTCGACATCTCCGACGACACACCTGTCTATGTGATCTCTGTGGCCGCCCAGCTGTCCGGGCTGCATCCGCAGACGCTCCGCCAGTACGACCGGCTCGGCCTCGTCAGCCCCGGCCGTACGGCGGGGCGGGGACGGCTGTACTCCACCCGGGACATCGTGCTGCTGCGCGAGGTCCAGCGGCTCTCCCAGGAGCACGGCATCAACCTCGCCGGCATCAAGCGGATTCTCGAACTGGAGACGGAGAACCTGCGCCTGCGCGAGGAGGTCACGCGGCTGCGGGGCGAGCTCACGATGGTGCGGGCACTGGTCCGCTACGAACTGCCACCTGCCTGAACCTGCCACCTGCCTTAACGGGGAATCGAGGCATCGTCATATGGACTACAAGTTCACCCAGAAGAGCCAGGAGGCCCTGTCGGCGGCCGTGCGCCGCGCCGCGGCCGACGGCAATCCCGAGGTGGCGCCCGCCCACCTCCTGACGACCCTGCTGGCGCAGAACGGCGGCATCGCCGCCTCGCTGCTGCAGGCCGTCGGCGCTGACCCGGCGAGGCTGCGCGCCCAGGCCGAGGAACTGCTGAGCCGGCTGCCCAAGGCGCAGGGCTCCACCGTGAGCGCTCCGTCCAGCTCCCGGCAGCTGCTGACCGTGATCAACACGGCCGCGCAGCGGGCCAAGCAGCTCGAAGACGAGTACGTCTCGACCGAGCACCTGCTGGTCGGGCTGGCGACCGACGGAGGACAGGTCGCCGACCTGCTGAAGGGCGTGGGCGCCACCCCCGACGCGCTGCTGGAGGCGTTCGAGAAGGTCCGCGGGCACGCGCGGGTGACCAGCGAGACGCCGGAGGACACCTACCAGGCGCTGGAGAAGTACGGCGTCGACCTCACCGAGGCGGCGAGGGCGGGCAAGCTCGACCCGGTCATCGGACGCGACAGCGAGATCCGCCGGGTCGTCCAGGTGCTGTCGCGCCGCACCAAGAACAACCCCGTGCTGATCGGCGAGCCCGGCGTCGGCAAGACCGCCGTGGTGGAGGGCCTCGCCCAGCGGATCGTCGCGGGCGACGTGCCCGAGAGCCTGCGCAACAAGCGTCTCGTGGCGCTCGACCTCGGCGCGATGGTCGCGGGCGCGAAGTACCGCGGCGAGTTCGAGGAGCGCCTCAAGGCCGTGCTCACCGAGATCAAGGAGAGCAACGGCCAGATCGTGACGTTCATCGACGAGCTGCACACGATGGTCGGCGCGGGCGCGGCCGAGGGCGCGATGGACGCGGGCAACATGCTCAAGCCCATGCTGGCCCGCGGCGAGCTGCGGATGATCGGCGCCACCACGCTCGACGAGTACCGCGAGCGCATCGAGAAGGACCCGGCGCTGGAGCGGCGCTTCCAGCAGGTCTACGTCGGCGAGCCGACCGTCGAGGACACGATCGCGATCCTGCGCGGGCTCAAGGGCCGCTACGAGGCCCACCACCAGGTGCAGATCTCCGACAGCGCGCTGGTCGCCGCCGCGACGCTCTCCGACCGCTACATCACGGCGCGCTACCTGCCCGACAAGGCCATCGACCTGGTGGACGAGTCGATGTCGCGGCTGCGCATGGAGATCGACTCGCGGCCGGTGGAGATCGACCAGCTCCAGCGGAGCGTGGACCGCCTGAAGATGGAGGAGCTCGCGCTCGCGAAGGAGACCGACGAGGCCAGCCGCCAGCGCCTGGAGAAGCTCCGCGAGGAGCTGGCCAACCGCCAGGAGGACCTCAATGCTCTGGTCAGCCGGTGGGAGCGGGAGAAGGCCGGCCTCAACAAGGTCGGCGAGCTGAAGAAGCAGCTCGACGAGGCGCGTGGCGCGGCCGAGCGGGCCCAGCGCGACGGCGACTTCGAGGCCGCGTCCCGGCTCATGTACGGCGACGTGCCCCGCCTGGAGAAGGAGCTCGCCGAGGCCACCAGGGCCGCCGAGTCGGCGGAGGCCGAGGCCGAGCCGATGGTGAAGGAGGAGGTCGGCCCCGACGACATCGCCGAGGTCATCTCCTCGTGGACCGGCATCCCCGCCGGGCGGCTGCTGGAGGGCGAGACCGCCAAGCTGCTGCGGATGGAGGACGAGCTCGGAAGGCGCCTCATCGGCCAGCGCGAGGCCGTGCAGGCCGTCTCCGACGCCGTACGCCGGGCCCGGGCCGGCATCGCCGACCCCGACCGGCCGACCGGCTCCTTCCTGTTCCTCGGCCCGACCGGCGTCGGCAAGACCGAACTGGCCAAGGCGCTCGCCGAGTTCCTGTTCGACGACGAGCGGGCCATGACCCGCATCGACATGAGCGAGTACGGCGAGAAGCACAGCGTCGCCCGGCTGGTCGGCGCGCCGCCCGGTTACGTCGGGTACGAGGAGGGCGGCCAGCTCACCGAGGCCGTACGGCGCAGGCCGTACACGGTGGTGCTGCTGGACGAGATCGAGAAGGCCCACCCCGAGGTCTTCGACATTCTGCTCCAGGTGCTCGACGACGGCCGGCTCACCGACGGGCAGGGCCGCACGGTCGACTTCCGCAACACCATCCTGATCCTCACCTCGAACATCGGCTCGCAGTTCCTCGTCGATCCCACGATGGAGGGCGAGAGCAAGCGCGAGGCGGTGCTGAACGCGGTGCGGGCCTCGTTCAAGCCCGAGTTCCTCAACCGGCTCGACGACATCATCGTGTTCGACGCGCTGGGCACCGAGGAGCTGTCGCAGATCGTGGACCTGCAGGTCGCCCGGCTCGCCAAGAGGCTGTCCGACCGGCGGCTGAGGCTGACGGTCACCCCCGCCGCCCGGGACTGGCTCGCGCTGACCGGCTACGACCCGCTGTACGGCGCGCGCCCGCTGCGCCGCCTGATCCAGTCGGCGATCGGCGACCGGCTCGCCAAGGAACTGCTCTCGGGAGCCATCCGGGACGGCGACGAGGTAATCGTCGACTTCGACGAGGCGGGAGACACGCTGAAGATCGGGCCCGCTCGGTAAGGTCTTCTCCACCATTGCGGCAAGCGCGCCCCGCCCTTTTCCCTCGCTGCTACGTTCGGCGTTCGTCGGACTACCGTACGCGATCAGGGGGACGTGGATGTCCAGGACATCACGAAGTATTCGAGGGCGGTGCGCGGCACTCGCGGCGGTCACCGCCGGAGTGAGCTGGCTGACCTGGGGCACGGCGATGGCGAAGGACGGCGCGTCGTCCGACGCCTGCCGTCCCCGAAACCACGACGTCACGGGCCACGACGCCACGGGCCGTGACAGCACGGACCAGGACGTCACGCGTCACGAGATCGCGCGGCGCGAGGCCACGGACCAGAACGTGAGGGGCGTTCCGGCCACCCTGGCCCCGGCGGCGGGCGTGCTGAGCATCGCGGACGCCGCCGGATCCGCCGCCGGGCAGGGGCACCGCTCGCTTCCCGGCAGGCCCGTCCCGGATCCGGCCGGGGTGGCGGCCAAACCCGTCCTGCCGGCCCTGACCGCTCCTCGGGCGCTGCCGGGCACGTCGTCCGCCAGGGCGCTGACGGGCCTGGTGCCGAGGACCGGAAACGCACCGGCCGCCGGAGCCGCGCCGGTCCGCGTGCCCGGCACGGCCGGCGGCGCGACCACCCCGGCGGCGGCCGGCGTACCGGCGAAGTCTCTCCCCGTCGGCCTGGCCACCGCTCCGTCAGCGGCGAAGCCGATCTCCGCCGGCACATCGGTCCTCCCGTCGTCGACGAAGCCGATATCCCTTGGCACGTCCGGGCTTCCGTCGGCCACGAAGCCGCTCGCCGCGGGCGCCTCGGCCCTCTCGTCGCCCGCGAGGTCGCTCACGGCACCGGCGGCGACCGTGGCGGGGTCGCGTGTGCCGGCCACCGCGCCTGTCGCGAACTCCGGCACGCTGCTTCCCGCCAGGAGCGCCGTTCCGCTCCTCGCCGTCGCGCCCGCCAGGCCCAGCGCCTCGGACGCAGCCTGCCCGCCGCAGGCGCCGCAGGGACTACGCGGCGAGCCGGCCGAGCAGGAGCGGGTGCGTCCCCTCACCGAGGGGCGGCCGCGGGCGCGTCGGCACCCGAGGCCGGAGGAAGAGGCGGGCAACGCCGGCGGGCAGAGCCGCGCCGCCCACAACACCCCAGCCCACAACACCGCCGCCCACAACCCGGTCGCCCACAACCCCGCGGGGCAGAACCCCGCCGGGCAGGGGTCCGCCGCACGCCCCGCCGAGCAGGCCGGACTGACGCCACAGAGCAGCACCGTCAGCACCAGTTCCCAGAGCGGCGCCTCCGGTCAGGAGCAGACCACCGAGACCTTCCCACGCAAGCACCCGCACCGCAGGCACCATCCCCACAAGCAGGACGGGACGCCGGAGCAGGCTGCGAACCAGGCGGGCCGGCCGGCGAGCGCGGCCCAGGAGGACACCGGGACGGCGACCGAGCGGAAGAACGGCGCCGGGCACAGGCGTCAGCGCGACGACGCCGCCGCACCGGCCCAGGCCGGAAGGCCGCAGGCCGCCGGCCAGGACAGAGCGGCGCAGGGCAAGGCAGGACAGGGCAAGGCAGCACCGGGTAAGGCAGCACAGGGCAGGAAGATCGCACCGGCCGTCCAGCCTGAGACGGTGGGCGGCAGACGCGTTCCGCGTCTCCAGCCGCGCGAGTACCCCCGGGCCGCCGCGCACCCGCAGGGCGGCGACATCACCACCCCTGCCGCCCTCACCAGGGCGACGGGCACGCACGGGGTGACCGACTTCGCCGCCGCGACCGGGAACAGGATCCTGCCCTGACCCGGCACACGACAAAGGGGGCCGTGATACACGGCCCCTTTCTCGTTCCCAGGACAGCAGTACTCACCGGCGACCGACCGCGACCGGCTACGGCGCTCCGCTTCGAGAAGCCGTGACTGACACGCAGTCCCTATCTCGTCCCGGGGACACCGGTGCCACGTGCGACCCGTACCGGGGTCGTTCACGGCGCTCCGCTTCGAGAAGCCGTGACACCTCGTTCCCGGGATGCCGGAGCTCTCAGGGGACAGCCACGGATTCGTCGCCGGGATACGGGCGGTCGGCGGCTCAGCGGGTGATGTCGAGGAGGGCGTCGAGGTCGTCCTCGGGCAGCCCGAGATCGACCCGGATGCGGTAGCGGGTGCGCAGCAGCGAGTCGCGGATGCCCGAACCGGTGGGGCCGCAGGCGCGGATGCCTTCGGTGGCCCAGTCGTGCGCCGCCTCCGCGTCGCCGTACGCGACCAGGGTCTCGGCGATGGTGAGCGCGGTGGCCGGGTTCCAGTCGCCCGCCCGGATCGCCGCGATCAACGCTCTGGCCTCGTCCGGCCGGTCCAGCTCGAACAGGGTGTCGGCGATGCCGGCGCGTGGATCCACCGGCACCTCTCCTCCGTCCTCGATGGCGCTCTGGTAGCGGTCCAGCGCGGCGGCCGGCTGGCCGGCCTGGCGCCACTCCTCCGCCGCGAGCATGAGGATCGCCGCCCTCGACATCTCGCCCGACTCGTACCCCTGGGCCAGCGCGTCGAGGCGACGGGCGAGGGCACCGTGGTCATCGAGCAGCAGGGCCTGTTCGAGCAGACGGTCCACCTGCTCATTTGTCACATGTGCCACAGTGCCGAGGCTACCGACCCGAGCCTCGTTTCGCAGGGCAACGCCAGGCATTGACGAAGCAACGATTAGTAGACCTTCCACTACTATGCGCTTTTCTCTGCAGATAGACGGGCATATCGCACCACGCCTGCGCATTCGAGCCCTGGCGAGGAGCGTCCAGCATGTCCAAGCGAGTGATCCTGACTCTCGCCTCCGCAACGGTGCTCGCCGCCGTGGTCCCGGGTGTCGCCGGTTACCTCACGGCGCAGTACGAGGCGCTCGGTCAGGCTCGCGCCGAACTCGCCCGGCTGCAGGCGCAGTTGCGGATGATGGAGCTCACGATCGAGCCCGCGGCGCTGCGGTGCCGCGCCGGAGAGTCCGGTGGGCGATCCCCGCTTCAGGTGGACGACGACGACGCGCGCCAGCTCATGATCCCCCCGCGCACCCACACCCGCTCGTGGCAGAACACCGCGTACGTGCCAGGCAACTCGCCCGGGCTGCTGCCCTCCATCGAGGCGCCCGGCATCACCGGCCCCCGTGTCACAAGCCCCGGTGTCGCCAACCCCCGTGTCACCGGCCCCGGCGCCGTCGACCCCCGCGCGATCCACCCGGGGGCCCTCGATCCGCGCGCGATCTACCCCCGGGCCGTCGATCCGCGTGTCATGACCGGGCCCCAGGCCCCGTCCGAGCCCGCCCGTCCAGAGGAGTGAGTCACCGCCGCCGCGACTCGGCGGCGGCGAGCTGCCGCGAGAGGTATCCGCGCACGAGTTGCTTGGCCTCGGTCACGATCACGGGGTCGCCGTGCGGGTCATGGCGGAAGGCGAGCTTGAGCACCGCGTCCCCGGCCTCCACCGCGACGAGAATGGCACGGTCCAAATCCTCGCCGTCGGCGAGCCCGAATTCCGTCAGCAGCAGCGCGCGGAGGCGTCCGGCGATCACCGTGCTGTTGTCCGCGACGGAGTCGAGCAGGTCGAGGTCGAAGACGTCGCCGAAGTGCAACGAGCGGAAACCCGGCACGCTCCGGTGCATCTCGACGTACTCGTCGATGATGGCGTCGACCGCGTCCCACCAGCCCGTGTAATCCTCGATCATGAAGCGGCGCCCGACCCGCGCGGCGAACAACTCGGCGTTGCGCCGGGCGAGTGCCTGGCTGAGTGCCCGCTTGTCGGGGAAGAACTGGTAGACCGAACCGATGGCCACCCCGGCCCGCTCGGCGACCCGGGTGGTCGTGAGGGCGTCGTACCCGCCCTCGTCGAGCAGTTCCGCGCAGGCGTCGAGCATCCGCTCCACCCTGCGGACGCTACGACGCTGCGCGGGCCGCCGCCGCAGCGGCTCTCCGGCGTGCGACGAGCGCGGCGACATGCTCTCACCACCCCTGGGACCCCGGCCTTCGACGACGGGATCACCAATCTCCGACACCACCCGGCTGGACATCCATCCATCTTGCCTGTTTCGGGGTCCGCGGTCAGGGCTTAGCGGCCACTCGCCGGAAATGCGGCAAGATTCCGGTGCCGCCGCTGTCACGAGTCCTGCGGCGCGGCCGACAGGCCGGTGCAGCCGCGCAGCGCCCGGTACGCGCCGACCGCCTGCTCCCTGGCGCCGCCGGTGACCGGAACGGGCACACCGCCGTTGATCCGGGCGGGGGTCCACTGGTCCTTGAGGACCTTCCTCCCGTTGATGGTCAGGGTCAGCACGCCGGTCGTGCCGGTCTGCGGACCCCAGTTGTAGAAGGCGAAGTTGCCCAGGCCGTACTGCACGTACGCCTGGCCGGAGTAGCCGCCGCCCAGCAGGATGTGCGCGTGGCTGCCCACCACGACGTCGGCTCCCGCCTCCACGAGCTTGTCCGCCAGGCCGCGTTGCACGGGTGTCGGGCACTTGACCAGTTCCGTGCCCCAGTGGAGGAACACGATGACGGTGTCGCTGTTCTTGCGGGCCTGCCGTACGGCGCGCAGGATGCGCGGCTCGTTCTTGGCGGAGGCGAGCCCGCCCTTGTCACCCGCGGCGGTCCAGGACTGGATGAACTGCTCGTCGAGCACCTGGGTGGCGCCGATGAGCGACACGCGGTTGCCGTTGACCGTCCTGCGGTACGGCCGGTACGCCTCGGTCTCGTTCGCGCCGATGCCGACGACCGGGAACTTCGACGACTTGATGGCGGCCAGCGTGTCGCGCAGGCCGCTCTCCATGTAGTCCATGCCGTGGTTGTTGGCCATCGTCACGACGTCCACCCCGGCAGCCTTGAGAGCGGTGAACGCCGTCGCCGGGGCGCGGAAGGTGAACTGCTTGCCCGGCGCGGGCGTGCCGCCGGTGGTGATGGCGGTCTCGAGGTTGAGCGCGGTGAGGTTCGACCTGCGCAACACGGCGGCGATCGGGCCGAGCGCGGTGCGCGGGTCGGCGTTCAGCCGGTTGCGCAGCACGCCCTCGAAGTGCACGTCCCCCGCGAAGGAGATCGTGTAGGGCCGCCGCTGCGGCTTGGGGGAGGACGACGCGGAGGTGGTCGTCGTCTCCTGACGCTCCTGCCGCGACGCGCCGGGAACGGACTCGCTCTCCGCCGCGCTGCAGCCGGCGACGAGGAGGGAGGACGCGAGGAGGGTGAACAGGGCCGGGGCGAGGGGAAGACGTCTCACGGCACCTGAGCATGCCATCTCCCGCCGTCTCGCGGAGGACGCGTTCCCGTTCCGCCCGCGCGTCCCGCGGGTTCCCGCCGAGACTCCGCCGCCCGGAGTACGACTCGCGTACGGCTCGCGCCCGCGCGGGACGCGGGCCGTACGCGGGCCCGTGACCGGTCAGAGAAACCGATCAGAGAAACCGGTCAGAGGTCGAACTCGCCGTCCTTGACGCCGCCGACGAACGCGTCCCATTCGGCGGGCGTGAAAACGAGCGCCGGACCATCCTGGTTCTTGCTGTCGCGTACGCCGACGTGGCCGCCCGGCAGGACGGCCACCTCCACGCAGGCGCAGTTGTTAGAGCTCCGGCTGCTCTTCCACCAGGCGGCGCCGGACAGGTCAATCGAGTTCATGAAAGGTGTTCTCTCCCCCCGGAGATTCTCACGCGCGGATTTCCGGGGCGGTCTTGGGGCTCTATCGCCAATGACGGACAGTTTTTTCCAAAAGCCTGCGGGAGTCGTCCACGTCAAGGGCCTTCGTCTCCAGGTAGTCGAATGCCACCTCGTACCGGTAGACGATTGTCTCGTCCTCGACCAGACGCCCGCCCAGGAGTGCCTCCAGGTACACGACGTCATGGAATTCGGGCAGTTTGAGGTGGCTGAACGCTCCGGTGTTGATCGGGTGGGCCGCGTCGAGCGGGAGGATCCGCAACTCGACGTTCGGCAGCTCAGACACCTCGATCAACCGCCCGAGCTGCTCCCGCATCACCTCGTTGCCGCCGAACCGGCGCAGCAGGACCGACTCCTCGACGACGGCCGAGATGGCCAGCGGATTGTCCACCCGCAGAACCGCCTGCTGGCGGGCCATCCGGACCTCGATCCGGCTGCGGACGCCGCCCGGCGCCTCCAGGGTGCTCCGCTGCCCGCTCTCCATCATGGCGCGGACGTACGCCTCGGTCTGAAACAGACCCGGCACCACCTGGGGTTCCCAGTCGCGTGCCGCTGTGGCTTCGGCCTCCAGGCCAAGGAACGTCGTGTATTCCTTGGGCAGGGAGTCGCGATAGTCCTCCCACCAGCCCTTCCGGGTCGCGTCCCGGTGCAGGGCGAGCAGCTCTTGGCGTTGGCGCGAATCTACCATGTAGATCACCAGAAGCGCCTCAACGTCGCTCTCGCGAGGCGAGGTGCGCGCCGTCTCGATTCTGCTGATCTTCGCCGCGGACCAGCCGAGCCGGGTCGCGACCTGGTCGCCGGTCATGTCGGCGCGCTCACGCAGCCGGCGCAGTTCCTGCCCCAGCCGCCGCCGCCGGACGGTGGGACTGCCGTGCTCGGGCATCCCGGCCGACCTCCTTCGTCCGGTGGGGCGGGCGCGCGGGTGCGGAGCGCCCTGTCCGAAGATACCTCGCCCGCTCATGCAAGTTGCACTGAAAATTGCACTGCATCAGCAGAAGATTGTTGCGGATTTCTTTTCGCCAACTATTGCAGCGGAATGCGACCTGGGTCACGATCGATGCGGGAAGGGTCTTCCGGACAGTGGGGGCGCCGGCGGTCGCCGGCGGAATGCTCCGGAGCCCTGTTTCCCACCCGGGGCACGCGCCCGGCCCGTTTCCAAGGCAGGGGCGCCGGCCGCCTCGGGTGCGCGTGACGACGGGAGGCATCCGGGCCAGCGGGATTTCGACACCCGGCCGTGCGAGGCCGGCGCTCGCGCCACGCGAGCAGTTTCCACTACAGGGCCGTTCCGGGCGCGGAGCGCGCTCTCCGTTCGTTGAAACCAGGACTGCGAACTCAGGGCCGCGAACTCAGGACGACGAACACAGGCCTACGAAAACAGGCCACCAACTCAGCACGACGAGATCTCCGCTTGGCACCCATCCGGAAGGAGTCTCCCATGAATCCCCCCGGTGCCGCCTGGTTCTCATTGATAAGAAGCCGGATGACGACGGCCGACCTGGCCCTGTGCGCCGAGCAGGACAGGTGGGCCCGCGAGCTCAGGTGGACCGTCAGCCGCACCGGCTTCGGCGCCAGGCAGTATCGCGATCCCCGCTTCGACCTCGTCCAGGAACTGGAGGAGGTCGGCCGCCTCTTCCGCGCGTGACCCGGTGACGCCGTGGCGCCGTTACGGCTGTGCACGGCTGCGACCCGGGTGACGCGGTGTCACCGTCGCCGCACGCCCCGGCGCGGCACACGCTCGCGGATCAGGCGGAAGACGACGGCGACCGGTTAGGCTTGCGCGGGTGACGACCGCCCTCATCCACGAACGGCTGCAGTCCCAACTCGCCTTCCACACCGAGATCGACAAGCTGAAGCGCGTCATCCGCCGGAACTCTCTCATCGACGGATCGCGCCGGGAGAACGACGCCGAGCACTCCTGGCATCTGGGCGTGATGGCGATGACCCTGGCCGAGCACGCGCCTCCCGGCACCGACATGGCCAGGGTGGTGGCCATGCTGCTCGTGCACGACATCGTGGAGATCGACGCCGGCGACACCTTCATCTACGACGCCGTCGCGGTGGAGGGACAGGCCGCCCTCGAACGCGCGGCGGCCGACCGGATCTTCGGGCTGCTGCCGGAGGACCAGGGAGCGCGCCTGCGGTCCCTGTGGGACGAGTTCGAGGAGCGGCGCACGCCGGAGGCGAGGTTCGCCAGGGCGCTCGACCGGCTCGCGCCGATCATCGCGAACCACCACAACGAGGGCGGCACCTGGTCGCTGTACAAGGTGACCGCCCGTCAGGTGATGGAGAAGGTGCGGCTCATCGAGGAAGGCTCGGCCACGCTCGGCGAGTACGCCGCCGGGCTCGTCGCCGCCTCCGTCGCCCGGGGCCACCTCGCACCCTGACCCCCTCGCGCCCTGACCCTCTCGCCGCGGACTCGGGCTCGCACGCCTGAAACCCGCGTATACCGTCTCATTCCTGTCCATGTTCACACCTGTGACGCGCGGGTACGTGATCCGGTGTTAGGGGGCGAGACATGGAAGAGACGACGAGGTCGCGGCGTACGGGCCGGATGGCGCGGAGAGTCCCCGCCGCCGAGGTCTTCGACGGGCTTGAGCGGGCCACCGTGCTCGACCGGCCGATCGCTGTCATCTCCAAACAGGTGCGCCGCAAGCTCGGCCCGGGCAAGACCCGGGACTTCCTGCACGGCGTGCCCATCGGACATCCGCTGCACCCGGCGCTCGCGATGGTCAGCTTCGGCTGCTGGCTGTCGGCCGGGGTGGTCGACATGACGAAGAGCGGGTCGCGGGCGGCGCGCACGCTGATCCTGGCGGGGCTGGGCAGCGCCGTCCCCACGGTGGCGGCCGGCCTCACCGACTGGTCCACGCTCCACCGTGAGCAGCAGCGGGTGGGCCTGGTGCACGCGATGACCAACGCGGCCGCGGCGGTCTGCTACACCGGCTCCCTGCTGTTACGGATGCGGGGACGTGAGCGGGCCGGCCGGACGCTGGCGTACGCCGGGCTCGCGGCGGCCTCCGCGGGCGGCTACCTCGGCGGGCACATGTCCTACCGGCAGGCGGCCGGGGCCAACCACGCGGAGTCCGTCGGCCATCTCGTGCCGCTGGGCTGGCACGACCTGTGCGCCCTGAAGGAGCTGCCGAACGGGCGGCCGGTGCGGCGGCGGCTGGGCTACATCGACCTGTTCGTCATCCGTCTCGGAGACGACGTGAGCGTGCTCGCGGACAACTGCTCCCACCTCGGCGGCCCCCTTCACCAGGGGCGCGTCGCGATGGAGAACGGCGAGCCCTGCATCGTCTGTCCCTGGCACGGCAGCGCCTTCCGCATCTCCGACGGCAGGGTCACGCACGGCCCCGCGACGTCGCGGCAGCCGGCCTTCCAGACCCGGCTGCGGCAGGACGGCGTGGTGCAGGTCCGTCCCGCCGAATGACCGTCCCGCCGGTGACCGCGCCGGTCGCCGCTGGGCCGCGGCCACCGGCGTCGCTCACTCGGTGTCGGGGCCGCGGTCGTCGGCGGGATGCTCGACCAGCGCGAGCACCCGGTTGGACATGAACCTCGCGGTGCGGACGGGCGTGCCCGACCGCGTCACCTCGGTGACCTCCACGACTCCCCGGCCCGTCGTGACCTCGATCCGGCGTCCCGCCCTGGTCGCGATCATCTCGTACGTGCGCGGGGTGCCTCCGGCATCGATCACGATCTCCACCCGGTCGCCCTTCACGAGGGCATACATACCCTTTCAGAACACCAGCTTCACTATCGCCACGATTCCGACGACAACAATGAAGCCCCGAAGCAAGGGCGCGGGCAGCCGGCGCCCGAGGCGGGCGCCGAGGAAGCCGCCCGCCGCCGACCCCAGCGCCACCGTCAGCGCGGCGGCCCAGTCCACCGGCGCGATGAACGCGAACAACACCGCCGCCGTGGCGTTGACCAGCAGCGACAGCAGGTTCTTGGCCGCGTTGACCCGCTGCAGGTCCTCGTCGAGGAAGCTGCCGAGCAGGCCGATCAGGACGATTCCCTGGGCCGCGCCGAAGTAGCCGCCGTACACGCCGGCGCCGAGGACGCCCAGCCAGAGCCACGGCCCGCCGTGCGGGTGCGGCCGGCGCCGCGCGGCCAGCCACTCGTTGATCCTGGGCTGGAACACCACCATGAGGCAGGCCACGCCGATGAGCACCGGGACGATGACCCGGAAGGCCTCCGCGGGCAGGCGCAGGAGCAGCAGTCCGCCGCCGAGCGAGCCGAGCACCGACGCGACGCCCAGCCGGACCAGGCGCTCGCGCTGACCCCTGAGCTCCGCGCGGTAGCCGAGCACCCCGGTCACCCCGCCGGGGACGAGTCCGACGTTGTTCGACACGTTGGCGACGATCGGCGGGAACCCGACGGCCAGCATCGTCGGGAACGTGATCAGCGACCCCGATCCCACGACCGCGTTGATGGCCCCGGCCCCCACACCGGCCGCGAAGACCGCGACCGCCTCCCACGGCGTCACTCGCACCTGCTCCCTCGTACGGCTGTCGCCTCAGGGTAGGCGTCGGCCCCGCGCGGGCGGCCGGAGGGGGACCTGACCGGCCGTGCCCCGGAGGGTCAGAGGGGCCGGGCGTACCAGCGGCCGGTCTGGCCCCGGTCGAGGTGCAGCGGGACGCCGAAGGTGGCCGACAGGTTCTCCGCGGTCATCGCCGCCTCGATCGGCCCCTGGTCGACGACCGCGCCGCCGCGCAGCAGCAGCACGTGCGTGAACCCGGCCGGGATCTCCTCGACGTGGTGGGTGACCAGGACCATCGTGGGCGAGGCCGGGTCCTGGGCCAGCGCGCCGAGGCGGCGTACCAGGTCCTCGCGGCCGGCCACGTCGAGCCCGGCGGCGGGCTCGTCGAGCAGGAGCAGCTCGGGGTCCGGCATGAGCGCGCGGGCGATCTGCACGCGCTTGCGCTCGCCCTCCGACAGCGTCGAGAAGCGCCGCCGGATCAGGTGCGCGCAGCCGAGCTGGTCGATCAGCTCGACGGCGCGGGTGACGTCGTTGGAGTCGTACTCCTCGTTCCAGCGGCCGAGGATGGCGTACGACGCGGTGAGCACGAGATCGATGACCTTCTCGTCCGGCGGGATGCGCTCCGAGAGCGCCGCGCTGGCCAGCCCGATGCGGGGCCGCAGGTCGAACACGTCCGTCTGGCCGAGCCGCTCGCCAAGGATCTCCACCGACCCCTCGGTCGGGAACAGCAGCGAGGCGGCCACCTGGAGCAACGTCGTCTTGCCCGCGCCGTTGGGCCCGATGACCACCCAGCGCTCGTCTTCGCGGACGCTCCAGTCGATGCCGCGCAGCAGGGCGGCGCCGTCCCTGCGGACGGCCACGTCCTGAAGCTGAAGCACCTGACCGCCCATCGTGGTCCCCCTCCTGTGGTTCTCTGGGATAAAACTATGGCAGTCCGACCACATATCGTGGATCGGGTGCACACCGATTCACCGATCTCGGCCACGCTCGTCGCCTGGGGCAACGCCTGGCTCCTGGGACACGTGAGTCTGGAGACCGCCCTCGACCGCGTCGAGCGCGAGGCCGGGCCCCAGGTGGTGGCGGCGGAGGGGATCGAGACCCCCCTACTGGCCTTCCTTCTGGACCGCAGGATCGAGGGGCTGAACGCGTTCCGCCTCGCCCTGCCGGTCTCCGGCGACCCGCTCGGGCTCACCGGTCCTCCCTCGTTCAACGGCGTCGCCATCGACGCCGGTCAGGCCGCCGTGGCCGTGCTGCCCGGCAGGTGTCTCGGCCTCGTGCCGTCCGCCGACCTGCGCGGCTCGTCGTACCGCGGCGTCCGCTGGGCCACGGCCGAGGCGTCGGCGGCGCCCCCCGACGTGCCCTCGCTGGCGGAGGCGGAGCAGTCCCTGCGCACCGCCATGGTCGCCGCCACCGAGGCGCTGCTCGGCGTGGGCGGCCCGGCGCAGGGCTTCCCCGCGGCGGACGCGCTCGACCGCGCCGGCGAGTCCCTCGCCCCCGGCTACCCGGGCAGGGCGCACCGGGTCGGCGCGCTCGCCGCCCGGCTCGCCGTCGCGCTCCGCCTGGCCGACGAGCGAGGGCTCACCTCCGGGCAGGTCGCCGTGCGCGGCGCCGCCCTGCGCGACCTCGACCGGGCCGTACGGCGGGCCAGGGTCGCCGCGCACAACGCGATCGTCGAATCCCAGGTCTGACGGCCGGCCCCGGCGCTCAGGACAGGCCGTGCCGTACGGCGTAGAGGGCGGCCTGGGTGCGGTCCTGCACGCCGAGCTTCATGAGCACGTTGGAGACGTGGGTCTTCACCGTCTTCTCCGCCACCACCAGCGCACGGGCGATCTCCCGGTTCGACCGTCCCGCCGCGATGTGCCGCAGCACCTCGCGTTCCCGGTCGGTCAGCGCGACGGCGTGCTCGGGCCGCTCACGCTCCGCCGGGCCCGACAACATCGCCTCCGCCGCCTCCGGCGCGAGCAGGACCTGCCCGCTGTGCACGGCGTGGATCGCCCGCACGAGCGCGGCCGGGTCCACATCCTTGTAGAGGAAGCCCGCCGCGCCCGCCCGCATCGCGGGGGCGACGTCGCCGCGGTCGCTCACCGAGGTGAGGACGATCACCCTTACGTCCCGCCCGCTCAGCTCCGCCAGCGCGCCGAGGCCGTCGAGCACCGGCATCCTCAGGTCGAGCAGCAGCACGTCGGGGCCGAGCGACTCGGTCAGCGCGACGGCCTCGGCGCCGTCGGCCGCCTCGCCCACGACGCCGATGTCCTCCTGGATCTCCAGGAACGTGCGCAGGCCCTGCCGTACGACGGGATGGTCGTCGGCGATGAGCACGCGGATCACGCGGGCACCTCCAGTCGTACGGTCGTGCCGCGGCCGGGCGTCGAGGAGACCGACAGCCTGCCGCCGACGGCCTGGGCCCGGTCGCCCATCGAGGGCAGCCCGAGGCCGCGCACCGCCGTCCCGTTCATGTCGTCGCTGTCGAATCCCGCGCCGTCGTCGGTCACCTCCAGCGCCAGGGTGGTCGCGGCGCGCGTCAGGCGGACGCCGATGCGGCCGGCCCCGGCGTGCCGTACGGCGTTGTGCAGCGCCTCCTGGGCGACCCGGAGCACGGCGACCTCGACCTCGGGCGGCAGGTCGCCGGGCGGCTCGCCCTCGGCCGCGAACACGACGGTCGCGGGATGCAGGCGGTCGAGCAGGGCCACCTGCTCGCGCAGGCTCTCCACGAGGCCGTACCGGTCCAGCTCGGGCGGGCGCAGTTCCACGATCACGGCGCGCAGCTCGGTCAGGGCCTCACCCGCCATCCGCTCGACCCGCTCGATCGCCTCGGCCGCCCGCTCGGGCTCGGTGCGGGCCAGCGCCGCGGCGGCCCGCGCGGTCAGCCGCAGCGAGAACAGCTTCTGGCTGACGGCGTCGTGCAGCTCGCGGGCCATCCGCGTACGCTCCTCGATCACCGTGAGCTCGCGCCCGCGCTCGTACAGGCGGGCGTTGGTGAGCGCGATGGCGGCGTGCGCCGCGAACAGCGTCAGCAGGTCCTCGTCGGCCTCGTCGAACCCGCCGGGCGTCTGCTTGTTCGACAGGAAGATGATCCCGAGCACGGTGTCGCCGTCCGTGATCGGCACGCCGAGGAAGTCCGTGAGCACGGGATGGGCCTTCGGCCACCACCCGTACCGGGGATCCTGGCGGATGTCGGGCAGCCGGACCGGCCTTCCCTCGCGCAGCAGCGCGCCCAGCATGCCGTGCTGGCGCGGGGTGGGGCCGATGGCCTTCCACTGCTCGTCGGAGATGCCCTCGGCCACGAACTCGGCGAACGCGCCGTCGTCGTCGGGCACGCCGAGCGCGGCGTACCGCGCGTCCAGCAGCCGGCGCGCGGACCGCACGATGACCTGGAGGACCTCGCGGACCGACAGATGACGGGTCACCGCGAGCACGGCCGAACTGACCGCCTGCAGCACGGCGTCCCGATCCCGGTCGGCCGGGTCGTGGGCGGCCGGGTCGTGGGCGTCGGGGTCCGGGGCAGCGCGGTCCAGGGCGGCTCGCTCGCGGGCGCACCCGTCCGGGCCCGGCCGGGGCGGCTCGGGCGGGGGGACAGTGGCGGCGGGCTCGGGCACCCGTCCAGCGTAGGTCGCCCGGCGCCCGGCACGCGTCGGCCGGTGGGCCTAGGGCCAACTGCCGAACCCGTGCCGGACCGTGGTCCGATGCCGGCCTGACGTGCCGTTTCCTAGCGTGAGGCGCATGAGACAGGCACTCATCACCGGAGCGTCGCGAGGGCTGGGACTGGCCCTCGCCAGAGCGCTCGCCGACGACGGCTGGTCGCTCCTCCTCACCGCGCGGGGCGAGGAGGACCTGATGTCCGCGGCCTTCGACCTCGGCGCCCAGGCCATTCCCGGAGACGTCGCCGATCCCGCGCACGTGGCCCGGCTCGCCGAGGCCGTCCCCGAACTGGACCTGCTCGTCAACAACGCGAGCGGGCTCGGCCCGGCCCCGCTGCCCAGGCTCGCCGACTATCCGCTGGACGCGTTGCGGGCCCTGTTCGAGACGAACGTGGTCGGGCCGCTGGCGCTGGTCCAGGCCACGCTGCCCGCGCTGCGCAAGCGGCGGGGCGCGATCGTGAACATCTCCTCCGACGCCGCCGTGGAGGCGTACGAGGGCTGGGGCGGGTACGGCGCGACCAAGGCCGCCCTCGACCAGGTCTCGAACGTCCTCGCCGCCGAGGAGCCCGACGTCGCCGTGTGGTGGGTGGACCCGGGCGAGATGCGGACCCGCATGCTGGCGGACGCGGTCGGTGAGGAGGAGGCCGACGGGGCACCGCCTCCCGAGAACGTGGCGCCGGCGCTGCTGCGCCTCGTCGCCGCCCGTCCCGCGCCGGGGCGCTTCACCCGCGGAGACCTGCGATGACCGGCGCCGGCGGCCGGACGGCGGCGGAGACCGAGGGCCGCCCGGATACGCCATTGGGCGGGGGTGGGCCGGCGGATGCGGCACCGTCTTCGGACGGGCCGGCGGATGCGATCGGGGAGCCCGCCAGGCCGCAGGCGGCGGGCGACTCGCTGACGTTCGCGCTCGCGGCGCCGCTGGAGGCCCGTGAGCCGCCGGAGGCGCGCGGGCTGCGCCGCGACGAGGTCAGGCTGCTGGTCTCCCGCCGCGACACCGGCGAGGTCACCCATCACGTCTTCGCCGACCTGCCGTCGCTGCTGGCCCCCGGCGACCTGCTCGTGGTGAACGACTCCGCCACCCTGCCCGCGGCCGTACGGCTCGACCGCCTGGCCGTGCACTTCTCCGGGCGGCTCGCGTCCGGCGACTGGCTGGTGGAGTTGCGCCGCCGAACGGCCACGGCGACGGAGCCCTACCTCGGCGGCGCGCCGGGAGAGTGGCTGCCGCTTCCGGGAGGGGCCACGCTGCGCCTGGTCGAGCGGGAGACGGCGCGGCTGTGGCGGGCCCGACTGGACCGCGACGTGCTCTCCTACCTCGCCGCGCACGGCGCGCCGATCCGGTACGGCTACGTCCGGCGCGACTGGCCCCTCGCGGACTACCAGACGGTCTTCGGGGTCGAGCCCGGCAGCGCGGAGATGCCGAGCGCGGGCCGCCCGTTCACGCCGGAACTCGTGACCGCGCTGGTGAGCCGGGGCATCGGCATCGCTCCGATCACGCTGCACACCGGCGTCGCGTCTCCGGAGAAGGACGAGCCGCCCTATCCGGAGTGGTTCTCGGTCTCCGCGCGTACGGCCCGGCTGGCGAACCTCACCCGCGCGCACGGGGGCCGGGTGATCGCCGTCGGCACGACGGTCGTACGCGCTCTGGAGACGGCGGCGGCGGTGCGGCCTCCGGTCGCCGAACCGCACTGTGCCGCACCGCACTGTGCCGCACCTCACTGGGGGGAGGCGGGGCCGGACGGTGGCGGGGTGCGGGCGCTCTCGGGGTGGACCTCCCATGTCGTCACCCCGGCGGGAGGCGTCCGCGCCGTGGACGGGCTGATCACCGGCCTGCACGAGCCGCGGTCGAGCCACCTGATGATGCTGTCGGCGATCACCGGGGCCGGGGTGCTGGCCGACGCGTACGACGAGGCGTTGCGTGAGGGCTACCTCTGGCACGAGTTCGGCGACAGCCATCTCATTCTGTGATATGTGACGAATCTGAGATTTTGTTGGTCAAGGCTGTCCGTATGCGAACACTGATCCGTAAGTCGACGACGTCGCTGGTCGCATCACTGGCCGCCGGAGCGCTGGTGGTCTCCGTCCCCACCGCCTCCTCGGCGGCGACCACGGCGACGCGAGCGGCCACCAGCACGGCCACCAGCACAAGCACGACCACCACCGCGGCGGCCGCCGCCCCGGTCGCCATCAAGGTGAGCTACCCCTACCGCGTCAGGGCGGGCCGGGTGGTGTCTTTCAAGGTCACCCTCGTCAACAAGCTCAAGACCAGGACAGACGAGATTTTCCTGGCCGCGAAGTTCCCCAAGAACGTCAGCAAAGCCCGCATCTACGTTCCGCAGGGTTCTCACTACAACGAGCGGTGCACCAGGGAACGAATCCGGGCGCTCTGCGTGCTGCCCGGCCTCAAGAAGGGGAGGATTTACACGTTCTGGGCCAAGGCCTGGGTGAGCGGATCGGCGCGGGGCAAGCTCTACGGCTATTTCGGCGGAGCGGTGACCGACACGTCACTCAACACCGACCCCAAGCAGCTGCTCAGCGAGTTCGGTGACAGCATCAGCTGGGTGAAGACGAAGAGCACAATCACCCGCTGACATTCGGATCCGCAATCTTCACATTAAAGATCTTTACGGATGATGTGGGGGGATGGTACAAAATCTTCCCCATTGCGGGGGAACCTCCCTTTCCCCCCATCGTCCTCAGGAGACACACACTCATGCGTCACCCGATCGTGAAGATCGTCGGCCTCGCGACGGCCGCGCCGCTCGCGGGCGCCCTGTTCCTCGCCGCGGCCCCGGCGGCGTCGGCCGCCCCGGCGTCCACCGCCGCGGCGACCGCCAAGGCGGAGCCGTACTCGAGCTTCTACGTGGTCGCGAAGGGCCCGAAGAAGGCCAAGGCCGGCTCGCGGATCACCTACACCGTCGGCGCGGTCAACCAGGGCCCGCACCTCGCCGACACGTACTTCGTCGGCGGCCAGCTGCCCAAGGGCATCGAGCGCAAGGTGTACTACAGCGCTCCCAAGGGCACGGGGTGCGCCTTCTTCCCCGACGGGTTCTGGTGCGTGGTGCCCCGCGCGCTCGAGGTCGACGACGCGGTCTCGTTCTCGATCACCGTCAAGCTGAAGAAGGGCGCCCGCGGCACCGCCCTCGCCCGCGTCGGCGTGGACCAGTGGGACGTCCCCAACGGCGCCGAGGACCTCAACCGGCGCGCCTGGAAGGAACTGGGCGTCAAGCACTGGTACTTCCTGAAGACGGTCAAGACGAAGATCGTCCGCTGACCTCGCCATAGCGAGCCCCGACGACGCCCGTCTGCCCCGGCAGGCGGGCGTCCGCCGTTTCCGGGCCACCGTCCGGCTGATCGACCGGCCGGCTCAGGCCGCCATGGCGGGTCTGCCGGAGTCCGGCAGGAGCGCCGTCCTGACCTGGGCCTCGGTGATCCTGGCCAGCGCCGCGCGCGCCGTGCCGCGCCGGGACCACTCGCCCCGCCCCGGCTCGCCGTGCGCGTCCACCCGGCCGGGGCCGCGCGGGGCCGCCTGGTCCAGGCGTACGCCGGGGAAGACGGTCACCTCCGCGACCAGATCCCGGGTCGCGACGATGCGCAGGAGCGACGCGACCAGGGTGTCGTCACCGACGAACGACGGCCGGGTGGACGGCCTCGCGCACTCGCCCACGCCTTCCACGAAGCGCAGCGCGACCGGCCGTACGGGCACTCCCGCGTCGAGCGCGGCCTGGAACACGGCCGGGCGGAAACGCCCCATCTCCCGGCCGCACCAGGTGGTGCCCTCCGGGAACGCCGCCACGCTCTCGCCACGGCCCAGCGCGGCGGCCATGTCCGCGACGACCCGCGGCAGGGTGGACAACGCGTCCCTGTCGACGAACAGCGCGCCGCCGCCCGCGGCCAGGGTGCGGACCACCGGCCAGCGGGCCACCTCCGCCTTGGCCAGCGGACGGCAGGGGAGGGTCGCGGCCATCACCAGGGGATCGAGCCAGGAGACGTGGTTGCCCACGAGCAGGGCCGGGCCGCCGTCGTCGCGTACGGCCCGCGCCCTGGCGGAACCTCCGAGACAGGAGAACCCGCGGCGGACCACCACCCTGATGCCGAGTGCCCGCAGGAACAGCCGCGACCAGCGGGCCACGGCCGCTCCCCGCCGGGCCGTACGCCCGATCACGAGCGCGAGCGGCAGACCGGCGGCGAGGACGGCGACCGCGCCCGCGAGCCGGGCGGCCCGCCGCAGCGGCCCGGC
>QFZU02000157.1 GCA_003260025.2 Microbispora triticiradicis | reverse complement strand
CGCTGGCTCGCGGTCGGCACCGACGCGCCGGGCCCCGCGGGCCCCGCCGCGCGCGGCATGTGGGTCTCCTCCGACGGCCGTTCCTGGACCGCGGTCGACCCGCTCCGGCTGACCGCCTTCTGGAGCCAGGACAGGATCACCGACGTGGCGCGGACCGCGACCGGCTTCCTGGCCGTGGGCGCGACGACCCTCCGCGACGGCACGGCGGGCCCGGTGGCCTGGGTGTCGGCCGACGGCACCGGCTGGACGCGGGTGGACACCGAACAGATCGGCACGCCCGACAAGGTCCGCGGCATGCGGGCGGTGGCGGCGCGCGGCGACCGGGTGGTGGCGCTCGCCGACCCCGGCTCCGGCGACACGGTCTCGGTCATCCTGCGGTCCGACGACGGCGGCCGCACCTGGCTGCGTACGGCCGCGGCGATCTCCGACGTACGGCCCGAGCCGGGCGCGCTCGCCGCCGCGGAGAAGGGCTTCGTGCTCGTGCCCACCCGGCAGCGGGACGCCGGCGGCGAGGTGCGGGTGTACTGCTCGCCTGAGGGCGCCGCCTGGACGCAGTGCGGCGCCATCGGGCCGCTCGGCGCGCAGGGCACGGGCGTACGCGGCCTCGCCTCGTCGGCGGCGGGGATCGCGGCGGTCGCCGAGTCGGCCTGGGAGCGGTACGCCGTCTACACCAGCCGGGACGGGCGCGAGTGGACCAAGAGCGCCGACCTCGGCGAGGTCCCCGGCACGGTGCGGGGGCTCGCCATCACCGACGGCGGCACGCTGGTCGCGGGCGGCGACAAGCGGGGCCCCGGCGACGTGGAGAACCTGCCGGTGCTGATCACGGCGGGGAAGGGCGAGACGGCCCACCCCGTGCCGCTCAAGGAGATCGGCGGACTCAACCGGCTGGCCAGGGAGACGGCGGACCTCGCCGCGGCCGGCGGCACGTTCGTGGCGGTGGGCTCGGCCAACGGCGACGCCGCCATCTGGACGAGTGGCAACAACGGGGCGAACTGGAAGGACGCGGGCTTCCCCGACCTGCTCGGCGGCCCCGGACGGCAGGCTCTCGGCGGCGTGGCGCACGGCCCGAAGGGGTGGCTCGCCGTGGGCGGCACGATGACCGACCCCGCCGTGACCCGGCCGCTGCTGGTCACCTCCGCGGACGGCAGGTCCTGGCGGCCCGGCCCGCCGATCGAGGTGCCCCCGGGCCACTTCCTGCTCGCGCCCCGCGTGGTCGCCGCGGGGGAGAAGGGCTACGTCCTCGCCGGTGAGGACCGGAGTGCGGCGGGGGTGGTCGCCGCCCTGTGGTTCAGCCCGGACCTCAGGCGGATCACCCGCTCGGCGGCCGGCAGCCTGCCCGCGGGCGGGGTCAACGTGCGCCTGTCCGGGGTCACGGCGACACCCCACGGGTTCATGGCGGTCGGCGGTTCGGGTTCGGCCGACCGTGAGTCGGGGGTGGTCTGGGTCTCCTCCGACGGGCTCAACTGGACCGCGCGCGGCAGGGTCCTGCCGCCGGACGCCACCTCGGCCGGGCTGCGCCACGTGGTCGCGACGAAGGCCGGGGTCGTCGCGGTGGGCGTCGCCGTGACCGAGGACGGCCCGCGCCCGTTCTCCGCCGTGTCCACCGACGACGGCGAGCACTGGGAGTACGCCATGCTGCCCGCGGAGGCGGACGCCTCGGTCCTCGACCTGACCGCGACCGCGAAGGGCGTCGTGGCGGTGGGATCGCACCGCTCCGCAGAGGCGGACGGCGAGGGGGACAGCACCGCCTGGATCTCCGAGGACGGCCTGGACTGGTCGCGGCACACGCTCACCCAGGACGGCTTGGGCGGGCGGGGCGCCCAGTGGCTCGGCGCGGTGGCCGTCTCCGGCAGCCGGGTCGTGGCCGTCGGGAGGTCCACCGACTACGCCGACGACCACCTGACGATCTGGCGCAGCACGGTCACGGACCGATGATCCTGGAGACGACCCCCCATTCGGCGAGGGCGTCGGCGAGGCCGTCGGTCAGCGGGAGGTCGGCCAGGTCGACCGGCGCCCACCAGCGGGCGTCGGCGGCGTCGTCCCCGGCCACCGGCGTCCCCGAGGCCGTTCCCGAGGGTGTCGCCACGTAGTCGTGGATCTCGTACGTCACGCCGCCGGGGCCGGGCCGCAGCACGGTCCCGGCGAGCCGTACGACGGCGACGTCGAGGCCGGTCTCCTCGCGCAGCTCGCGGCGCACCGCCTGCTCGTCGGTCTCGCCGGGCTCGACCCTGCCGCCGGGCAGCGACCACAGCCCTTCACCGGGCGGGCGGCCCCGCCGCACGAGCAGAAGCCGCCCGTCCGGATCGGTGATGATCGCCCCGACGCATCTGACGCGCTTTCCAAGACCAAGATGTCGCACAACACCAAGATTACGACTAGATAACGGGCAGGCTCTTGACTGATGGACATCACCGACGCACCGTGAATATTTGTGAGAACCGCGCCAACCTGCCCGCGGTGCTTCGGGCCGCTGCACGAACCGAACGTCTGGTCGAGCTCATGGCGATGCGCCGCCCACGGCGACGTCCTGCCGTTCCAGCCGCCCCACCGGCCCTCTCAGCCCGCGCTCGACGCTATGTGCGAGGCCGCCCGGGTTCCCGTGTGGCTTCCGTGGCCGCTCCCCACGGGGTGGCTGGTGACCGGCTTCGCCGAGGTGGGCGATGAACGGACCGGTGCGAGGGCGAGCGTCGTCGCGCTGACCGGCCCCTCGATCACCCACGGGCCCGCCGACATGCTGATCGTCGCCGAGGAGCCCGGGATCGGCCTCGGGGCCGCGTACGCGGGGCTGCCCGGGCCCGATCCCGGCTCCGGCTTCGACGCCGGTCCGCCGCACGCGAAGATCGACGTACGCGGCCACCCGACGGCGCTGTGGTGCGCGGGGCCGGGCGTGCCGGACGACCGTGCCGCCTACGTCGGGGAGGCCCTCGGAAACTGGCTGTGGACGGTCGCCTGGCCGGCCGAGGCCGGTTGTTTCATCGCGCTGGCCGATCTCTCGCTGCGTGACCTGCGCGACCAGGACCAGGCGGTGGCTCCGCCCTTCGGCGCCCTCTCGCCGAGACTGGACGGGGATGCGCGGTAAAGCCGGTCCGAAGCGCCGGGGATAGTAAGGTTCTGAGCCGTGACAGCGCGTATCGAACGAGTGGTGACCTCGGGCCTCGTGGACATCGAGGGCGACGAGCACAAGGTCGAGAACAACACCTGGATCCTGGGTGACGACGACGAGGTGATCGTCATCGACCCGGCACGGGACGCCGAGAAGATCCTGGAGAAGGTCGGCGACCGCGAGGTCCTCGCCGTCATCTGCACCCACGGGCTCCCCGACCACGTGGGCGCCGCGATCGAGGTGGCGGCCAGGGACGAGGCGGTGATCGCCGTCCACGCCAAGGACAGGCGCCTGTGGCGGCAGACCTGGGAGGAGACCTGGCCCGACATCGAGATGGAGGACGAGGGACTGTTCTCCGTGGCCGACGTCGAGCTTGAGGTGCTCGCCACCCCGGGCGTGACCGCGGGCGGCGTCTCGCTCTACTGCGAGGAGCTCGCGGCGGTCTTCACCGGGAAGACCCTGCTCATGGACGGGCCGGGCAAGCTCGGCGGGGAGTATCCCGCCCTCGCCGACCAGCTCACCTCCATCGGCGAGCGGCTGTTCACGCTGCCGCACGAGACGAGGGTGCTGCCCGCGCACGGCGAGGAGGGCAGGATCGGCGACCTGGAGCCCGAGTTCGACCGCTGGCTGTCGGGGTCGCTCACCGGCGCCGAGGAGGCCGAGCCGATCTCGCCGCTGGTGGACGGCACCGGCGCGTCCGGCATCACGCTGAACCGCGACGAGTAGTGCCGTGGAGCAGCTCGGCCTCGAGGGCATGCCGAGGCGGCTCTACACCTGCACTCCGTCACGCCTGAACACCTGGCTCGACTGCCGGCGCCGCTACCGCTTCACCTACCTCGACCGGCCGGCCCCGCGCAAGGGGCCTCCATGGGCGCACAACAGCGTGGGGGCCTCCGTGCACAACGCGCTGGCCGCATGGTGGCGGGAGCCGTACGAGCGGCGTACGCCGGTCGTGGCGGCCACCCTGCTGACCGGCGGCTGGATCCGCGAGGGGTTCAGGGACGAGGAGCAGTCGGCGGCCTGGCGGGACCGGGCCCGCGAGATGGTCTCCTCCTACGTCGCGACGCTCGACCCGGCCGACGAGCCGGTGGGCGTCGAGCGGACGGTCGCCACGCGCACGTCCGTGCTCGCCCTGTCCGGCCGGATCGACCGGCTGGACCGGCGTGGGGACGAACTGGTGGTCGTCGACTACAAGACCGGCCGCCGCCCGCTGACGCCCGACGACGCCCGGTCCTCGCTCGCGCTCGCCGTCTACGCGATCGCCTCGTCCCGCATGATGCGCCGCCCCTGCCACCGGGTGGAGCTGCACCACCTGCCCACCGGTTCGGTCGCGGAGTGGGAGCACGGCGACGAGTCGCTGGCCCGCCACCTGCGCCGGGCCGAGGAGATCGGCCTGGAGGCGGCGGACGCCGACGACGCCTACCGGGAGTGGGCCGGGCCCTCCTCCCGCGAGAGCGGCCGTACGACGGGCCGCGGGCGGGGCCGTACGACGGGCGCCGTGCCGGCCCCGAGGCGAGGGGAGGGCGGCTCCGCGGAGGACGGCGCCGCCGTCGCGGTGCCGCCGGAGATCGACGCGTTGTTCCCGCCCGAGCCGGGACCCATCTGCTCGTGGTGCGACTTCCGCGCGCACTGCCCCGAGGGACGGGCCGCCTCCTCCGAACGTCTGCCCTGGGACGGCCTCCCCACGGCCGAGGAGGTCCCCGGCTAGGCCGTGTCTCCGGTCAGCCTCCGGTCAGCCTCCGGTCAGCCTCCGGGCGGGGTCGCGGCGGGGTGGCGGCGTGGGTCGGCCAGCCCCCGCAGGCCCTGCCCGACATCGTACCCGGCCGCGCCGAGGCGCTCCCGGGAGGCCCGCAGCATGGCCCTGGTGGCCTCGCCGAGCACGCGCTGGTGCATCGGGTCGGGAATGGTGTTCATGGTGAGCCGGAAGGCCCGCAGCGCCGCCGTGACCGCGATCTCCGGCACCTCCGGCAGCACGCCGTACAGGTGGCGGGCCCAGCGGGGCAGCGTGTAGTAGCAGAGCGCGCCGAACGGGAAGTAGACCGGCCTGGCCGGGGACAGGAACCGCAGGTTCTCCGGCAGGCGCGGCCAGAGCAGGAACCGGACGGCGGCGGCCGACTCGGGGATGACCCGCAGGACGGGCCGCATCCGGGCGAAGTAGTCGTCCATCTCGCGCATCGTGCCCGGCACGTCCTCCGGGCGCAGCCCGACGTACGCCGCGCTGCGCCGCTGCTCGGTGAGGTAGCGGTCGGCCTGCCGGTCGGTGATCGGGACGCCGGCGCGGCGGACGACCTCCAGGTAGGACGTGACCTCCGCGCAGTGGACCCACAGCAGCAGTTCGGGGTCGTCCACCCGGTGGACCCGACCCGTGTCGGGGTCGTGGACGCGCAGCGCCCGGTGGATCGCGCGGACCCGCCTGCCGATCCGCTCGGCCTCCTCCGGGCTGCCGTACGTCACGCGGCCCACGAAGTCGGCCGTGCGGCGCAGCCGCCCGAAGGGGTCCTCCCGGAAGTCGGAGTTCTGCCACACGCCCCGCATCGCCACCGGATGCAGGGCCTGCAGCATCAGGCCGCGGACGCCGCCCACCCACATGGTCCGGTCGACGTGGACCAGCCACGTCACGGACTCGGGAGGCTGGACGGTCGGACCGCTGACCCCGGTCATGGCCGTCGCGTCAGCCGTGCTGGAGCAGCCGGCTCTCGGCCGCGTTCCAGAACCGGGTCAGGGCGGCGGCGGTGGTCTCGGGCGCCTCGACGGCGGGTGAGTGGAGCGCCCCGGGCACCACGACGCACTCCGCGTCGAGCCGGCGGGCCATCTCGGCCTGCAGCGGCGGCGGCCAGCCGTCGTCGTGCTCGCCGTACAGGACCAGGAGGTCGAGGTCGCACTGGGCGAGCTCGTCGCACCGGTCGGCGGCGCCGAGCACCTCGTGCGCCATGGTCATGAGCCCGGTGGGGTGGTTGGCCAGCAGCCGCTTGCGCAGGAACGCCACGATGTCGTCCGGGACGCCCGCCTTCAGCGCCTCCGGCTCCATCCGGTTGGACCACATGTAGTCCAGGCCGTACTCGGGCAGTTCGGCGAGCATCACCCGGCCCATCTGCTCCCGGGGTCCGACGATGCCGGCGGGCCCGGAGCTCATGAGCGTGAGCGAGGCGATCTTGGCGGCTCCGTTCAGCGCGACCTCCCGGGCGACGAGGCCGCCGAAGGAGTGCCCCATGAGGTGCACCGGCTCGCCCTGCCCGACGACCGCGGCGATCGCGTCGACGTCCGCGCCGAGCGCCCCGCACGTGTACGCCGCCGGGTCGTCGGGGCCCGGCGTCTCGTACTGCCCGCGCATGTCCACGGCGATCACCCGGCGGCCGGCCTGCGCGAGGGTCTGCAGCACCGCGATGAAGTCCTCCTTCGACCCGGTGAAGCCGGGGACGAGGAGGGCGGGCCAGCGCTCGGGGATCCCGCTCACGGGAAGCGCCTCCAGGGCCGCGAACGAGCCCAGCGGCGTCTCGATCTGCTCGCTGCTGACGCCCGGAGGGAGGGTCAGGAACCGTGGCGTGCTCACGAGACCTCCTCCATCTCACCCGGGTTCCCCGGCACGGACCGTCTGCTGAAGGCTCGCTCACTCACGTGGCATCACGATACCCAGCGGGGACTCCGGCGACACCGCCGAAAGATCCAAGCCGGTTGCGGACCGGCCGGGCAGAGAGAGTCCGGGTGTCATGACGCGTGCCTCCTGTCCAGGTCATACCCACTGCGAACGTGGCGGCCCGCCGGGGGGACCGTGCCCACGTGTGAAGGCGCCCACGCGTAAAGGCGCCCACGCGCGAAGGCAGGGAGGGCGCCGGGTGTCCGGCGCTCTCCCTGCCCTGGTGGTCGTGCTCATCGACGAGCGGGCCGCGGCCGGCCCCTCACCCCGTACGGCGCGGGCGGGGCCGGGCCGGGCGGCGCCGCTGCTGGGCGCGCTCGGTCGCGGCGGACGGAGCGGGATCGTCGTCGTCGGTCGCGAGGTCGGGGGACCTGAACACGACCATGAACGGGCTGGCCGGAATGATCCGTTCCGGCTCCTGCCGGGCGACCGGCGGCCGGACGGGCTCGTCCGCCACGCCGTTCACGGTCGCCTCGCCGGCCGGCACAGACGGCACAGACGGCACAGACGGCGTGGACGGTGCCTCGTCCGAGGTGCCCGCGTCCGTGCTCCGCGTACGGCGGCGCGTGGGCCGGTCCACGGAGACAGCCGGAGAGACCGCGGTGTCCTCAGTGCCCGTGGTGACCCCCGTGGTGGCCGCCGCGGCGGCGCGGGTTCCGCGCCGGCGGGCGGGCCGGTCCTCGACGGGCGCGGCGACCGCCTGGTCCCCGCTCCGCGGCTCGCCGGCCGGTGACTCGACGACCTGTGGCTCGTCGATCCGGGGCCCGGCGGCCGGTGACTCGACGCTTTGGGGCTCGTCGATCCGGGGCTCGGCGACCGGAGTGCCGGCCGTGTCGGCGGCGCGGGTCCTGCGGCGGGAGGTCCGGCGCGGGGCCGGCTCCGGCTCGGACACCGCACCGGCCGCCGGTCCGTCCGCCTGCTCCTCCTGCGGCCGTGTGGCCGGAACCTCGGCCAGCGCGCCGGTCAGGGCGTCGGTGTTGGCGCCCCCTCGCCGGGACCTGCGTCCCTGGGTCTGGGTCTGGGCCTGTGCGGGCTGCTCGGGCGACTCGGAGCCGTCCCCCACCTGCGAGGTCAGGGCGTCGGCGTCGCCGGGAGAGGACGCTCCGGCCTCCTGGAGGCGCCCGCCACGGGTGCGCCGCCGCTCGCGGGTGCGGGCGGGGCGCTCCCGGCGTTCCTCGCTGTTGTCGTGGTCACGATCACGGTCGCGGTCACGGCCGTTGCCGCGCCCGCCCCGGTCGGACTTGCCGCGGGAACGGGTGCGCCCGGTCTCGCCGAGGTCCTCGATCTCCTCGGACTCCAGGCCCGCGCGCGAGCGCTGGGCGCGCGGCAGCACGCCCCTGGTGCCCTCGGGGATGTCGAGTTCGCCGTACAGGTGCGGCGAGCTCGAATAGGTCTCGACGGGATCGGCGAAGTCCAGCGAGAGGGCGTTGTTGATGACCTTCCAGCGGGTCAGCTCGGTCCACTCGACGAAGGTCACCGCGACGCCGGTGCGGCCCGCCCGGCCGGTGCGGCCGATCCGGTGGACGTAGGCCTTCTCGTCCTGCGGGCAGTCGTAGTTGACGACGTGGGTCACGTCGTCGATGTCGATGCCGCGCGCCGCGACGTCGGTCGCCACCAGCACGTTGATCTTGCCGTTGCGGAAGGCGCGCAGCGCCTGCTCGCGCTGGCCCTGACCGAGGTCGCCGTGGACGGCCGCCACCGCGAAGCCCTTGTCCTTGAGCTGCTCGGCGACCATGTCGCAGGCCCGCTTGGTCTCGCAGAACACCATCGTGAGCCCGGCGCCCCTGCTCTGCAGCAGCCGCCCGAGAATCTCGATCTTGTCCATGCGGTGCGTGCGGTACACGTACTGCGTGGTGAGCGTGGTCGTCTCGGCCTCGGCCGTGCCGCTCTCCGCGCGCACGCGGGTGGGCCGGTCGAGGTAGCGGCGGGACAGGTTCACGATCTCGCCGGGCATCGTGGCCGAGAACAGCATGGTCTGGCGGTCGTCCGGCACGAGCTTGATGATCCGCTCGATGTCCGGGAGGAACCCGAGATCGAGCATGCGGTCGGCCTCGTCGAGGACGAGCATGGTGATCTGGCTCAGGTCGAGGTGCTTCTGCTTGACGAGGTCGAGCAGCCGCCCAGGGGTGCCGACGATCACGTCGACGCCGTTCTTGAGCGCCTCGATCTGGGGCTCGTACGCGCGCCCGCCGTAGACGGTGAGGATGCGCGACCCCAGCTTCCCGGCGGCGAGGACCAGGTCCTCGGTCACCTGAAGGGCCAGTTCGCGCGTGGGGACGAGGACGAGACCGCGGGGCTTCTTGCGGTTCTTCCTCGGCTTGCCGACCAGTTGGAGCATGGCGACGCCGAAGGCATAGGTCTTGCCGGTGCCCGTGCGCGCCTGCCCGATGACGTCCTGGCCGGCCAGCGCCAGCGGGAGCGCCATCTCCTGAATCGGGAACGGTGAAGTGATGCCCTCGGTCTCGAGGGCATCGGCGATCTCCGGGATGACTCCCAGGTCTCGGAACGTCGTTGTCAGCGTGGCCTGCCTCAATCTGTGAAGGCGGCCCTCCGGGACATCCGGCCGGCAGATCTTTCCCGGTCCGGGTCCTCGCGGACAGTCGCGCCCTCGTCGTGAACAGCGACCGCGGCATCCACTGGTACCAGAGGTCCGGGGCAAACCCCGGATCGACTCGGTTGTAGGCCAGCGCTGGTTGTTGGCCAGTGCGGTCGCACTTCCACGAACCAGTCTACTCGATACCACAACACGGAACCGATTTCCGCGTCTTCTCGCTAAAAACTGTTGTCCTGTGGGCGGCCGTAGGGGGTTCCACCGGGGGTCGCGCCGGGGTTCCGCCGGACCGGAGCGGCCGGCTCCGCGGGCGTCGCGCCGACCCTTACGCTGCATCCATGAGTGATTCGTCTCCCGGGATCGTCGACCTGCTGGGCGTCCTCGCGTACGCCGAGCTCACCGCCTTCCTCAGGCTGGCCGAGGACGCCGCGCTGTTCGCGCCGACGCTGAACGACAGGGCGGCGCTCGGGGACGTGGCCGCGACCGAGTACGGGCACTTCCGGGTGCTGCGCGACCGGATCGCCTCGCTCGGGGCCGATCCGGAGGAGGCGATGGCCCCCTTCGTCGAGGCGATCGACGCCTGGCACGCCCAGACCAGGCCGAAGGACTGGTACGAGGCGCTGGTGAAGGCCTACGTGGGCGTGGGGATCGCGGGCGACTTCTACCGCGAGGCCGCCCGCCACGCCGATCCCTCGACCACCGCCCTGGTCGACGAGGTGCTGGCCGACGGGGGCCGTTCGGAGTTCGCGGTGGAGCGGATGCGCGCGGCGCTCGACGCCGATCCGCGTCTGTGCGGGCGGCTCGCGCTGTGGGCCCGCCGGATGGTCGGCGAGGCGCTGAGTCAGGGGCAGCGGCTGGCCGCCGCCCGTCCGCACCTCGCCGCGCTGCTCGTGGGCGAGCAGGGGGAGGATCTGGCGGAGATCGGGCGGATGTTCGCCCGGCTGACCGAGGAGCACGGCAGGCGCATGACGGCTCTCGGCCTCACCCCCAACGGGTGAAACCTCGCCGTTCCTGATTCGCGCACCCGGCAAACGGATGTACGGTGCGAGCATGAGGGCCTCGCGCCGCTACGGCAGTTCCTTGACAAGATGTGGGCCGAACAGCTGGACCCCCCGTGCGATTCTGCGGAGAGGAAGCACGGGCTGTCCGACGATCGGCGGAAGACGGGACGATCCGCATCGGGCGGATCTCACCCGGCGTCCCCGCGGATGCGGTTACGGGCGGTCCTGACCCGGGCGGCCGGCTCCGGCCGCCGGCACGCCGCGCGTCCTGGGACACCCGCGCCGCCGGCCGGCTCCGGCCGCCGTCAGACTGTTTCCGCGTCAGAGCGTTCTGAGTCAGAGCGTTTGAAGTCAGGGCGTTCTGAGTCAGAGCGTCTCCGAGCCGGAGCGTTTCCGGGTCAGAGAGTTCCGCCGAAGCCGACGGGACGCGTCTCGTCCTCGCCGATCTCGACGAACCCGAGCGAGGTCACGGGTACGACCACCCGGCGTCCCTTCGTGTCGGTCAGTGAGAAGACGCCCTTGTCCGAGGCGAGCGCCTTGCGGAGCTCCTCTTCGATCTGCTCGGCCGACAGGTCGGTCTCCACGACGATCTCGCGGTGCACCGACTGCACGCCGATCTTTATTTCCATAAGGCTCCCCTTTCGCGAGGGCTGTTCTCTCCCCATCGTCGTCGCCCGGTAGCGCGGCGAGCCCTGTGATCGCGCCAAGCGAACAGGGAACCGGAGGCCCGGTCAGCCGGTGCGGGGGAAGCCGCTGATGCCGCGCCAGGCCAGGCGTGCCATCAGCTGCGTCGCCGCCTCCTTGGGGATCGAGCCGTGGCTGCTCAGCCAGTAGCGCGCGCTTACCTCGGCCATGCCGACCAGTCCGACGCCGAGCAGGTGCGCCTCGTCGCTGGAGCAGCCGGTGTCCTCCTGGATCACCCGGCTGATCGCCTCGGCGCTCTCGTAGAGCGAGCGCTCCATGCGCTGCCGTACGGGCGCCACGTTGCGCAGGTCGGACTCGAAGACCAGCCGGAAGGCCTCTCCCTGACTCGACACGAAGTCGAAGAAGGCGCCGATGGCCGCCTGCACCCGCTGCTTGTTGTCGGTGGTCGACTCGAGCGCCTGGCGGCACCTGTTCACCATGTCGTCCACGTGCAGGTCGAGCAGTGCGAGATACAGCTCAAGCTTGCCCGGGAAGTGCTGGTAGAGCACGGGCTTGCTGACCCCGGCCCGCTCGGCGATCTCGTCCATCGCCGCGGCGTGGTAGCCGTTCTCCACGAACACTTCCTGCGCCGCGCTCAGCAACTGGCGGCGGCGGGCCATGCGGGGCAGCCGGGTGCCCCGGGGCTTGGCGTCCGGGGTAGCGGTCACGGCAGTCTCCTTGCAAGAAGCGCATCGAGGGCTCCCGCCCCGGGGCCTCATCCTACGTGTCGGTATCTGTGATCAGCGATAGTCGTCGTCATCGAGGTCGACCGTGCGCTCCTGCTCGGTCACGTCGGCCGGGTCGGCGTCGAACGGGACGCGTTCGGGCCAGCGCCTGTCCTCGGCGACCTTGACGAGCTGGTGCTGCTCGACCGCGTCGGCCTCCGGCGCCTCGATCGAGATCTCCTCGGCGGCCTCGTCGAGGGGCTCCATCTCTGGCATGTGATCTTCCTTCCGTTCGACGGTCGGCTGCGACAGGTCTGACACTCAGGTCCAACACTACGGCCAGGGGTGCGGCCCGGCTAAGCGCCGAGGGCCACGAACAGGTCGCCGTGTTCCGCGACGCGCTTCAGCACGTCGGAGGAGGTGAAGACGAGCTGCTCCGGGTTCTCGCACGCCTCGACCTCTTCCCACCGCAGGGGCGTCGACACGGTCGGCAACGGGTTCGCGCGCAGCGAGTACGGCGCGACGGTGGTCTTGGCCGGATTGTTCTGGCTCCAGTCGATGAAGACCTTGCCCGGCCTTTCCTTCCTGGCCATCACACTGGTGACGAACGGGTGCTCCGCCTGCATCCGCCGGGCCAGCTCCTTGGCGTAGTCGGAGGTGCCGGGCCCGCGGTCCCACGGAACGTAGAGCTGCATGCCCTTGTTGCCGCTGGTCTTCGGGTGGCTCTCCAGGCCGTCGTCGGCCAGTGCCCGCCGCAGCAGGACGGCGACCCGGCAGCAGTCGACGATCGTGGCCGGGGCCCCGGGGTCGAGGTCGAAGACGAGGGTGTCGGGCGGCTGCGGCTCGCCGTCCTTGGCCACCCGCCACATCGGCACGTGGATCTCCAGCGCGGCCAGGTTGGCGTAGTAGACGAGCGTCGGCAGGTCCTCCACGACCGCGAACTCGATCTCCTCGCGGTTCTTCGTGCTGCCCGGCGCCGGGAGGGTCACCGTACGGACCCAGTCGGGGGTGTGGTCGGGGGCGTTCTTCTCGAAGAAGAACGCGGCGTCCGCGCCGTTCGGGTAGCGCTTGACCGTGAGCGGGCGTCCCCGCAGATGAGGGAGCAGGGCCGGGGCGATCCGGGTGTAGTAGTCGATCACCTCGGCCTTGGTGAACCCGGCGCCGGGATAGAGGACCTTGTCCAGGTTGGTCAGGACCAGCATCCGGTCCTCGACCTTCACCCGCACCTTCTCCGTCATCACCGCTCCTCCCGCCGGCCCCCCGGCGGGCATTCCCGGAGATCGCCCTTGGCGGCCCGCCAGAGAAGGGGCTCTGCCCGATCTCGAGCGGCTCAATCAGGCACGCGGGAGAGCGCCGGAGGCCGCGAGCGCGGGTTCCACCGGGTACGGCGCCGCCATTAGTGGGTACCTGCCCATGAGGTAACTCCCTTGAATCCCACCATAGCGATATTCGAACACAGAGACGAGAATGTAGCCATGCGGAGCATCTGGAAGGGCGCCATCTCGTTCGGTCTGGTCACCATTCCCATCAAGCTGTACTCCGCGACCGAACAGAAGGACGTCAGCTTCCACCAGGTGCACCGGGAGGACGGCGGGCGGATCAAGTACAAGAGGGTCTGCTCGGTCGACGGTGAGGAGGTGCAGTACTCCGACATCGCCAAGGGGTACGAGCTTCCGACCGGTGAGATGGTCGTGCTGACCGACGAGGACTTCGCCGACCTGCCGCTGACCACCTCGCGCCGGATCGACGTGCTGCAGTTCACCCCCGCGAGCCAGATCGACCCCATCTACTTCGCGAAGTCGTACTACCTGGAGCCCGACGGGCAGGGGACGAAGCCGTACGTGCTGCTGCGGGACGCCCTGGAGAGGTCGGGGCAGGTGGCGGTCGTGAAGATCGCCCTCCGCCAGCGGGAGTCGCTGGCCGCGCTGCGGGTCCGGGACGGCGTGTTCGTGCTGGAGACGATGCTCTGGCCGGACGAGATCCGTGAGGCCGAGTTCGGCTTCCTGGAGGAGGACGTCCAGGTGCGGCCCCAGGAACTGAAGATGGCCGAGTCGTTGATCGACACGATGGTGGCCGACTTCGATCCGGCGGAGTACACCGACGCCTACCGGGAGGCTCTGCAGGAGGTCATCGAGGCCAAGGTCGCGGGCAGGGAGATCGTCGCGCCCGAGGTCCCCGCCGAGCAGGGCCCGGCCGTCGACCTCATGGCCGCGCTGCGCGCCAGCGTCGAGGCCGCCAAGCGGGAACGCCAGGGCGCCGGGGCGGCCGAGAAGAGCGCGGCGAAGACTCCGGTGAAGACCGCCGGGAAGAGCACTGCGAAGAGCGCCGGGAAGAGCACTGCGAAGAGCGTCGCGAAGAGCGTCGCGAAGAGCGTCGCGAAGAGTGACGGCAGGGCGGCCGCGGAAGGCGCGGAGGAGGAGAGCGCGCCCAGGAAACGAAAGACCCGCCGCTCCGCCTGATCGTTCGCCTTCCTCGCCGCTCCACCGGAGCCCCGGCGGCTGTCCCGCCGGGGCTTGTTCACGGTACGGATTGTTCACACTACGGCTTGTTCACGGTACGGAAGCGGCGCAGGGTAGCGCCGTCCGGGATCAGTCGTCGTCGTCGCCGTCGATGTCGACGACGGCGTCGCCGGACGCGAAGGCGGCGTTGTTCCGGTCGACCTTCTTGATCCTGTAGTACTTGAAGCTGCGGAAGTCGTTCCGGTTCACGAGCTTGTTCTTGTTGTAGTTGCGGCCGTGCCCGTGGCCGTTCCAGCCGTTGCCCCCGTTGGTGCTGATGGTGGCGGTGGTCGGGGTGGAGGCGTGGGCGGTGACGGTGCTCAGAGCGAGCGCGCCGCCGGCCATCGCCGTGCTGACCGCCAGGCCGGTGATGACGTTCCGGAATTTGGGCATAGAGGCCCTCCTCGAAGGATGGATTGCCCGTACTTCTGACTTCTCCGGTGGGAACCGGAGATGTCCGGTTCTGACCTATATGTCCGGTCATCGCCGTGGTGTCTTGATTGCCGAAGGGGCCCCCGGCCAAACTCGGCGGGGGAGAGTTTGACCTCTCGTTGCGACCCATGGCGCGGGTTGGCCGGCCGCTGACGCAGTCGGTGTCCGGCCCGCGATTCGCCGGCCGTTCCGGAGGGTACTCGCCGGGCCGTTTTCTCCGTCGCCAGGTCCCCGATCCTCGCGGCCGCGGACTTGCCCGCCCTTCCAGGGCGTGGAAAGGTCAGGGCTCCGGCGAGGATCTCGCCGGAGCCCTTGTCTCATGCCATCCGATGGAAGGCGTCTCCAGACTTCCGGTCGCTCGGCGCGCGGATGCGCTGGAAACACCTGGCTGCACTCACCGGCGCCGTCGTCCCCGGCCGGAGGCGGAGAGGCACTCGTGGGTGGTCCCGCCCACCGGCTCCCGTCACCCGACCGGACGGCGCGGTGCCGCGCGAGGCGTCAGGCCTCGCGGATCAGACGTTGTTGCCGTTGTTGTTGTTGCCGTTGTTGGTGTGCTCGCGGTCGTTGCGGTTCCACCAGTCGTTGTTGTTGTGGTCCCACCAGTTCTGGTCGGCCCACCAGTTGTTGTTGAGCCAGTTGAACGCCTTGTCGTCCTTCTCCTGGAAGCCGAAGGCGACGTCCTTGGCGACGAGGCCGAAGGCGTCGTGCTGGGCCTTGTCGTCCTTGTAGAGGTTCTGGCCCCACCAGTTGTTGGTGTCCCAGAAGTTGTTCTGGTTGCGGTCGTTGATGTTGTGGTTGCGGTCGTTGCGCTCCCGGTTGTTGTTGTTCGGGGAGAACGCGCGCGGGAAGTCCACCCCCTTCTTGTTGTCCTGGGCGATGCCGCCCGTGCTGTCGTCGACGCCGTTGGCCGCGCCGTCCTTGACGATGGGGCGGTCCTCGTTCTTCGTCCAGAAGGGGCTGTCGTCGGCGCTGGCGGCCGCGGCACCCATGGCGACGGCTCCGCCGACGACCGCGGTGCTGAGCGCGAGCCCTGCGAAGATCTTCTTGAGGTTGGGCATTATGGTTCCTCCCTGACAGGATTCGATTTCGAATTGCCCTGTGTTTGCCGGCGTTTCCTGGCCGCCTACTGCGGTCAGGATTTTTTCTTCATGGCCCTTATTGGGCCCTGCTCCCGACGCTAGGGTGATTTCCTGCCGGGTGGCCCGACAAACTGACGTCTGCTGCTTTTGATTAATGATTAGCTGCGTATAGGCTTGATTCGATGGATAATGCGCCTTATGTAGTGATAGGTACGATTTGTTCCCTGGCGCGGACGCGGCCCGACGCCCCGTGAGCGGGGGCGCCCGTTCAGCTGCGTCCGCCATCGCGGTCGGCCGGCAAGGTTGGGGAGGCCGGGGAGGTCGCGGAGGTCGGGGAGGCAGGGGAGGCCGGGAGCGGCCGCGGTCGCGGGCGGGGAAAGGCCGCGAAGGACGTGGTGGCGGCGACGACCACGGTCGGGGGAAAGAGCAGGGCTCCGGCGGAACCTTCCCGCCGGAGCCCTTGGTTGTCCCTGTAGGAGGATTGACGGCCGTTCCCGTTCAGGCCGCCGCCGCGCGGTGAGCGAGCGGCCGGCCGGTCGGGGAGCGTGTCTCTGCACTCAACGGCGCCAGTCCCTCAGCCGGAGTCGGAGACCTCGTGGGAGGTCTTCGGGATCCGTCGTCTTCCCGGAACGGCGCGATCGTCTCGCAGGAGCCGCTGGACCTGCCTTCTCAGTTCACGTGGTCGTTGTTGTTGTTGTTCCACCAGTTGTCGTCGTTGCAGTTCCACCAGTTGTTGTTGTTCCACCAGGCGTTGTTGAACCAGGTGTTGTCCTTGTTCGTCTTGTCCTGGAAGCCGATCGCGACGTCCTTGGCGACGAGACCGAAGCCGGAGAAGTCGTCCCGCTTGTCGGAGAACGCCCCCTGGTTCCAGAACTGCTGGTTGTTCCACCAGTTGCTGTTGTCGTTCTGGTTGAGGTTGTGGTTCTGATTGTTCCTGTCGACGTTGTTGTTCGGGCTGGAGAAGACAGGGAAGACGTTCTCCTGATCACCGCGCTCGCCGACGCCCCTGTTGCCCTGGGCGATGCCGCCCGTGCTGTCGTCGACGCCGTTGGCGAGGCCATTCCGGGCGATGGGACGGTCGACGTCGCCGGTCCTGGTCGTGGCGCCGGCGGCACCGGCGCCCAGGGCCAGTGCGCCGCCGACGGTGGCGGTGCCGAGCGCGAGGCCAGCGATGATCTTGTGGAGCTTGGACATGCGTGTCCCCCTTGACAGGATTCAGTATCCCTGAATTTGTTAAGGGCGTTTCTTTGAGAGAAAGGCCCTTCGGGCTCTTAATTGAGCCCTAACTTCCTGTGCTGTGATGATTTCCAGCGTGGTGGGCAGACAAACGGCCATCTAAGCCTTTTGATCACCAGTTAGACTCTTATGGACTGACTTAGAGGTGTTGAAAGTGAAATGTCGCGATTGACCGATTTCTGGAAGGGTGTTCACCGGCCTGGCCACGCGGCGGAAACGGAGGCGGCGGCCTGAGCGCGTCGTCGCGGGCGTCCCGGCAGGCGTCGTTCGCCCGCGTACCGCTGACGCACCGCCGCCGCATGGCCGCGGGAAATCCTGCCGGGGCGGGGAAAGGCGATCTGGAGGGCTCCGTGCCGCCCGGAACCCGCCGGTGAACCTGTCCCTTCGGGCTCCGTGCCTGAGCCCGCCGTACGGGGGAAAAAGTCAGGGCTCCGGCGAGAGTCTCGCCGGAGCCCTTGTTTCTGCTTTCTGCTAAATCGAACGGCCGTTCCCTGAGCGTGAAGTGCTACGGATCTTTCGGCGCTGTGGGAACGTGGCTGCGCTTCAGGGCGCCGTTCTCCTGTCGAGGCGGTGGACGACCGGGTGGCCGGCCGTATCAGTCATCCCTTCACCCGGCAGGATTCCGAGCGGCGCGGTCGTCTCGCAGGCCGCTGCCGGCCCCGCCTTCTCAGTTGACGAAGTTGTTGTTGTTGTTGTTCCAGTTGTTGCAGTTGTTGTTGTTCCACCAGGAGTTGTTCTGGAACCAGCCGTTGTTGAACCAGTTGCTCTCGCGGTTGGTCTTGTCGCTGAAGGCGATCGTCGCGCAGGGCCCGACGATGGCGAAGTTGGAGTCGCTGTCCAGGTTGTCGCAGAACGCGCTCTGGTTCCAGAAGCTCTGGTTGTTCCAGAAGTTGTTGTTCTGGTTGTTGTTGCACCAGTTGTTGTTCGCGAAGTTTTCGTTGTTGTTGTTCCCGCAGTTGTTATTGTTGTTGGTGTTGAAGGGAACGAAGTTGTTGTTGTTGCAGGGCATGCCGCCGCCGAGACCCATGAGGCCGTCTCCACAGCCGGCGCTCGCGGCCGTGGCGCTCATGGCGATCGCGCCCCCGGCGATCGCGGTGCCGAGTGCGAGTCCGGCGAAAAGCTTCGTGAACTTGGGCATTGCTGTCCCCCTTGAAAGGATTGGAATTCCCCGCATCCTTCGGTATTTCTCCGTGGAGATTCGAGAGAAATACCTCTATGGCCCCCGTGGGCCGGGTTCCTGCGATACGTTGATATCCGGCGACATCACCCGACAAACGCGCCCTTATGGCTTTTGGTCAGCTATTAGCAGGCTATGGCACGAATTGGAGATAAAAGGGGCGACTTGTCCCATAATGTCCGATTTGAACGTGGGGTGCTCAGTGGAGACCAGAGGCGGGTGGTGGTGTTCCAGAGGGGTTCGAGAGGGCATGGGGCGGGCCGCGGCGGGGGCGGCTGGACGGCGACCCGGAGGTGGCGGCCGGGGGGACCGCGACCCGGATGACGAACCCCCGGGGCGGGCGCGGGGAAAGCGGTCGGGGGAGACGAAGAGTGCCCGTGCTCACGATGGGCGTGTGACTTCACGCTCAGGTGAGCACGGGCACATGTTTTCGGCACCCGGGCCGGCGGCCCGAGGCTCAGCGCGACCGGTCGTCCCGGTCACGCGAAGGACGCCGCGGATCAGGGAATGGCGTCGTATCCCGGCCGCTCGTAGTCGTCCCTCTTCTTCTTCTCCTCTTCCTTCTTCTTGATGTCGGCGTCGACGTCGATGTCGACGTTCTTGGTCTTGGCCTTCGGGTTGATCTCGGTGGCCGTGTTCGTGCGCGGGTCGGCCTGCGAGGACTGGTCCTGCCAGGGCCGGTTGTGCATCTGGTTCCAGTCGGTGGTGTTGGTGTACGGGTTGGTGGAGTTCTGCGACCACTGGGCGTTCCACGGCACCGCGGCGGAGCCGTTCGACGACTTCTGGAACGGAGTGAGCACGAGCGTGAAGTCACGCATCAGGAACTGGTCCTGGTACTCCGACTGCCGGGCGTGCTGCCACTCGTGGTTCTTGTTCTTGTTCTTGTTCTTGTTGCGGTTCAGCGCCTTGTGCCCCTGGCGCTGCCGGTTGGTGTTGTAGTTGTAGTTGTAGGCCCGCGGGACGTAGCGGGCGCCACCGGACGGAGCGGGAACGTAGCCGCCCATGACGGTCGCCGCGCCGGCTGTGCCGGCGGCGACGCCACCGAGCACGATGGCCGCGCCGCTCAGCGCGGTGCCGAGAGCGAGGGCCCCGGCGATGTTCTTCAACACGGACATTTGGGTGTTTCTCCTCTGAATATCGCGACCCCGGCCCGGTCCGGTGGGGGACCAGGGCGGGTGGTAGTTGGTTCGGCGCCGTCGTGTGTGACGCGGCGCGATGCGTTCACTGGCACCGGCGGCCCTCTCCTCGAAACACGCCTCCGGTGCTCTGCTCTCTCGACTGCTCTCTCAACTGCTCTCGACTGCTCGCACGGCCGCGGACGGAGCGGCGGACGCGGGTGGCGCCGGTGCCGTGTCTCACGGTCATCCGGTCGCCGCCCGTCCCGCCGGGCGGGTGTGCCCGCCGCTCCGCCGCTCGCGTGTGTCTCCCGCCGCTCGCGGATTCCGGCTCGGGTGAGGCCGCCGGTCACGAGTACGGGTGGCCGTCGGCCGGCGCGTCACCCGTCGTGGCCGGGACGTCTGCCGAGGCCGCTCGTGCCGATCGCGTCAGCGCACGAACTCCGGCTCGCTGCCGTAGTCCTTCTTCTTCTCCTTCTCCACGTCCACGTCGATGTCCGCGTCGATGTCCTTCTTCTTGATGCGCGGGTTGATCTCGGTGGCCGTGTTCGTCTTCGGCTGGGCCTGGGCGTCCTGGCCCTGACGCGGGTTGTTGAACTGGTCGCTGAAGCTGTTCGTGCGGGTGTACGGGTACGACTGCGTGTTTCCGTACTGCCAGTTGTACGGAAGCGCCCGCGCGTCGGTGTCGGTCTTCTGGAACGGCGTGAGGACGAGCGTGAAGTCACGCAGCAGGAACTGGTGCTGGCCCTGGTTCTGCCGCTCGTGCTGCCACTGCTTCGTCTTGTTCTTGTTCTTGTTCTTGTTGCCGTTCAGCGCCTTGTGCTTCTGCCGCTGCGAATTGCGGTTCGCGTTGAAGTTGCCGTAGGGGTACGGGTAGCCACCGCCGCCCACGTAGCCGCCCATGACGGTCGCCGCGTTCGCGCTGCCGGCGGCGACCGCGGTGCCCAGCGTGACGGCACCACCGGTGAGCGCGGCGCTGATCGCGAGGATCCCGACCAGGTTGTTGAACTTGGGCATTTCATGTCCTCCTTGAAGGATTGTTGCCCCGACACTCCGGCGTTTTCCAAGTCGTTCGGAAAATGCCCTTACTGATGACCCTTGGTGGATCATCCCTGCATTGTCTTGATTTCCTCGGTGTCCGAGCGACAAACGGCGATCGGCGGCTTTTGCCTTCTGCTTATCGCTTTATTGGCTCCGTTGAACCGCTAGCGCTCGGTTTGGCGTGGAATGTCATTCATATCCGCATTTCGAAATGTCCGAATGGGGTGGATATTGGGCTTATGTCACGCCCGGCCGATCGGGATGAACCGGATGATCGCTCCCGTCTCGCCTGGGTAGGGGGAGCGCCCGCCGAGGTGTCGCAGGGGCGGGGTTATGGTCGGAAACGCGAGGTGAACGGGGGAGGACACGTGCGAGACGAGCCGATTCCGGTGTGGCCCGGCCGGTTCATCGACGTGGAGGGCGGCGGCCGCCTCCATCTCCGGGCGACTCCGGAGGGGCCGCGGGAGACCGCCGTCTACGTACACGGACTGGCGGGTTCGGCGACGAACTGGACGGACCTGATGGGCGAGCTCGCCGGTGAGGTGCGGGGCGTCGCGGTCGACCTGCCCGGTGCCGGGCACTCCCCGGAGCCGCCGGACGGCGACTACTCCGTCGCGGCCAACGCCACCGCGGTGGTCAGGCTCGCCGAGGCGCTCGGGGACGGCCCGGTCCACCTGTTCGGTCACTCCATGGGCGGCGCGGTCTCGGTCCGGGTCGCGGCCATGCGGCCCGACCTGGTCAGGTCGCTGACGCTGGTCTCGCCGGCGCTGCCCGACCTGCGGCCGAGGTACGGCCCGGCCAGGATCGCCCTGTCGGCCGCCCCGTCCATCGGCGAGCTGGCCGTCCGGTGGCTGAGCGCGCTCCCGCCCGAGCGGCGCGTGCTGGCGACGGTGAGCATGTGTTACGCCGACACGGGCCGGGTGCATCCGGACCGGCTGCGCGAGGCGGTGGAGGAACTGCGCCGCCGCGACGCGCTTCCGCACGCGGTGTTGTCCATGGTCGGCTGCACCCGCGCGATCGTGCGGGAGTACTTCAGGTTCGGCGAGGAGAACCTCTGGCGGCAGGCCGGGCGGGTCGCCGCGCCCACCCTCGTCGTGTACGGCCTGCGCGACCGCCTGATCCACGCCCGCATGGTGCACCGGTCCGGGCGGGCCTTCCGTGACGTGCGCCTGGTCACACTCCCGCACGCCGGGCACGTGGCGCAGATGGAGTATCCCGAGCTCGTCGCGCGGGAGGCGCGCCGCCTGCTGGCCTACGCGAGGATGTCCCCGCGCCGAACAGCGTGATTGGGGAATGCGGGGCCACCCCGGTTAAGTTGTGAGAAGAGCTTGTGATGGGCCCATGGAGCCGAGCGCGACCATTGGCACGAAGACGGACACGCAAAGCAGGAGTGGAACTGTGTCGTTGCCACCGCTGGTAGAGCCGGCAGCAGAGCTGACGGTCGACGAGGTGCGCCGCTACTCGCGCCACCTGATCATCCCCGATGTGGGCATGGCGGGTCAGAAGCGGCTCAAGAACGCCAAGGTGCTGTGTGTGGGCGCGGGCGGCCTGGGCTCTCCCGCCCTGCTGTACCTGGCCGCGGCCGGGGTGGGCACCCTCGGCATCGTCGACTTCGACGTCGTCGACGAGTCGAACCTCCAGCGCCAGGTGATCCACGGCCAGTCGGACGTGGGCCGGCTGAAGGCCGAGTCGGCCGCCGCGAGCGTGCGCGAGGTCAACCCGCTGGTCAACGTCATCATCCACAACGTCGCTCTGACGACCGACAACGTGATGGACATCTTCTCCGGCTACGACCTGATCGTGGACGGCACGGACAACTTCGCCACCCGCTACATGGTCAACGACGCGGCCGTGCTGCTGGGCAAGCCGTACGTGTGGGGGTCCATCTACCGCTTCGACGGCCAGGCGAGCGTCTTCTGGGCCGAGCACGGGCCTTGCTACCGCTGCCTCTACCCCGAGCCCCCGCCGCCGGGCATGGTGCCGAGCTGCGCCGAGGGCGGCGTGCTCGGCGTGCTGTGCGCGTCGATCGGCTCCATCCAGGTGAACGAGGCCATCAAGGTCCTCACCGGCGTCGGCGAGCCCCTCGTCGGCCGCCTGATGATCTACGACGCGCTGGAGATGAAGTACCGGGACGTCAAGGTCCGCAAGGACCCCGAGTGCCCGCTGTGCGGCAAGAACCCCTCGATCACCGAGCTGATCGACTACGAGGCGTTCTGCGGCACGATCTCCGACGAGGCCCAGCAGGCCGCCGCGGGCAGCACGATCACCGCGGCCGAGCTCGAGGCGATGCGCGACCGCGGCGACGACATCATGATCATCGACGTCCGCGAGCCGAACGAGTACGAGATCGTCAACATCCCCGGCGCCGTGCTGATCCCCAAGGGCGAGTTCCTCAACGGCTCGGCCCTGGAGGGGCTCCCGCAGGACCGGAAGATCGTGCTGCACTGCAAGTCGGGCGCCCGCTCGGCGGAGGTCCTCGCGGTGCTGAAGAACGCCGGCTTCTCCGACGCCGTCCACGTGGGCGGCGGCGTGCTGAGCTGGGTCAAGACGGTCGACCCCAGCCTGCCGACCTACTGATCGCCGCCACGGGGCTCCGCCACGACGGCCGCGGCCGCCGCCTCCACCCCGGGGGCGGCGGCCGCGTCGTTCCGGCCCCCGCGCTCAGAGGGGCCTGCCCGCGGGCTGCCCGCGTTCCTCCTGCACCACGTTGAGACCGCTGGGCGAGACGATGCGCTGCAGGTTCGCGACGTACGCCGTGAACGCCGCCCGCCCCCTGTCCGTGAGCTTGAACCAGGTCTTGGGCCGCTTGCCCACGTACCCCTTGCGTACGTGGACGTATCCCGCGTTCTCCAGCGCGCTGCCCTGCTTGGACAGGACCGAGTCGCTGACGCCCAGGGTGTCGCGGACGAACGCGAACTCCGCCTCCTCGGCCGCGGCGAGCAGCGAGACGATCTGCAGCCGGGTGGGCGCGTGGATGACGGGGTCGAGTTCCATCACGAGCCGCTCTCGATCCGGCGGGCCAGCAGCGCCGACATCCACCGGCCGACGAACGGTCCGGTGACCAGCAGGAAGGCGGTCATGACCAGGCCGGCGTACGTCCGCGCGTAGGCCACCTCCGCCGCGTCGAGCCGGAAGGCGACGGCGAGGCAGAGCCCGATGCCCAGCGCGAGCCAGAGCATGAAGAGCGTCATGACGTTCGCCCGCACCAGGCTGCGGTGGGCCGTCATGGTGCGGGTCCGCACCAGCAGGGCGATCAGCGCGCCCATGCCGGCGGCCAGCAGGAGGCCCGTGACCATCATCACCACGACGGGCGTGCCGGGCTCCGTGACGAACTGCACGCCGGTGACGAACAGCCCGACCCCGGCGGCGTACCAGGCCGGGAACCAGGGCTGCGACCTGACCGCCTTGGCCTGAGTCCGCCGGATGAGCGCCAGGCTCCGCTCCGCTTCCTCGACGTTCATGGGGACTCCGTTCGCGCGACAACCACTTTCCAGTATGGAAAGTACTTTTCACTTTCCATGGCGTCAAGTACTTTCCGTCGCATTTGGGGGTATGGCGGGCGGTTGGTCGCGTTAAGGTCACGTAGGAGAGGAGGCCGAGACGCGAACGGAGGCGCAGTGGGCGAGACCCGCACCTGGCCGGCCGTCGCCGTGGCCTCCGCGATCACCTTGATCTGCGCGATCGTCGGCGGCATCGCGGCGAGCGCGGCGGTCGCCGAGCTCACCCGGGGGCCCAGCCGGGCCGAGTTGCGCGAGGCGCAGGCGGCCGAGACGGCGCTGCGCTGGGAACGCTGGCCGGTGGGGCGCGTCTTCCCCGCGAGCCTGGCGTACAACAGCGAGCAGGGCGGCCGAGAGCTGGCGCGGCGGGTGGGCGTCTCCACGCGCACCGACTGCCGGTCGGCCGTCGACACCGCCGCCGTCAGGGCGCTGCGCGCGGCCGGGTGCCGGGCGGTCCTGCGGGCCACCTACCTCGACGGCCTGCAGGGCGTCGTGGTCACGATCGGCGTGGCGGCCTTCCCCGACGCGGCCCGGGCGCGCACCGCGCTCGCCGCCTTCCCCCGCGAGGGGGCGCCCGTCCCGGGCCTGCGCGCCCTCCCGTTCCCCGGCACCGTGACCGACCGCTTCACCGCGGGCGGACGGCAGGCCGCGACCGTACGGCAGGCCGGGCCCTACCTCGTGCTGACCACGGCGGGCCAGGTCGACGGGCGGCCGGCCCGCGGGGTCGGGCAGCAGCGGGCGACGATCTTCTCGTTCGCCGGCGACCTGGCCGGGGACGTCGCCGCGATCCTGACCGCACCGGTGTCCCCGGACTGCCGGGCCCGGGAGTGGCAGTGCTGACCCGCCGCGCACGGACGAAGATCCGGAGGTGCGTCCTGGCCGCGCTCACGGCCGGGACGCTCACCCTGCCCGGCGGGGCGTTCCTCCACGCGGCCCGGGCCGACGACGTACGGCTCAGCCAGCAGGACGTGCTGCGGACCCTCGACGTCGACGACGCGTGGCAACTGACGAAGGGCGCGGGCGTCACGGTGGCGGTCCTGGACTCGGGGGTCGACCCCGACCACCGCGACCTCGCCGGTTCGGTCGTCACCGGCAGGGACTTCACCGCCGGCGCCAACCCCCGCGGGGTGCAGCCGGTGCGGCTGCACGGCACGTACATGGCCTCGCTCATCGCCGGGCACGGACACGGACCCGGCGGGGCCGACGGCATCATCGGCGTCGCGCCGGAGGCCAGGGTGCTGTCCGTGCGGGTGATCCTGGAGGACGAGGAGCCCGGGTTCCGCACGTTCAACTCCGACGCGCGTTACGAGGGCGTGGTCGCCAAGGGCATCAGGTACGCCGTGGACCACGGCGCCGAGGTCGTCAACCTGTCGCTGTCGAAGGACATGCCGACGGAGGACGAGCGCGCGGCCATCCGGTACGCGATCTCCAAGGGCGTGGTCCTGGTCGCCGCGGCGGGCAACGACGGCGCGGGCAAGCAGACCGCGCCGTACTCCTACCCCGCGGCGATCCCCGGCGTGATCTCGGTGGCCGCGGTCACCTCCACGCTGCGGCGGGCCTCGTTCTCCAACCGCAACTCCTCGGTCATGGTGGCCGCCCCCGGCGTGGACGTCCTCGGGGCGGGCCCGGGCGACGAGTACTGGGTCGGCCGGGGCACCTCGCAGGCCACCGCGCTCGTCTCCGGGATCGCCGCGCTCATCAAGTCGCGCCATCCGCGGATGTCGCCCGCGCTCGTCGCGCAGGCGCTCACCTCGTCGCCCGCCCGCAAGGGGCCCTACAACACGGGCACCGGCTTCGGGGTGGTCAACGCGTACCGCGCGCTGAGCGTCGCGGCCACCCTCGCGCGGCACCGCGCCGTCGCGTCCGGCGCCGGCGTGCTGAACCCCGCGCGCCCCCTCCGTACGGCGGCGCGCGGCCAGGAGCCCATCGTGGTCGTACGGCGCGACACCGGCGCGATCCTGCTCTACGGCGGCATCGCGCTCGCCGCGTTCGCGGGCTCCGGCGCGGGACTCGCCGTCCTGCTCGTGCTCGCCCGGCGGGCGAGCCGGCGGGAACGAGAGGACGACGCGCTGCCTCCGGCTCCTTGGCCGTCGAGCCTGCCGACGTAGCATCGGAGTATGCCGCCCGAGCAGTCCCACAGCCCCAAGAGGGCGCGGATCCCGCAGACGGCCCGGCTGCCGCGCCGGGCGCGGGCGCGGCCCTGGACGGCGTCGCGGGGACGCG
>QFZU02000156.1 GCA_003260025.2 Microbispora triticiradicis | reverse complement strand
CGGCGTCGCGCGCCGGGCGGTGCCGGCCGGAGGCGCCCTCCGCCCCCGCGTCCCCGCCCGCTCCCGGCACGCCGTACGGACGCGTGAGGCCCCTGCCGGTGGTCTCGGGGCCCGTCTCGCCCCGGCCGGGGGGCTGCTCGGCGGGCGGCCAGACCCGGCGGGTCCACTCGTCATCCACAAAGCCTCCCGGGCGACCTGGCCGGGCGTGCGTGGGACGGAACCGGCGAGCGACGGAGCGATCAGGGCCACCCGCGGAGCCCTGTGACCGTGAACGCTGCTGGGAGTTATTCACACACGCGCCGCCGCGTCAACGCCTCCCGGCCGATTCGTCATCGGGCGGTGCGGCGAGAGCGTCCGACGTCACCTCCGGGTCGGCGCCCCGCGGACCCGGCCGGCGGTACACGTCCCACATCTGCCGGATCCGTACGGCCTGGCCCGGGGTGAACTCGCGCATGCACCGGTCCTGGGAGTAGTCCATGAAGTTGTGCGTCGGGTCGTTCCCCGGCGCGGGACAGCTGTCCTTCCTCGGCGGGCAGCCGGTGGTCGGCCGGGCCTCGGCGGGGGTGTCGTCCACCGAGTCGCCCGGTGCGGCGCAGCCGTTCTCGAAGGTGTGCAGCAGGCCGAGCCAGTGGCCGATCTCGTGGACGGCGGTGAAGCCCCTGGCGAAGTCGCGCAGGGGGCCGCCGGGCACGCTCCGCCAGTCGACGACCACCCCGTCGAGGCCGGGGTCGTCCTTGTACCAGTAGGGATAGGTGGAGTATCCGAGCACGAGCCGGCTCATCTGGGCGATGAACAGGTTGAGCGTCTCGGGGCCGCCGGTGCGGAGCTTCTCCTTCAGCGGCTCCTCATATCCCAGAGGGTCGCGGAACCAGGCGCGGTTGTCGGTGTGGGTGACGCCCTTGAGCTCGAACCTGACCCCGGTGTCGGCGCCCCCGTAGCCGCCGGAGTAGGCGGTGTTGAGCACGGCGATCTGCCTGGCCACGGCGGCGTCGGGCAGGCCGAGCGCGCCGTCCCTGACGATGTGCACCCACACCGGGACGGTGATCCGCTCGACGGCGCCCGGGTCGCGCCGGGAGAGACCCGCGGCGCCGCTCCGCTCCGCCGCGCGGAGCCTGCGGTCGAGATCGGCCGACATGCGGGCGGCCTCGCCCGGTCCGGGGTCGCGCGGCTCCATCGCGTGCGTGAGCCGCCGAGGAAGGGCGGTTTCCGCGCCCGGGCGCCGCGCGACGCCGGTCTGGGCCGCCGCAGGGCAGTCATCCGGCCGGGCGGCCTGCGGGGAGGCGGCGGACGCCGGGGCGGCGAGGACGCCGCCCAGCGCGTACAGGCATGCGAGGACGACGGCGATGGGTCGCCGAACCATTCTTTCCCCCGATACGGCTGGTCAGAAGGCTGACGTTAGCCGTCGGGGGGAAGGTCATCCCGTACCGACACTCACTCGCCGGGCGGCTCGCCCTTCGGCAGCCCTTCGTAGATCTCCTTGCACTCCGGGCAGACCGGATACTTCTTCGGGTCGCGGCTGGGCACCCAGACCTTGCCGCACAGGGCTCGCACCGGCGCACCGGTCACGTAGCTCTCAGTGATCTTGTTCTTGTCGGCGAAGTGCGAGAAGCGCTCGTGGTCGCCGTCGCCGTGCGAGAGCCGGGGTGTTACGTCGCTCTCGGGAAGAATCTTCGTGCCGCTCACGAGGACCAAGTCTATTGCAGCGGGCGCGCTCCCCTCGGTCCGCGGACGCGCGCGGCGGGCCGCCTCCCGCCGGAAACACGTACGGCCCCCGCGTGGTGGCGGGGGCCGTAAGAGGAGCGGACGGCGTGCCGTCAGCCCAGGTGGACCGGGGCGCCCTCGGTCTTTCGGCCGGCCCGGACGAACAGGGCCAGGGCCGCGGCGAGCAGGGCGACGGCCGTGCTCACGAGGAAGCCGAGGTGCAGGCCGTCCATGAAGGACAGGTGTGAGGCGTCCGCCAGCACCTTCGCGAGGGGGCCGGTCCCCGGAGGGGCGGCGCCGACCGACGCGGCGGCCTCCAGCAGGCCCATCTGCTCGGGCGGCACGGCCGCCGCGGCCGGGCCGAGGTGGCCGGGCAGCACGTCGGCCACCCTGGCGGACACGATCGCGCCGAGGATGGCGGTGCCGAGCGCGCCGCCGACCTGCATGGCGGAGTTCTGCACGCCGCCGGCGACGCCGCTCAGCTCCTCCGGCGCGTTGCCGACGATGATCTCGGTGGCGCCGACGAACACCGGCGACAGGCCGAACGCGAGCAGCACGAACGGGATCGCGGTGTCGGCGAAGGCGGCCTCCACGCTGAGCCGCGACATGAGGAACATCGCGACCGCGCTGATCACCATGCCGCCCGCGATGGTGATCTTCGGGCCGAGCTTGCCGATGAGGACGCCGGCGATGGGCGAGGCGACGATCATGCCGGCGCTCATGGGCAGCATGCGCAGACCGGAGTCGAGCGGCGTGAGCCCGTGCACGCCCTGGAAGAAGAACGTGAGGAAGAACATCGCGCCGAACATCGAGAACGCCATCAGGATCATCAGCACGGTGCCGATCGAGACCGACGCGTTGCGGAACAGGCTGAGCGGCAGCAGCGGCTCGCGGACCCTGGACTGCCAGAACACGAACAGCGCGCCGAACACCACGGTGGCGGCCAGGAAGGCGAGGGTGCGCACGTCGCCCCAGCCCCAGCTGGGCGCCTTGATGATGGCCCACACCAGGTCGAACATCGCGACCGACAGCAGCAGGACGCCGAGCCAGTCGACCCTGGACAGCGCCTGCGCCCTGCTCTCTCTCAGGGCCCACAGCCCGAACGCCAGGGCCGCCGCGCCGACCGGCACGTTGACGAAGAACACCGACTGCCAGCTCACGTTCTCCACCAGGAGGCCGCCGATGATCGGGCCGCCCGCGCTCGACAGGCCGATGATCGCGCCCCACGCGCCCATGGCCATGTTCAGCCTCTCGGCGGGGAACGCCGACCTGAGCAACGCGAGCGCGGCGGGCTGGAGCAGCGCGCCGAAGAGGCCCTGCAGCACCCGCAACGCGATCAGCATGCCCACCGAGGACGACAGGCCGATCGCCAGCGAGGTCAGCGCGAAGCCCGCCACGCCGGCGAGGAAGACCCGCTTGTGCCCGAAGAGGTCGCCGAGCTTGCCCGCCGTGATCAGGAAGACCGCGAGCGCGAGCAGGTAACCGCTGGTCACCCATTGCAGGTCCGACAGCGTCGCCTTGAGTTCCACCTGGATCACCGGGTTGGCGATGGCCACGACCGTGCCGTCCAGCATGACCATGATCACACCGAGCGAGACGGCGAGCAGCGTGAGCCACGGACGTCCCTGGCCCCGTCCTGGAGGCGCGTCCGCGTCCACCGATACGGCTTGTGTCATCGAGGTTCCCCCTAAGCACCACTGAGCAGACCCCTGGCAATTTAGTGTCAGTCAATGACAGATGACAAATCCTTTTATCCGACATACGGTGACATCTACAGGTTGCTACCGGCAGTTTTCGAGGAGGTGACGCCGTGGGGCTCCGCGAGCGCAAGAAGCAACGCACCCGGGACGCCCTGGTCGACGCGGCTCTCGACCTCTTCCTCACCAGGGGCTACGAGGCGACCACGGTCGAGCAGATCGCCGCCGAGGTGGACGTGTCGTCGAGGACGTTCTTCCGCTACTTCGCCTCGAAGGAGGACGCGGCACTCTCGCTGACCGCCGAGGAGCAGGAGATGTTCCTCGCCGAACTGGTCACCCGCCCGGAGTCGGAGTCGCCGTTCACGGCGCTGAGTCAGTCGATGCGGGCCATGCTGGGCATCCTACGAGAGCTCGACGAGGCGGAGACGGGCAGGATCGTCAAGGCCCGCCGGCTCATCCACTCCACTCCGTCCCTGCTCGCCGGGGGCATGCGGCTGGTGCGGGAGAACGAGCGCAGGCTCGTCGCCGAGGTGGCCCGCAGGATGGGAGTCCCGCCCGACGACCTCCAGCCGCAGTTCGTCGTGTCGCTGTTCGTCGGCATCGGCCTGCTCTGCCTGGACGGGCCGACCGAGGACCTGGGCGACATGGCACGGCGGTACGAGGACCTGCTCACGCTCGCCGAGCGCTCTCTCCGCCCCGGCTGGGACCTGCCCGTACGCCCCGGGACGGCCGGAGTCGTTCCGCCTCCGCGCTGAGGGCCCCCGGCAGGAGGACGACTCACAGGAGGACGACGCAGCCGCGCTCGCGCAGCGGCCGGACGCAGGCGGGCACCTCGTCGAACTTGACCCAGCGCAGGTCGAGCTTCTCCAGGCGAGCCGGTTGTCGTGCGCGCGCAACTCGTGCAGGGCCGCCATGCCGCCGATGGACGCGGGCAGCTCCGCCAGCCGGTTATCGGCGAGCAGCGCGGCGGGCACCGAGGTCAGCGCGTCGCGTCCGAGGCCGAGGTGTTCGAGCGCGGCCAGATCCCCCAGTTCGGGCGGGATGGCCGTGATCCGGTTGCCGTAGAGCCACAGGACCCGCAGGCGTTCCAGCCGCGCGATCCATCCGGGCAGCGACGTGAGCGCGTTCCCGTCGAGGTCGATGTGCCGGAGCGTCTCCGCCCCCCGTACGGCGGCCGGCAGCGACGACAGCCCGGCGCGCGGCCGCCACCAGGGCGACCGGGACACCGCCGTCGAGCCGCACGGCCTCCTGGGGCGGCCAACCGGGTTCGGGCACGCCCGCGACCCTACCGGCGGCCGCGCGGCCGGTGAACGTTTCATCGGGTCCCGGCGGCCCAGGTGAGGGGGACGGGAAGCGATCGCGCTGGTCCGGCGGCCCGTCCCGCCGAACCGGTTCAGTTGCGGCGGGCCCGCCCGGCGGCCACGCCGGGCCGTCTCCTGTACGGTCCCGGGCCGTGCCGCCTATGGTGCCGGAGGCGCTCCCAACGGCGTCGCTCCCCCACCCGAGGTACAGAATGAAGACACGTCTCATCGCCGTGGGCGCGGCACTACTCGCCCTCCTGCTGTCGGTGGCCGCGATGAACCAGACCGCACAGGCCGCGACCGGCCTCCACGTCAGCGGCACGAAAATCGTCGAAGCCAACGGGAACAACTTCGTGATGCGCGGCACCAGCCACGCGCACACCTGGTACGCGAGCCAGACGGGCTCGTTCGCGAACATCAAGTCGCTGGGCGCCAACACCGTGCGCGTCGTGCTGAGCGGCGGCCGCTGGACGGCCAACTCGGCGAGCGACGTCGCCAACGTCATCTCGCTGTGCAAGCAGAACCGGTTAATCTGCGTGCTGGAGAACCACGACACCACCGGGTACGCCGAGCAGAGCGGGGCGTACACGCTCGACCAGGCCGTCGACTACTGGGTCGGCCTGAAGAGCGTGCTGACCGGCCAGGAGAACTACGTCGTCATCAACATCGGCAACGAGCCGTACGGCAACAACAACCCGTCCGCCTGGACCACCGCGACCAAGAACGCGATCGTCCGGATGCGCGCCGCCGGGTTCCAGCACCTGCTCATGGTGGACGCGCCGAACTGGGGCCAGGACTGGCAGTTCGTCATGCGCGACAACGCCGCCTCGGTCTTCGCGAGCGACACCCAGAAGAACACCGTCTTCTCGATCCACATGTACGGCGTCTTCGACACGGCGGCCGAGATCACCGGCTATCTGCAGGCGTTCCAGACCGCGAACCTCCCGCTGGTCATCGGCGAGTTCGGCAACATGCACTCCGACGGCGACCCGGACGAGGACACGATCATGTCCCAGGCCCAGTCGCGGGGCGTCGGCTACCTCGGCTGGTCCTGGAGCGGCAACGGCGGCGGCGTCGAGTACCTGGACCAGGTCACGAACTTCAACGTCGGCCAGCTCACCTCCTGGGGCCAGCGGCTGTTCAACGGCGCGAACGGCATCAAGTCGACCGCCAAGGAGGCCACGGTCTACAGCGGGCCGCCGGTGAGCCCGTCGGCCAGCCCGTCCGGCTCGCCCAGCACGTCCCCCAGCACCTCCCCGAGCCCGCCCCGAAGCCCCTCCGCGTCGCCCAGCGCGTCCCCGAGCGCGTCTCCGAGCACGTCGCCCAGCGGCAACGGCCGGGGCTGCTCGGCGACGTACCAGGTCACGAACCAGTGGGGCGGCGGGTTCCAGGCCGAGGTGACCGTCAAGGCCGGTTCCGGCTCGATCTCCGGCTGGACCGTCACCTGGACGTACGCCAACGGCCAGACGGTCACCCAGGCGTGGAACGCCGCGGTGACGTCGAGCGGCTCGTCGGTCACGGCGAAGAACGTGAGCTACAACGGCGGCCTCGGCGCCGGAGCGTCCACCTCGTTCGGCTTCCTCGGCTCCTGGAACGGCGCCAACCCGGTGCCCGCGGTGACCTGCACCGCGAGCTGAGACACGGCGACTCCTTAAGATCACCGAAGGCCGGGCGCGCTCACCGCGCCCGGCCTGTGCCGTACAGGCATTCGGGTCCCCGAGAAGGCCGGCGGTCAGTTGAGCAGCGGGTCGTCCGGGAACGTGGCGACCAGGGCGAGATCGCCCTTCTGCCGGCGCAGCACGGTGCGCCACAGCGCGGAGGGGTCGGGATCGAAGGTGTCCCCCTGCTCCGAGTCGACGACGTACCAGGCGCCCTCCTGCAGTTCGTTCTCCAGCTGCCCCGCCGTCCAGCCCGCGTAGCCCGCGAAGATCCGCATCTGCGAGATCTCCCCGGCCAGGATCTCCGGGGGCGCGTCGAGATCCACCGTGCCGAGGCGCGACACCGCGGCCCTGCCCTGCAGCCGGCGCCAGCCCAGCGGCTCCTCCCCGCTCAGCACGACGGCGAGCGCGAGCGCGCTGTCCGTCTGCACCGGACCTCCCTCGAACAGCACCGGAGGACCGGTGACCAGGGGGTCCCACGAGGGCAGGACCTGGGTCACCGCGATCTCACTGGGCCGGTTGAGCACCACGCCCAGGGTGCCGCCGTCCTCGTCGTGCTCCAGCACGAGCACGACGCTACGCCGGAAGTTGGGGTCGTCGAGCAGTGGCGTCGCTACTAGCAACCCGCCGACGTAGATCGCCTCCGCCATACATCCCATCATGAGGGAGGAATGCGAATTCGTGTACGTCGCCCCCGGTTTGCCGCGGCATGTGACCCAACGCGACCGGAGCGTCGCCGTCGGTGCCGGACGCCGGTCAGGCCTCCGTGAAGCCGCGCGGCCGGCCTCCGGCCGACTCCCGTACGGCGGCCGCCACAGCGTTGGCCACGTCGGGGTGGAAGACGCTGGGGATGATGTAGTTGGGCCCGAGTTCCTCGGCGCTCACCACCGCGGCCAGCGCGCGGGCCGCCGCGAGCAGCATCTCCGGGGTCACGCCGTCCGCCTGCGCGTCGAGCAGCCCGCGGAACACGCCCGGGAACGCCAGCACGTTGTTGATCTGGTTGGGGTAGTCGGACCGGCCGGTCGCCACGACCGCCGCGTGCTCGCGGGCGTCGTCCGGGGAAACCTCGGGCTCGGGGTTGGCCAGCGCGAACACCACCGCGTCCCGTGCCATCGCCGCGACGTCGTCCCCGGTGAGGATTCCGGGGGCGGAGACGCCGATGAAGACGTCGGCGCCCTTGACCGCGCCGCGCAGGTCGCCGCCGTACCCGTCGGCGTTGGTGTGCTCGGCGATCCACCGGAGCGACTCGTCGAGGTCGTCGCGCCCGAGGTGGACCGCGCCCCGGTAGTCGCAGACGACGACGTTGCGCGCCCCGGCGGCCAGCAGCAGGCGGAGCACCGCGGTGCCGGCCGCGCCCGCCCCGGCCATCGCGATCCGCACCTCGGAGATCTCCTTGCGGACCACCTTCAGCGCGTTCGTCAGCGCGGCGAGCACGCAGATGGCGGTGCCGTGCTGGTCGTCGTGGAAGACCGGGATGTCGAGCAGTTCGCGCAGCCGCCGCTCGACCTCGAAACAGCGCGGCGCGGAGATGTCCTCCAGGTTGATGCCGCCGAACCCCGGCGCGATGGCCCGCACGGCCGCGACGATCTCGTCCACGTCCTGGGTGTCGAGGCAGATGGGCCAGGCGTCGATGCCGGCGAACCGCTTGAACAGGGCGGCCTTGCCCTCCATCACCGGCAGCGCGGCGGCGGGGCCGATGTTGCCGAGCCCGAGGACGGCGGAGCCGTCGGTGACGACCGCGACCGAGTTGCGCTTGATGGTGAGGCGGCGGGCGTCCTCCGGGTTGCGCGCGATCGCCAGGCTGACCCGCGCCACCCCCGGGGTGTAGGCCATCGACAGCTCGTCGCGGTTGCGCAGGGGGACCTTGGACTGCATCTCGATCTTGCCGCCGAGGTGCATGAGGAAGGTGCGGTCGGAGACCTTGTGGATGGCCACGTCCTCGACCGCGCCGAGGCTGTCCACGATCGCCTGGACGTGGTCGGCGTCCTTGGCCGCGCACGTCACGTCGATGCGGAGCTTCTCGTGCCCGGCGTTGGTCACGTCGAGGGCGGTCACGACGCCGCCCGCGTTCTCCACCGCGTGGGTCAGCAGGCTGACGGCCTTGCCTCCCGCGGGCACCTCGAGGCGCACAGTGATCGAGTAGGAAACGCTGGGCACTGTGGCCACGTCTATCCGCTCCTTTGCGGGGGTGGTGCCTGGCCGCGCCCGCCCGGCTGCTCCCGTACGCGCGGCCTCCGCGTGGCGGTCACGCTCTCGCACCCCGGCGTGGGCGGCACATGAGTGTTATCCATCGTGCCATCTCCGGCCGGGTGTTTCAGCCCACGGTCCGGGCGCCGCGCGGCGCCGCACGGTGCCGTCCCGCGACCGTGCGCGGCGGGAACGGGACGGCGCCGGAACGCCGTCCCGCCGGCCGCTCTCAGAACAGGGCGTTGGCCAGGGCCCTGCGCGACCGTACGACCGAGGGGTCGTCGGCGGGCAGCGCGTCGAACAGCCCGAGCAGGTGCACCCGGACCCGGTCCCTGTCAGCGCCGCGGGTGCGCCGCACGAGCCCGATGAGCCGGTCGAACGCCTCGTCCACCCGCCCGCTCACCATTTCGAGGTCGGCGGCCTGGAGCTGGAGGTCGACGTCGTCGGAGGCGTCCGCGGCCCGCCCGAGCACGTCGGCCTCGTCGAGGTCCATCGTGCGGCGCAGCAGGCCGACCCCGGCGAGCCCGATCTTCGCGCCCTCGTCCCCCGGCGACCTGGCCAGCAGGCGCTGGTAGGCGGCGGCCGCCGCGTCCAGGTCGCCCTTCTCGACGGCCTGCTCCGCCCGCAGGAGCTCGGGGTCGACCGGCGGCTCGTCCGACTCGTCCGCGGGCGCGCCCGCCTCGACGCCGAGCTGCTCGAACACCTGCGAGAGCGCCTGCCGGAGCTGCGCCTCCGGCAGCGGGCCCTCGAACAGGGGCATGAGCTGTCCCTGGAAGGCCAGGTAGACGGTGGGCACCGCGCGCATCCGCAACGCCTGGGCGAGCTGCGGCTCGGCCTCCACGTCGACGCGGGCCAGCAGCCACGCGCCCGCCGCCTCCGCGGCCAGCTTGTCCATCACCCCGCTGAACTGCTGGACCTGCTCGGCTCGGCGCATCGTCGCCTCGACGATCACGGGCACGCTCAGCGAGCGCTCCACGACGTCGGCGTTGAAGGTGGCCGAGGTCACCTCGATGACGGCCGCCGAGGCGGCTCCTGACGGACCTGCGGCCTCACGCCGCGCCTGGGCCTCCAGGGCCTGCTTGCGCGCGCCGAGGTCCACGGCGCCGTAGAGCGATCCAGGTCGAGAGAACTCCGCTGCCATACCCCCAATCCTGCCGTACTCTCCCGCGTGATCCGTGCCATCCTCGCTGTCTTCCTCCGCGATCGGGGCAGGCCGGCTCCCGTCATAGGGTGAACGGCGCGGATCGCCGCGTCGAAGGGAGCAGGACATGACAGTGGAACGCATCGGCCCGCCGAGCGTCGCCGGTGAGCGCGAGATGCTGCGCGCGTTCCTCGACTTCCACCGGGCCACGCTCGCGCTGAAGTGCGAGGGCCTGTCGGACGAGGAGCTGCGCCGCACGTCGATGCCGCCTTCGACGCTCTCGCTGCTCGGCCTGGTCAGGCACATGGCGGAGGTCGAGCGCACGTGGTTCCGCCGTGTGATCAATAAGGAGGACGTGCCGCTCGTCTGGTCGCCGGAAGGCGACTACCAGGCGGCGTACGACGCGAGCGGGTCCACCGGCGCGGAGGCGTTCACCGCCTGGCAGGCGGAGGTCGAGCACTCCCGCAGGATCGAGCGGGCGGCCGAGTCGCTCGACGTCACCGCCTACCAGCCCCGGTGGGGCGAGGAGGTGTCGCTGCGGCTCGTGATGCTGCACATGATGCACGAGTACGCCCGGCACAACGGCCACGCCGACCTCCTGCGCGAGGGCGTCGACGGGACCGTGGGCGTCTGAGCGTGGGCGTCTGAGCGTGGGCGTCTGAGCGTGTCCGGAAGCGGCTAGATGTACCCGGTCATGGCGTTGGTGACAGTCGGCTGATCGGCGGAAGGCCGTCCAGTGCGGTGTGACGTCGTCGGGTGTTGTAGTACTCCAGCCATGGTTGCAGGGCTTGGGCGCGTTGGGTGTTGCTGGTGAAGAGCTGGCGGTAGGCCCACTCGGTCTGCAGGGTGCGGTTGAAGCGTTCGACCTTGCCGTTCTGCCATGGGCAGTGCGGCTTGATGAACTTCTGCCGGGCGCCGAGCGCTGCCACCGCGGCGCGGAAGGCGGCGGAGTGGCGGTAGGCCCAGGCGTTGTCGGTGATCACTCGTTCGATGGCGGGGATGCCGCAAGCGGCGAAGAAGGCGGCGGCCCGGCGCAGGAATCCCGCGCTGGTCTCGCCGGTTTCGTCGGGCAGGATCTCGGCGTAGGCCAGGCGGGAGTGGTCGTCGACGGCGGCGTGGACGTAGTCGTAGCCGATGGTGGTCTTCTTGTGTTTGTGGGCTGAGGTCGCCGCGCGTCCCAGGGCACGCCAGCCGCCTCCGTCGGGGATCTTGCCGATTTTCTTGACGTCCAGGTGGACCAGTTCGCCGGGGCGGTCGCGCTCATAGCGGATGGTGGTGGTGCGGGTGGCGCGGATGACCTGCCCGGTGAGGGGGTCGCAGTCGGCCAGGTGGGGCTGGTTGTGGCGGCGCAGGATCCGGGAGACGGTGCGCTCGGGCACGCCGGTGTGGGCGGCGATGTGCGCTGGTCCACGCCGCATCTGGCGGCGGCAGTCCACCACGGTTTGCTCCAGCTGAGGCGGGGTGCGGTTGGCGACGCGGTGGGGGCGAGAGGAACGGTCGTGCAGGCCGGCCCAGCCCTGCTGGTCGTAGCGCTTGACCCACCGGTGCGCGCATTGGCGGGAGATGCCCAGCTCCTTGGCCACGTGCGCCACCGGGCGGTGATCGAAACGCACCCGCCGTACCAGCAGGATGCGTCCATGAACGGTCAGCCGGGCATTAGCGTGGGCCATGAAGACCTCCGGTTCGGTGAAGACGGCATCTCCACCACATCCGGAGGTCTTCCTATTGATCAAGCACCGACCCCGGCGCGTCACCAACCTGCTGACCGAGTACAGCTAGAAGGCGGCGGGCTCGGAGTAGGTGCCCCACTCCTCGCGCAGGACGTCGCAGATCTCGCCCAGGGTGGCCTCGGCCCTGACCGCCGCCAGCATCGGCGGGATCATGTTCTCGGCCGTCCCCGACGCGCTCCGCAGGGCGGCCAGCGCCGCGTCCACCACCTGCCGGTCCCGTGCCCCGCGCCGCTCGGCGAGCACCCGGCGCTGCTCGGCCTCGACCTCGTGGCCGATCCGCAGGATCTCCAGCGGCTCCTCCACCGTCGAGGTGTGGCAGTTCACGCCGACGATCCGCTTGTCGCCCTTCTCCAGCTTGCGCTGGTAGTCGAAGGCCGACTCGGCGATCTCCGACATGAACCAGCCGTCCTCGATGCCCCGCAGGATGCCGGCGGTCATCGTGCCGTCGCCGCCCATGTCCCGGATCCTGGCGAAGATCTCCTCCGCCTCCGCCTCCAGCCGGTCGGTCAGCGCCTCCACGTACCAGGAGCCGCCGAGCGGGTCGACCACGTTGACGACCTCGGTCTCCTCCATGATCACCTGCTGGGTGCGCAGCGCGATCTCGGCGGCCTTCTCCGACGGCAGCGCGAGCACCTCGTCGAGCGCGTTGGTGTGCAGCGAGTTGGTGCCGCCGAGCACGGCCGCCAGCGCCTCGACGGCCGTACGCACGATGTTGTTGTCCGGCTGCTGCGCGGTCAGCGACACCCCGGCCGTCTGGGTGTGGAAGCGCAGCCACTGCGCCTTCTCCGTACGGGCGCCGTACACGTCGCGCATCCAGCGGGCCCAGATCCGGCGTGCCGCGCGGAACTTCGCGATCTCCTCGAAGAAGTCGATGTGCGCGTCGAAGAAGAACGAGAGCCCCGGGGCGAAGACGTCCACGTCGAGTCCGCGTGACAGGCCGAGCTCGACGTACCCGAACCCGTCGGCGAGCGTGAAGGCCAGCTCCTGCGCGGCCGTGGACCCCGCCTCGCGGATGTGGTAGCCCGACACCGACAGCGGCTTGTACGCGGGGATCTCGGCGGCGCAGAACTCCATGAGGTCGCCGATCAGGCGCAGGTGCGGCTCCGGGGCGAACAGCCACTCCTTCTGCGCGATGTACTCCTTGAAGATGTCGGTCTGGAGGGTGCCGTTCAGCCGCCCGGCCGGCACGCCCTGCCGCTCGGCCGCGACCACGTACATGCAGAAGATCGGTACGGCCGGCCCGCTGATGGTCATCGAGGTGGTCACCTCACCGAGCGGGATGCCGTCGAACAGCAGGTCCATGTCGAGGGCCGAGTCGACCGCGACACCGCAGTGGCCCACCTCGCCGAGCGAGCGCGGGTCGTCGGAGTCGCGGCCCATCAGCGTCGGCATGTCGAACGCCACCGACAGGCCGCCGCCCCCGGCGCCGAGGATCATCTTGTAGCGCTCGTTGGTCTGCCGGGCGTTGCCGAACCCCGCGAACTGCCGGATCGTCCAGGGACGGCCGCGGTAGCCGGTGGCGTACAGGCCCCGGGTGAAGGGGAACTCCCCCGGCCACCCGATGCGCCCGAACCGCGGGTCCGCACCGGGAGGGCCGTAGACGGGGTCCACGTCGAGCCCCGACAGGGTCCGGAACTCGCGGTCGCGCTTGAAGGCGGCGTCGTACCGCGCCTGCCAGCGGGCCCGCCCCGCCTCGATCGGCTCATCCGGCTGCATGCGTCCTCCCCGGTCGTCGCTCCTCTCCGAATACTAGGACGTCCTAGTAATTTCGGCCACCACCGTCTGACTCCCCGGTTCCACCAAGGTCACGTCACACGTTGGTCGCGAAATCCAACAGGCCTTTGACAGCGCGCGGAAATCTTCAAATATGGTCACCGCCCTTGAAGGTCCACACGGAGGTGGATGTGAACCGCTTGACAGTCGTCGCCGCGACCGCGGCGATGGTGGCGGCAACCCTTGCCGTACCCGCGCAGGCCGCACCGGCGGCCGCGGGATCGGCGACCCAGACCGAGTACGTGGTGTTGTACAAGGAAGGCACGTCCGCGGCGGACGCCCAGAAGGCGATCGAGGCCGCCGGCGGCAGCGTGGTGAAGGTGAACGCCGAGGTCGGCGTGGCTACGGTCAGCAGCACGAACGCCGGCTTCGCCAAGGCCCTCGCCGGGGCCGCGGCCATCGAGGGCGTCGCGCCCAACCGGGTGATCGGCAGCGCGCCCGACGACGCCAAGGCGTCCGCCGCCGCGCGGAAGGGCCCCTCGCGGGCGGCCAGGAACCGGGGCGTCGAGAGGGAGGGCCGGGGCGGCAAGGGTCCCAAGTGGGGGCGCAACGTCAAGGACGAGCCGCTCGCCGACCTGCAGTGGGACATGAAGCAGATCCACGCGGACGAGGCGCACAGGTACGAGCAGGGTGACAAGCGCGTCCTCGTCGGCATCCTCGACACCGGCGTCGACGGCTCCCACCCCGACATCGCGCCCAACTTCGACCGCAGGCTGAGCCGGAACTTCACCGTCGACGTGCCCGCGGACGCCAACGGCACCGAGATCGACGGGCCGTGCGAGGACGACCCCGACGGGTCCTGCACCGACCCGAACGACGTGGACGAGGACGGCCACGGCACCCACGTCGCCTCGTCGATCGCCTCCCCCATCAACAAGCTGGGCATCTCGGGCGTCGCGCCCAAGGTGACGATCGTGAACCTGCGGGCCGGCCAGGACTCGGGCTACTTCTTCCTCCAGCCGACCATCGACGCCCTCACGTACGCGGGCGACGTCGGCGTCGACGTGGTGAACATGAGCTACTACATCGACCCGTGGCTGTTCAACTGCGCCGACAACCCGGCCGACACCCCCGAGGAGCAGGCGCAGCAGCGGCTCTACATCGCCGCCACCCAGCGGGCGATCAACTACGCCCACGCGCACGGGGTGACGCTGGTCGGCGCGGCCGGCAACGAGGCGATCGACTACACCAAGACCAACGTCGACGCGACCAGCCCCGACTACGCCACCTTCCCCGGCCAGGCGGCCAGGACCCGGACCATCCCCGCGTCCTGCGTCTCGCTGCCGGCCGAGGCCGAGCACGTCATCTCGGTGTCCTCCACCGGCATCAGCAAGCGGAAGGCCTACTACTCCAGCTACGGCAACGGCTACATCGACGTGGCCTCGCCCGGCGGCGACGTCTACGACACTCCCGGCAACACGCGGGACGTCAGCAAGGCCACCCTGTCCGCCTACCCGAAGGCGCTGGCCGTGGCCAACGGCGAGATCGACGCGAACGGCGACCCCACCGTCGACTACGTGGTGAAGGACTGCAAGGGCTCGACCTGCGCCTACTACCAGTACCTGCAGGGCACCTCGATGGCCTCGCCGCGCGCGGCCGGCGTCGCGGCGCTGATCGTCAGCCGGTACGGCCAGCACGACCGCTTCCGCGGCGGCCTGACCCTGAACCCGGACAAGGTCGAGGCGATCCTCAAGGGGACGGCGACCAGGACGGCCTGCCCGAACCCGCCCGCCTACACCTACACCCGCAACCTGCCGAGCGGCAGCACGGTGACAGCCACGCACGTCTGCGAGGGCACCGCCGCCGGCAACGGCTTCTACGGCAAGGGCATCGTCGACGCCCTCCACGCCGTCGGCCACTGACCATCGCCGGCCGGTGACGCGCCCGTGACACGCGGGCGCGCCACCGGCCCGCCGTTCCG
>QFZU02000155.1 GCA_003260025.2 Microbispora triticiradicis | reverse complement strand
GGCGAGCGCCGGGAGCGCCGCACGCGCGGCGAGCGCAGCCGGGAGCGTGGCGAGCGCGGGGACCGCGACGGCCGCGAGAGCCGCGAGAGCCGTGGTGACCAGCGCGGCGACCAGCGTGGTGACCAGCGCGTCGCCGACGGCGGCGACGGCCCGGGCCGCCGCGACCAGCAGAGCCGTGGTGACAGCCGTGGCGACAGTCGTGGTGACAGCCGCCAGGACAGCCGTCAGGACAACCGCTCCGACGGCAAGGGCGACCAGGGCGAGGACGGCCGCGGGCGTCGTGGCCGCTTCCGCGAGCGTGGCCGCCGCGGGCGCGACCGCTTCGAGGGTAACGAGCCGGTGATCAGCGACGACGACGTCCTGATCCCGATCGCCGGAATCCTCGACATCCTCGACAACTACGCCTTCGTGCGCACCAGCGGCTACCTGCCCGGTGCGAACGACGTGTACGTCTCGCTCGCGCAGATCCGCCGCAACGGCCTGCGCAAGGGCGACGTCGTCACCGGCGCCGTCCGGCAGCCGAGGGACGGCGAGCGGCGTGAGAAGTTCAACGCGCTCGTCCGCCTCGACACCGTCAACGGCATGGACCCGGAGCAGGCCCGCCAGCGGCCCGACTTCAACAAGCTCACGCCGCTGTACCCGCAGGAGCGGCTGCGCCTGGAGACCGAGCCGAACATCCTGACCACCCGGATCATCGACCTCGTGTCGCCGATCGGCAAGGGTCAGCGCGGACTCATCGTGTCGCCGCCCAAGGCCGGCAAGACGATGGTGCTCCAGGCGATCGCCAACGCGATCACCCGCAACAACCCGGAGTGCCACCTGATGGTCGTCCTCGTGGACGAGCGTCCGGAAGAGGTCACCGACATGCAGCGGTCGGTCAAGGGCGAGGTCATCCACTCGACCTTCGACCGCCCGGCCGAGGACCACACCACCGTCGCGGAACTCGCCATCGAGCGGGCCAAGCGGCTGGTGGAGCTCGGGCACGACGTCGTCGTCCTGCTCGACTCCATCACCCGTCTCGGACGCGCCTACAACCTCGCGGCGCCCGCGAGCGGCCGGATCCTGTCCGGTGGTGTCGACTCGACCGCGCTCTACCCGCCGAAGCGGTTCTTCGGCGCCGCCCGCAACATCGAGAACGGCGGCTCGCTGACGATCCTCGCCACGGCCCTCGTCGAGACCGGGTCCAAGATGGACGAGGTCATCTTCGAGGAGTTCAAGGGCACCGGCAACGCGGAGCTCAAGCTCAACCGCTCCCTGGCCGACAAGCGGATCTTCCCCGCGGTCGACGTGGACGCCTCCGGCACCCGCAAGGAGGAGATCCTGATGGGCAAGGAGGAGCTGGCCATCGTCTGGAAGCTCCGCCGCGTCCTCCACGCCCTCGACATGCAGCAGGCGCTGGAGCTCCTTCTGGAGAAGATGAAGGAGACCAAGTCCAACGCGGAGTTCCTGCTCCAGGTGCAGAAGACCACGGTCAGCAACGACCGCGACTGACACCAGGACGTCACTCGCCGACGCCCCGGACGGCCCGCCCGTCCGGGGCGTCCGCGTCTCCGGGCACGGCGTCCGCGCCCGGACGCGGGAAGGCCCGCACGGACTGGTCCGCGCGGGCCTTCGGCGATCTGTGCTGCTGTACGGCCGGCGCCAGGGGTTGATGGGGCGAGCCGTACAGCCAGGGGCTACTTCACGTCGACGAACTTGATGTTCGACAGGGAGCCGTAGGTCAGGCTGGTCGCGGCGGCCGTGGTCCGCCAGTAGCCGTCGTACTTCGGCTTGACGCTCTTGGTGTACTTACCGGTGGAGGTCGCGCCGACGTAGCCGACGAACTTCCACTTCTTGGTGCCCTTCTTCTTGAAGTAGAGCTTCAGGATCTTCTTGCTCCACGCCTTCGAGCCGCGGTAGACCTTGCCGTAGAGCTTGGTCGCCTTGCCCTTCTTCACCTTGCTGGGGGAGGCGTACAGCGTGATCTTGGACTTGGCCTTCGAGCTGCCGCTCTTCCTCACCTCGAAGGCCTTGGTGAAGGAGTACTTCTTGGTGGCCCGGCTGATGCTGATCCGCAGCTGCCAGCCGCCCGTCGACGTGCTGTAGTCCATCGACGTGGAGTCGTGGTAGGAGTCGTCCGCCTCGAGGCCCGTGGTCAGCGAGTAGTAGTCGTCCGAGTCCTTCGACTCCAGCCGGACGTCGGTGATCTTCTCGTCGCCGAACTTCTCCAGGTGGAAGGCCGCGTAGACGTCGACCTCCTTGCCCGACTTCAGATACACCGGGTCCGGGTCCACGTTCACGCCGGTCACCCGCGTCGCGGCCTTGACCTCGAAGGTCTCCGTCCTGCTGACCGGACCGGCACTGCCTTCGGGGTCGACCGTCACCTTCAGGGTCCACTTGCCCGTGGCGGTGGTCGGCTTGTCGCTGGAGGAGACCGGGATGCTGCCCTTGACGTCCACAGAGCTCGCCGGCGTCGGAGCCGGAGTCGTGTTCGCCAGGTCGCTCAGGGCGGTCACCGACGCGGCGTGCCCCGCGCTGGTGGTCGCCTCCCCCTCCTTCCAGAACTCGGCCTTGATGTCCGGGGCCTTGGAACCCACGTAGGGGTCGTTGACCTTGACAACGAACGGAATCGAGTCACTGCCGGTGGGCGGGATGAAGCTCACCGTGGTGTCAATCTTGATGTCTGCGACCGCCGCAGCGGCGTACGCGGGGGTGACTGTCGTGATGGCCGCTCCTGCGGCGAGGACAGCGGCCCCCGTTGCGGTCGCCAAGGCGAGCCGCAAGCCCTTCCTCATGGTTACCCCTTACATTGGTAAAATTGAGGGAAAAGTCGGGTTTGGACACGGGAGCCTAGTGGTACGGATGTGGCTCGTCCACACAGGTGTCAACCCCGGTCCTGTTCCACGGCGTTTCTGTCGGACCGGCGGCGCCGCCCGGGAGCCCTCCTGCGCGTGGGAATAGCGCATGGCCTGGGATGGTTGGAGGATCTGGCACACTGGTAGCCGACCGCAGCGGTACCGGTTCCCGCGCAGCGCATCGTGGTGTGCCCGATGCGCGCAGCCCCGACAGGCAGAGCGACCCGGCGACCGCACCTAGCGTTAGGACTGAGACATGAAGGCCGACATCCACCCGGAGTACGTGGTCACCCAGGTGACCTGCAGCTGCGGGAACTCCTTCACCACCCGTAGCACCGCCAAGAACGGCGTCATCCACGCCGACGTCTGCTCCGCCTGCCACCCCTTCTACACGGGCAAGCAGAAGATCCTCGACACCGGTGGCCGGGTGGCGCGCTTCGAGGCGCGCTTCGGCAAGAAGGCCCAGGGCAAGTAGCTCCTCCAACACGCCGGCTCGGGGCGCCCTCTGTTCGGGGGCGTCACCGGGTCGGCGTTCTTGGTGATTGCGGCCTTTACCGAGGACTGAGCGTAAGGAGCGTGCGGTGAACCTCGACGAGATCATGAGCGAGTACGCGGACCTCGAACTGCGGCTCGCCGACCCCGCCGTGCACGCCGACCAGAGCAAGGCGAGGACGTACGGCAAGCGGTACTCGCAGCTCACGCCGATCGTCACGACGTACCGGGAGCTCGAAGGCGTACGGGAGGATCTCGCGGCGGCGCGCGAACTGGCCGCGGAGGATCCGGCGTTCGCGGACGAGGCGGCCGAGCTGGAGGGCCGCATCCCGGTGCTGGAGGAGAAGCTCACCCATCTCCTCGTCCCGCGCGACCCGAACGACGACAAGGACGTCATCATGGAGATCAAGGCGGGTGAGGGCGGCCAGGAGTCCGCCCTGTTCGCCGGAGACCTCCTGAGGATGTACCTGCGGTACGCCGAGCGGGCCGGCTACAAGACCGAGGTCATCGACGCCCAGCACTCCGACCTCGGCGGCTACAAGGACGTCACCGTCGCCATCAAGGGGCGGGAGGGCGTCTGGTCGCGGCTGAAGTTCGAGGGCGGCGTGCACCGCGTCCAGCGCGTGCCGGTGACCGAGTCGCAGGGCCGCATCCACACGTCCGCCGCGGGCGTGCTGGTGTATCCCGAGGCCGAGGACGTCGACGTCCAGATCGACCCGAACGACCTGCGGATCGACGTCTTCCGCTCCAGCGGGCCCGGCGGGCAGAGCGTCAACACCACCGACTCGGCCGTGCGGATCACACACCTGCCGACCGGCGTGGTCGTCTCCTGCCAGAACGAGAAGAGCCAGCTCCAGAACAAGGAGTCGGCCCTGCGCATCCTGCGCGCGCGGTTGCTCGCGATGGCGCAGGAGGAGGCCGACGCCGCGGCGATGGCCGAGCGCAAGTCACAGGTGCGCACCGTCGACCGCTCCGAGCGGGTCCGCACCTACAACTTCCCCGAGAACCGCATCTCCGACCACCGTGTGGGCTTCAAGGCCTACAACCTGGACCAAGTCCTGGACGGCGATCTCGACGCGGTGATACAGGCATTGCTCGACGCCGAACTCGCGGAGAAGCTGGCCGCCCGTACGTGAGACGGCGGCGGGCGAGGTAGCGGCGGGGGGGACGATGGGAGACCGTGGAGGACCTGGGAGATGATGCGTGAGACCCGGAGACTCGGCGACCCCGCCGCGCGCCACCCCGCCGGCCCGTGCTCCGCGGACCGGCGACCGCCACGCCCAGCCGCGAACCCCGTGCCGTAAGAGACCATGACCTTCCTGCTCGACGAAATCGCCCTCGCCACCGCCCGGCTCGCCGAGGCGGGAGTGCCGTCACCGCGAACGGATGCCGAGGAGATCGCGGCCTTCGTCCACGGCGTGCCGCGCGGCATGCTGCACACGGTGAAGGACGCCGACTTCGACGCGCGCTTCTGGGAGGGGGTCGCCCGGCGCGAGGCGCGCGAGCCGCTGCAGCACATCACCGGGCGGGCCTACTTCCGCTATCTGTCCCTGGAGGTCGGCCCGGGGGTCTTCGTGCCCCGCCCGGAGACCGAGGTCGTCGCGGGCTGGGCGATCGACCGGCTCCAGGAGATGGACGTCGCCTCCCCGGTCGTGGTCGATCTCGGCACCGGCTCGGGGGCGATCGCGCTGTCGATCGCGCAGGAGGTCGCGCTGGCGCAGGTGCACGCCGTCGAGATCGACCCCGTGGCGTACGGCTGGGCCAAGCGCAACGTCCTCGAACACGGTCAGGGACGCACGACGCTGCACCCCGAGGACCTCACCGACTGCCTGCCCGAGCTGAACGGCCAGGTGGACCTGGTCGTCTCCAACCCTCCGTACATTCCGCCGGGAGCGGTTCCCCGAGACCCCGAGGTGCGCGACTACGATCCCTCCCGGGCGTTGTACGGGTCGGGCGAGGACGGGCTGGACGAGGTCAGGGCCGTCGAGCGTACGGCCCGCAGGCTGCTGCGGCCGGGCGGGTTCGTCGTGGTCGAGCACGCGGACCTCCAGGGCAACGCGGTGTACTGGCTGTTCTCGGAGGAGAAGGGCTGGCGCGACGTCCGGTTGCGGCAGGACCTGACCGGCCGGGACCGGTTCGTCACCGCGCGGCTGACCCAGGACTGATTCAGGACTGATTCGGATCGGCCCGGCGAGCCGGTCACGACGGCGGCGCCGGGCGAAAGACGTGGAAGGATGGCTTCGTGAGCCGACGGTATGACTGCGCGAACCCGGCCGAGCGGACCGGTGGCCTGACCGACGCCGCCTCTGCCGTGCGCAAGGGCGAACTCGTGGTGCTTCCCACCGACACGGTCTACGGGATCGGCGCCGACGCCTTCACCGCCTCCGCGGTCAACGCGCTGCTGGAGGCGAAGGGGCGGGGCAGGGACATGCCCGTCCCCGTTCTCGTGGGCACCGTGCGGGCCGCCAACGCGCTCGTGGAGAGCCTCGGGACGTACGGGCAGGACCTGGTGGACACCTTCTGGCCCGGGCCGCTCACGCTCATCCTGAGGGCCAACCGGTCGCTGTCGTGGGACCTCGGCGACACCAAGGGAACGGTCGCCGTCCGCATGCCGCTCCACCCGGTCGCGCTGGACCTCCTCAAGGAGACCGGTCCGATGGCGGTCTCCAGCGCCAACCGGTCCGGCAACCCGCCCGCCACGACGGTGGACCAGGCCCAGGAGCAGCTCGGAGAGTTGGTGACCGTCTACCTGGACGGCGGCCCCTGCGGCGACGACGTCCCCTCCACGATCCTCGACCTGACCACCGCCGTGCCCCGGGTGCTGCGCAAGGGCGCGATCCCCGTGGACAAGATCCGGAACGTGGTGGGGTATCTCGCGACGGAGGAGTGACCGCGCTCCGGGCCTGCGTCTCACATTCTGAGACGCTGTCACGGCCCCGAGCAGGATGATCGATGCCGTCTGGCTATCGGTCTTCTCTACTGAAGTCACCCCGGCTACCGTGAAGTGCGCCGATATCTCTGTGGAGGCGCGCCCATGGCCAAGCTTGACGGGATGGATCCGAAGCTCGTCCGTGAGCTGTTGTCGCAAGTTCAGCACGCAGCGAATCAGATGGGCACCATCGAGGCCCGCGTCACCCAGCTGACGCGCAACGCGGGCGTGTCCGTGCACGTGACGCACCGGCCGTCGCAGGTCGCAGACGCCTGCACCACGATGGTCAAGGACGTCACCGGCCGGCTTGAACTGCTGGAGAAGAAGGAGAAGCAGAGCACCGGCAAGGCGCCCACGGTCAACGGCGCCACCTACACGCAGGAGAAGGACATCACGGCGCCGGCGGACGACCCGGCGCCGAAGTCCGATTCGCACGGAGACAAGGCCGATCACAAGGCTGACCAGAAGGCTGATTCCAAGGCCGACCACAAGCCCGCTCCGAAGCACGGGACGGCGGGGGGCGGGGCGGAGAGCACGGCCACGCAGCCCGGGGACAGGCAGGTCCACGACAAGGAGCAATCCGTCCGCAACTCGCCCGCCGGCGACGGCTCGGGCGACTCGGGCGCGGCGGGGCGGGGCGAGAGCTCCCACCAGGTGCACAGCGCGTCCGACGGAGCGCCTCGCTCCGCCACGGACGGCGGCGGCTCGGCCGGGGCGAAGCACGCGGAGAAGACCCACGGCACGGCGACGGGCGAGCTTCCGCAGATGCGGCCCGCACAGGACGCGGCCCAGATCACCCATCCCGTCCAGCCCGTCGACGTCTCCGACACAGGCGATTCCGGCCCCGGGCAGACCCAGGGCCAGGGCCATGGGCAGGCGACTTCGGAGGGGTCGAGGCCGGCGGGTGGGCAGCAGCCCGGCGTCCGGGACGACTCGCAGATCATCGACACTCCGGGCATCGACCATCCGGATGACATCGACCAGAGGGCCGGCCGGCAGGAGATGACGGTCGACGGGACCAGGGTCGTCGCCACTCCCTTGAACCAGCCCGACGCGGGGAGCGCGACAACCCACGCCCAGCAGACGGCGAACGGGAGTGGTCCGCACCCGAACGGGGCGCCCGGGTACGTCAACCCGCTGGAACCGAGCAACCAGACGGCGGACCAGCCCTCCCACACCGGGCTCGCGCCCGGGGATCCCGACGGCGACTACGTCGGCACGCCTGCCGACAACGCCACGGAAGATCCGTACGCGGCGGGCACCGCGACCTCCGTCCCCGGAACTCCCGACAGCCACGGCACGGCGACGACCCACACCGCGAGCACGGGCCAGACGGCGAACCAGGCCCCTCACACCGGGCTCGCGCCCGGGGATCCCGATGGCGACTACGTCGGCACGCCCGCCGACAACGCCACGGAGGATCCGTACGCGGCGGGCACCGCGACCTCTGTTCCGGGGACTCCCGACAGCCACGGCACGGCGACGACCCACACCGCGAGCACGGGCCAGACGACCACGTACAACTCCGCCATCAGCTACACCGACAGCGGCAGTGGCGCGACACACGGCACGACGACGGCCAGTCTCGAGATGAACAGGGCGGACAACGGTCCGGCGGGCACCGGTACCGCGACCGGCACGGCCGGTGGCACGGGCACGGGCTCCGGCGGCCTGGCCGATCATTCGGGCACGGGCACCGCGACCGGCACGGCCGGTGGCACGGGCACGGGCTCCGGCGGCCTGGCCGATCACCCGGGCACGGGCAGCGGTCACACCGGCACGGGCAGCGGTCACACCGGCACGGGCAGCGGTCACACCGGCGGAGGCACCGGGAACGGCACGACGGCCAGCGTCGCGATGGACGGCGTGGAGAGAGGTCACACCGGGACTGGCAGCGGTCACAGCGGTGCCGCGAACGGCACGGCCACCGGCACACTGAAGGATCACCCGAACGGCACGGCCACGGGCGGCCTGGCCGATCACCCGGGCACGGGGAACGGCACGGCGCAATCGCCCAAGCAGGTGGACATCACCCACCTCGACGATTCCGCCGGAACCTCGCACACGCCCTCCGGCATGTCCTGCACCTGTGGCGCGGCGCCTGGAGGCGCCATCGGTGGGCCGGGCTGCACCTGCGGCGCGATGCACACCGGGCACGGTGGGACAGGTGGGCACGGTGGGACAGGTGGGCACGGTGGGACAGGTGGGCACGGTGCGGCGGGCTGGCCTGGCGGGGGGCAGGGAGAGACAGGGGATTGCGGCCCGGCGGACGGACACGGAACGCACGGCGCGGGTGGTCATGGCGCGGGTGGTCACGGCGCGAATGGTCACGGCGCGGGTGGTAACGGAGCCGGCGGCCACGGTACGCACGGAGCGGATGGCCATGGCACGGCTGGTGGACACGGAGCGGGGAACGGCCAGGGAGCGGGTGGTCAGGGCGCGGGGAACGGCCAGGGATGGGGTGGCCACGGAGCGACCGGGGGTGACGGCACCGGGTCCGGCGTGACGGGAACGGACCGGGACGGCGCGGCTGGGCGGACCGGGGACGGCGACGGCTACTCGTGGCCCGATCCGCGTGCGGTCGCCGCCACGCAGCCGGGGGACGTGCTCACCTATCCGGCCCGTCACATGCACGACGACGCGGCGCTGCAGATGCTGGCGGACCATCACCGCGACATCGCTCCCCACGACATGCCGGACGTCAGAGTTCCCGAGGGGGAGTGGGGCGAGGGCGACTGGGCGGCGAGGAAGATCCAGCCCGACGGGCCTCCGGGACGCGTCGAGGCCGTCGACCCCGGTCCGCCGACCCCGGAGAACTGACCGTGCGAGCACGAACGACGCTGTCGCCGGGCGTGGGGACCGCGGCCTGGTCCCCCGCCGGGCGCCGTATCGGGCACCGTGCCGCAGGGCACGCGATCACCATCGCCGGCGTTCCCGCCGGCCCCGCACAGGAGGCGCGATCGTGAGCTACGCCGACCCCCCGGCGCCGACCCCGCTGCAGCCCGGCGAGACCCCGCCGGCGCCGTCGAGCACCGACCTGCTCTCGCCCGGCGGGCAGCCGACGCACTGGGTGTTCAACCCGGAGTACCAGAAGCTCGTGGACCTGTGGATGCACGTGCTCCCGCTGCTGGACCAGCTCACCAAGTCCCTCGACAAGCCGTACGAGATGGCGCGCAGCAGGGACGTCTGGGACGCGCCCGTCGCCGGCCGGTACGTCCAGGACGTCGCCGAGTGGCGCAGCAGGCTCGGCATGTACCGCCAGGCGGTGCTCACGGCGATCAGCGACCAGGCGGCGGACACGCCGCGCTGGATCCCCGGCAAGACAAGCGCGCCGCACGCGTTCACGTCCTGACACCTGAGGGTGCCTCCGAGGCACCTGCCGGCACCCGCCGGCACCTGTCACGCCGCCGGTGGCCCGCCGGCCGCCGCACCGGCCGTACGCCGGCACCTGACCGTGCCCTCCCGGATCGGGCCCTCCGGGAGGGACTTCGGCATCTCCCGCGCGGCGCCGAGGGCGTGGGCGCGGCCGGAATGGAGGAGATCGGGTCTCTCGTCGTCCGGGCCATCCGGCGGCCGGGTGCGATACCGTCAGTTCTCGAACGGGTAAAGGGGCTGACCGCGGAGCATCCGGCATATCCCCTCTAGGGATAGGGCGATCTGTGTCTTTTTGCCCGTCACAACTGATCCGCCTATCCAGGAAACTAGGTCCGTGCGGGAATATCTCCTCTTGGCGCTCGTGGCGGCAGCGGTGACGTATCTGCTCGTGCCGCCGGTCCGGGTGTTCGCGCTGCGCATCGGCGCCGCACCCGAGGTGCGGGAGCGGGACGTGCACAAGGTGCCCACCCCGCGACTGGGCGGCCTGGCGATGTTCGGCGGGATGGCGGCGGCGCTGCTGGTGGCGGCCAACCTCCCGTACGTCGGCGGAGCGTTCGACAGCGGTCAGACGGGCAACACGGTGCTCGCCCTCCTGGCGGCCGGCGGCCTGATCGTCGTCACCGGCTTCCTGGACGACTGGCTCGGCATGGACGCGCTGGTCAAGTTCGGCGGCCAGGTCGCGGCCGGAGCCGTGCTCGTCAAGTTCGGCATGTATCTCCAGTGGCTCCCGCTGCCGCAGTTCATGGGCGGGTCGCAGGCGCTCGACACCACCCTGTACACGATCCTCACGATCATGATCGTGGTCGTCGTGATCAACGCGGTGAACTTCGTCGACGGCCTCGACGGCCTGGCGGCGGGCATCGTCGGGATCGCGGCCGCGGCGACCTTCGCCTACTCGATCGTGCTCCAGCAGACCGCGAGCGGTTCGCGGATCAACGGAACGGCCGCCATCGCGGCGATCCTCATCGGGATGTGCGCCGGTTTCCTGCCACACAACTTCCACCCCGCCAAGATCTTCATGGGTGACACCGGGGCGATGCTGATCGGCCTGCTGCTGGCCACCTCGATGATCACGATCCTGTCGTCGGTCGAGCCGGACGCGATCGCCGGAAAGATCAACAAGTTCCCGGTGATCCTGCCGCTCGTGCTGCCGATCGCGGTCGTGGTCCTGCCTCTCGCCGACCTGATAATGGCGGTCGTCCGCCGTACGTCGGCCGGGCTCTCGCCGTTCGCCCCCGACCGCGGCCACCTGCACCACCGGATGCTCGACATCGGCCACTCCCACCGGCGCAGCGTTCTGATCATGTACGCGTGGACGTTCCTGTTCGCCTTCACGATCGTCGGCCTGTCGATCGTCGGCGTGGGTGTCGTCGTGTTCCCGCTGACGATCGTGTTCGCGGTGGCGGTACTGGTCATCATGGGCCTGCCGCGGTGGCGGTCGCGCCGCACCCTGGCGCGTGACCAGAAGACCGGCGCCCCCGCGGCCGCCGGCGTAGCCGCCTCCCGCCCCGCCCGCCCCTCGCGCCCCACGACCTCCGAGCACGACACGCTCGTCTTCCCCGTCGTCCCCCCGCCGGCGCCGCCCCTGACTTCCGGGCGGCACGCGCCCGGCGCGCCCGGGCAGACCCCGCCCGTCGTGCCGGGGCAGGTCGCGCCCGGCAGGCTTCCCGCGAACGGCCGGAATCCCTACCCCGGACAGGGCCCCACTGGTGCCGGAGCCATCCCGCCCACGACCTCCCGTACGGACGCGGAAACCTTCCGCTGACCACCGACCGGCGCGCCCGCACCAGCAGAAACGCCAGGTAAAGGTGGCACTCCGAGGCTTGTGATAGCTTTCACTAGCAAGGGGTGAGGCACACGACGCCCCGGCAGGTAGCAATCGCTCGTTTGACAACCGATCCTGGAGTTCCGATGCAGGCCAACGACGTGCGCGTGCTCAAGGGCGCCGCCGTGCCGACCTTGATCGTCGGTCTCGTCGCCGTCCTCGTCGCGGCGATCGCGACCGGTGCGAAGGGTGCTCTGGGCGCCGGCATCGGTCTCGTCATCGTCGCCGTCTTCTTCACCGTCGGCCTGGCCGTCGTCTCCTGGGCCGGCCGGGTCTCGCCCATGGCGATGATGGCGGCAGCCGTGGTGGGCTACGTCGTCAAGGTCCTCGTGATCATGGTGATCCTGCGTGCCTTCGATGGGACGACCGCGTTCGACTCCCGGGTGCTCGCGCTGAGCGTCATCGCCTGCACGCTCGCGTGGACCATCGGTGAGATGCGCGGATTCATGAAGCTCAAGATGCTCTACGTCGAGCCGGACGCCGAGGTCCCCGGGCGGGGACGCGGATGACCATGCGTACGGGGCAGCCCGATATGACTAGTCCGCATGGCTCCTGCTATCGTCGTGCCCGCGATGAGCGAACAGGAGCGCAGGCCCGAGACCGACGGCCGCGACTTCGCCGACGCCGCCTGGTCGGTCCCGAGCTATCTGATGTCCGGGATCCTGTTGTGGGGCGGCATCGGCTGGTTGCTGAGCTGGTGGACCGGCGTGCACGCGTTCACCCCCATAGGCGTCATTCTCGGAGTCGGGCTGGCTGCCTACCTCATCTATCTGAAGTACGGCCGCTGACAGCCGGCCCGCTTTCCACGCTCTTCTGTTGATCAATCGTTGAAGGGAACGCCCGTGCGCGAGCGTAGCGAACGGACGAACAAGCACATGCTTCGGGCATTCAGCCCCGAGCGGGTAGGCGAGGTGACAAGGTGACCCCCCTCGTTCTCGTCGCCGAGGACGCGTTCACGGCACCGGGACCGTCGATCTTCGACTTCCCGCCCCTCTACGAAGGCGCGCCTTACTGGCTGACCAAGCCCGTGATCTTCGCCGTCGTCGGAGCCCTCCTGGTGTCCGCCCTGGCGTGGAGTGCTTTCGCCAACCCGAAGCTGGTGCCCCGGGGCATGCAGAACATCGGTGAGATGGGCTACCAGTTCGTCCGCGACCAGGTCGCCCGCCCGTTCCTGGGCAAGGACGCCGAGCGGTGGATGCCGCTGCTGCTCAGCCTGTTCTTCCTGATCCTGCTGTGGAACTTCTTCGGCGTCATCCCGCTGATCCAGATCCCGATCGCCTCGCACATCGCGTTCCCGATCGTCTTCGCGGCCACCATCTACATTCTCAAGATCTACCTGGGCATCAAGCACCAGGGCTTCGGCGGCTACTTCAAGAACATGATGTTCCCGCCCGGACTGCCGAAGGCGATCTACGTCCTGCTGGCGCCGATCGAGTTCCTGTCGAACCTGATCATCGCGCCGTTCACGCACGCCGTCCGACTCTTCGCGAACATGTTCGCCGGTCACCTGATCCTGGCCTTCTTCAGCGCCGTCGGGTTCTGGTTCCTGTTCGAGAAGCTCACCCCGCTCGGCTCGGGCCTCGGCGTCGTGGGTGTCGTCATGACGATCGCGATGACCGGCTTCGAGATGTTCATCCAGTTCCTGCAGGCGTTCCTGTTCACGCTGCTCGCCGCCATGTACATCGGCGGCTCCCTGCACGCGGACCACTGACGGACACCTGAGACCCGCCCCTGACGTAGACCAGACCGGTGAGTGAGGCACTCACCGGCCGACCAGTAAAGGAAGAACAGCAATGAGCGTTCTCGCTGAAGTCTCCGGCAACCTCGGCGCGATCGGTTACGGCCTCGCCGCCATCGGCCCCGGCATCGGCGTGGGCATCATCTTCGGTCAGGGCGTGCAGGCCATCGCCCGCCAGCCCGAGGCGTACGGCCTGATCCGCCAGAACATGCTGCTCGGCTTCGTTCTCACCGAGGCGCTGGCCCTCATCGGCCTGGTCGCGCCCTTCATCTACTGACGTACCCACTCTGACGGAAGGCTGCACCCATGATCTCGGCAGCTAACACCCTCGCGGCGGAGGCGAACAGCCCGCTGATGCCGCACGTCTACGAGCTGGTCGTCGGCAGCTTCGCCTTCCTCGTCGTCTTCCTCGTCGTCGGAAAGATCCTCACCCCGCGTATCCAGAAGACGCTGGCCGAGCGGACCGAGGTGATCGAGGGCGGCATCAAGAAGGCCGAGGACGCCCAGGCCGAAGCCCAGCGGACCCTGGAGCAGTACCGGGCCCAGCTCGCGGAGGCCCGCCAGGAGGCGGCCCGCCTTCGCGAGGAAGCCCGGGAGCAGGGCGCCCAGATCAAGGCCGAGCTCCGCGACGAGGCCCAGGCCGAGGCGCGGCGCATCATCGAGACCGCCCACGCGCAGATCGAGGCCGACCGCCAGCAGGCGCTGACCCAGCTGCGCGGTGAGATCGGGCGCCTGTCCACCGAGCTGGCGAGCCGGATCGTCGGCGAGTCACTGGAGGACGAGGCCCGCCAGCGCCGCGTCGTCGACCGGTTCCTCGAGGAGCTCGAGGCGCGTCCGGAGGCGGTCCGCTGATGCGCGGCCTCAGCAGGACCGCCCTTGCGGAGGTCGAGGAGCGGTTCAACACCGCCGCCGCGGCCGCCGACCTCGGCGCCCTCGCCGAGGAGCTGTTCGCCGTCGCCGACCTGTTCGACCGTGAGCACGGGCTGCGGCGAGGGCTTTCGGACGCTTCGCGCCCGGCGGGGCAGAAGGAGAGCGTGCTGCGCTCCTTGCTGCAGGGCAAGGTCGGCGACGCCACGCTGGAGATCGCGGTCGCCGCGGTCGGCGCCAGGTGGTCCAGGGCCGGCGACCTGCCGGACGCCCTGGAGCGCGTCGGCGTGATGTCCGCCGCCGCCGAGGCCGAGTCGGAGCGCCGCCTCGACGACGTCGAGGACGAGCTGTTCCGCTTCGGCCGCATCCTCGCCGCCAACCCGCAGTTGCGCCGCGCGCTCAGCGACCCGGCCATCCCGGCCGAGCGCAAGAGCGGCCTGCTCGGCACGCTGCTCGGCGGAAAGGCCGCGCCCTCCACCGTACGGCTCGTCACGCAGGCGGTTGTGCACCCGCGAGGACGTAGCCTGGAGACGGCACTGGAGGAGTTCGGCTGGATCGTCGCGCGGGCGCGCGAGCGCCTCGTCGGCGTGGTCCGCAGCGCGGTGCCGCTCACGCAGCAGCAGAAGCAGCGGCTCGCGGCCTGGCTGCGAGCCACCTATGGGCGAGACGTCCACCTGAACGTCGAGGTGGACCCGAAGGTGCTCGGTGGGTTCTCCGTGAGGGTCGGAGACGACTACATCGACACCACGATCGCCGGACGTATCGAAGAAGTCCGCCGCCGGTTGGCCGGCTGAGGCGAATAGGGAGACAAGAAAGAGATGGCGGAGCTTACGATCCGGCCGGACGAGATCCGGGACGCCCTTGAGCGCTTCGTCCAGGCGTACGAGCCGGAAGGCGCAGCGCGCGAGGAGATCGGGACCGTCGTCGACGCCGGCGACGGCATCGCCCATGTCTCCGGTCTGCCCTCGGCGATGGCGAACGAGCTGCTGGAGTTCGAGAACGGCACCCGCGGCCTGGCGCTGAACCTCGACGTGCGCGAGATCGGCGCGGTCGTCCTGGGCGACTTCAGCGGCATCGAGGAGGGCCAGCAGGTCCGCCGCACCGGCGAGGTCCTGTCGGTGCCGGTCGGCGACGACTTCCTCGGCCGGGTGGTCGACCCCCTGGGCAACCCGCTCGACGGCAAGGGCGCGATCCAGGCCGAGGCGCGCCGCGCCCTGGAGCTGCAGGCCCCCTCGGTCGTCCAGCGTCAGCCGGTGAAGGAGCCGCTGCAGACCGGCCTCAAGGCGATCGACGCCATGACGCCGATCGGCCGCGGCCAGCGTCAGCTGATCATCGGCGACCGCGGCACCGGCAAGACCGCGATCGCGGTCGACACCATCCTCAACCAGAAGGAGAACTGGCTCTCCGGCGACCCGAGCCGCCAGGTTCGCTGCATCTACGTCGCCGTCGGCCAGAAGGGCTCCACGATCGCCCAGGTCCGCGGTCGTCTGGAGGAGGCGGGCGCGATGGAGTACACCACCATCGTCGCCGCTCCCGCGTCCGACCCGGCGGGCTACAAGTACATCGCCCCGTACACCGGTTCGGCCATCGGCCAGCACTGGATGTACCAGGGCAAGCACGTGCTGATCGTCTTCGACGACCTGACCAAGCAGGCCGACGCCTACCGCGCCGTGTCGCTGCTGCTCCGCCGTCCGCCGGGCCGTGAGGCGTTCCCCGGCGACGTCTTCTACCTCCACTCGCGTCTGCTGGAGCGCTGCGCCAAGCTCTCGGCCGACATGGGCGGCGGTTCGATGACCGGCCTGCCGATCATCGAGACCAAGGGCAACGACGTGTCGGCGTTCATCCCGACCAACGTCATCTCCATCACCGACGGCCAGTGCTTCCTGGAGACCGACCTGTTCAACGCCGGTGTCCGCCCGGCGATCAACGTCGGTGTCTCGGTCTCCCGAGTCGGCGGCTCCGCCCAGGTCAAGGCCATGCGCAAGGTGGCCGGCACGCTCCGTCTGTCGCTGTCCCAGTACCGCGACCTGGAGGCCTTCGCGGCCTTCGCGTCCGACCTCGACGCCGCCTCCCGCGCCCAGCTGGAGCGTGGTGCCCGCCTGGTCGAGCTGCTCAAGCAGCCGCAGTACAGCCCGTTCCCGGTCGAGAAGCAGGTCGTCTCGGTCTGGGCCGGCACCACCGGCGAGCTCGACGACGTGCCGATCGAGGACATCCGCCGCTTCGAGGCCGAGTTCCTCGACTACCTCGGGTCCACCCAGAAGGGCGTCTTCGACAGCATCCGGGAGACCCGGGAGCTGGCGGACGACACGGTGACCGCTCTCAAGGACGCCATCACGGAGTTCAAGAAGGGCTTCACCACCTCCAGCGGTGAGCTGCTCGTCAGGGACGAGCCGGTGGAGGCGCTGGACGCCAGCCAGGTCGGCCAGGAGAAGGTCGTCAGGCACGTCCGCAAGGCCGAGGCGTAACCCATGGGTGCCCAGCTTCGACAGCTGCGGCGGCGGATCAGGTCGGTCAAGTCCACCGCGAAGATCACCCGCGCGCAGGAGCTGATCGCCTCGTCGCGCATCGTCAAGGCGCAGCAGCGGATGCAGGCGGCCGTGCCGTACGAGCGGGAGATCACCCACGCGGTGTCGGCGGTCCTGACGCACACCTCGGGCGTCGACCACCCGCTCACGGTGGCCAAGGAGCAGCCCGCCAGCGCGGGCGTCCTGATCGTCACCAGCGACCGCGGCTTCGCGGGCGGCTACAACGCCAACATCCTCCGTGAGGCCGAGGCGCTGAAGGGCCACCTGACCGGGCGCGGCCTGGCCGTGAAGCCGTACGTCGTGGGCCGCAAGGGCCTCACCTGGCACCGCTTCCGCGGCCGGGAGATGTTCGGCGAGTGGGACGGCTTCTCCGACAACCCGTCGTACGCCAACGCCAAGGAGATCGCCGACGCGCTCATCCAGTCGTTCAAGGTGGAGGACGGGATCGACGAGATCCACGTCGTCTACACCGGGTTCGTCTCGATGCTGACGCAGAACGTGATCGTCAAGCGGATCCTGCCGCTCGAGGTCGAGGAGTCGGAGACGCCCCCCGAGGGCATCCCGCCGTACTACGAGTTCGAGCCGACGGCCGGTGATGTGCTCGACACGCTGCTGCCGCGGTACATCGAGTCGCGTATCTACAACGCGCTGCTCCAGTCGGCCGCGTCCGAGCACGCCGCCCGGCGCCGCGCGATGAAGTCGGCCACCGACAACGCCAACGAACTCATCCGCGTGTTCACCCAGCAGATGAACCAGGCGCGCCAGGCCGAGATCACCCAGGAAATCAGCGAGATCGTCGGTGGCGCGAACGCGCTGGCTGACGCCGCAGCGGGGAAAGAGTGAAATGACCGCACAGACTGTTGAGACCACCGTGGGCCGTGTCGCCCGCGTCACCGGTCCGGTCGTCGACGTGGAGTTCCCCGTCGAGGCCATGCCGGACATCTACAACGCGCTCACCGTCGACGTCGACCTCGCCGGCGAGACCAAGACCCTGACGCTGGAGGTCGCCCAGCACCTCGGCGACAACATCGTCCGGGCCATCTCCATGCAGCCCACCGACGGTCTGGTCCGCGGCGCGGCCGTCACCGACACGGGCGTCGCGATCTCGGTGCCGGTCGGCGACTCCGTCAAGGGCCACGTGTGGAACGCCCTCGGTGAGCCGCTCGACGCGGACAAGGCCTCGATCCAGGTCAGCGAGAGGTGGCCCATCCACCGTCCGGCCCCGGCGTTCGACCAGCTTGAGGCCCGCACGGAGATGCTGCCCACCGGCATCAAGGTCATCGACCTGCTCACGCCGTACGTGAAGGGCGGCAAGATCGGCCTGTTCGGCGGCGCGGGCGTCGGCAAGACTGTTCTGATCCAGGAGATGATCCGCCGCGTCGCGCTGAAGTTCTCGGGCACCTCGGTGTTCGCGGGCGTCGGCGAGCGCACCCGTGAGGGCAACGACCTCTGGCTGGAGATGGAGGAGGCGGACGTCCTCAAGGACACCGCGCTCGTCTTCGGTCAGATGGACGAGCCCCCGGGCACCCGTCTGCGGGTGGCGCTGTCCGCTCTGACCATGGCGGAGTATTTCCGCGACGTGCAGAAGCAGGACGTGCTGCTGTTCATCGACAACATCTTCCGCTTCACCCAGGCGGGTTCGGAGGTCTCCACGCTGCTCGGCCGCATGCCGTCCGCCGTGGGTTACCAGCCGACCCTCGCCGACGAGATGGGCGTGCTCCAGGAGCGCATCACCTCCACCCGCGGTCACTCGATCACCTCCATGCAGGCGATCTACGTGCCCGCGGACGACATCACCGACCCGGCCCCGCACAACGCGTTCGCGCACCTCGACGCGCAGACCGTGCTGTCCCGGCCGATCTCGGAGAAGGGCATCTACCCCGCGGTGGACCCGCTCGACTCCTCCTCGCGGATCCTCGACCCGCAGATCATCGGTGACGAGCACTACGCGGTCGCCCAGGAGACCAAGCGGATCCTGCAGAAGTACAAGGAACTGCAGGACATCATCGCCATCCTGGGCATCGACGAGCTCTCCGAAGAGGACAGGGTCACCGTTCAGCGGGCGCGCCGCATCGAGCGGTTCCTGTCCCACCCGATGTACGCCGCCGAGGCGTTCACCGGCCAGCCGGGCGAGTTCGTCCCGCTGGACGAGACCATCGCCTCCTTCAAGGGGCTGTGCGCCGGCGAGTACGACCACCTGCCCGAGCAGGCCTTCTTCATGGTCGGTGGCATCGAAGGCCATCGCCAAGGCGAAGGACCTCGAGCGCTAGGACACCTTCGGCGCCTGCACGGCCCGGCGTCCGCCGGGCCGTGCAGGCGTCCGTCGAAAGGGAGCTGAGAAGTGGCAAAGCTTCGCGTGGGCGTCGTCTCGCCGGAACGTGAGCTCTGGACGGGCGAGGCCGACATGGTCATTGCCAAGACCGTGGACGGCGAGATCGGTATTATGCCGGAACACGCTCCCGTGCTCGGCGTCCTCGTCGAGGGCGGGGTGCTGCGCGTCAAGCGCGACGGCGACGCCGACCTCGTCGCGGCGGTGCACGGCGGGTTCATCTCCGTCGCCAACAACGACGTGTCGATTCTGGCGGAGACGGCCGAGCTCGGCTCCGAGGTCGACGTCGCACGGGCCAAGGACGCGCTGCAGCGTGCGCAGGCCTCGATCGAGGCCGACCAGGAGGACGCGGACGCGCGGCACCAGGCCAGGCGGGCGGCCGCCCGGCTGCGGGCCGCCGGCGAAGAGGTCTGACACGGCAGAGGAGGCGGCAGTGGCGGCGCTTGAGGTTCTCACGGGCGTTGTCGCCGTGCTCGCACTCCTCGTCCTCCGGGGCTTCGCCCTGGCCCGGGCCCGGGGCACGATCGTCTGCCGGGTGCGTGACGGCCGGGGAGGCTGGAAGAGCGGGGTCGCCCGCTACGTAGGGGGAGAACTTCACTGGATCCCGTTCCTGGGACTCGGCCTGAGGCCGCGCCACGCGATCGCGAGGCGCGGCCTCACGGTTTCCAGCCGGAGGATGCTCGGCTCGGGTGAGGGGCCCGCCGGCTACTGGACCGTCGTCTGCTCGACGGACCGCTCGGCGGCGAGCGCCACCCGGCCCGTCATGGCCGGTCCGCTGTGCCTGGCGATGAGCGAGGACGCCCTGACCGGCTTCCTCGCCTGGCTGGAGTCCGCCCCGCCCAGCGCCCACCTCGACGCCGCTTAGAATTGCGGCGCCTTCGGCACCGCGCCCCTCGGTGAGCGCGCTAGCGGGTGGCGCCGGGCTTCCAGAGGACGTCGTCGCCGGCGGAGGCCACGCGGCACAGGATGAACATCAGGTCCGACAGGCGGTTCAGGTACTTGGCCGTCAGGGGATTGACGTCGTCGTGCGCCTCCAGCGCCGCCCAGGCCATCCGCTCGGCCCGGCGTACGACCGTGCGGGCGAGGTGGAGGAAGGCCGTGGCGGGGGCCCCGCCGGGCAGGATGAAACTACGCAGCGGCTTGAGGGTCGCGTTGAAGCGGTCGCACTGTTCTTCGAGCCAGACGATGTAGGACTCCTCCACCCGCAGCGGGGCGTACTCCTGCTGCGTGGGATCCTCCGCGACGGGGTTGCACAGGTCCGCGCCCACGTCGAACAGCTCGTTCTGCACCCTGCCCAGCACCGCCACCACGTCCTGCGGCAGGCCGCCGGTGGCCAGGGCGACCCCGATCGCCGCGTTGGCCTCCTCGACGTCGGCGTACGCCGCCAGGCGGGCATCGGTCTTGCGGGTGCGGCTCATGTCGCCGAGGGAGGTCGTGCCGTCGTCGCCCGTACGGGTGTAGATCTTGGACAGTACGACGGGCTTGTCGTTGTCGGCTCGGGTCATGCCGCTCAGCGTAGCCGCCGTCCGCCGCCTCAGTAAGCGGAGGCCGCCTGTGATCCGTCCGCGGCGAAGGTGCGGCGGAAGATGAACACGCAGGTCTCGACGAGCTCGTCCGTGGGCGGGGCCGGGTCGGTCAGCACCCACTCGATGAGCAACTCGGTGATGGCGCCGATGAGCCCGAGCGCCAGCAGGTGAAGGTCCAGGGGAGGCGTACGGCCCGCGCCCCGCGCCGAGCTTTCGATGATTTTGGTGAAGGCGGCCACGGCCTGCTGCCTGGCGCCGCTCAGCACGTTGCCGGCTCGCCGTACCTCCAGGTGCATCACCCGGGCGCGCCGCACGTCCGCGGTGACGAAGCGGACGTACTCCGCGATGCCCGCGACGATGCGGTCGTCGAGCGTGGGCGGGGCCTTCTCGATGGCCTCGCCCACCGAGGTCAGAGTCTCCTCGATGCACCGGTCATAAACCGCCCGCATGAGGTCCTCGCGACTGGAGAAGCATTCGTAGAAGGCGCGGTTCGAGATACGCGCGGTCGCGCAGAGCCGCTCGATGGTGGTGGAGTGGAAGCCGGGGTGCGCGAACAAGGAGTAAGCGGCTGATATGAGCCGTTCCCGCCTGTCTGCCAGCCTTTCGGCAGCCGACATCCCCCGATAGTCCCTTCCCGCCACTCTTCACCTCGCGCTCTCCTCGTCCCCCAGAACTCCCCATTATGAACGCAAGATCCTTTTAGTGGAAGTGCTGGGAATTAGCTGATTTGGGAACATGCTAAACCGGCCGAATGGCTTGACATAAGCATCAATCCTCACGACTATTAGCAATAGGTGTGAACCGGTACAGATGCAATTGCATCTGCGATTTCGGACCGTTCGGGGGCGAGGCGGTCGTCATCCCCGCGGCGAGCGGCAGCCGTGACCCGCCGCGTGCCGTCCCGGGGACGCGCCGGGACCGGGCCCGCCGCACGTCGATCACCCGTCTCACCTGGGCCGGTCAGGCCCGTGGCGAGACGGGGTGTGGAGCTGGAGGAACGTGACGCCGGCTTCGCCGGTCTTTGCGAAGTCTCCGGAAAGTATCTAGAAAAGAGTGGGGTTCTCCGGCTCGATGCCGCGCAGGGCGTCGTAGTCGAGCGTGACGCAGTCGATGCCGCGGTCGGTGGCGAGCACGCGTGCCTGCGGTTTGATCTCCTGGGCGGCGAAGATCCCTTTCACCGGTGCCAGACGCGGGTCGCGATTGAGCAGTTCGAGATAGCGGGTGAGCTGCTCCACGCCGTCGATGTCGCCGCGCCGCTTGATCTCCACGGCCACCGCGCCGCCGAGGTGGTCGCGGCAGAGGATGTCCACCGGCCCGATGGCGGTCATGTACTCCCGGCGCACCAGCGTCCAGCCGTCCCCGAGCGTGGTGATGTGCTCGGCCAGCAGTTCCTGCAGGTGCGCCTCGACGCCGTCCTTGCGCAGCCCCGGATCGATGCCCAGTTCGTGGCTGGAGTCGTGCAGGACCTCCTCGATGGTCAGCACCAGCTTCTCGCCGGTCTTGCCGTGCACCACCGACCAGGTGAGCACACCGTCGATCGTCTCCTCGCGGACCTTGCAGGGCGGGTTCATCCAGTTCAGAGGCTTGAACGCCCGGTCGTCGGCGTGAATGGACACGCTGCCGTCCGCCTTCATCAGGATGAGCCGGGGCGCCATGGGAAGGTGAGCCGTCAACCGCCCCACGTAATCGACACTGCACCGCGCGATGACCAGCCGCATGAGCGCCAACCCTATCGGGCTTCCGGAGGGCCGGAGCCGTTCTGCGGAACCGTCCGCCGGGGCGTGAGGTGTCCGCGCCGTCGCCCGGTCGTCCCGGCGTGACCGATGCGACGAGCATCCCGGCGTACGCGCGTGAACCGGTGCTGGAAGAATGGAGTGAGATCTCCCGTTCCGCCTGACATGAACGCCCCGGAAGGACCCCCGCCGTGAGCCCCCGCCGTGCCCGCCGCCGCGGCCCGTTCGAACGCCCGGACGGTCGCGCGGCACGACCGGTCGGCGCTTCGGTTCCGGGCGTGGACCGCGTGGAGAGCGCGCCGGACGGGGAATGGGTCGTCCGCAACGTCTCCGGCGTCACCCAGGGCAAGGCCTACCGGTGTCCCGGCTGCGAGCAGGAGATCAGGCCGGGGCTGCCGCACGTGGTGAGCTGGCCGGCGTGGTCCGGGGGCGAGGACGAGAGGCGGCACTGGCACACCGCGTGCTGGCGCAACCGGGTCAACCGCGGCCCGGGCCGCAGCCGCTACTGACACGACGTATACGAGGTGGGAATGGACATCAGGGCCTCCACGGTGCTGCCTGCCCGGCGCGAGGACATCGAGCTGCACACGGCGGACGGGCTGACCCTCGTCGGCGAGCTGGCGCTGCCCGAGACCGGCCCGCCGGTGGCCACGCTGGTCTGCCTGCACCCCCTGCCCACCCACGGCGGCATGATGGACAGCCACGTGCTGCGCAAGGCGTCGTACCGGCTGCCCGCGCTCGCCGGCATCGCCGTGCTGCGTTTCAACACGCGTGGCACGACCTCCGACCGGGGCACCTCGCAGGGGGCGTTCGACGGGGGAGAGGGGGAGCGGTGGGACGTGGCCGCCGCCCTGGAGTACGCCGACTTCCACGACCTGCCGAACCCGTGGCTGCTCGGCTGGTCCTTCGGCACCGAGCTCGCGTTGCGCTGGGGCCGCGACCCGCTCGTGCGGGGGGCGATCCTGCTGTCGCCGCCGCTGAAGCGGGCAGGGGACGAGGACGTCGCCGCCTGGGGCGAGTTCGGCCGCCCGCTGGTCGCCCTGGTCCCGGAGTTCGACGACTACCTGCGCCCCGAGGAGGCCGCGCTGCGGTTCGCCGCGGCACCGCAGGCCGAGGTCATCGGCGTCGAGGGAGCCAAGCACCTGTGGGTCGGCGAGCCGTACGTGCGCGTCGTGCTCGACGAGATCGTCAAGCGCCTGAACCCCGCCGCCGCCCCCCTGCCCACCACCGTGTGACCCGCCGCCCGCGCGTGCGCCCGCCGTCCGTACGCGGCGCACGCGCGCGCCAGGTCGCGAATCGGTGACGAAGGGCGGCCGGAGGTGTGCCGCGCGTTACCGTGAGCTGATGCAGCTCTACTCGCGATCCGCAGGAAGCGGCCTGCCTGTCGTCCTGCTCCACGCGTTTCCGCTGTCGTCGGCGATGTGGCTCGCCCAGCGGGAGGGCCTGGCGCCCCTCTGCCGGGTGATCACTCCCGACCTGCGCGGCTTCGGCGGCACGCTCCTCGGCGACGACGAGCCCTCGGTCGACGCGATGGCCGACGACGTGGTGCGGCTGCTCGACCAGGAGGGCGTCGACCGCGCGGTGGTCGGCGGCCAGTCGATGGGCGGCTACGTGACCATGGCGCTGTGCCGCCGCCACCCCGGCCGGGTGCTCGGGGTGATCCTCGCCGACACCAAGGCGCAGGCCGACCCGGAGCCGGTGCGGGCCAACCGGGAGCGGATCGCCGCCGCCGTCCTGGCGGGCGACACGGGCGTCCTGCTCGATGGGCTGCCCACGCTGGTCGGCGCGACCACCAGGGAGCGCAGGGGGATGGTCCTGGGGAGGGTCCGCGGCCTCATGCAGGCGGCGCCTCCCGCGGCGGTCGCCTGGGCCCAGCGGGCGATGGCCGCCCGGCCCGACGCGTTCGGCACGCTCCGGTCCCTGACGGTGCCCGCGCTGGTCGTGGTGGGTGACGAGGACGAGATCTCGCCGCTTGCGGACGCGCGGGCGATGGCGGAGGCCGTCCCGGACGCGCGGCTCGCCGTCATCGAGAAGGCGGGCCACCTGTCGGCCATCGAGCAGCCCGAGGCGTTCAACCGCGTCGTCGCGGAGTTCGTGAAATCCCTCGCGCCCTGATCGCCGTCTGATCAGGCGTAGGTCTGCTCACCCGGAAGTCTGCTCACCAGGAACCCGGGAGTCCGGTCACGCGGAGCCCGGTCGTGTGGAGCCGGTCGTGTGGAGCCGGGTCACGTGGTGTCCAGTCACCCCATGTCCGGCTACGTGGAGCCCGGTCACGCGGAACGGGGCCCGGCGGTGTCCGCCGGGCCCCGTTCGCTTAGCCGTCACTGTCACCTGGCCGCCGCGCGGCCGTCGTCGACTCCCCCGAATGTGCCGGTGATCTACTCCTGCCACCACTCCGAGTCGTCGTCGCTCTTCGCAGAGCTGATCGGCTCCGCCGGAGCGGCGGAAACGGCCGGCTTGTCCGCGATGGGGGGAGCGGCCGAGAGGGCCGGCTTCGCCGGAGCGGCGGCGACCGGCGCCGGCTCCGCCGCGTCCATGCCCGGCAGCGGAGCGCCGCCGAGCAGCTGACGGAGCTGCGCGAGGTGGCTGGTGATGCTGTCGCGCTGGCGGGTCAGCTCGTCCACCTGGCGCTGCATCGCCGTACGGGTGCGCTCGGCCTCGTTCTTGGCGTCGGTCACTATCGTGTCGGCGCTGGTCTTGGCCTCGGCCACGAGCTGGTCGGCGTTCTTGCGCGCGTTGGCCAGCAGCTGCTTGGCGTGGGTGTCGGCCTCGCGGCGGGTCTGCTCGGCCTGCTGCGTGGCCTTGGCGGCGCGCTGCTCGGCGGTGGCGGCGCGCTGCTCGGCCTCGGCGACCAGCTTCTGCGTGTTGGCCTGGGCGGTGGCGTGCCGCTCGGCCTCCTGGCGCTCGGCGTCCTCGCGGCGGGCGGCGAGCTGGATCTCGAACTCCGCCTCGTCCTGGGCCCGCTTGGCCTCCGACTCCTCGAGAATCCGCTGCGCCTGCGCCCGCATCTCGTCCGCCTGGCGCTTGGCCGTGGTGAGCACCTCGTCGCGCTCGCGCTTGGTGGAGGCCCGCAGCTGGGCCACCTCGCGCTCGGTCGTGGTGCGCAGCTTGGCGATCTCCCGCTCGGCGTCGGCCCGCTTCTCCGCGACCTCGTGGTCGGCGGTGGCCCGGATCTTGGCCACCTCGCGCTCGGTCGTCGCGGTCAACTCGTCGGACTCGCGCCGTGCGGTGGAACGGATCTCCTCGGCATCGCGCTCAGCGGTGCTGCGCATCTCCTCGGCCTCGCGAGCGGCCAGCGCCCGCTTCTCCGCCGCCTCGTTCTCCGCCGCGGCCCGCAGGTCGGCGGCGTCCACCTTCGCGGCGGCGCGGATCTCGTTCGCCTCCGACCTGGCCGCCTGCACCAGCTCGGTGGCCTGCTCCTCCGCCAGCCGCAGCAGCTGCTCGATGCGGGCGCCGAGACCTGAGTACGTGGGCCGCTCCTGCTCCTGGAGCTGGCGCTGGGAGTCGGAGAGCTCCCTCTGGAGCCCGCTCACCTGCTCCTTGGCCTGCCGCAGTTCGGTGTCGAGCGTCTTCAGGTGGTCGTGGACCTGGTGCCGGTCATAACCCCGGAGCACCACGTCGAATTCGCGGGAAGGGGCATCCTCGAAGAAGTTGTTGAGCTGGGCGTCGATGTCGGACTGCATGAGGCTCGATCCTGGTTGTCGAGACGGCTACAGGGGCCGGACGGGGGGGTCGGTTCCGAGGCGAGGAGCCGGTATTGGCATCCACGTCCGGTGATGAACGCCAGCGTACTCCGGTACTGCCGCGTTGGCGGCCCCCTCCGACTTTCTGCGCGACTTGTTACGTATGAACGTTTCTTGCGTTTACTTAACGCCTGGACGACTCGACAAGCTCGGTGAGAACCCCGCCCACGTCCTTGGGATGCAGAAACGCGATCGAGGCTCCCATCGAGCCGTGCCTGGGCCGCTGGTCGATCAGGCGCACGCCCTTCGCCCCGATCTCCTCCAGGGCTTTGGTGACGTCCGCCACGCCGTAACCGATATGATGCACGCCCTCGCCCCGCTTGGCGAGGAACTTGCCCACGGCTGTGTCGGGGTGCAGCGGTTCGAGAAGCTGGACGTACGACGCGCCCTGGTCGCCGTCGGCGACGTGCAGCATCGCCTCCCGGACGCCCTGCTCCTCGTTCACCTCCCGGCTGACGACGGTCAGCCCGAAGACCGACTCGTAGAACTCGATCTTCTCTTCGAGGTTGGTGCAGGCCACGCCCACGTGGTCGATTCGCAGGAGCATCGCAGGTCCCTTCGCCGCGCCCGAATCCGGGCGACCCAACTACTCCTGGGTATGGTGACACCGTTGCCCCCGATCTCGCAGTGGAGGGTCTCGAAATGTCTGGTTCCGTCATCGTCGCCGGAGCACGCACGCCCATCGGACGCCTTCTCGGCTCACTGTCCGGCCTGTCCGCCGTCGAACTGGGCGGAATCGCCATCAGGGCGGCGCTGGAGCGGGCGGGTGTCTCACCGGACCAGGTCCAGTACGTGATCATGGGTCAGGTGCTCCAGGCGGGCGCCGGGCAGATCCCCTCCCGCCAGGCCGCGGTGAAGGCCGGAATCCCCATGACCGTGCCCTCCCTCACCATCAACAAGGTCTGCCTGTCGGGCCTGGACGCGATCGCGCTGGCCGACCAGCTCATCCGCGCGGGCGAGTTCGACGTCGTCGTCGCGGGCGGCATGGAGTCGATGACGAACGCCCCGCACCTGCTGCCCGGGCTGCGCAAGGGCGTGAAGTACGGCGGCGGCGAAATCCTGGACTCGACGGCGTACGACGGCCTGACCGACGCCTTCGACCAGATCGCGATGGGGGAGTCCACCGAGCGTCACAACGCGAGGCTCGGCCTGACCCGCGAGGAGCAGGACGCCTTCTCCGCGCGTTCGCACCAGCGCGCCGCCGAGGCCACCGAGAAGGGCCTGTTCGACGACGAGATCGTCCCGGTGCCGCTGCCGCAGCGCAGGGGGGCGGCGGGGCGTGGCCGTGGGGGGGAAACACAGGGAGGGCCGGTCCTGTTCTCGGCCGACGAGGGCATCCGCGCGGACACCACGGCGGAGTCCCTGGCGAAACTGCGGCCGGCATTCACCGAGGACGGCACGATCACGGCGGGATCCGCCTCGCAGATCTCCGACGGAGCCGTCGCCGTGGTCGTGATGTCGCGGGCCAGGGCCGAGGAGCTGGGCCTCGAATGGCTGGCCGAGATCGGCGCGCACGGCAACGTGGCCGGGCCGGACAACTCGCTCCAGTCGCAGCCCGCCAACGCGATCAGCCAGGCGCTGGCCAAGCAGGGGATCGGCGTGGACGACCTCGACCTGCTGGAGATCAACGAGGCGTTCGCGCAGGTCGTGCTGCAGTCGGCCAAGGAGCTCGGCGTACCGCTCGACAAGATCAACGTCAATGGCGGCGGCATCGCGCTCGGCCACCCGATCGGCGCGTCCGGCGCCCGCATCGTGCTCACCCTGGCCCACGAGCTGCGCAGGCGCGGCGGCGGCCTCGGCGCGGCCGGCCTGTGCGGCGGCGGCGGGCAGGGCGACGCGCTGATCATCCGGGTGCCCGCGCCCGGGGCCTGACCGGGGAACGGAGCGAACGTGGACGTCCGGGAGCTCGCCGCCCAGGCGCGGCTGGGACGGCCGAGGGCGGTCGCCCGGCTGATCTCACTCGTCGAGAACGCCGCGGAGAACATGGCCGGGAACGCCGCCGGTCCGGGTGGTGGAGGCGGGGTGGAGACCGGGGGGACGAACCACGTCCTGCGCGAGGTCATGGCCGACCTCGCCACCGGCGCGGCCAGGCCGTACACCGCCCGGGTGATCGGCCTGACCGGCGCGCCCGGCGTCGGCAAGTCGACCTCGACGGGCATGCTCATCCGGGCCTTCCGCAGGCGGGGCAGCAGGGTGGGGGTGCTGGCGGTCGATCCGTCCAGCCCGTTCACCGGCGGCGCGCTGCTCGGCGACCGCGTGCGGATGCAGGAGCACGCGACCGATCCGGAGGTCTTCATCCGCAGCATGTCCAGCCGGGGCCACCTGGGCGGGCTCGCGTGGGCCACGCCGCAGGCACTGCGGGTGCTGGAGGCCGCCGGCTGCGAGGTGATCCTCGTCGAGACGGTCGGCGTCGGTCAGGCCGAGGTGGACATCGCCCGGCTGGCGGACACCACCGTCGTCATCCTCGCCCCCGGCATGGGCGACGGCGTGCAGGCCGCGAAGGCGGGCATCCTGGAGGTCGCCGACGTCTTGGTGGTGAACAAGGCCGACCGGGACGGCGTCCAGTCGACGGTGCGCGAGCTGCGGAACATGACGGGGCTCGCCGAGCCGCCGTGGCGACCCCCGATCGTCACGACGGTCGCCTCCAGGGAGGAGGGCGCCGACGATCTCATGGCCGTGCTCGACAAGCATCAGGCATACCTGGAGGAGTCGGGCGAGGGGCGCAGGCGGCGGCTGGCCCGCGCCCGCGACGAGATCGAGGCCATCGCGGTCGCCAGGCTCCGCTCGCGCTTCGCGGGGCTGCACGGCGACCGCCTGGACGCGCTGGCCGCACGGTTGCTCGACGCCGGGACCGACCCCTACACCGCCGCCGACGACCTCATCGCCGCGCTGCGCTGAGCGGCGCTCCGCCGCGCACTCCCACTCGCGACCCCTGCCGGAGCCGGGCCGCCTGGATCAGGGCTCGCCGGTGTACTTGATGGTGACGCTGGTGAAGCCGAGCGACTTCAGCATGCCCTCCATCATGGCCTTGGTGTTCTGGTCGGCCCTGGAGCGCAGGTCGCTGGCGGCGGCGGCGTCGCCGATCTTGCGTTCGGCCAGGACGTAGAGCTCCTGCTGGTTCTGCGGCGAGGACGAGAGCACGTCGGAGATGCGGTCGAAGATGCCCCGCTCCTGCGCGAAGACGTACGACCGCTTGTTGTCGAGGTTCGGCTTCTCCAGCTCGGCGTGCGGCAGCCGTACGGTCACGGCCTTGCGGTCGGGGGAGACCGTGAGCGCGTCCTTCGGCAGGCCCGAGAAGTCCACGTACGCGTCGACGCTGCCGGCTCCGACGAACAGGGTCCGGCTGCCCTTGATCGCGTCGGGCAGGAACTTCGCGTCCTTCTCCAGATCGACGATCACCTGGAACTCGCCGGTCGCGGCCTCGAAGCGGCTCAGGTTCTGCACCGACCGCAGCAGCGCGGGCCCGCTCCTGTCGATGGTCTGATCGCCCAGCGGGTCGATCCAGGACCAGGTCAGGCGGGCGCCGACCACGAGCAGGGCGATCACGAGGAGCAGACCGGCGAGCACCCGCCAGCCGCGCCCCGGGCGGCGGGCGGGTCTCCCGGCGCCCGTCGTGGCGTCGGTGGCGGCGTCGGCCGTGGGGCCGGCGTCGGCCGGTGCGAAGGAGGGACGTGTCTGTCGGTCCACGGGTGGAATCTTCCCGGTATTTCGGCGATCTCACGCCGGGCAAGATCGATTCTCCTTTTCGCCGGTCTTCGGCTCTCCCAAACCCCGTCTTCGGCCCGCCCCAACCAGGACGCCTCCCCGCCCCGGGATCAGGCGGGCGCCAGGAGGGCGGCGGGCACGTCCGTCACCTGGGGGGCCTCCTGCGAGTCCCCGGCGTCGCGACCGCCGGTGTCACGGGCGCCGGTGCCGCGGGTGCCGGTGCCGTCGCGCCGGGAGTCGTCGTCGGTGCGCCGGTCGTCGCGGCCGGGGCCGGGGACGCGTTCCACGGCGCCGCGACGCTCGACGTGCCCAGGGGCATGGTCCGGCGGATCGCCGGGCCGCCGCCCTCCGGAACTCCTCTCGTCCGCCGGGCCCGCGTCGTGCGCCCGGCCGTGCCGCCCGGAGGCCGGGCCCCCCGAGATTTCCGGTCGCGCGCTCTCGGGGCCTCCGTTCCAGGAGCCGGGCGGAAGGCCCCCGCCGGGGCCGCCGGCCGCACCG
>QFZU02000154.1 GCA_003260025.2 Microbispora triticiradicis | reverse complement strand
GCCCGCCACGGCCGCGGCGGTCGCGACAGCGACGGTGGTCACGGCGGCCCGGGCCGCCGCCGAGGGCGGCGCGGGCCGGAGGGCGTACGTCTCCTCCGGGCACGGCGTGTCCCCTTGGTCGCCGCGCAGCCCGGCGCGCAGCAACTCGGCCAGGTGCATCGCGCGGCGGCCGTCCGCGTCGCCCTGCTCGATCTGCGTACGGCAGCTGAACCCGTCGGCGAGCAGCACCGTCGCGGGATCGGCCTGCCGTACGGCGGGCATCAGCACCCGTTCGGCGCAGGCCTCCGACACCTCGTAGTGCCCCTTCTCGAACCCGAAGTTCCCCGCCAGGCCGCAGCAGCCGGAGTCGAGCACCTCGGCGTCCACCCCGGCGGAGTCGAGCAGCGCCTCGTCGGCCCGGTGCCGCATGACCGCGTGCTGGTGACAGTGCACCTGCACCAGCGCCTCGCGCGGCACCCTCGGCGGCTTCCATCCCGGCGTGCGGTCGTGCAGCAGTTCGGCGAGCGTCACCGTGTGGCCGGCGAGCCGCCGCACGTCCTCGTCGTCGGGGAACAGTTCCGGCGCGTCGCCGCGGAACACGGCGGTGCAGCTCGGCTCCAGGCCGACCACGAGCGTGCCCGCCCGCAGATGCGGCCGCAGTTCGTCGAGCGTACGGCGCAGCACCTTCTTGGCCGTCGCGAGCTGGCCGGTGGAGATCCAGGTGAGGCCACAGCACACGGCGCGGTCCGGCACGCGCACCCGCCACCCCGCCGACTCCATCACCTCGACCGCCGCCCGCGCGACCTCGGGGTGGAAGTGGTCGCTGAACGTGTCGGGCCACAGCACGACCTCCCCGCGCGACCCGTCACCGGCCGGTTCGCGGCCCGCGAACCACTCCCGGAAGGTCCGCGGCGCGAACAGCGGCAGCTCCCGCCGCCGGTCCACCCCCGCGGCGGCCTTCGCCAGCCGGGCCGTCCCCGGCGCGTGCGACAGCGCGTTGGCCACCCGCGGCGCGTACGCCGCGAGCCTCGCCCACACGGGCAGCCACCCCATCGCGTAGTGGGCGCGCGGGCGCGGCCGCCCCTCGTAGTGGTGGGACAGGAACTCCGCCTTGTACGTCGCCATGTCGACGTTGACCGGGCAGTCGGACTTGCAGCCCTTGCAGGCCAGGCACAGGTCGAGCGCCTCGTGGACGGCCCGCGACCGCCACCCGTGCGCTACCGCGCCGCCCCGCGCCGTGCCGTCCAGCATCTCGAACAGCAGCCGGGCCCGGCCCCGGGTGGAGTGCTCCTCGGCCCGGGTGACCATGTAGGACGGGCACATCACCCCGCCCTCGTGACGGCGGCAGTTGCCCACGCCGACGCACCGCAGCACCGCGCGGCCGAAGCTGCCCCCGTCGTGGGGATACCCGAAGTGCGTGGCCACGTCGCCGTGGTTGTAGTCGGCGCCCAGCCGCAGCAGGTCGTCGAGCGGGTACGGCGCGGCCACCTTGCCGGGGTTCATCCGGTCGCCGGGGTCGAAGATCGCCTTGAACCGGCCGAACGCCTCGACGAGTTCGTCGCCGAACATCTTCGGCAGCAGTTCCGCGCGGGCCTGCCCGTCGCCGTGCTCGCCCGAGAACGACCCGCCGTACGCGACGACCAGGTCGGCGGCCTCCTCCAGGAAGGAGCGGAACGCCGCCACCCCCTCGGCCGACGTGAGGTCGAACGGGATGCGGCAGTGCACGCAGCCCTGCCCGAAGTGCCCGTAGACCGAGGTCTGCCCGTAGCCGTACCTCTCGAACAGCTGATTGAGATCGCGCAGATAGTCGCCCAGCCGGTCGGGGGAGACCGCGGAGTCCTCCCAGCCCGGCCAGGTGTCGGGCAGTCCGGGCACGCGGGCCGTCGCGCCGAGGCCCGACTCCCGGATCTGCCACATCTGCTCTTCCAGCTTCGGGTCGTCGAAGACGGCCACGCCGGCGTCGCCGCGCCGCCTGCCGAGCGACCGCAGCACCTCCTCGGCCCTGCGGTCGGCGTCGTCCTTGTCCTCGCCGCCCATCTGGATCAGCAGCCACGCGCCGCCCTCCGGCAGCTTCTTCAGCGCCTCGGCATTGAGGTGGACCTCGCGCTGGTAACGGATCAGCTTGTCGTCGATGCCCTCCAGGGCGATCGGCCGGTGCGGCAGGACCGCCGGCACGGCGTCCCCGGCGGCGGCGATGTCGGGGAAGGCCACGTACGCCATGGTGCACGCCCTGACCACCGGGATCAGCTTCAGCCTGGCCCGCAGCACCGTGACGAGGGTGCCCTCGGAGCCGATCAGGGCCTGGGCCACGTTGAAGCGGTTCTCGGGCAGCAGGCTGTCGAGGTTGTAACCGGACACCCGCCGCGGGATGCGCGGGTAGCGGGTGCGGATCGGCTCCAGGTAGGCGTCGCGCAGCGCCCGCAGCCGGGCGTAGACCTCGGCCTTCCGGCCGCCCTGCCGCTGGATCGCCGCGTACTCCTCGTCGCCGGTCTCGCCCACCCACATCCGGGTGCCGTCGTAGAGGAGCACCTCCATCTCGGCGATGTTGTCCACGACCTTGCCGGCCCGCTGGGCGGTCGCCCCGCAGGAGTTGTTGCCGATCATTCCGCCGATCGTGCAGTGGTTGTGCGTGGAGGGCCTCGGGCCGAACTCCAGGCCGGTGCCGAGCAGCCGCTCGTTGAGGACGTCCAGCACGATGCCCGGCTCCACCAGGCAGGTGCGGTTCTCCGGGTCGACCTCCAGCAGCCGGTCGCAGTGCTTGGACCAGTCGATCACCACGGCGGTGTTCACGCACTCCCCGGCGAGGCTGGTGCCGCCGCCCCGGGACAGCAGGGGCGCGCCGTGCCGGCGGCAGACCGCCACCGCCGCCACCGCCGCATCCACCATACGGGGGACCACCACCCCGAGGGGCACCTGGCGGTAGTTGGACGCGTCGGTGGAGTAGGCGCCGCGCATCGTCGCGTCGAAGCGGACCTCGCCGTCCACCGCCTCCTTGAGGTCGCGTTCGAGCGCCGCGAGATCCACCTGGCCGCCGCCGGGCTGGGGAGGGACCGTCACGGGGTCGGGCAGGAGGCGCAGTGTCTCCGTCATGACAACAGCTCGTTGATCTTGTCGCGGGCGACGGCGGCCAGCGTGCTCGCCTTGTGCGGCTGACCGCGCAGGAACGCCTCGGCGAAGTGCTTGGCCTGGTCGTACTTGACCCTGCCGGGCATGGGCGGCTCGTTGGGGTCGACGTCGCAGTCGACCAGGGCGGGGCCGTCGTGGGCGAGCGCCTCGCGGATCGCGCCGGGCAGGTCGCCGGGGTCCTTGATCTTCGCTCCGTACGCCCCGCAGGCGCGGGCCCAGGCGGCGAAGTCGGCCTCGGGCCGCTGGTGGCGTACGGCGTACTCCGGGTAGCCGAGGATGATCTGCTCCCACAGGATCTGCCCGTAGGAGTTGTTGTTGTTGACGACGACCTTGATCGGCAGGCCGTGCCGGACGGCGGTGAGGAAGTCGGCCATGAGCATGGCGAAACCGCCGTCGCCGACGAAGGCGACCACCTGCCGGCCCGGATAGGCGTGCTGAATCCCGATCGCGTACGGCAGGCCGGGGGCCATCGTGGCGAGGTTGCCCGACAGGTAGAACTCCCGGCCGCCGCGGATCGTCCAGTGCCGGGCGGCCCAGGTGGCGATCGTGCCCGAGTCGCAGGTCAGGATCGCGTCGCCGGCCGCGGCCTCGTCCACGCACCCCATGAGGTACTGCGGGGCGATGGGGTCGCGGGAGGGGTCCTGCAGCGCCTTCATGTCCGAGCGCCAGTCGTCCATCTTCCGCTGGTACTTCTCCAGGAACGACCGGTCCTTGGCCTCGTCGAGCATCGGCAGCAGCGCCTGGAGGGCGAGTTTCGCGTCGGCGGCGACCGGCGCCTCGGTGGGCCTCCGGATGCCCAGCAGGGTGGGGTCGGCGTCGATCTGCACGACCCGGGCCTGCCCCTCCGCCGGCAGATACTTCCCGTACGGGAAGGAGGTGCCGATCATGAACAGCGTGTCGCACTCCTCCATGAGCTCCTCGCTGGGCGCGGTGCCGAGGAGGCCCAGCCCGCCGGTGGTCAGCGGGTGGTCGTCGGGCACCGTGAACTTGCCCGGCAGGGTCTTCACGATCGGGCTCGCGAGCTTCTCGGCGACGGCCAGGACCTCGTCGCGGGCGTGGCGGGCGCCGACCCCGACCAGCATGGCGATCTTGCCGCCCTGCCGCAGCACGTCGGCGGCGCGGGCCAGTTCGTCCTCGGCGGGCCGCAGCGGCGCCATGGAGCGGTTGGGCATGCTGGCCGGCGGGGTGCCGGGGCCGACGTGCCGGTAGGGGTCCTCGGCCGCGGCGGCGACCTGGATGTCGTTGGGGAAGGTCAGATGGGAGACCGTCCGTCTGGTCAGCGCGTTGCGTATCGCGAGGTCCACCACCCCCGGCATCTGCTGCGGGTTGGTGATCATCAGGTTGTACGCGGCCAGGTCCTGGTAGAGCCGGTCGAGATGCACTTCCTGCTGGTAGTGGGTGCCGAGGACGGAGGTCTCCTGCATTCCGGTCAGCGCCAGCACCGGGACGTGGTCCAGCTTGGCGTCGTACAGCCCGTTGAGCAGGTGGATCGCGCCGGGGCCGGAGGTCGCGGCGCACACCCCGAGCCTGCCGGTGGCCTTGGCGTAGCCGGTGGCCATGAACGCGGCGGCCTCCTCGTGGTGGACCAGGATGAAGCGGATCTTCTCCCGTTGCCGCCGGAAGCCCTCCATCAGGCCGTTGATGCCGTCACCGGGGAGCCCGAAGATCGTGTCGACTCCCCATTCCACCAGCCGTCTGGCCAGGCTCTCACCGACGATCTCAGTCATCTGCCTCTCCGTTCGGGTAGACCGTGGACGGATCGGGCCGGCGGCGGCCGCGACGGCCATGCCACCGCGCCCCGCCGCGTCGAGGTCTTTCGAGGTCCCGCGGCTTCGAGCGGCTCGCCGGTCGCCCTTCCCGATGCCGCTCCTCCCAAACGGCGCGACCCTCGCGGCACGGCCTTTTGCGGACGGCGAAAGGCGCGTTTACCAGGCATTTTGCCTGATGCAACTTTTTTCGCGCGGGTGTCGTGGGGGAAGCCGCCGGAACATGGGAGAGCCGCCCCCACACGGGTGCGGGGGCGGCTCCGCCGTACGGCCGGACGCCTGGTCAGGAAGGTACCCGGCCGAAGGTCATGCGCGGATCACGCGCGGATCGGGCAGGGGCTCAGTTGCGCAGGCTCCACTGCTGGTTGTTTCCGCCGTTGCAGGCCCAGAGGATGAGCTTCGTGCCGTTTGCGGTGCCGGCCGAGTTGGCGTCGAGGCACAGCCCCGACTGCACGCCGGTGATCGTGCCGTTGGAGTTGACGTTCCACTGCTGGTTGGTTCCGCCGTTGCAGTCCCAGATGGCCACCTGGGTGCCGTTGGTCGTGCCCTTCCCGTAGGCGTCGAGGCACTTGTTGCCGTACACCTGGAGCTCCTTGCTGGAGGTGGCGGTCCAGCGCTGGTTGGTCTGTCCGTTGCAGTCCCACAGCTGCACCTGGGTGCCGTTGGTGGTGCTGCTGTTCGGCACGTCCACGCACCGGTTCGACTGGCCGCCGACGATCTGCTGGCCGGTGCCCGGGTTGCCGCCCGACGTGGAGTAGCCGGCGGCGACGATGTTCGCCTGCACCGCGTCCTCGGTGGCCGCCGTCGGGTAGCCGGAGGTCATCACGCCCTCGTAGAAGGTGCCGCGGGCGCCGATGCTGTTGTCACCCCCGATGCCGAGGATGATGGCCCCCTCCTTCTTCATGGGGTTGTAACCCGCGACGTTGGGACGCACGCCGTCGTAGAAGGTGCCCAGGCCTCCCGACTGCGCGTTGCCGCCGCGGATGGCCCAGTGGTTCGGCTCACCCTTGATGATGGCCGTCAGGAAGCGGTGGCTGATGCTCGGGTCGCCCGCGTTGTACTTCTGGTTGACGCCGGAGAACAGGCCGTTCTCCAGGTCGGCCATGATCCACGGGCCGTTGCCGGCGCCGTAGCCCCAGACCTTGATGTTGCCGAAGTAGATGGCCTCCATCGTGCCGTTGCCGTTGTCACGGCTGTTGGTCTCGGCGTTGCCGTAGTCGAAGCAGCAGCCGCCGTTGTAGTGGGTGCCGTCGAAGACGGCGTACATGCCCTCCGGCTGGTCGCCCTTGGCGACGCCGTTGGTGGCGTTGTTGCGGTAGCCGGTGCCGGGCGCGACGTAGACGCCGTAGGCCTTCTGGCCGCCGACCGTGATCGGCGCGGCGGTCGCGTTGGCGAGGTTGTCGTACCCGCCCGCCGCCGGGCCGGAGAAGCCGCCGGGAGGCGCCTGGGTGAGCCGGTTGTTGCGGCCCGACTGGTCGTAGATGATCGTGATCAGGCAGGTCGTCCCGGCGCAGAACGAGTCCTGGGTCGCGGCGTTGGCGACTCCTCCGGCGCTCAGCACGCCGATGTCCCGGGTGGTGTTGTCCGAGGAGCGGCGCACCTGGTAGAGCGGGCCGTTGTAGCTCGCGTACAGGGCGCGGGTCGTGCTGTGCGCCGCGACACACGGGGTGCCGCCCGCGGCGTAGATGTCACACGGACCCTGCGTCGCGGCCTCCGTCGGTGCGGAGAGACCGGCCAGCAGACCGGCCGTGAGCGTGATCGCCGAGCCCGCGGCCAGCGATGCCGTCTTCAGGCGTCGTAATGCGGAGATCATGATGACCTTGGTGCCTTTCTGGTGGGGGGTGACTCTGGCTGACGTGCGTACCATCCTTGTTAGCGCTAACATTCACAACTGTGAACCGCCGCCTCACAGTCATGTGTGGGGATCGGTGCTCAGTTTTGACTTCTGACTCTCCCGCGTCAAGGCCCGATTTCCGGCCGGGGCGAAAGTTCCACGACCGCGGCCGTCGCGGCGATCGGTCGGTCAGTAGACGTAGGGCCAGCCCGCGCTGTCCCAGCCGAGCTTGTTGATGCCGAGGCGTGAGGATCCGTCGTCGGCGTACCAGTGGTAGAAGAGGATGTCTCCGTCGTTGTCGGCGAGGACGGCCTGGTGGCCGGGGCCGTGGATGCTCCCGTGCCCGGCCAGCACCTGCGTGCCGCCTCCCGAGGTCATCGCGGTCCCGTTGCGGTCGACGTACGGGCCGGTGACCGAGGCGGAGCGGCCCACCATGATCCGGTACGTGCTCGACGCGCCCTTGCAGCACAGGTCGAAGGAGACGAACTGGTAGTAGTAGCCGCCGTGCCGGTAGATGAACGGCGCCTCGGTCGCACCGCCGTTACGGCCCGAGATGCTGAGCACGGTGTTGTTCAGCCGCTTTCCGGTCGCCGGGTCGAGCTGGACCATCTTGATCCCCGACCAGAACGAGCCGAAGTCGAGCCACCAGCGGCCCTGGTCGTCGACGACGAGGTTGGGGTCGATGGCGTTCCAGTTGTCCGAGGTGTTCGACTCGATGACCAGGCCCTGGTTCGTCCACGACCCCGATGCCCCGGTCGTGCTCGTCGCCAGGAAGATCCCCGAGTGGTTGGAGCCGAAGGTCGAGGCCGCGTAGTACATGTAGTACCTGCCGTTGAGGTACGTGATGTCCGGCGCCCACAGCGTGTTGCTGCCGTTGGTGTAGGCATGGGTCCACGAGGCCCCGCCGGGGAACGCGACGCCCGCGTTGCGCCAGGCGGTCCGGTCGGTCGAGGTTTTCAGCGCGATGTTGTCGCCGGTGTACGCGAGCAGGTAGGAGCCGTCCGGCTTCTTGGTCACCTCGGGGTCGTGCGCGCCGACGTCACCGGTGACGTAGCCCGGGTCGGGGTAGGCGACGAGCTTGACGAGCTGCCACTGCTGGTTGGCGCCGTTGAGGTCGGTGTACTGGGAGATGCGGCCGGCGTCCGCGGTGGACCACTCCCAGACTTCGAGGGCCTTGCCGCTGTTGCGGTTGATGAGCTTGACGTAGCCGCTGTCGGTGTCGACGACCCGGAACTGCTGGTTGGTGGCGTTCTTGTCGGCGTACTGGATGACGTCGGCCCCGTCGGCGGTCGAGCGGCCGGAGATGTCGACGACCTTGCCGCTGTGGCGCGACTTGAGGCGGTAGTAGCCTCCGCCGGAGTCGACGAACTGCCACTGCTGCCAGGCCCCGTCGTTGCGGGAGTACTGCACCAGCGGCGCGCCGTCGTTGGTGGCCCAGTTGTAGACGTCCAGGACCTTGCCGCTGTTGCGGTTGACCAGCACGTACGACGCGTTCGTGTCGATCGTCGCCGCCCGGGCCGGGCCGGTCAGGACGAGCCCGAGGCCCAGGGCCAGGAGCAGCGTGAGCGCCGACGCCAGGGCGCCGCGCCACGGTGAACGGGCGTTCATCGGAAACCTCCAACTGTTAGCGTTAACACTTTGATGCGTGAGTGCCGGAGTCTCATGTGCGGCGGCCGGACCGCCTGGTGGCCTCGTGAGCTCGTGCTCGTGACCGGTGGCCCAGTGAGGCGCGCTTGTAGGCTGCTGATCGTGAGCGGCGAGACCGACCTGCGTGAACTGCTGACCACGATGCGCCCGCGGCCGAATCCGGGGCGCTACGTGTTCACCACCGTCGACGGCGAGATCCCGCCCGGGCTCCGTCCCGTCGTCACGGTGGCCGAGGACGAGGGGCTCACGCTGGTCGTGCCGCAGCGGGACGCCGACGCGGCGGGACTGAAGTACGACTACGTCGCCGGGTGGATCACGCTGGGGGTCCACTCGGCGCTCGACGCGGTCGGGCTGACCGCCGCCGTCGCGCGGGAGCTCGCCGCGGCGGGCCTGAGCTGCAACGTCGTCGCCGGTTTCCACCATGATCACCTCTTCGTGCCGTACCGGCAGGCCGCCCGGGCGATGCGCCTGCTGGAGGACCTGTCGCGACGGTCGGGCCGGTCCCGGCGGCGGGAAGGGGAGCCGCCGCCGGGACCGGACGTCATGAGGGGCGCGGACCGGGTCTACCGGTAGACGATGTCCGACGACGAGTAGAGGCAGTTGACGCCGTCGGCGCCGCTGCCGATCCTCGTCGGCTCCCCGCTGGTCACGCCCTTGTACTTGTCGCAGACGACGACCTTCCTGCTCCCGTCGTTCACGATCGTGATCTGCGAGAAGCGCGCCGTGTCGCCGTAGTTGGTGTTGATGCCGGCGAGGACCTTGCCCGGCGTCGTCGCGGTGACGTTCTGGATGACGACGTTGCGCTTGTACTGCTTGGAGCAGTTGCCGCACGACCGGTAGAGCTTGCCGAAGTTCTGCACCTGGAAGTTCTTGATGACCATGGTGCCCGGGCCGTTGTGCTGGAAGACCTTGTCGCTGGCCGCCCTCGCGCCGCCGCCGTCGACGGTCATCGTCTGCGACGACGAGGTGCCCTTGAAGGTCGCGGCGTCCTCGCCGACGTCCTCCCACCACACGTTCTGCAGCGTGCAGGTGCCCGTGCAGTGGATGCCGTCGGCCGCCGGGGAGCCGAGGACGACGTTCTTCAGCACGGCTCCGTCGGCCAGCTTGAAGATCGGCGACTGGCCCTCCTGCTGACCGCCGGAGCCGAGGGCGCCGGTGCCGTAGTAGCGCTTGAGCTTCCCGTCGTACGTCCCCGAGACGTTGATCGTGGCGCCGACGGCCTGCTGGCCGCTCGGGGACGGCCAGGAGGCCAGCCGCGCCGCGGCCGGGGCGGCGGCGGGCACCGCCGACGCTGAGGCGCC
>QFZU02000153.1 GCA_003260025.2 Microbispora triticiradicis | reverse complement strand
GTGCGCGGCGGGGGCGACCCGGCCCGCGACTCCTCCGGCGTACTCGGTCGCCAGGTCGTGGGCCGCGCGCAGCCGGCCGGCCGCGGCGAACGCGGTCACGGCGGACGGCACCAGCGTCGCGCCCCACACCCACACGCCCTTGCGGCGCAGCCGGACGACCGCCCGCTCGGCCTCCGCCACCGCGGCGTCCACCCTGCCGCGGGCGAGGTGCAGCTCGACGAGGCCACCGGCGGCGGCCGCCACGACCGGGGCGTGCCGCGACTCCGGCGCGTCCAGCCCCGCGTTGTGGAAGTGCTTGAGTGCCTCCTCCCACTCGCCCGTCGCCAGGGCGAGCAGGCCGAGCACCAGCCAGAGGTCCACCGCGATCAGCGGGGTCTCGGTGGCCAGCTCCCCCAGGGACGCCGCCCGGTCGCGGAGCCCGTCCCAGCGTCCGGTGAGCCACTCCCTGCGGATCGTGGAGGCCTCGACGAGATAGGCGGGATACTGCGCGCCGGTCTCCAGCGCGAGCCGCCGGCCCTCCCGCGCGAACCGCTCGGCCGCACCGTAGAGCCCCAGCGTGGTCGCCGAGTCGTGCAGGTTGCAGAACGCCCGGGCGGCCTCCCGCCGCACCTCCGTGACGGGGTCGGCGACCGGAAGCCGGGCGGCGACGGCGAAGGCGTCGGCGGACCCGATCGTCATCTCGAAGGAGGCCCGGTTGGCCAGCACCGCCGCCGCGAGCTCCGGGTTGTCGGCGGCGGCGACGAGCGCCTCGGCGCGGGCCATCCATCCCGCGTGCTCCGACACCGGTTCGTCACCCCACTCCGGCATCGCCAGGCTGGCCCAGCCGCGCGCCGCCAGCGTCGGGCGGTCGCTCAGCTCGGCGAGGGCGGCCGTCATCTCCGGCCGCCCGGCGGCGACGTCGCCGGCCTGGTTGGACAGCACCAGACCGAGGTTCAGGCGCACCTCGCCGCGTACGTCGCCGGACAGGAACTCGCCGCGCAGCAGGTGACGGAGCAGCCGTACCACCCGCTGGTGCGACAGGCCGGTCGCGGCGAGCCGGCTCAGCATGAGGGCGAGCGGGCCGCGGGCCGGGGCGGGCAGGCCGGGATCGTCGAGCATCCCCTCGATGACCTCCACGGCCAGGGCGGTGTCGCCGAGCGCGGCGGCCTGCCGGGCGGCGGCCGTGCCGTGGCCGATCCAGGCCGCGGTGTCCCCGGCGTGCCGGGCGTGGAACGCGAGCTGCACCAGCGGCGGCGACTCCATCGCCCCGAGCGCGGTCATCGCCCGGTCGTGCGCCGACCTGCGGTCGGGGCCGGGAACGGCGTCGTAGACGGCCTGCTGGGCCAGCGCGTGGCGGAAGCCGTACCGGCCGCCGGGGTGCTCGTGCAGCACTCCGGCGCGCAGCGCCTCGCCCAGCCCGGCGGAGTCGCCGCTCACCGCCGCGATCAGATGCTCGTCCGCGGGGAGCCCCAGCACCGCCGCCGCCTGCACCGCGCCCACCGCCGCCGGGGACAGGCAGGCCATCCGCTCCGCCATGGCCTCACGCAGCAGCAGCGGCACACCGGCACGTTCCAGGGCGTCGGGCTCCTCGACGCCGGGCAGCGAACGGACCATCTCCTCCACCACGAACGGGATGCCGGCCGTGCGCTCGTACAGCCGCGCGACGAACCCGGCCGGCAGGTCGGAGCGCTCCAGCAGCGCGCCGGCCAGGCTGCCCACGCCGGACACGTCCAGCGGGGTCAGCCGGACCGTCAGGTGCGCGGTGTCGGGCTGGTGCCGGTAGGCGAGGCCGAGCGGCGGCCCGGGCGGACCGCCCTCCTCGCGCCTGCGGGTCACCACGACCGCGAGCCCCTCTGGCGGCTGGCCGCTCAGGAACCGCAGCAGGTCGCGGGTGCCGTCGTCGGCCCAGTGCAGGTCCTCGATCACCAGCACGGCCGGTCCGACGGCCGTCAGCAGGGCGCGTATCCCCCGGAACACCCGGTGCCGTTCGGCCCGCGGATCGTTCAGCGGCTGCGGCGACGGGGGCAGCGCGCCGGCCAGTTCGGGCAGGTGCCCGCGCAGCGCCCCGGTGACCGGGTTGAGCCGGTGCGCCGCCGGGAGCCGTCCCCTGATGTCCCGCAGCGCCTCGAAGACCGGCCCGTACGGGAAGGGCTCGCGGATCTGGTGGCAGTAGCCGAGCAGGACGGCGCGGTCGCCGCGCGGGAGCCGGTCCAGCGCGGCGCGGACGAGCCGGGTCTTGCCGATGCCCGCCTCGCCCTCCACCAGGACCACCGCGGGCGGGCGGGCCATCGCGTCGATCAGGGTCGCCAGCTCGGGTGCGCGCCCGACCAGCGGGGACGAGGGCACGATGCTCATGCACGGCTCCAAGGTGACGATTGCGAGGCCCCCGAGCCAGTTATCCCCGCCCCTTGACTTATGGTCAAGCCTTGTACGTAACAGCCTTGTTGCGGAAGCGGTCATATCTCGCGCAGCGGTGTCACACCGGCGGGCTGGCCCGCCGGTGACGGCGAGCCTCGGGCTACCTCCGCCGGGAGCGGTCGGCGGCGTCGAGGGCGGCGGCCTCCTCGGGGGTGGGGGCGGTGCCGCCGAGATGGGCCGGCTGCCACCACACGCCCTCCGGCCGGTCGGGATAGGTCCGCTGGGCCTCGTCGAGCAGGTCCGCCATCCGCCGCCGCAGGTCCGCGGTGAGCCCGGCGATGTCGTCGCCGATGCCGGGGTACAGGGGCTCGCCGACCAGGATCGTGATCGGGACGTGCCGCTGCAGCAGCCGGCGGGGCCGCCCCTTGGTCCACAGCCGCTGGCCGCCCCACAGGGCGACCGGGATCACCGGCACACCGGCCTCGGCCGCCATCCGGATCGGGCCGCTCTTGATCTCCTTGAGCGTGAACGACCGGCTGATCGTCGCCTCGGCGAAGTTCCCGACGATCTCGCCGTCCTTCAGGGCGCGTACGGCGGCGTCGTAGGCGCCCGCGCCGGCCGACCGGTCCACCGGGATGTGGTGCATGCCGCGCATCAGGGGACCCGACACGGGATGGTCGAAGACCTCCTTCTTCGCCATGAACCGGACCAGCCGCCCGGCGGGGTGGGCCGCGAAGCCGGCGAAGACGAAGTCGAGGTAGCTGACGTGGTTGCTCACCAGGACCGCGCCGCCGCCGCGAGGGATCCGCTCCGTGCCCTCCAGGTGGAACCTGAGGTCGAGCAGTCTGAAGGCGGTCAGGGCGGTCCGCAGAACCGGCGGGTACACGATCTCAGCCATGCCTGAAACCGTAACCTACTCACGCGTAACTTCTACGGCCGCCCGTTCTCCTCGGACGTGTCACGCGGGACCGCGCCTCAGTGCCCGCGGAACGCCTCCTCCAGCCACCACGCGGGGGTGTCGGCGGTGACCTTCGCGTGGACGACGAGCGGCTTGTCGCGCGGGCCCTTCAGCCAGGCGGCGACGCCGGCCAGGTCCTCCTCCGTCCGCACGGTCACCGCCTCGCACCCGAAGCCCCGGCCGATCCCGGCGATGTCCACGGGCGGGAAGGTGACGACGCCGAGCGGGAGCCCGTGCGGGGCGAAGTGGTGCACCTCCGCGCCGTACTCCTCGTCGTCGTAGACGACGATCATCATCGGCAGGCCGAGCCGTACGACCGTCTCCAGTTCGGCGATGCCCATCAGGGCGCCGCCGTCGCCCAGCGCGGCGACCGTCACGCGGTCGGGCCGCGCGAGGGCCGCCCCGATCGCGGTGGCGAGGCCCAGCCCGATCGACTGGAACGCCTGGGTGAAGCAGAACGCGCTGCCGTCGGGCACGGTGAGGAACATCGAGGGATAGCCCATGAAGTTGCCCGAGTCGACGGCCACCAGGCGCTCCTCCGGGAGCAGGTCGTCGAGCCCGATCGTCAGCGTGCGGGGGTCGATGCGCCCCCCCGCGCTGGTGTCCTCGTACGGGACGTCGCGCCAGCGCCCTTCCCGGGCGATCCGTGCGGCGATCTCGGGGGTGCGGTAGCCGGTCGCGGGCTCACCGCGGCCCCCGGGCCCGGCGAGCAGGGCGCCGACCGCCCGCGCGGTCTCGCGGACGTCGCCGACGACGCCGAGGTCCACCTCGCGGTGCACACCGAGGGCGTCGGGGTCGAGGTCGACCTGGACCACCTTGGCCTCCGGCCCGATGAGCGTGCCGTGCCGGGTGGTCCACATGGTGAACGAGCACCCCCACCCGACGACGAGGTCGGCCTCGCGGATCAGCTCGGCCGCGAGCGGGGTGGCGAACCCGCCGCTCACGTCGAGGTCCCAGGGGCTGCCGTGGAAGTGGCCCTTGGCGACCGCCGAGGTGGCGAACAGCGCGCCGACGTGCTCGCCGAGCGCCTCCAGTTCGCGTCGGGCGCCCCGCGCGCCCCGCCCGGCCACGAAGACCGGGCGGCTCGCCCCGGCCAGCAGCCGCGCGAACCGGGTGAGCGCGTCGGACGGCTCCGCCGCGAGCCCCTCGGGCTCCCCCTCCTCCGCCTCCGCGGCCGCCTCGGCGGGCGGCTCCAGGGGGAACGTGAGCCCCCAGGGCGCGGGGACGCGGCTCGCCACGCCGCGGTGCGCGCCGCCCCGGCCCGCCACCAGTTCGCGTACGGACCCGGCGACCTCCTCGGGAAGCTCCTCGGCCTGCACGTCCAGCGGCAGGTTGAGCACCACGGTGCGCCGCCCGAGCAGGGCGGCGAGGAAGGCCATCACGGTGTCGTCCACGACCGTCTCGGCCGACCCGATCCGGGCGCAGTGCGCGCCCACGGCCTCGGCGAGCGCGGTCTGGTCGATCCGGAAGTTGGAGGTGGGCGAGGTCACCTCCGGGGCGAGCACCAGCAGCGGCGTCCGGCTCTTGGCCGCCTCGGTGACGCCGGTCAGCGCGTTGGTCAGGCCCGGCCCCTGGTGGACCGACACGACCGTGACCGTGCCGCTCATCCGCGCGTACGCGTCGGCCATCGTGGCGGCGCCGCACTCGTGCCGCGCCGCGACGTACCGGACGCCGTGCTCGGCGAGCGCGTTGGTGACGTGGAAGTTGCCGCTGCCGACGACGCCGAAGGCCGCCCTCACGCCGAGGGAGGCGAGGACCGCGCCGACGGCCTCCGCGACGTTCACCGCTCCACCAGCGCCAGCACGCGGACCGGGCTGCCCGAGCCGCCGACGATCGGCAGCGGGCCCGCGATCACCACCGCGCCGACCGGCGGCAGCCGGTCGAGGTTGCGCAGCTGGGTCAGGCCGTACTTGCCCGCGCCGAGCAGGAACGAGTGACAGGGGAACGCGGGGTCGAAGGAGTGCGCGGCGCCCGCGTCGGTGCCCACGGTCTCCACGCCGATGCCCGCGATCGGCGTCTCCTCGGCGAGGAACCGGGCGCAGTCGGCCGACATGCCGGGCGTGTGCGGGCCCGTCTCGTCGGCGTTGAGGAACTCCCCCTGATCGTGGGCGCGTACGTCCCAGCCGGTGCGGTAGAGCAGCCAGCCGCCGTCGGGCAGCGGGCCGTGCTCGGACTCCCACGCCTTGACGTGGTCGATCTCCAGCAGGAAGTCGGGGTTCTCCGCCGACTGAGCGCTGAAGTCCAGCACGACCGCGGGGGCGATCAGCCGGGCGGGGGCGACCTGCGACACGTCCTCGCCGTCACGCCCGGTCACCCAGTGGACCGGGGCGTCGAAGTGCGTGCCGGTGTGCTCGCCGGTCGTGAAGTTGTTCCAGTACCAGGCCGGGCCGCGGTCGTCGTACCGGCTGATCTCCTGGAGCGTGAACGGCACCGTCTGGCCGAACGGCTCCGGCAGGGCGAGGATCGGTGTCCGCTCGCTCAACGGCGCGGTGAGGTCCAGGACGTCGATCCCCCCTCCCCGGATGCCGTCCACCAGATCCCGCAACACCGACATTCCGCCTCCCCAACAGTCTGGACACCCCCTGCCGATCCTCCTACACCGCCACCCCCGAACGCCATATGACGCGCTTTACACAAGCGGAGCCGTACGGACGACGGCCCTTGACGCGGCCGGTCCGCGCGGACGAAGGTCGAGGACGGGCCGATCGGGCCTGCGGCGGCGCGAGGAAGCGCGTGGAGGAACGAGGGAGACGTCTGTGAAAAAGCTGATCAACGGCGCCGGCTCGCTCGTCTCCGACGCGCTGCGCGGCATGGCCGCGGCCCACCCCTCGCTCCGTGTGGACCTGGAGAACGCCGTCGTCTTCCGCGCGGAGGGCCCCCGTCCCGGCAAGGTCGGGCTGGTCTCCGGCGGCGGCTCGGGGCACGAGCCCCTGCACGCCGGGTTCGTCGGGCACGGCATGCTCGACGCGGCCTGTCCCGGGGAGGTCTTCACCTCGCCCGTGCCCGACCAGCTCGTCGAGGCCACCAAGGGCGTGGACGGCGGGGCGGGCGTGCTGCACATCGTGAAGAACTACACCGGCGACGTGCTGAACTTCGAGATGGCCGCCGAGCTCAGCGGCGACGAGGGCGTCGAGGTCGCCACCGTGCTGGTGAACGACGACGTGGCCGTGCGCGACTCCCTCTACACGGCGGGCCGCCGGGGCACCGGCGCCACGCTGTTCGTGGAGAAGATCGCCGGTGCGCTGGCGGAGACCGGCGCGCCCCTCGCCGAGGTGGCGCGGGTGGCCCGGGAGGTCAACGAGCGGAGCCGGTCCTTCGGCGTGGCGCTGACGCCCTGCACCGTGCCGGCGGCGGGCAAGCCCACCTTCGAGCTCGGCGAGACGGAGATCGAGCTCGGCATCGGCATCCACGGCGAGCCCGGCCGCGCCCGCGCCGCGATGGGCGAGGCCCGGGAGATCGCCCGCATCGCCGTGGACGCGATCGCCGACGACCTGCCGCCGTCCGGCGAGACGCTGGTGATGCTCAACGGCATGGGCGGGACGCCGCTCATCGAGCTGTACGTCGTCTTCGCCGAGGTGGAGGCGTACCTTCGGGAGAAGGGCGCGACGGTCGTGCGCAGCCTGGTCGGCAACTACGTGACCAGCCTCGACATGCAGGGCTTCATGGTGACGACCTGCGCCCTGACTGGCGAGCTCACCCGGCTGTGGGACGCGCCGGTGGAGACGCCCGCGCTGCGCTGGGGCCGCTGACCGCCGCCCGGCCGGGACGTGTGCCCCGGAACGCGCCTTCAGCTCGGTCCCGAGATCCCCCCTGAGATCCGCTCTGAGATCCGCTCTGAGATCCGCCCTGGGAGCCGCTTCGTGAACACCGAGTTCTTCGCCGCCTGGATCGAGGAGATCACTTCCGCCGTACGGGCCGGGCGCGACCACCTCACCGAGCTGGACGCCGCGATCGGCGACGCCGACCACGGGACGAACCTCGACCGCGGGTTCACCGCCGTCGGCGAGGCGCTGGCCGCCGCCCCGCCGGGGACCCCCGGCGCGCTCCTCGTGCTGACGGGCACCACGCTGATCCGCAAGGTGGGCGGCGCCTCCGGCCCCCTCTACGGCACCGCCTTCCGGGAGATGGGCAAGGCGTTCGGCGAGGCCACCGAGATCTCGCCGGCCGAGCTGAGCGCGGGCGTGGACGCGGCCCTGGCCGGCGTACGGCGCCTCGGCTCGGCGGCGGAGGGCGACAAGACGATGGTCGACGCCCTCGCCCCCGCCGCCGCGGCGCTGTCCCGGGCCGTACGGGACGGGCTGAAGCCGGAGGAGGCCCTGGAGGCGGCGGCCACGGCGGCGGCGGAGGGGGCGAGGGCCACGGTGCCGCTGCAGGCGCGCAAGGGCAGGGCGAGCTACCTGGGACCACGCAGCGTCGGGCACGAGGACCCCGGCGCGGCCTCGACCGCTCTCGTCTTCGGCGCGCTCAGGGCCGCCGCCTCCCGATGACCGGGAGGTGGGCGCGGCGTTTCCGGGGAGGACGTGGCGCGCCCGGCTCACGTTCCGATCACGCAGCACGGCAGGAGTGACGAATGGTCGGCATCGTACTGATCTCGCACAGCGGCGGCCTGGCCGCGGAGACGGCCGCGCTGGCCAGGCAGATCGGCGGGGCGAAGGTGCCGCTGGCGGCGGCCGGAGGCACCGAGGACGGCGGTCTCGGCACCAGCCCCGACCGGGTGAGCGCGGCGGTCGAGGAGGTGGACCAGGGGGACGGCGTCGTGCTGATCCCCGACCTGGGCAGCTCGGTGCTGACCGCCCGGCTGTTGGAGAGCCCCGGCCAGGTGGTGATCGCCGATGTGCCGTTCGTGGAGGGCGCCGTCTCCGCGGTCGTGGCCGCGGGCGGCGGAGCGTCTCTCGACGGCGTGCTGGCCGCCGCCGAGGAGGCATGGCACTTCCGCAAGCTCTGAGCCTCCGGCCCGGGCCCGCGCTCGGCGGCTGACCGGCCACCGCCGCTCCCGCCGACGGTGCGAGGGCCCTTTCGGCCGCTCCGGGAGGTCGCGGATCTCGCCGGTCCCCGGCGGCCTCAGCGACTCCGCGTGCGCCGGGTGCGGGGCACGCCGGCGTGCTCGTCGCGCCGGATCTCCTCCAGGTACGTCCGCATGAGGTCGCCCGCGCGGGTGAACCAGTCGGACAGCACGGCGATCTCGCCGGGCGTGTAGTCGGCGAACAGCTCGTTGAGCCTCCGGTAGAAGGGTTCGTATACGGCCGTCGCCGTGACGACCGCGTCCGGGTCGGCGACGACCCGCACCCGCCGCCGGTCCGCCGGGTCCGCCTCCCGATGCGCGTACCCGGCCCGTTCGAGGCGGTTCAGCACGCCGGTCACCGCGCCCGTGGTGAGACCGGCCTGCCGGGCGAGCGCGCCCGCGCTGATCGGGTCGTCCCCCGCCGCCAGGACGAAGCCGAGACAGGTCAGGTCGGTGACGTTCAGCCCGAGCCGCTGGGCGATGTCCTGCTGTCCGACCAGGCTGAGCGCGATCAGCTGGTCCATTCCGGCGAGGGCCTGCTCGTGCGTCGCCTCCGGGCGCGGCTTGCCCTCCATCGGCAGTCTCCTTAGTATCTAAGATGTTTAGTAGATAAGATACTTCTTCCCCGCATCGAGGAGAATCATGAGCGGCCTGCACGACGACGTCGATCTCGGGCACACGATCGCGGGCTGGACCGGCTGCGCCGTCGTGCTGGCCGGCTGCACGACGGTGGGGGTGGCGATGTGCGCGGCCTGGCCGCTCGGCATCCGCCTCGGCCTCGCCGTGATCGTCCTGGGTGGTCTGGTCACCTGGGCGCTGCACCTCGCGGGGTGGGGCAAGCCCAGTGGCCCCCGGCCTCCGGAGCAGTGGGACTGGCGGGTGAAGGACCCGATGACGGGCCACGACCGTTGCCTCGCCTGCCGACTCGCGGGCCGCCCGAGCGCCCCGGCGACCAGCCCGGAGATTAGCCCGGTGCACCGGTCCGCGTACGGCGCCGAAGTCCTGCGCGGGAGCGGAATCGGCCGGGAGGCCGCCACCGGCGGTGCCGTGGCCCCCGGCGCCGCCGTCCCCGGCCGGGTGCGGGTCCCGTCGTCCGACGCCGTCCCGGTCGCGGTGGAGGTCACGCGCGCGCCCGTGACCGCGCCGCCACGGCGATGACGACCAGCCCGGCGCCGGGCGCGTCCGGGGCCGGTGGCGGCGCCGCTTCTCCTCCCCACGAATCCATCGAATGATGTTCTGATCTTCGCTGGCCCGAGTCCACGGGCCATCAGGAGCACGACGACGGGCAGGACAACGGTCGGCACCAGGATGGAGATCGTCTGCACCGCCGCTTCGGCCGCACTCAAGTGGTGCAGGTGGAGGCCGCGAAACACCGACCTGGGCGGTGTTCGGCTGGTCCGGGTCGCGGTCGCTGACGAGGGGCGTGCGACCGCGCGGATATTCGGTGGCTCCCGGAGTCCACATGGCCGAGGATGCTGTGATGACCACCTCTGATGCGGGCGAACCCCTTCTCACGCGCTGGACGAAGTCGACCGTGTACCGCGACATGTGGGTCGACCCGGACGACGACCCGCGCGAAACCGATGTCGCGGCGATCGACGAACGAGGCGTGCTGCTCGACTATCTGCGCCACTACCGCCTGACCATGGAAATGAAATGCGCGGGCCTGGATGCCGAACAGCTTGCCCAGCGGTCCGTACCACCGTCCACGATGTCCCTGCTTGGGCTGGTGCGGCATCTGACCGAGGGGGAGAGACACCTGCGCCGGGTCATGGCCGGCGAGGACGCGCCGCACCTGTACCGCACCGACGAGGACCGCGACGGCGACTGGAACGGCGCGATCGCCGACCCGGCGGTCGTGGAGGATGCCTGGCGGCAGTGGCGCACCGAGGTGGAGCGCACCGACCAGTTCGTGGCCGGAGTCGCCGACCTCGGCACCTGGAACGCCGGCGTCTCCGACCTCGGCCCAGACGGGGCGGACCTGCAGCTTCGCGACATCCTGGTGGCGCACATCGTGGAGTACGCGCGGCACTGCGGCCACGCCGACCTCCTGCGCGAGCGCATCGACGGCCGCGTCGGCCAATAACCAATGAGCCCCCGAGCCACGGCACGCGCAGCGGTCACCTCATAGAGCGCCCGGCAACGATCACGCGTCGGGCCCTTACTTCCACTGGAAATAGACGAACAGACGGCCGTGGTTCTTGGCGTCCTTGTCGATCCGGTGGTAGAGCGCCTTGATCTCCTTCTGCTCCAGGAAGCGCAGCACCTTCTTCTTGAGCTGGCCGGACCCCTTGCCGGGGATGATCTCCACCTGCGTCGCCTTCTTGCGTACGGCCTCCTGGATGATGCCGTGCAGCGCCCGGTCGATCTCGCTGCCCTTGTTGTAGATGTCGTGGAGGTCCAGCTTCAGCTTCACACGAGCCAGTCTAGATCGCCGCCCGCGCGGCGGCACGGGGCGAGGCGGCCGAGGGCGGCCCCGCCCCGCGGAGGGCCGTCAGCCGTTGATGTAGCCGACCAGGGCCTCCCGTTCGCTCTCCAGTTCCTGGATCGAAGTCTTGACCACGTCGCCGATGCTGACGATGCCCGCCAGCCGGCCGTCTCGGACCACGGGCACGTGCCGGATCCGGTGGTTGGTCATCGTGCGGCGCAGGTCGTCCACGTTGGCGTCCGGGCCGCAGGTGCGCACCTCCGAGGTCATGATCGACGAGACGGGCCGGCCGAGCAGCGCGGCCCCGTGCTCGTGCAGCCGCCGGACGACGTCGCGTTCCGACACGATGCCGTCGATGGACAGGCCATCCTCCGACACCACCACCGCACCGATGTTCAGCTCCGCCAGCCGGGCGAGAAGCTCTGACACCGTGGCGTGCGGTGGAACGGTCGCCACGCCTGTTCCCTTACTCTGCAAGATCGTCCCGATGAGCATCGACACCGCCTTCCCAGGGGCACCCGGGGGACTCGTCCCCGTCTTTCCCGCGCCGGCCGCCCGGCGCGGCGCATCCTGTTTCCCCAGGCAACAGCGACCGTCTTCCCTCGTCAAGGGCCTCCGCCCCTACGATGGCCAAATATCGCCGCCACCTGGAGATGATCGATGACGGACAAGCAGCTCAACACGGGAAGTCACGATCTCCCGATCCCGGCGGCGCTCGCGGAGTTCATGCGGGGCGGCTGGGCCGGCGCAGCGGAGACCGCGCCGGCGCCGCTGCCCGTCGCCGCGTACGCCGCCAAGCGGCGGGCCCGGCTCGCCGAACGCCTGCCCGGCGAGCGGCTGGTCATCCCCTCCGGCACCCTGGTCGCGCGCAGCAACGACGACGACCACCGGTTCCGGGCGCACAGCGCGTTCGCCTACCTGACGGGAGCCCAGCAGCCCGACGAGGTCCTCGTCATCGAGCCGTCCGGCGAGGCCCGGCTCTTCCTGCGCCCCCGCCCGTCCCGGGCCGAGTCGCAGGAGTTCTACCGCGACCGGCGGTACGGCGAGTTCTGGGTGGGCCGCCGGCCCGGTCTCGCCGAGATTGAGGCGGCGTACCAGATCGAGTGCGCGCCCATCGAGAGCCTGCCGGCGGCGCTGCGCGGCCCGGCCCGGGTGCTGCGCGGGGTGGACGCCTCGGTCGACGCGCTGGTCTCCCCTGCGGACGGCGACGCCGAGCTGGCCGCGGTCCTGGCGGAGTTGCGGCTGGTCAAGGACGAGTGGGAGATCGCGGAGCTGCAGCAGGCGGTGGACGCGACCGTGCGCGGGTTCGAGGACGTCGTGCGCGCGCTGCCCGCGGCGATCGCGCATCCGCGCGGCGAGCGGTACGTCGAGGGCGTCTTCGGGCTGCGCTCGCGCCTGGAGGGCAACGCGGTGGGCTACCAGTCCATCGTGGCCTCCGGGGCGCACGCCTGTGTGCTGCACTGGATCCGCAACGACGGACGGCTCGATCCCGCGGAGACGCTGCTGCTGGACGCCGGGGTCGAGGGCGACAACCTCTACACGGCTGACGTCACCCGCACGCTGCCGTTGTCGGGCCGGTTCGGCCCGGTGCAGCGGCAGGTGTACGACCTGGTGTACGAGGCGCAGACGGCGGCCATCGCCGCGCTGCGCCCGGGGGCGCGCTTCCGCGACTTCCACGAGACCGCGATGCGGGTCATCTCCGACGGGCTCGTCGAATGGGGTCTGCTGACGCGGGCACAGGCCGGCGCGGGGCTGCACCGGCGCTACACGTTGTGCAGCAGCGGCCACATGCTCGGCCTCGATGTGCACGACTGCGCGCGGGCGCGGGCGGAGACCTACCTCGACGGCGTGCTGGAGGAGGGCCAGGTGCTGACCGTCGAGCCGGGCCTCTATCTCCAGCCCGACGACCTGACGCTGCCGCCTGAACTGCGCGGGATCGGCGTCCGCATCGAGGACGACCTGGTCATCACGGCCGACGGAGCCCGGCTGATGTCGTCCGCGCTGCCGCGCCAGGCGGACGACATCGAGGAGTGGATGTCCGCGCTCGCCGGGTGAGCGCGGGCGAGCTGCGGACGGTGGCCCCGGCGGCCGGTTGAGGGCGGTCGGCGGCGGGCGAGCGAGGCGGGAACCGTCCGGAGCACCCAGTTCACTTGATCGTCACATCGCTGTCCTACAGTGACGGTGTGCGCCCTCCACTGGCCGTGGCCGGCCACACCGACGACGTGCTCGAACTGGCCGGCGGCACCCTGACCCCGGCCGAGCGCGAACGCGCCGAACGCTTCACCCGCAGCGGGGACCGCCGCGACTTCGTCGCCGCCCACCTGCTCGTACGGCACTGCGCCGCCGAACTGCTGGGCACCCGCGCGTGCATGCTGACCGTGGTGCAGCGCTGCGAGGAGTGCGGGCAGGCGCACGGGCGGCCCTGGCTGGCCGAGGCCCCCGAGGTGTCGATCAGCCTCGCGCACACCTCCGGATACGTCTGCGCGGTCGCGGGCTACGGCCGGGTCGGGGTGGACGCCGAGCACGTCACGGGTGGCCCGGCCGACGAGAACCTCGTGGCGCTCGCGCTGACCCCCGCCGAGGCGAAGCTGGTGGGCGACGACAACCGCGGCCTCATCCGCCAGTGGGTGCGCAAGGAGGCGCTGGTCAAGCGGGGCGAGCTGACACTCGGGCGGTTGCGTGAGGCGGACCTGTCGGCCCTGCCGCTGGTGGACGGGCTGACGGTGCCGCTGGAGTGGGAGGGCCGTCACTTCCTCGAGTGGACGGCCGGCACCGTGATCGCCTCCGCCGTCACCGACGAACCCGCCAAGCTACACCTCCTCGGCGGCTGACCGGCCGGGAGTGGGGTCGAGGAACACCTGCTTGATCTCCGGGAAGCGCTCGGTGAGCCGTCGCTCCACCTGGTCGGCGGCGAGCTCCAGCCGCTCCCCCGTCGTCTCGTCCATGAAGTCGATCTTCGCGGCGACCAGGATCTGGCCGGGGCCCATCAGGACGGCGGCGAGCTCGACCACCCCCTCGACCTCCGGCTGCTCGGCCAGCACGTCCTTGATCTTCTCCTGCAGCGAGGCCGGAGGCGCCTGCCCGATCAGCAGCGACGCGTTGGTCCTGATCAGGGTCAGCGCCACCCAGAGCAGCAGCAGCCCGATGACGATCGACGCGGCGCCGTCCCACACGGCCGATCCGGTGAGCTGCGACAGCACCAGGCCGACGGCCGCCACCGCGATGCCGATCAGGGCGGCCGCGTCCTCCAGCACGACCGCCTTGAGCATGGTGTCGGAGGTGCGCTCCAGCAACCGGCCGGGGCTCACCCGCCAGCGCCGGGCCTCGCCGCGCAACTGGCGCAGGGCCCGCCAGAGGGAGACCGACTCGATCGCGAACGACACCGCGAGCACGATGTAGGAGACGCCGATGTCGCCGAGATCCTCGCCCCTGGTGATGGTCTGCCAGCCGTGTGTGAGCGAGAAGCCCGCCCCCACGACCAGGGTGAAGCAGGCGGCCACGATCGCCCACAGATAGGCGGCGCGGCCGTGCCCGAGAGGGTGACGGGCGTCGGCGGGCCGCTCGCCGTGCCGGATCGCGGCGAACAGCACGACCTCAGTGGCGGTGTCGGCGGCCGAGTGGGCGGCCTCCGACAGCATCGCCGAGGAGGAGCTGATCAGACCGGCCACGAGCTTGGCCAGCGCGATCGCGAGATTGGCCGCACCCGCTACCACCACGGTGCCCAGGCTCTCGCCGTTCTCGCCGTCAGGCATACCGCTCCATCCGTTCACTTGATCTTATGCTGGTCGATATGGACCACCACCGCTGGCTGACCCCGCACGAGCAACGCGCCTGGCGGGCCCACCTGGCTGCGCACCGACTCCTCTTCCTCCAACTCGATCGAGAGCTCCAAGGGAGCGGCCTTTCGCTGAACGACTACGAGATCCTGGTCAACCTCTCCGAGAGCCCCGGCCGCCGCATGCGGATGAGCGAGCTCGCCGACGCGACCATCCAGTCGCGCAGCCGCCTGTCCCACCAGATCTCCCGGATGGAGGCGGCCGGTCTGGTCACCCGCGAAGAGTGCGAGGACGACCGGCGGGGCACCTTCGCCGTCCTGACCGATCAGGGGTGGGAGACGATAAGACGGGTGGCGCCGGACCACGTGGACAGCGTCCGACGGCACTTCATCGACCTGATGACCCCCGAGCAGGTGTCCGAGCTGGAACAGATCTACGCGCCCGTCATCGACCATCTGCAGGGGGTCCGCGGCGTCCGGCGAACCGACTAGTGATGACGACGGGGTGGCGGGGGAAACGCACCGATCCCGAGTTCCCCTGACAAGGTGCGTCAAACCGATTCCCGCGGGAACGCGTGCCACCCCCGCCCGCTCGCTACGATCCGGCTGTGCGAACAATCCTCGGGCTGGTCGTGGCCGGCCTCCTGCTCGTGACCGCCTGCGACGCGAAGAGCGAGACGGCCCTGCCGGACGGCCCCGCCCTGATGAAGCGGTCGGCCGAGGCGATGCGGGGGGTCAAGACGGTGGCCTTCACGATCGAGACGAAGGACAAGCCCGCCGTGCCCGTACGGCACGCCGAGGGCAGCCTCACGAAGGAGGGCGACGCCAAGGGCACCGTGCAGATCGAGATGCTGGGCCTGCAGGAGATCGACTTCGTGCTCGTCGGCGACACGGTCTACTTCAAGGGCCCGACCGGCGGCTACCAGACGATGACCCGGCAGCAGCTCGCGGCGATCTACGACCCCTCCGCCGTGCTCACCGGCGTGCCCGGCCTGCTGTCGGCGGCCCAGGACGTGCGGACGCAGGCGGAGGAGAAGGTGGGTGACACCGCCGCCTACCGGGTGGCGGCCACCCTGCCGCAGGACGCGCTGGCCGCGCTGGTCCCCGGCGTCCAGCAGAAGGTCGCGGGCACGCTCTGGATCGACAAGGCCACCAACCGCCTGCTCAAGATCGACCTGCCGCTCGGCGGCGGCTCGGCCGCCGTCACCCTCGGGGACTACGACGCCCCCGTGACCATCACCCCGCCCAAGCCGTGACCGACCCCGCCGCCACCCCCGTGCGGCGCCGGCGCCTGGCGCTGGCCGTCGGCGGCGCCGCCGTGCTGCTCGCCGCGCTCGACGCGTACGTCGTCGTGACCATCCTGGTGGACATCGCCTCCGACGTCGGCGTGCCGCTCAACCACCTGGAGAGGGCGACCCCGGTCGTGACCGGGTTCCTGCTCGGGTACGTCGCGGCGATGCCGCTGCTGGGCCGGCTGTCCGACCGGTACGGCAGGCGTCCGCTGATCCACGCGTGCCTGGCCGGGTTCGCCGCGGGCTCCCTCCTCACGGCCCTGGCGGCGAGCGTCCCGGCGCTTGTCGCGGGCCGTACGCTCCAGGGCGTCGCGGGCGGCGCGCTGCTGCCGATCACGATGGCCCTCATCGGCGACCTGTGGGACGAACGCGCCCGGCCCGTGGCGCTCGGCGCGGTGGGCGCGGCACAGGAACTCGGCAGCGTGCTCGGTCCCCTGTACGGCGCGGGCCTGGCCGCGCTCGCCGGATGGCGCGGCATCTTCTGGGTCAACCTCCCGCTCACGCTGATCGCCGCCGTCGCCGTACAGGCGGCGGTGCCCGGCGGCCGGGAGCCGTACGGTGCGGACCACCCGCCACCAGGCGCGGCGCGCCCGCGTCGTTCGCCGGGCCTCGCGGAGGCGGGCGCCCCCGCGGGCACGGCGATCGCCGGCGGGACGGACGCCGCCGCACGGCCGGACGTCTCGCCACCGGACGGCTCACCGGTGATCGCCGCACGGCCGAGCGCCTCACCGGCGGATGCGTCGCGGGCGGACGCCTCGCGGCCGGATCTGGGCGGCGGAGCGCTGCTGGCGCTGGCCCTCGGCCTGCTGGTCGCGGGACTGTACAACCCCTCCCCCGGCACCACGGTGCTGCCGCCGTGGGGACTGCCGTGCGTGGCCGCCGGGGTGGCGGCGGCCGTGCTGTTCGTGGTGTGGGAGATCCGCTCTCCGGTCCGGCTGCTCGACCTGACGGGCGTGCCCCGGAGGCCGCTGCTCGCCACGCTCGCGGTGAGCCTGCTCGCCGGGGCGGCGCTGCTGGTCACGCTGGTCGACGTGCAGCTCGTCGCGCAGACGCTGCTCGGCCTCGACGCGGTGGGGGGCGCGCTGGTGCTCACCCGGTTCCTCGCCGCACTGGCGGTGGCGGCGTTCCTCGGCGGGTTCCTGGTGCGGCGGTTCGGCGAGCGGCCGGTGGCCGTGGTGGGCATGGCCCTGGCCGCGGCGGGTTACTGGATGATCTCCCGTTGGCCGCTCGACCTGGCCTCGGCCGGGGTGCGCACGGACGTCGACCTCGTGGTGGCCGGCCTCGGCCTCGGCGTGGTGATCGCCCCCGTCTCCTCCGCGGCGTTGCGCGTGGTCCCGGCGGCGCGGCACGGCGTCGTGTCGGCGGCGGTCGTGGTGGCCCGGATGATGGGCATGCTGCTGGGCGTCGCCGCGCTGTCGGCGTGGGGCTTCCACCGGTTCCAGTCGCTCACCGCGCATCTCGACACGCCGCTGCCGTTCGGTGTGGACCCGGCCGAGTACGCCCGCAGGCTCGCCGAATACACCGCGAAGGTCCGGGCGGCGCTGCACATGGAGTACGCCGAGATCTTCCTGATCACCTGCGGGCTGTGCCTGCTGGGCGCGGTCGCCGCCCTCGCCCTCCCCCGGCGTTCCGCGGACTGAGCCCGCCGCCAGGCGCCGACGTCGCACGGCAGCGGGTCAGGAGGCGCCGAGGTCAGGAGGCGCCGAACCAGCCGGGCACGTCGAGCCGGAAGACGTCCGGGGGCGTCACCCTGCGCAGGTCCGCTTCCAGCTCCCTGAGCCGCTCCGGCCCGATGACCGCGGCCCAGCGGGCCCGCAGGTCGTCGAAGATGCGGGCCGAGCGGGTCAGCAGGTCGACGCCCGCCGGTGTGAGCCGCACGATCTTGCGGCGCGTGTCGCGGGCGTCCCGGGCACGCTCCACGTAGCCCAGGCGCTCCAGCGTGTCGATGGTCTTGCCCGCCGCCTGTTTGCTGACGCCCAGCGTGCGGCCGAGTTCCACGGCGGTCGTGCCCTCCGCGCCGATCGCCTGCAGGACGAATCCGTGCATGGGCCGGGCGTGCGGGTGCCCCTGACGGGCCAGTTCCGCGTGCAGGTCGTCGATGAGCACGCGAAATCCCAGGAAGAGCCGCAGCGGCAGCTCGAATCCGGGCGGGTCGATTGACACGATAGACAACCTGGTTCACTATAAGGACAACGACGTTGTCTATTCTAGGAGGCACCACCGATGCCTGTCATCCATTCCGCCGACAGCCGCCGGAGCACCACGCCGAACGGCGTCATGACCACCCTGGCCTCCCCGACGCAGGGCGGGGCGGCGCACGCCGTGTGGCGTGTGGACATGCCCGCGGGCAACAGCGGACCCCTGCACTCCTGTGACCGCGAGCAGGTGTGGACCTTCCTGTCCGGCGGCGCGACCGTCGACCTCGACGGCGAGACCTACGGCGTCGAGGCGGGAGACACCATCGTCCTGCCGGCCGACCTCAGCCGCAGGGTGCACAGCCACGCGGAGTCGGGCTTCAGTGCGATCGCCGTCGCCCCCGCGGGCGCCGAGGTCTACATCCCCGGCGGGGTCACCGCCGAGGACGCCTGCGACCTCGCGCCCAAGGGCACCGACCGGATCGTCCCGCCCTGGATGCGCTGACCACCCCGCCCCGCCCGATCTCGCCCCGCGCGACTTCCCGGCGGGGCGGGACGGGTGTCCCGGGCGCCCGGGACACCCGCGGGTCCACCATGGCCGCGTACCTTTCCGGCGCTCGCCGCCCCGCAGAACCCCCGGGGCTCCGCCCGTACCTCACAGGAGGCCCCACAATGCGCAAGGTGTTCTTCGGTCTCGCCGTCGTGCAGCTCGTCGCCGTGCTCGCCCAGTTCTACCTCGCCACGTTCGGCGCGTTCGAGACGCCGCATCCGGCGCCGGGCGACCCGGACGCCGCCATCGGCTACCACGCCATGAACGGCACGATGGTCATCCCGCTCGTCTCGCTGGTGACCGCGATCGCGGCCCTCGCCGCCCGCGCGGGCGGCCGGACGGCGGGCCTGGCGATCCTTCCGTTCGTGCTGGTGGCCGTGCAGCTGTTCGTCATCTTCCCGCTGGCCGAGATCGCCGGGGCGACGGAGACCGCCACCACGACGGCCTCCCTGTTCGTCATGGGCTTCCACGCCCTCGACGGCGTGGCGATCCTCGCCGCGGCCGTCGTCCTCGTCCGGCGGGCCCACGCCCTGACGAAGAGCGACGCCGCGATCCCGGCGCACGCCGCGGCGTGACCACCGCTCGGCTGATCGCTCTCGATCAGATCCTCTTCGTCCTGGTCGCGGCCGCCTGGGCCGCGACCGCCGGGATCGCCCTGACCGGGCTGCGGCAACCCGCCGCGGCCGGTCGGCGGACCCGCCTGATCGCCGCGGCGTCGTGCGCCGCGGCGATCGTCGTGACCGCGCTCAGGGTCGCCGTCACCGCAGGCCTGGCCGGAGCGGGCTGGTGGTTCGTGGCGGAGAAGGTCACCCTCGCACTGCCCCTGGTCGTCGTGCCCGCGCTCGTCTCGGCCGCCGTCAGCCTGCCCCGCCTGCTGCAGGGCACGGCGACCGGCTCGACCCGGATCGTCGCGTTCCCCCTGCTGGTCACCGCGTACGGCGCGGTGGCCGGGATCGCCTGCGCGGTCGTGATCTCCTATCCGGTCACGACCGGAGGGGCGGCGGCGGTGCTCGCGCTGTTCGCCTCGGCGTCCGCCGTGACGTGGCGGCTGCTCGGCCCGGCCCGCTCGCCTCGGCACGGCTGGCAGGCCGCCGGAACCTGCGTGCTCGCCCTCGCTCTCGCCCTGACCATCGGCGGAGGGTGGCCGAGCGGCCACCTCCACCCGGGGCACGACGCGGGCGGGCGCGGCGTCTCCGTCGACCTGCTGCGCGGCCCCGCTCCCGCCGCGGCCGGCGGCCCGGCCGGGGCCAGGGAGCGGGTCCGCCGCTTCACGCTCACCGCCCAGCCCGCCACCGTAAGGCTGCCGTCCGGCGGCGGCGCCGAGGCGTGGTCGTTCAACGGGCAGGTGCCGGGGCCGGTGCTGCGGGTGCGGCAGGGCGACCTGGTCGAGGTCGTCCTGCGCAACCGGCTGCCGGTGCAGGGAGGCACGGTGCAGGGAGGCACCGGGCAGGCCAGCAACGGGCAGGCGGGCAGCGGGCAGGGCGTCACGATCCACTGGCACGGGTACGACGTGCCGGCCGCCGAGGACGGCGTGCCCGGCGTGACCCAGGACGCGGTCTGGCCCGGCCAGTCCCACGTCTACCGCTTCCGGGCCGAGGACGCCGGCACGTACTGGTACCACAGCCACCAGAACTCCAGCGTCGCCGTGCCACGCGGGCTCTTCGGCCTGCTGGTCGTCGACCCGGCGGCCCCCGCGCCGGAGAGCGAGGACCACGTGCTCGCGCTGCACACCTTCGGCTCGCGCCCGACGCTGTCGGTGGACGGCGCCGCGCCGTCCGACCTGCTCACCCGCCTCACGCTCGCGCCCGGCGCCCGTACGCGGCTGCGGGTGGTGAACACCGACACCCGGCCCGTGGTCCTCGGCCTGAGCGGCGTGCCGTACCGGATCGCGGCGGTGGACGGCGGGGACGTGCCGGGGGCGACGGACCTCGACGGCGCCCGCCTGCACCTCGCGGCGGGCGGGCGATACGACCTGACCTTCACCGTGCCCTCCGGGCCGGTGCTGCTGACGACGGGAGACCGGCCCGCGTTGCTGGTCAACGGACCGGCGACGCCTCCGCCGGCGGCCGGGCCGATCGTCGACATCACCCGGTACGGCTCTGCCGCGGCCCTGCCCGCCCGGTTCGACCGGGAGACGACCTGGGTGCTGGACAAGACGCTCGCCGTCTCCGGAGGCCTGCCGCGGCTCGCCCAGACGGTGAACGGCAAGGCGTGGCCGAACATCCCCACGCCGGTCGTCCGGCAGGGGCAGACCGTCAGGATCCGGGTGGTGAACCGGGGCACGGACACCCACCCGATGCACCCGCACGGCCATCACGTGCGGATCCTGTCCCGGAACGGCGTGCCGGCGACCGGGCTGGCGATGGACACCTTCGACGTCGCCCCCGGCGAGGTCTGGGAGGTCGTCCTCGTGGCCGACAACCCGGGCGTGTGGATGTCCCACTGCCACGATCTCGCGCACGCCGCGCAGGGCATGGAGTTCCATCTCGCGTACGAGGGGGTCACCACGCCGTACGACATGACGGGCGGCAACCACCCGGCCTGACCGCGTCATCCCGCCCCGCGCCATCCCGGCCCGCGCAGTCCCGGCCCGCGCCGTCCTGCGGCGGGCCGGTGGCGCGACGTCAGGACCGCAGGTAGGCCAGCACCGCCAGGACGCGGCGGTGCTGGTCGCCGTCCTCCGCGTGCAGGCCGAGCTTGGCGAAGATGCCGCGGATGTGCTTTTCCACCGCGCCCTCGGTGACGACGAAACGGCGGGCGATCGCGGGGTTCGACCTGCCCTCGGCCATCAGCGCGAGGACCTCCCGCTCGCGCGGCGTCAGCGAGGCCAGCGGGTCGTCCCGGCGCCGGCGCACCATCAGCTGGGCGACGACCTGCGGGTCGAAGACCGTCCCCCCGGCGGCCACCCGGCGCAGGCCGTCCATGAACTCCTCGACGTCCACCACCCGGTCCTTCAGCAGGTAGCCGACCGCTCCCCGCGCGTCGGCCAGCAGGTCGTCGGCGTACGACACCTCGACGTACTGCGACAGGATCAGCACGGGCGCGCCCGGCACCTTCTCCCGCGCCTCGACCGCGGCCCGCAGGCCCTCGTCGGTGAACGACGGCGGCATCCGGACGTCCACCACCGAGACGTCCGGCCGGTGGGCGACGACGGCCTCGACCAGTCCCTCCCCCGTTCCGGTCGTCTCGACGACCTCGCAGTCGAACTCCTCCAGCAGGCGGACGAGTCCCTCCCTGATGAGGACGGCGTCGTCGGCCACCACTACGCGCACGGAACCTCCGCCGTGATCGAGGTCGGCCCTCCGGCGGGCGAGCGCACCGTCAGCTCGCCGTCGACCGCCCGCAGCCGGTCGGCCAGGCCGGACAGGCCGTGTCCCTTGGCGACGTGAGCGCCGCCGACCCCATCATCCCCGATCGTGAGCAGCAGGACGTCCCCGATCCGGGTCAGCGCGATCATGCAGGACGTCGCCCTGCTGTGCTTGGCCACGTTGGTCAGGGCCTCGGCGGTGACGAAGTAGATCGTGTTCTCGATCAACGCGGGGTACCGCTCGGTCGTCTGGACGTCCAGCTCCACCGGGACCGTGCAGCGGCCGGCGAGCGCGGCGAGCGCGGGCGCGAGGCCGCGGTCGGCGAGGATGGGCGGGGCGATGCCGCGTGACAGCGCCCGCAGCTCGTCGAGCGTCTCGCGGGTGGCGCTGATGGCGTTGCCGATCGTCTCGTGCGCGGCGCTCGCGTCCCGCTTCAGCTCCCGCTGCGCCCGCGACAGCTCCATCGCCAGGTGGACCAGGCGCTGCTGGGGGCCGTCGTGGATGTCCCGCTCCAGGCGGCGCAGCGCGTCCGCCTCCGCGTGGGCGGCGGCGTTGCGGCCCTCGGTCAGGTCCTCGATGCGCTCCTGCAGCGCGGCGACGCCGGTCAGCAGCGCCCGGCCGAGCGACGCCTGGATCAGCGCGCAGGACCGGACGACCGGGTAGAGCGTGAGCGCGGCCAGGACGCCCAGAGCCAGGTAGAAGACGCTGTTCACGAAGTAGCCCCGGCCGAGCCCGAGCAGTTCGGGCAGCTCGTGGTTGTCCGGGATGTTCGACAGGATCCACCCGTAGAGCGGGTAGGTCAGCCCGAAGAGCGACACGGCCCACCAGGTGACGGTCACGCAGAACGCGGCGACCGCGACCGGGAAGGCCAGCAGGGCGTGCAGCGCGTCGAGCCAGGGCTGGCCCCCGGCCAGCGGCGTGACCGTGCGGCGCAGGATGCCCGCGCCCTCAGGCGCGCGCGGGTAACGCGGCCGGGGCAGTTCCCGGCCCAGCACCGGCCGCATGCGCAGCCGTTCTACGTCACCCATCCCCCTGGCCATGAGCAGGGTGAGCGCGAGGATCGGCACGCCCAGCCAGACCACCAGCAGTCCCGCACCGGCGGACAGGCCGCCCACGGTGAGGACGAACGTGATCGCCGCGAGCGGAAATCCTATGAGGACGTAGACCGTGTCACCGGCCAGACGGGAGAGAAGTCGGCGCATGCCCCCAACGCTATTGACTCGCCCGCCGATGATCGATCCTGCGGACGTCAGACCCGGGGGTAGGGCCAGCCCTACCATCCCTCGGCGACCGGCGGGGTTCCGGGCCTGCCGGGCCCGGCGGCGTCGAGCAGGATCCCGAGCAGCTCCCGCGGCGCGTCCCGCATGAGGTTGTGCCCGCTGTCCAGCGCGTGCACGGTCCACGAGGGGTCCTCGCGCAGCCGCTCGTACGTACTCGTGAAGGCGGACCGCACGTCCCGGTCGGCGTACACGTAGACCCGCCGCCGGACGCTCGCGAGACCTCCGATGAGCCGGAGCGGCTGCAGCAGCGAGGCGACGGGGTGCGGGGTCGCCCGGGGGTCGAAGAACGGCAGCGGCCGCGTGGCGTATCCGGTCTCCTCCACGTCCGCGTACCACTGCCGCTCCTGCTCGGAGGCGAGGGTCCAGCAGGAGTCGCCGTCCTCCGGCACGAAGGCGTCGAGGTATGCCAGGGCGGCGACCCGGCCCGGCAGGCGGTCGGCCACCCCGGTCATCACCATGCCGCCGTAGCTGTGCCCGGCCAGCACCGCGTCACGGACATCCCCGGCCTCCAGCACGCCGGTCACGTCCTGGATGTGGGTGTCCAGGTTCACCCCGCCGCGCAGCAGGTGGGCGCGTTCGCTCACTCCGCTGAGCGTCAGCGGAAGGGCCCGGTGGCCGTGGCCGCGCAGGTCCTCGACGAGGTCCTGGAAACACCAGCCACCGTGACACATGCCGGGGATCAGGACGAAGGTCGTCATGGTCGTGCTCCTCACTGTCTCATGGACGCTTCCCCTCCGGGCGTCTTCTCGGCGCGGCCCGGCGGGGTGTTACGTGTGGGATCGGCGAACGCGGCGACCAGGGCCGCCGCCGCGCACAGGATCGCGGTCCACGCCAGGGCGGCGCCGGCCGAGGTGTGGTCGGCGACGAGCCCGGCGAGCCACGGACCGGCGGTCTGCCCGGCCGCGAAGAGTGTGGTGAACGCCGCCAGCGTGGCCGTCCAGTCCGCGGGCGCGGTGTTCGCCTTGATGATCGCGGTGACGGCGGCGGGCACCCCCATGAACGTCGCCCCGTAGACGACCACGGACGCCAGGATGACCGGCGGTGCGGGCGCCGCCATCGCCGGCGCCGCTCCGGCGGCGGCCAGGAGGCCGAGCAGCACGGTCAGTGCCCGGGTGCCGGGCCAGCGGGTGGTCGGACGGCTCCACAGGGCGGGCGCCGCCACCACCGCCAGGCCGAGCGCCGTCCAGGCGAGCACCACCTGCCCGAGCGGCGCCTCGGCGAGGTAGGCGGACAGGAAGGTGATGTACGTGATGTAACCGGCGGCGAACAGCAGGTAGGCCAGGGCGATCCCCCGCAGTGGGCGCAGGTGAGCCCGCCCGGCGGTGACGGCCGACGCCTCCTCCCCGGCCTGGGCGGCGGTCCAGCTCACCAGCGCCGCCAGCCCGGCGGCCACGCCCAGGCCGACCCAGGCCGGCCGCCAATGGCCGCCCAGCGGCGGAATGCCGGCGCCGGCGACGGCGATGCCCAGCCCGGTGCCCGCGAAGTAGACGGTGATAGGCGTCCCGGAGGCGGCGCGGGCGGCGAGGCGTGAGGCGATGACGCCGCCGCTGACGAACACCGCGGCCCCTGCCGTCCCGGCCGCGGCTCGGGCCGCCAGCAGCACCGGATAGGCGTCGCTCGTCGCGGTGGCCGCCAGCGCCGGCGCGGTGAGGACCATCCCCCATCGGAAGACGGCCGCGGCGCCCCGGCGGCGAACGGCGGCCGCGGTCATCAGCGCACCGAGCAGGTAGCCCAGTCCGTTGGCGGCGCTCATCGCTCCGGCTTCGGCCAGGGTCCACCGCAACTCGTCCCGCATCGCCGGCAGGAGCAGCCCGTACGCGAAACGGGCCAGCCCGAGGGCCGACGCGGTGCCGAGAGCCAGCCGCATCGCCTGCCGTGTCTCGGGCCCGGCCCGCATGCCGACGGCGAAGAGGTGGGACATGACACTCCAGAGATCGAACCGATCGGTACGATCTCAGATCGTAGCAATGCATCGAACCGATCGGTACCATCTAGGTATGCCGGTTCCCAAGGGCTCGACGATCGACCCGGAGCGCACCCGTGCCGCCATCCTGGAGGCGGCCACCCCCGTGCTGTACGAACGTGGGCTCGACGGCGTCGGCGTGGCCGAGCTGTGCGCTTCCATCGGAGTGTCGAAGGAGACGCTCTACCGGCACTTCGGCACCAAGGACGGGCTGGTGGAGGCCATGCTCACGGCCCGCAGCGAACGGGTGACCCGCTGGCTGGCCGAGGCCTCCGCGGAGGCCGGGGACGACCCCCGTGACCAGCTCGCCGCGGTGTTCGACGCGCTGCGGGAGTGGTACGAGGACCCGGTCTTCCGCGGCTGCGCGATGCTGAACGCGGCGGCCCAGCATCACGTGGAGGCCGTGCGCGCCATCACCGCACGCCACCTCGATCGCTACCTCGACCTGCTGACGGGGATCGCCGAGCGTGCCGGAGCCACCGATCCGCCCCTCCTGGGGCGCCAGTTGCTCATGCTGGTCGAGGGCGCCACCGCCGTCGCGGCGCACCACGGCACGGCCGGCACGGGCGAGCAGGCCCGGCAGGCGGCGCTCACCCTGCTGTCTGCCGCCGCCCGGCCGTCCGCGAGTTCCCGGCGCGGCTCCGGAGTCTGACCCCGGCCACCGCCACGACCACCGCCATGACCACGGCCGCGGCTTCCGCGGCGCGCGGCCGGTGGGTCACTTCTTCTTGCGCTTCTCCCGGATCTTCATCGTGACGTCGATCGGGGAGCCGGCGAAGCCGAACTCCTCGCGGATGCGGCGCTCGATGAAGCGGCGGTAGGTCTCCTCCAGGAACGCCGAGGTGAACAGCACGAACTTCGGCGGCTCGGTCGAGGCCTGGGTGGCGAACAGGATCTTCGGCTGCCTGCCTCCGCGCACCGGCGGCGGCGTGGCCTGCACCAGCTCGGTGAGGAACTGGTTGAGCCGGGCCGTCGGCACCCGCGTGCCCCACGACTCCAGCGCCCGTTCGATGGCCGGGGCGAGCTTTTCGACGTGACGGCCGGTTTTCGCGGAGATGTTCACCCGCAGCGCCCAGGGCGTGCGGACGAGCTGCCGGTCGATCTCCTTCTCCAGGTAGTAACGCCGGTCCTCGTCGACCAGGTCCCACTTGTTGAACGCGACCACCATCGCCCGGCCCGACTCGATGACCAGGCCGATGATCCGAAGGTCCTGCTCCGTCAGCACGTCGGAGGCGTCGATCAGCACGACCGCGACCTCCGCCCGCTCCAGCGCGGCCCGGGTGCGCATCGCCGCGTAGAAGTCGGCGCCCTTCAGCTCGCGGTCGCGCCGCCGGATGCCCGCGGTGTCGATGAACCGGTACGTCGTGCCGCCCAGCTCGACCAGCTCGTCCACCGGGTCGCGGGTGGTGCCGGCCATCGGGTCGACCAGCACCCGCTCCTCTCCGGCGACCTTGTTGAGCAGCGACGACTTGCCCACGTTGGGCTTGCCGAGCAGCGCGATCCGGCGCGGGCCGCGCCGCTCGCCGAACGTCTGCGGCGGCGTCTCCGGCAGCGCGTCGAGCACCACGTCGAGCAGGTCGCCGCTGGCGCGGCCGTGCAGGGCCGAGACCGGGCGCGGCTCGCCCAGGCCGAGCGACCACAGCCCGGACGCCTCCAGCTCCATCTGCTGGTTGTCGACCTTGTTCGCGGCCAGCACGACGGGCTTGCCCGCGCGGCGCAGGACCGCCCCGACGGCCTCGTCGGAGTCGGTGACCCCGACACTCGCGTCCACCACGAAAAGGATCACGTCGGCCAGCTCGGCCGCGATCTGCGCCTGCTCGGCGATGCGCAGGGCCATGCCGGTCGCGTCCGGGTCCCAGCCGCCGGTGTCCACCAGCGTGAACCGCCGCCCCCGCCAGGTGGCCTCGTAGGTCACCCGGTCGCGGGTCACCCCGGGCACGTCCTCCACGACCGCCTCACGACGGCCGATGATGCGGTTGACCAGCGTCGACTTGCCGACGTTGGGGCGCCCCACCACGGCGACGACCGGCAGCGGGCCCGAATCGGGCTCCCGCTCCGCCTCCTCGGCGGACAGCTCGGCGAGCTCGGCCTCGATCCAGCCGCCCTCGTCCTCGTCGTACTCCACCGTCACGTCCATACCCTGCCTCATCCGTCAGACCCGCTCCTTGACGATCCGGAGCACCTCGGCGATGACCTCGTCCAGGTCCAGCGGCGTGGTGTCGAGCTCCACGGCGTCCGCGGCCTTCGCCAGCGGGTCGGCCTTGCGCGTCGAGTCGAGGGTGTCGCGGCGGGCCATCGCGGCCCTCTGCGCCTCCACGCTCGTCCCCTCCAGCTCCGCCGTACGGCGCAGCGCGCGGGCGTCGGCGCTCGCGGTGAGGTAGATCTTGACCGGCGCGTCCGGCGCGACCACGGTGCCGATGTCGCGCCCCTCGACCACGATCCCCCCGCCCGGCAGGGAACTCGCGATGATCTCCCGCTGCAGGGCCACGAGCCGGCGGCGCACCTCGGGCACCGCGCTCACGGCCGACACCGCGCCGGTGACCTCGGCGCCGCGGATCGGCCCGTTGACGTCGACGCCGTCGACGGCGACACCCGGCGCGTCCGGATCGGTGGTCATCGTCAGCGTGGGCTCGGCCGACCTCGCGGCGATCGCCGCGGGGTCCTCCAGGTCGACGCCCCGCTGGAGCATCCACCACGTGACCGCCCGGTACATGGCGCCCGTGTCGAGGTAACGCAGGCCGAGCGCCCGCGCGACGCCCCGCGACGCGCTCGACTTGCCCGACCCCGAGGGACCGTCCATCGCGACGACCAGACCCGACACCGGTCTCTCCTTCTCCTTCGGAATCGTCGTCCCCGAGGCTACCGGGATACCGGGGGAAAGCATGCATCGGCGGCCGGGCGGAGGCCCCGCCCGGTCCGGGGCTTCCCGGCCAGGGGCCGGGCGTTCGCTCGGTTCGCCCGGAGGCCACCGGCCGGGGCGGGCGGGCCGGTCTAACCGGCGACCTGCCAGCCGCGCTCACGGAGGGCCTCCGACAGCGGGGCCGCCGCCTCCGGCTGGACGTACAGCTCGGCTGCGCCGAGCGGCAGGCCGGGGGCGTGCTCCAGCCGGATGTCCTCGATGTTGAGGCCCGTCTCGCCCGCCGCCTGAACCAGCCGGGCCAGCTCGCCCGGGCGGTCGCCGATGAGCACCTGCACCACCGCGTACGTGCGCGCCGGGCCGCCGTGCTTGCCGGGGATCCTGCCGGTGCCGCGCACCCCGCGTGCCAGCAGGTCGGCGATCTGGTCCATGGCCGCGCCGTCGCCCGCCAGCGCGCGCAGCGATCGGGCGGCGGCGCCGAGGTCGTCCGCCACCGCCTCCAGCACCTCGGCCACCGGCAGCGCGTTGCCCGAGAGGATGCCCATCCACAGCGCAGGATCACTGGCGGCGATCCGGGTGACGTCGCGCACGCCCTGCCCCGACAGCCCGAGCGCCGTCTCCGGCGCCTCGGCCAGCCGGGCGGCCACGGCCGCGGCGGTCACGTGGGGAGCGTGCGAGACGACCGCCACGGCCCGGTCGTGCTCGCCGGCGTCCACTCGCACGGCGTTGCCGCCGCACAGGTCGATGAGCTCCCGCACCGCCGCCACCGCCTCGGGCGCGGCGTCTTCCGTCGGGCAGTACGCCCACGGGCGGCCGAGGAACAGGTCGGCCCGGGCCGCCGCGGGACCGGACCGCTCGCGGCCGGCCAGCGGATGCCCCGCGACGTACGTCGTCAGGTCGCAGCCGAGCTGGGCCGCCTGGGCCAGCGGAAGGACCTTCACGCTGGCCACGTCCGTGTAGAAGCGGGCGGCGCCCTGCTTCTGCAGGTCGAGCAGTTGCTGCGCGACGAACTGGGGCGGCACCGCGACGACCGCGAGATCCACCTGCCGCGCGCCCGTCCAGTCCTCCCCCGCGCCCAGCTCACGCGCCAGCCGTACGGCTCCGGCGTCCCGGTCGGCGAGGAAGACCCGCAGGTCCCGCTGCCGCAGCGCCAGTGCGATGGACGTGCCGATGAGGCCCGTCCCGACAACGACCACGCTGCCGATCCCGGCGCCCTCGATGGGAGTCATCGTGCTCTTCCTGCCGTCACCGTCCCGGGGACGCGGCCCGCGGGCGAATGCCTGTGGATGGGGGAATCCCGTTCTGCCGGACCTGTGGCCCGGACCGTCTCCCTACTGGGCGATGTCCACGCGAAGCGCCACGGCGCCGCGCAGGTACACGTGCTGGATCTCCTGCCGCGGCCGGTCGGTCTGCACGTGGGCCATGAGCCGCACCACGCGCGGGAGCGCGCCCGGCACGTCGATCTCGGTCGCGCACAGCAGGGGGACGTCGTGGAACCCGAGCTTGCGCGCGGCGAGGGCGGGGAACTCCGCGGTGAGGTCGGGCGTGCACGTGAAGATCACGCTGATGACGTCGTCGGTGGTGAGGTTGTTGCGGCCCATCACCTCGCTCACCAGTTCCGTCGTCCCGGCGAGGATCGCGTCACGATCGTTGCCCTCGACCTGGACGGCTCCGCGAATCGCCCGCACCATGTCGTTCCCCTCTCGCTGAGACGGGCCGGCCCGCCGTGACGACGAGCGCGGCCCATCTACCGCTTGTTCGGCTTAATTCTGCCCGGATTGCGGGTGTATGCCCGCAGTTTTGCCAGGCTACAGGCCGACCGCCGCGTACAGCTCGCCGATCTCCTGAACGGTGAGCGTGCGCACCGTGCCCGGCTTCAGCCGGCCGAGCTTGACCGGTCCGAACTCGATGCGGGCCAGGTCGATGACGCGGTGCCCGACCGCCTCCAGCAGCCGCCGGACGATGTGCTTGCGTCCCTCGTGCAGCACGATCTCGACCAGCGCCTGCTGGCCGTGCTCCTGCACGATCCGGAACTCGTCGACCTTGGCCAGGCCGTCCTCCAGCTCCACGCCCTTGCGCAGCACCTTGTGCAGGTCGCGCGAGACGGGGCCGGGCACCTTGGCCCAGTACTTCTTCTGCACGCCGAAGCTCGGGTGCGTCAGCCGGTGGGCCAGCTCACCGTCGTTGGTGAACAGCAGCAGGCCCTCGGTCTCGGTGTCGAGACGCCCGACGTGGAACAGCCGGGGCGCGAGGTCCTGCACGTAGTCGTGCAGGCACGGCCGGCCCTCGGGGTCGTCCATCGTGCTCACCACGCCGATCGGCTTGTTGAGCGCGTAGTAGACGGTCTCGGCGGAGGTCGGGATGCGCTTGCCGTCCACGTGGATGATCTGCTTGGCGGGATCGACGCGGGCGCCGAAGCGGCGCACGACCTGGCCGTCCACCGTCACCCGGCCGTCGCCGATCATCTCCTCGCAGGCCCGCCTGCTGGCCACCCCGGCCTGGGCGAGCACCTTCTGGAGCCGGTCGCCGCCCGGCACCTCGGTGGTGTCGCGCTCGTCCGTGTAGTTCTCGTCGTAGAAGTCGGGGTCGCGCAGCGGCTGCCGGGACGTCTTGAACGGGTTGCCCTGCGTTCCCCGGGCCCCTGCACCCCGGGCCCCTGCGCCCGTACCGCCCGTGCTCCGGCCACCCGTGCCCCGGCTCCCTGCCGACCCGGCGCCGGAGGGACGGCCCGCGCCGGCGCCGCGCACCGGGCGTCGTGCGCCCCCCTCAGCACCGCCGAAGCGGCCCCGCGTCGCGCCACCGGTACGGCCGATCGTCTGCACCTCGTCACGCCGGGTCCCGGCCCCGCCGCGGGCGGCCCGGAAACCGGCCCGCTCGTTCCGGTCGCCCCGCTCGGCGCGGCCGTCCCGGTCGGTGCCGCGGCCGGTACGGGAGTCCCGGTCGCCGCGGACTTCGCGATCGCCGCGCCAGGAGTCCCTGTCGCCGCCGGCACTCCGGCCGGCGTAGCCGTCGCCGCGGTCCTCGCCGCCGCGGAAGGGGCGGTCGGAGCCGCGGTCCGTCCCACGGTCCCGCAGACCGTCCCGGCCGCCTTCCGGCCTGCCGTACCGGCCGCGCGTCCCGGCCCCCTCCGTACGGAAGGTGGAGCGGCCCGCGGACGGAAACTCACGTCCGCCACGCTCCCTGCCGGAGTCACGGGTGGAGTCGCGGTCGAAGCCACGGCCGCCGTCGCGGTCACGGCCGAACCCGCGCGCACGGTCGGAGCCACCTGAGCGGTCGAAGCCGCGCCCGCCGTCGCGGTCACGGCCGAAACCACCACGGTCGCGGTCGGAACCACGGTCACGGTCGGAACCACGGTCAGGGCCGAAATCACGGTCACGGCCGAAGCCGCGCCCGCCGTCGCGGTCGCCGGAGCGACCGGCCTCGGGCCTGCCGTACCCGCCATGCGAGCCGCCGCGCTCGGCGCGGAACGACGTGCGGTTGTCATCGCCGAAACGCCGGCCGCCGGGGCGGGCGTCGCGGCGGTCGCCGCCACGGGCGTCCCCTGCACGGGCGTCCCTGGCAGGGCGGTCGCCGTACCGGTCGCCGCGCGGGGCGCCCTCGTCGCGGGACCGCCTGAAGTCGGATCTAGAGTCGGATCGAGAGTCGGACCTGAAGTCCTGCCTGGAGTCGGAACCGTACCCGGACCGGGAACCAGGGACGCGGGAACCGCCGCGCCGGTCGTCCTGGGGACGGAAGCCGCCGGACCCGCCACGGGATCCACGCGCGCTCGCGCCCTGCTGACCGGTGCTCCGGCTCCGACCGCGTCCCTCACCGGACGGGGTGCCACGCCTGTTGTTCACTACTTCTGCTCCTCAAGAATTTCCACGTCGTCCGGGAGGAACGGGGCGAGCTCGGGAAGCTCGTCGAGGCTCCGCAGCCCCAGTCTCTCCAGGAAGTAACTCGTCGTCCGGTAGAGCACCGCCTGGCTCTCCGGGTCGGTTCCGGCCTCTTCCACGAGGCCTCGTGCGACCAGCGTCCGCATGACGCCGTCGCTGCTCACGCCGCGCACCGCCGCCACCCGGGCCCGGCTGACCGGCTGCCGGTAGGCGACCACGGCGAGGGTCTCCAGCGCGGCCTGTGTGAGCCGCGCCTGCTGACCGTCCCTGACGAACCTCTCCACCAGCGCGGCACACTCCGCCCTGGTGTAGAAGCGCCAGCCTCCGGCCACCTCCCGAAGGTCGAAACCCCGCCCGGACGCCGTGTATTCCGCCGACAGCGTGCGGAGCGCGGCGGCGACCTCCGCCGTCGGGCGTTCGAGCACCTGCGCGAGCGTGATCTCCGCGACCGGCTCGTCCACCACCATCAGGATCGCCTCGAGCGCCTGCGCGAGCGACGGCCCCTCCGAAGGCGTCTCCTCGCCGCCGGATCCGGCGTCGTCCGTCAGGGACGGCGCGACCTCGGCGGCGAGCACGGCGTCACCGGCGGGCCCGGGCGTCACGTGAGTGGCGCCGGTGTCCGGAGCGCCGTCGGTGCCGTCGGTGGAACCGGGGATGCCGCTCGCTGTCATCGCTCCTCGCTCGTCGTCCGTGGTTCCGCCTCCGGCGCGCCGTCTCCGCCGCGTCACCGCGCCCGGCGCGGCCGGGTCACTCCTCCGGTGCGCCGGACGGCTCCGCCGGTCGCTCCTCGCTCCGGCTCTCGTCGTAGTCGTCGCCGACCGTGACGTCGCCGTCGGCGGTTCCCGTCCAGGTGACGTACAGGTCACCGAGCGGTTCGACCTGCTCGAAGGAGACCGCGGCCTCCCTGAACAGCTCAAGGACGGCCAGGAACCGGGCGACGACCTCGAACGTCCCCGAGCAGTCGGCGGTCAGTGCCCGGAAGGTCGCCGTCTGCACCCGCCTCAGCCGCTCCACAAGGATAGCGGCTTGTTCCCGGACGCTGGCGAGCGGTTGGTAGATGTGCGCGACCGACACCGACGGCGGCGCCTTGGGCGTGAAGGCCCTGGCGGCGATCCTGGCGAGCTGCGCGGGCCCGATGCCGAGCACGAGTTCGGGCAGCAGGTCGGCGAAGCGCTTCTCCATCGGCACCGCGCGCGGGAAGCGCAACGCCTCCTCGGCCATCCGCCCCGAGAAGATCTTCGCGACCTCCTTGTACGCGCGGTACTGCAGCAGCCGGGCGAACAGCAGGTCACGGGCTTCCAGCAGGGCGAGGTCCTCCTCGTCCTCCACCTCGCCGGTGGGCAGCAGCCGGGCCGCCTTGAGGTCGAGCAGGGTGGCCGCGACCAGCAGGAAGTGGCTCGTCTGGTCGAGGTCCCACTCGGGTCCCCGCGACCGGATGTACGCGATGAACTCGTCGGTGACCTTGTGCAGGGAGACCTCGGTGATGTCCAGCTTGTGCTTGGAGATCAGCCCGAGCAGCAGGTCGAAGGGGCCTTCGAAGACGTCCAGATGGACCTGGAAGCCGCCCGGCGCGCTCTCCCCGCTCCCCTGGTCCGTCTCCTGGCCGGTCGTCACGCCTGCCATTGTCCTCCACCGGCGCGAGCGCCGGCACCTACATCGTCATGGTCAGACGCGGGCGGGCCACCTGGCCAGCAGCTCACGGGCCAGCTCGCGGTAGGCGGTGGCGCCCATCGAGCCGGGGTCGAACTGGGTGATCGGCTCTCCCGCGAGGGTGGCGTCCGGGAACCGCACCGTACGGTTGATGACGGTGTGGAACACCTTGTCGCCGAAGCCCTGCATGATCGTCGAAAGGACCTCGCGGGCGTGCAGCGTCCGGGGGTCGTACATGGTGGCGAGCAGGCCGTCGATCTCCAGGCTCTTGTTGAGCCGCTCCTGGACCTTGCCGATCGACTCCATCAGCAGCGCCACGCCGCGCAGCGCGAAGAACTCGCACTCCAGCGGGATCATCACGCTGTGCGCGCAGGTCAGCGCGTTGACCGTCAGCAGGCCGAGCGACGGCTGGCAGTCGATCAGGCAGATGTCGTAGTGCGGCAGCAGGGGCTCCAGCGCCCGCTGCAGGGCGTACTCACGCGCGACCTCGTTGACGAGCCTGATCTCCGCGCCGGACAGGAAGATGTTGCTCGGCAGGAGTTGCATGCCGTCGACGGTGGTGTCGAGCAGGACGTCCTCGACGGTGACGTCGGGCTCCTCCATGAGGAGGTCGTAGACCGTCGCCTCGAGCGGCCGGGGGTCGATGCCGAGCCCCACCGACAGCGCACCCTGCGGGTCGAAGTCCACCAGCAGCACCCGCTGCCCCACCTCGGCGAGCGCGGCGCCCAGGTTGATGGTGGTCGTCGTCTTGCCGACGCCGCCCTTCTGGTTCACCATCGCGACGATCCGGGCGGGTCCGTGGGACTCCGGCGGTATCGGATCGGGGAACACGGGGGTGGGACGGCCGGTAGGCCCGATCGCACCGCCTGGAGACCTCGCGGTCCACGTCGGCTCTGTGGTCGCAGTCACCTGTTGGTCCTCCCCTGACGGCCTCGAACCTGATCGAATCTAAAGGGTCGGCACGTATGCGGCAAGGCGGCGCGCCACGGGTCCGCGGATGCGTGCCTCAATGCAGGGCGCGGGGATGCGCCGCCGCGTAGACCTCGCGGAGCTTGTCGACCGTCACCAAGGTGTACACCTGCGTGGTGGTCACCGAGGCGTGGCCGAGCAACTCCTGGACAACCCTAACGTCGGCTCCGCCGTCGAGGAGGTGGGTTGCGAACGAATGTCGCAACATGTGCGGTGACACGCCGGACAGCCCGGCCCGTTCCGCCGCCACCTGAAGCACCTCCCACGCGCCCTGCCGGGTCAGCCGCCCGCCCCGCGCGTTGAGGAACAGCGCGGAGGTGCCCCGGCCGTGCGCGGCGAGCCCGGGCCGCGCCCTGACCAGGTACGCGTCGAGCGCCTGACGGGCGAAGCGGCCGAGGGGCACGATCCTGCTCCGCCCGCCCTTGCCGCGCAGCCGCACCTGGTCGTGGCCCTGGCCGCTGTCGAGGCCGAGGTGACGGCCACCGGCGTGGCCGGCGGGCACGTCGTCCACCGCCAGCCCCACCGCCTCGGAGATCCGGGCGCCGGTGGCGTACAGGACCTCCAGCAGCGCCCGGTTGCGCAGGGCGAGCGGGGCGTCCTCCGGCCCGCACGCGGCGATGAGCCGCTCCACCTCCGCCACGGTGATCGCCTTGGGGAGCCTGCGGAGCTGGCGCGGCGGGCGCACCTCGTGGGCCGGGTCGTGCCCGGCCACGCCCTCCCGCAGCGCGAAGCGATGCAGGCCGCGTACGGCCGACACGGCGCGGGCGGCCGAACTGGCGACCAGCGCGGGGTGGTCGTCGTCGCCCTCCCGCAGCGCGGCGAGGAAGGCGACCACGTCCGCCTCGGCGACCTGCCCGAACGTCTCCAGCCCGCGCGCCCGGAGGTACTCGACGTATCGGCGCAGGTCACGCCGGTAGGACGCGAGCGTGTTGGCAGACAGCCCCCGTTCCACCGCCAGATGGGCGAGGTAACTGGACAGCACCGCCTCGGGCTCGCTCAGGACGTCTCCTACGGACTCATGCCTCCGGCGCGCCGGCGGGACGAAGGCCCTTGAATCCGTCGGCGGAAGCAGCGTACGCCGCGAGGATACCGGCGACGGCGGGAGAATTGTGGATCATTCCGCTCAGCGCCTTCTCGACCGCCGTGACCAGGGGAATCCAGACCGCCGGCATGTCGGTCTCCTCGTGCTCGCGCACGTAGGTGTTCTCCTCGTCGGGGATCGGCTCCACGTCGCGGGCGAGGAAGATCCGGATCCGCTCGTCCGACATGCCGGGCGAGGTGGCGAGGTCGACCAGCGTGTGCCACGTGCGCGCCCGGTAGGCGGCCTCCTCGGCGAGCTCACGTGCCGCGCACTCCACCAGCGGCTCCCCCGGCACGTCCCGGATGCCGGCCGGGAGTTCCCACATCAGGCGCCGCATCGGGTGGCGGTACTGACGGATCAGCAGCACCCGGTCCTCGTCGTCCAGCGCCACCACCGCGACCGAGCCGGGATGGACGACGTAGTCGCGGTCGGCGACGACGCCGCCGGGCATCTCCACGGTGTCGGTGCGCACCGAGATGACCCGCCCGGCGAAGTGCCGGGTGGTGGCGACGACGTTCCAGGACTCCTCGACGTCCTCCACGTTCACCGCGTCCACGGTCCCTGCGTTCTCCATGATCCCCGCGTCCTCGGCGTTCACTTGGCCCGTCCCGCCTTCGCCGCGTTCTCGCGCTCGCCCGCGTACTCGAGGGCGGCCTGGACCAGACCCGTGAACAGGGGATGAGACCGGGTCGGCCGGGAGCGGAACTCCGGGTGCGCCTGCGTGCCGATGAAGAACGGGTGCAGGTCGGTCGACAGCTCGGCGTACTCCACGAGGCGGCCGTCCGGCGACAGCCCGGAGAACACCATGCCGGCCTTCTCCAGCTGGTCGCGGTAGGAGTTGTTGACCTCGTAGCGGTGCCGGTGCCGCTCCTCCACCTTCGCCTTGCCGTACAGGCGCCGGGCGAGCGAGCCGTCCGTGAGCTTGGCCGGGTAGAGGCCGAGCCGCATCGTGCCGCCCATGTCGCGCTCGCCGGCGACCACGTCCTTCTGGTCGGCCATGGTCGAGATGACCGGGTCGGCGGTCTCGGCGTCGAACTCGGTGCTGTCGGCGTCCTCGATCCCGGCCAGGTGGCGGGCCGCGTCGATGACCATGCACTGCATGCCGAGGCAGATGCCGAGCAGCGGGACGCGCCGTTCGCGGGCGTGCCGGATGGCGCCGACCTTGCCCTCGATGCCGCGCACCCCGAAGCCTCCGGGGACCAGCACGCCGTCGACGCCGTCCAGCTCGCGGGCCGCGCCTTCGGGGGTCTCGCAGTCGTCGCTCTTGACCCAGCGGATGTTGACCCGCGCGTCGTTGGCGAAGCCGCCCGCGCGCAGCGCCTCGGTCACCGACAGGTACGCGTCGGGCAGGTCGATGTACTTGCCGACCAGCGCGATCGTGACCTCCTTGGCGGGCCGGTGGACCCGGCGCAGGAGCTGGTCCCACTCGGTCCAGTTCACGTCGCGGAACGGCAGGCCGAGCCGGCGCACCACGTACGCGTCGAGCCCTTCGGTGTGCAGCACCTTCGGGATGTCGTAGATCGACGCGGCGTCGACGGCCGAGACCACCGCGTCCTCGTCCACGTCGCACATCAGGCTGATCTTGCGCTTGAGCGAGGAGGTGATCGGGCGGTCGGACCGGCAGACGATCGCGTCGGGCTGGATGCCGATGCTGCGCAGCGCGGCGACCGAGTGCTGCGTGGGCTTGGTCTTCAGCTCCCCGCTCGGGCCGATGTACGGCAGCAGGGAGACGTGCAGGAAGAAGACGTTGTCGCGGCCGACCTCGTGGCGGACCTGCCGGACGGCCTCCAGGAACGGCAGCGACTCGATGTCGCCGACAGTGCCGCCCACCTCGGTGATGACCACGTCCACGTCCGGGCCCGCCATGCCCCGGATGCGGTCCTTGATCTCGTTGGTGATGTGCGGGATCACCTGGACGGTGTCGCCCAGGTACTCCCCGCGCCGCTCCTTGGCGATGACGTTGGAGTACACCTGGCCGGTGGTGACGTTGGCGGAGCCGTGCAGCTCCGTGTCGAGGAACCGCTCGTAGTGGCCGACGTCGAGGTCGGTCTCGGCGCCGTCGTCCGTCACGAACACCTCGCCGTGCTGGAAGGGGTTCATCGTGCCGGGGTCGACGTTCAGGTAGGGGTCGAGCTTCTGCATCGTGACGCGGAGACCGCGTAGCTTGAGGAGGCGCCCGAGGCTGGAGGCCGTGAGCCCCTTGCCGAGACTGGAGGCGACGCCGCCGGTGACGAACAGATGCTTGGTTTGTGCGGCGCTGCGCAAGGAACACTCCCGTGGTCGTTTGTAGAACCGGCGCTCCGGATGGACGCCGCCTGCCCACGGGCTCTCAGAATATCAAACGCTGGGCAACATTGGGCTTGTCACGTGCACTAATCCGCAATAGCGGGACAAGACGACCAAGCGGTAACTTGTCGCGTTATGTCGTTCGTGAAGCGCGCCGTCGGCCGCATGGTCCACCGCTGGTGGGCCTACGTGCGGGAGGCGGCGGCGGTGACCCCCGCCGCCACCGGCGCATACCGGTTCCGCAGCCTCGGCGAGGGAGTGTGCATCTCGTTCCCCCAGGGCGCGATCTTCGGTGAGCAGTGGATCGAGATCGGGCCGCACACGCTGGTCGGGGAGCGGGTCTCGATCTCCGCCGGGATGGGGCCCGGCGTGGACCTGGGCCCCGACTCGATCGTCCGGATCGGCGGAGGCTGCTCGATCGGCCGGGGCAGCCACATCGTGGGCCACCAGTCGATCGACATCGGCGACGACGTGTTCACGGGTCCCTACGTCTACATCACCGACCAGAACCACGTGTACGACGACCCCGAGACGCCCATCGGCCGCCAGTGGCCGCGCAACAGGCCGGTCTCGATCGGCTCGGGGTCCTGGATCGGCACGGGGGCGATCATCCTGCCCGGAACCCGGATCGGCCGTCAGTCGGTGGTCGCGGGCGGCGCGGTCGTACGCGGCGAGTTCCCGGACCACTCCGTGATCGCCGGCGTGCCCGCCAAGGTCGTCCGCCGGCACTCCCCCGGCCTCGGCTGGCACAGCCCCTCCGCGATCGCCCGCACCCCGCTCTCTCCACCGCATCCGGCAGGCAGCCCGGCCCCACTGTCCTGACCCACCCCTCCACGGCGGCGATCCGCACGGCCCGCCACACCCCGCGGCGAGTACGAGCGCCCCCGTTCATGGGCTGACACCTGCCCTCCGGCCGGTTCGCGCCCGGCCCTGCGACGGCCTGAGCGGGAGCCTGTCGGAGCGGGGTCCGGACAGGCGCGGGCGCGGCACGGGTCAGACAGGCGGCACGGGTCAGACAGGCGGGGACGCCGCCCGGGCGCGGCGCGCCTCCTTGAACCTTCGTACGCGGCGCAGCACCCGCCAGGCGACGAACGCCAGCACGGCCAGCGCCACCACGACGAGCACCGGCAGGAAGATCGCGATCAGGCTCATCCCGAGCGAGCCGACGTCCTCGACCGTGCTCACCACCGGCGCGCCCACGCCGGCCGTGGTGGCGTTGACCACCGGCCGGGCCCCGGCCTTCAGCAGATGTACGGCGAGGGCCACCGCGATGCCCAGGATCCAGCCCACCGCCGGGTGATCGGCCATCCAGGCCGAGTCGTCGAGCTTCGCCGCCGCGGCCGTGGCGCTGAAGACCACCCCGCCGGACGCCGGCCGCACCGCCGTCTGGATCATGTCGTTGACGTGGTCGACCACCGGCACCTTGTCGAGGACGAACTCGGCGACCAGCAGCACCGCGATGATCGCGAGGACCCAGGTGTCGGACAGCCAGGCGTACTCGTGCGGCAGCCGTACCGCGTCGGTCACGCGCGCCAGCACGCCGACGAGCAGCAACGGGATGTACGCGTTGAGCCCGGCCGCGGTCGACAGCCCGAGCCCGGTGAGCGCCGCGAACATGAGCCACCTCCTCGATACGACGGGAAACTCCCGCCTTCCCCTCAACGGACGACCCCGGCTCCATGTCCCCGGCGGTTCGCTCCTGCCCACGCCTTCGCGACCCGCATCCGCCCCACTTGCCGACGGCTGGCCAGAAAAACATCACTATTTCGGTGATTTCCGGATGGTCCTGATCGATGGAACGTGACAACACGCCCGCACCGACGCCCTTCCCTCACAGAGCGGGCCTCCGCCGAGAGCCGGCCCCGGCTTCCTCGTCCCGGCCGTGACCCGTGTCCCCGCTCCTGAGTCCCTCGTCTCGACCATCCCGGAGGTTCCCCCGTGATCACTTCGCTGAGGCGCGCCGTGACGCCGATCCTGACGGCGGCGGCGGTGCTGGTCTCCGCGCCGCTCCCCGCCGGGGCCCTGGCCGGCACCCGTGCCGCGGCCCGGGCGGGCGTCCAGGACCGCATCGACGCCGCGCTGCACCAGTGGATGACCGCCAACGGCGTCAGCAACGCCGGGCTCGCCGTGATGCGCGACAACGCCCTCGTCGGCTCCTACGGCTACAACGAGATATCGGCGGAGAAACCCGTCAACGTTGCCTCGCTGTCGAAGCCGATCACCGCCGTGTGCCTCATGTCGCTCATCGACAACGGGCGACTCCGATTCGACACGCGGCTCGCGGCGATGCCGCGGAGCTTCCGGCTGCGTCTGGGGTACCGGGCGAGCCGGACGGCGCGCAACATCACCATCGAGCAGCTTCTCCGGCACACCAGCGGGATCACCTACGACCCCACGCAGAGCGGGCTGGTCGGCGTCAGGAACGCCTCGTACTCCGACGTGACCCTCGCGCGCCGCGCCCTGGCCCGGCCGATCAGCGCCAAGCACGACGAGGTCTACAACAACATCAACTACGCGATCCTCGGCCTCGTCATCCAGAGCGTCACCGGGCAGCCGTACGAGAGCTACTGCCGCCGGATGGCGCTGGCGCCGCGTGGCGCGACCGGCAGGATCGGTCCCGGCACCCGCGCCATGAAGGCGTTCGGCGGCTGGGAGATCTCGGCGGTCGACTATGCGATGTTCGCCCGCGCCTTCGACCCGCGCGCCCGGCTGCTCAGCCCCGCGGCGCACCGCTTCATCGACGCCTCCGCCGTCAGCGGCAGGCCGGCCGCGTCCCTGGGCGTGTTCGTGGTGCCCACGGCGCACGGGCGCAACGTGTTCCACCACGGGAACTGGCAGTCCAGGGCGACCCGGCCGAACGCCTTCAGCTCCTTCTTCGCCATGTGGGACAACGGCATATCGGTGGTGGTGACCTACGACCGCAACCTGACGGACGCCGCCCGCGTCGCGCTGGACAACGCGCTGCGCCAGGCCGCCTACAGCTGAGGCTCATCCCAGGGCCGCGCGGAGGCCCGGACCCGGCCGCGCGGACCGGCGTCACGTGACGCCGGTCCGCACCGGAAGGGCCGGGGCCGTGGGGTGAACGCCGGGGGGCGTTACTTCACGCCCGCCTCGCGCATGTCGCGGACCTCCCGCTTGAGCTCCTTGATCTCGTCGCGCAGCCGGGCGGCCACCTCGAACTGCAGGTCGGCGGCGGCGGTGTGCATCTGCTCGGTGAGCGACTCGATCAGCGACTCCAGCTGGGCGCGGGGCATCTCGCCGGCGATCGCCTTCGCGTGCTGGCCCGCGCCGCGGGACGCGACCCCCGGCACCGGCGCCTTGCCGCGCGACTGCTGACGCCCGGCGCCGCCGAGAAGCTGGGCGGTGTCGGCGTCCTCGCGGACCAGGCTGTCGAGGATGTCGGCGATCTTCTTGCGCAGCGGCTGCGGGTCGATGCCGTTGGCCTCGTTGTAGGCGACCTGCTTGGCCCGGCGCCGGTTGGTCTCCTCGATCGCCCGCTCCATGCTCGGGGTGACCTTGTCGGCGTACATGTGGACCTGGCCGGACACGTTTCGCGCCGCGCGGCCGATGGTCTGGATCAGCGAGGTCTCCGACCGCAGGAAGCCCTCCTTGTCGGCGTCGAGGATCGACACCAGCGACACCTCGGGCAGGTCGAGGCCCTCACGCAGCAGGTTGATGCCGACGAGCACGTCGAACTCGCCCATCCGCAGCTCGCGCAGCAGCTCGATGCGGCGCAGCGTGTCGACCTCGCTGTGCAGGTAGCGGACCCGGATGCCGTTCTCGAGCAGGTAGTCGGTCAGGTCCTCGGCCATCTTCTTGGTGAGGGTGGTGACCAGGACCCGCTCGTCCCGCTCCGCCCGGGCCCGGATCTCCTCCATGAGGTCGTCGATCTGGCCCTTGGTCGGCTTGATGACCACTTCGGGGTCCACCAGGCCGGTGGGGCGGATGACCTGCTCGACCACGTCGCCCTTGCTGCGGCCCAGCTCGTACGGCCCCGGGGTGGCGGACAGGTAGACGGTCTGGCCGATGCGCTCCAGGAACTCCTCCCACTTCAGGGGGCGGTTGTCCATGGCCGACGGCAGGCGGAACCCGTGGTCGACGAGGGTCCGCTTGCGCGAGGCGTCTCCCTCGTACATGGCGCCGATCTGCGGGACGGTCTGGTGTGACTCGTCCAGCACGAGCAGGAAGTCGTCGGGGAAGAAGTCGAGCAGCGTGTGCGGCGCCGTCCCTGGCCCACGTCCGTCGATGTGCCGGGAGTAGTTCTCGATGCCGGCGCAGGTGCCGACCTGGCGCATCATCTCGATGTCGTAGGTGGTGCGCATGCGCAGCCGCTGGGCCTCCAGCAGCTTGCCCTGCCGCTCCAGCTCGGCCAGCCGCTCGGCGAGCTCGGCCTCGATGCCGCCGATGGCCCGCTCCATCCGCTCGGGGCCGGCCACGTAGTGCGACGCGGGGAAGATGTGCAGCTCCTCGTCCTCGGCGACGACCTCGCCCGTCAGCGGATGGAGCGTCGCGAGCTTCTCGATCTCGTCGCCGAACATCTCGATGCGGACGGCCAGCTCCTGGTAGACCGGGATGACCTCGACCGTGTCGCCGCGCACCCGGAACGTCCCCCGGGTGAAGGCGAGGTCGTTGCGGGCGTACTGCATGTCGACGAGCTTGCGCAGCAGCTGGTCGCGGTCCATCTGCTGGCCGACCTTGAGCTTGACCATCCGGTCGACGTACTCCTGCGGGGTGCCCAGGCCGTAGATGCAGGAGACCGAGGCGACCACCACGACGTCGCGCCGCGACACCAGCGACCAGGTGGCCGAGTGACGCAGCCGCTCGACCTCCTCGTTGATCGAGGAGTCCTTCTCGATGTAGGTGTCGCTCTGCGGGACGTACGCCTCGGGCTGGTAGTAGTCGTAGTACGACACGAAGTATTCGACCGCGTTGTTCGGCAGCATCTCGCGCAGCTCGTTGGCGAACTGGGCGGCGAGCGTCTTGTTCGGCTGCATGACCAGCGTCGGCCGCTGGACCCGCTCGATGAGCCACGCGACCGTGGCCGTCTTGCCGGTGCCGGTCGCGCCGAGCAGGACCGTGTCCTTCTCCCCGGCGTCGACCCGGCGCTCCAGCTCCGCGATCGCCGTGGGCTGGTCGCCGGACGGCGTCATGTCGGTGACGACCTGGAAGGGCGCGACCCTGCGCTTCAGGTCCATCATGGATGTCATCGCCGCTCAGCTCCTCGCTCGCCCCGCCCGCCGGGCGGGAACCGGGGACGCGCCCGGCCCGCCGCCGTTCACACCTTCATAACCTACGCGCGGCCACCGACATTTCCGGTCCCCTCCGCACGCCGGGGTCCCGCTCACGGCCCGGCGCGAGGGGCAGCCGCACGTCACCCCGCCGGACCTTTGCCGGGGCATGACGCTCTCGTTACGATGCCAGCCGGGGATCACGGGATGCCGGCAAGCACGGGATGGCGGGGCGGACCTATGGCGGGGTTGCGAGATGCCGTGGGCCAGGCCGCCGCGTGGGCCGGCAAGAACGTCGACGGCGCCATCGCCCTGGTGCTGGCCGTGGTGGTGGGCGTGCTCGGCGTGCTGCCCGACGACGTGCTGTCCGACAAGGTCAAGTCGCAGCTCGTCAGCGGCACCACACTGGTCGTCCTGGCCCTGGTGGCGACCGCGCTGCTGCGTGACCGCGCCCGGCAGGAGCCGGTCGAGGAGGCCATGCACGCCACCTCCGGCGTCCTGGCGCGGCTGCCCGAGCGTCTCGGCCGCCTCGACCAGCTGGAGGAGTTGGTCGCGGGCACCCGCAGGGCGCTGGAGGACATGGCGGTCATCCGCATCCTCGGCAGCCGGCACGAGATCGCCCAGGCGCACGCCGACGCGCGGCGGGGCACCGACCACTGGACGTTCAAGGGCGGCACCGGCACCTACATGCGCGCCGTCACGCTCCCCGAGTGCGTGGCCGCCGCACGGCGCGACCGGCGGCACCTCACGATCCGGATGGAGATCATCGACCCCACCGACGAGGCGGTGTGCGAGAGCTACGCGCACTACCGAAGGTCGCTGTCGGACCGCCCTGACGGCACGGGCGAGATGTGGACGACCGAACGCGCCAGGAAGGAGTCGTACGCGAGCGTCCTGGCCGCGTTCTGGTACCGCCAGCGGTACGGCCTGCTCGACATCGCGGTCGGGCTGTCCCCGGTCATGACGACCTTTCGCTGGGACATGTCGGACCACGCCCTCATCATGACCTCCGAGGACCCCAACCGGGCGATCATCGCCTACAGCGGTTCGTTCTTCTACGGAAGCTGCGGCGCCGAGCTGCGCACCAGCTTCGAGCAGGCCCGCCGCCTGCCGATCGACCGCTACCGGTCGGTGCAGCTGAGCGACGAGCCGACGGTCGAGGAGGTACGCCGGCTGTTCGACGGCGTCGAGCTGCCCCTGCCCAAGTCGTTCACCGACCGGGACGTGGTCGACGTCACCCGCAAGGCCCTGCGCGCCAAGGACCCGTACGCGCCGTGAGCCGCCGGCCATGAGATATCGGGAGGTGCTCGGCGTGCTGACGGGCGGGAACGCCCGCGAGTGGGCGCTCGGCGTGCTCACCGAGATCGCGGCGGGCGGCACCCCGGTCCTCGGCGTGCGGCATCCGCTCGGGTTCCTCTGCCTCCCCGTGGAACGCGACGGCGGCATCGGGGTGTGCGTGCACATCTGGACCTCCGCCGCGCGGCCCGCGCGCAGCACCACCTCGCAGATCCACTGCCACAGCTGGGACCTGATCAGCCACGTCCTGTACGGCCAGGTGCGCAACGTCCACGCCGCGCTGACCGACACGGCCGAGTCCCCCACCCATCGCGTGTTCGAGGTGGTCAGCACCCCTGAGGGCGACGTCCTGCGGCCCACCGGCAGGACGGTCAGGTACGCCCCCGGGCGCGCCGATCTCTTCGGCGCGGGAGACACCTACACGCTCGTCGCGGGCGCCTTCCACAGCAGCGTCATCCCCGAGGACGGCGAGGCCGCCACGGTGGCCCTCGGCCGCGTCAGGCCGGAACGGGGAGACCTGTCGCTCGGCCCGCTCGCCACGCCCCTCCACCACGTCAGGCGGGAACGCCTCGACGCCACCGAGACCGCACGTGCCGCCGAGCTGGCCAGGAGAAGCCTGTGGACCTCGAACACGCAAGGCGGATAGCCGTGGAGGCCGCCCTGGCCGCCGGGTCGATGCTCAGGGAGAGCGTGCCTGGCGCGGCCGTCGCCCGGCCGAAGGGCGCGTCGGGCGACGTCGTGACCGACCTCGACCTGGCCGCCGAGAAGCTGATCATCGAACGCGTCCGGGCGGCGTTCCCGGCCCACCGCATCGTGGCCGAGGAGTCAGGGGTCCATGCCGGATCCGATCCCGGCCCGCCCGCGGGCCGCCCCGAGGACGACCCGGCGGGCGGAGGGTGGACCTGGCTGGTCGATCCCCTCGACGGCACCAACAACGTGGCGATCGGCCTCCCGGCGTACGTCGTGGGCCTGGCGCTGTGCGCGGGCTCCCGCCCGGTGGTGGGCGTCGTACACGAACCGGTGTCCGGCCACACCTGGTCGGCCGTACGCGGCGCCGGGGCGGCCGGGCCCGCGGGGCCGCTGACCGGGCCGCCGCGGCGGGACCTCCCGCACGGCCCGGTGCTGGGCTGGACGCAGGGCCACGGG
>QFZU02000152.1 GCA_003260025.2 Microbispora triticiradicis | reverse complement strand
GGGGCCGTCGCGGGGGCGGGGGCGCGGGCGGCTTGGCGTGGCGGAGCCGTCGCGGGGGCGCGGGCGGCTTGGCGTGGCGGGGCCGTGGCGGGGCGCGGGTGGCTTGGCGCGGCGCTGCTGTCAGGGCCCGTCGAAATCGAGACGGAGCCTCGAAACGTAGGCACCGGGCACAGGGCCTCCACCGGTGATGACCGGAAACTCCGCCGCGTCCTCCTCGTCCTCGTAGCCGTCAGGGCCCCGCTCCCCCGCGCCGATCAGGGACCTGGTCAGCGCCTCGCGCTCGCCCAGCATCTCCTCCAGCGCCCGCCCGACGTGCTCGTCCGTGAGCACGGGGGTCCCGTCCCCGGCGCGCAGCGCGGACAGCACGGCCCGGCGCAGCAGTTCCTTGAAGAACGACGCGGTGGCGCCCTCGGTCCTCGCGACGACCGGTTCCAGGTCGGCCTCCAGCCGCAGGTCACGCGCGTACAGGCGCAGCAGGGCGGCTCGGCCTGCCGCGTCGGGCCGGGGAATTTCCACGGCCAGGTCCACCCTGCCCGGACGGTCGGCCAGCGCCCGCTCCAGCACGTCCGCGCGGTTCGTGGTGAGCACGAACGTGATGTCCGCGTCCGCCCCCACGCCGTCCATGGCGTCCAGCAGGGCGAACAGCAGCGGGTTGCCGTCCTCGGTGAAGGAGCGGTCGCGGGCCACCAGGTCCACGTCCTCCAGCACGACGATCGCCGGTTGCAGCCGCCGGGCGAGACCGGCCGCCTGCGCGACGAAGCGGATCGCGGCGCCCGTCATCACGATGACCGTGCAGCCGGTCATCCGGCCCATGAGGTAGCGGACCGTGTGCGTCTTGCCGGTGCCGGGCGGGCCGTGCAGCAGCAGGCCGCGCTTCAGGTGCTGCCCGTACGCGCGCAGCCGGTCGGCCTGCTCGCCGATGCCGACGATGTGCCGTTCGATCGTGCCGAGCACGCCTTCGGGCAGGATCACCTGCTCGGCGTCGAGGTCCGGCCGGGGCAGGAAGGTGACGAGGTCGTTGCCCCGGTGCTCGCTCCACTGGAACGACAGGACCTGCCCCCGGTAGACGTCGTCGGCGCGCATGAGACGCTCGACCTCGTCGCGGGTGGCGGTCGCGCTCGCCCGGTCGGGGGCGAGCACGACGAGCCGGCACTCCGGCGCGCCGTGCTCGTGGGGGCCCCGCAGGCTCAGCACCACCGGAACGCCCTGCGGAGACCGGGTCAGGACCAGGCCGAGCGAGACGACCTCCGTGGTCCGGTCGGGCCCGGTCGCCGCCGTCGCGTAGTCGACCGCGCCCGGCTCGAACCTCTCCCAGCCGCGGGCGGCGCTGACGAGCATGTCGACGAGTTCGGTGTGCTCACGCCCCTGGCCGGTGACGCCGGCCCACTCGGCGCCGGGGCTGTACGCCGCCAGGTACGCGTCCGTGCCGCGCTGCAGGTTGACGTGTTCCCAGCTGGGGAAGCTCTCGGCGACGTTCACGACGCGCCGCAGGTCGCACCCGAGGTGCCCGGTGACCCGCGCCACGAGCTCGGGAGACTCCCGGCCCTCGTCGATGCTCCGGCGGGCCTCGTGCAGAAGGTCGCTCAGCGCCCGAGCCAGGTGCTCGGCGTCGGTGAGATCCATACCATCCACAGTGACAGGCTTCGCGGCGCTTCGCCGGTGATTATCCCCTCGGCCACGGGGCCCGCAGGTAGATCGGCGCCGTCGGCGGGCCGCGCTTCACACGCCCCCTCGATGTATGCCCAGTCGCCGGCCACGGCCATGACCACGGCGGGGCTCTCCTCGATCGCCGACCAGATCGGGTTCGGCCGGGCGAGGTGCGGCAGGATCGTGGCCTCGTCGGCGAGTCTGATGGCCCGGCACCGGCGCGCAGCCGATGAGGCCCGCTCCTACCGGCCGCCGAGTCCGGCGTCCCTGGCGCGCGCCACCGCCGCGGCGCGATCGGAGACGCCGAGCTTGGCGAAGATGTTCGACACGTGGTTGCGCACGGTCTTCTCGCTCAGAGACAGGCGCCGCGCGACGGCGTGGTTGGTGAGACCCACGGCGACGAGGTCGAGCACCTCCACCTCGCGTTCCGTCAGCTCGGGCAGCGGCCGGGGCCGTACGGCCGACGCGGTGAGAGCGGCCAGCACCCGGCTTCCGGTCGCCGCGCCGAACACGACCTGACCCGAGGCCACCGCCTCCAGCGAGCGCACGATGTCCGCGGGCGTCGCCTCTTTGAGCAGGTAGCCGCGGGCGCCGGCCCGTACGGCGGCGAGGATCGACGCGTCGTCGGACAGCATGGTCAGGGCCAGCACGGCCACGCCGGGATGCCGGGCCGTGATCCGGGACGTCGCCTCGATGCCGCTGATGCCCGGCAGGTGCAGATCCATCAGGACGACGTCGGGAGCGACCTGATCCACCAGGTCGACGGCCGCCTCACCGGTGCTCGCCACCCCCGCGACCTCCACCTCGGGCAGATCGCGGAAGAGCGCGACCAGCCCTTCGGCGAACACCGGGTGGTCCTCCACCACCATGACGCGGATCATCGGACCGCCAGCGGGAGCCGTACGACCATGTGTGTGCCCACCCCGCCCTGGTCGAGCAGTTCGAAGGTGCCGTCGAGCTCCTCGGACCGGCGCCGCATGGAGGCGAGGCCGAACCCGCGGCGGGTGGGCGACCCCACCCCGACGCCGTCGTCGTCGACCCGCAACTCCAGGACGTCCTGCGCATCGCCCGCCCGCAGGCTGACCGTGCACCGGGACGCCATGGCGTGCCGTACGGCGTTCGTCATGGCCTCGGCCGCGATCCGGTAGGCGGCCAGCTCGACCGGCGGCGGAAGGGCGGGCAGGTCGGGCGGAGCCTCCACCTCCACCACGAGATCACCCGCAAAGCCCCTGCCGAGCTCGGCCAGCGCGCCCGTGAGCCCCAGAGTGTCCAGGGGCGGCGGGCGCAGGTCGTTGACGATCGCGCGGATGTTCACGACCGTGCCGCGGATGTGGCCGGACAGCTCCTCCAGCACCTGTTTCGCCCCCTCAGGGTCGGCGTCGACCAGACGCCTGCCCCGGTCCACCTGCAGCGCGAGGGCCGCCAGCGTGGGACCGAGCCCGTCGTGGAGTTCGTAGAGCAGCCGGTCGCGCTCCTCCTGCCGGGCCGCCAGCAGCCGCCCATGCGAACGCTCCAGGTCCGCGCCGAGGCGGTGCGCCCGTACGGCCACCGCGACGTGCGGCGCGAGCTGCGCCAGCAGAGCACGGTCCTTGGGGCGCAGCCGCTCCCCCAGCACGAGCGTGCCGACCGGCTCGCCCTGGTGGAGGAGCGGGACGCTCTCCGTCACATCGGCGCCGACGCCGCTCGGGCGGCCCCAGGAGGCCACGACCGCCCCCGATTCCTCGACGGCCACGTAGTGTATGCGCAGGACCCGCCCTACCTCCGCGGCCATCCGCTCCAGAAGGTCGCCGGGCGCACCCGCGTCCGAGAGCCGCACACCGAGCCGGCGCAGCGCACGCGCCGGGTCGTCGCGGTCGCCGTACACGAGGCGGTTCGCGGCGGCGGACACCCGCCGATAGAAAGGGTGCACCGCGAGCGCCACGATCAGAGCGGACGCCCCGGAGCCGATCGCGTTCCCGAGTGTGGCCGCGGCCAGGGCGTACGCGGCCAGCAGGGCGACGCTGACAGCGCCGAACGCGAGCGCGCGCGACAGCAGGAGGTCGAGATCCCAAAGGCGGTGCGCGACGACGGCCACCGCCACCGCCACCGGCAGCGGAACGGCGGCGAGCGCCACGATGACCGGCCCCCACGGCACGAACAGGGCGACACCGAGCAGGCCCACCGTCAGCAGCGCGGCGGCCAGTACCCATTGGAGCCGCCGTCGCACCTCCTCGCCCGCGGATCGGTAACGGACGACGAGCGAGCCGACCGCGGCGAGCACCGCACCGACCGTGCACACCGTACCCGCGGTCCTCAGGGCGTCCGGCACCCCGGTGAGTCCGGCCAGCGGGCCCGCGTATCCGCTGGGGAAGAGCCCGGGGACCTGCTCGTAGGTCACCGGGCGGAGCATCCAGTCGAGCGTGCTCACCCCTATGCCGGCGAACGCCGCGGCCTGCGCGGGCCACCATCGGGGCGAGAGGAGCCGGCCTTCCGGGAAGATCAGCAAGAAGATCGTCGGGACCAGCAGGTAGGCGGGGATCCACAGCCAGTTGGACACCCACATCGCCCAGTCGTCCCCCGGCAGGCCCATGCCGCCGCCGGCCGCATCGTCGTCGAGGCCGCTGTTGATGCCGAGCAGGCCGTACGCGCCGAGGGCGAGCCCGAGCGCCTGGGCCGTGCCGACGATCACCATCACCCAGCCGACCCGGCTTCCCGGCCGCTGCGCCACCACGAACAGGCCGGGCACTCCGAACGACAGCGCCGCGACCGCGCGGAAGGCGTCGAACCGTTCGACGATCCCTGTCACGCCCAGCTGCCGCAGCCTGGGCTCGACGACCAGCGTCCCGAGGACCAGGACGAGTAGCGCGCCCGCCGCCACGGCGGCGCGCCGGGCCGATCTGTCCGTCATGAGGGGGATGTTGCCACCCGCGCGTCCCGCCGTCACGGGACGAGATGTCCCGTCCCGCGGGGGACCGGCGGCTCATGCCGGCCGGACGTCCTCCGCCGGACCCTCGAATTCGTAAGCACCCACTGCGTTCTTCGAGGAGACGACATGCCCGCACCCGCCACCACACCCGCCGCTCGCCCACTAGCGTCCGCGCTCGTCGCCGGTGTAGGCCTGCTGCTCGCCATGGATGTCACCGGCGCGATCATCTCCCTGTCCGCCGGCCTCAGCCCGACCCTGCTCGACGCCCTCGGGCCGCAGGCGCGGCTGTCGGCGCCGATTCCGATGATGATCGCGCAGGTCCTGCTGGTCGCCGGCGCGACCCGGCGTCATCGCGGCGTCGCCGTCCCCGCCTCGGCCCTCCTGGCCGTCGCCGGAGTGCTCGCCTTCATGTCCGGCTTCTACGACGGCGGCTACGCCGCCGACCTCACCGCGGGTCAGCGGGTCTTCCAGATCGCCCTCGTCACGGCCCACCTCGGAGTCGGCGTCCTAGCGGGCTTCCGCCTGGTACGGCTGCTGCGCCGCTGACGGGGTCGGACGCGCCGGAGGAGCAGGGCGGCTTGTCGGCGTTTTTCTCCTGCTGCTCCTTGGCGGGTGCTTCGCGGTGGTGGTGTTCGCGGCGAACAAGGGGGCGGAGGAGGTCGAAGGCGAAGTCGACCGGCCCGTACGGAGTGTGCCGCGTTCAGGTGGACTCCCTCGGCCAGTGCGCCGACCGCCCCGCCGCAGGTCTTCAGCGCCGCCCCCGAGCGACACTCGACGGAGGGCCGGCGAGGCCGTCCCGCCGCACCGCCGCCTGCACCCCGCACAGCCGCCGGACGACGGCCACCGCGTCGCCTCCGCTCCCGGCCGTACGACCACCGGATCATCGGCGACGGGCGGGTGAGCATGTCCGGTGGTTCGCGATGACGGAACTACTGCGGCGATGCCTTGATCCCAAAGGGGAAAACTGGGGACACTTCCTCCGTACGTCGCATCACACCGCATCCGCCCCTTTCATGGCTGTCCGGCCGGCCACGGCCCGGCACACCGTCACGCCGTACCACCGCGAGCCACGAGCGAGCGGCGGGCGGCGCGGCAGCGGGGCCGGCCACCCGGCGACCCGCGTGACAGGAAGGACCATTTCCGCGATGAGTCATGCAGCTCAGCGCCTGGGCGTCGTCGCCGAATCGGCGCCGGGTGAGACCCGGGTCGCGGCCACCCCGGCCACCATCCCGCAACTGCTCTCACTCGGCTACGAGGTGATCGTCGAATCGGGCGCCGGCGAGAGATCGGGCTTCACGGACGACGCGTACGTCCGGGCGGGCGCGCGGATCGGCGGCCGGGAGGAGACGTGGGGCGCCGGCGTCGTGCTGAAGGTGAACGCCCCGGCGGAGGAGGAGATCGCGGCGCTGCGCGACGGCGCGACGCTCGTCTCCCTGATCGGCCCGGCGGCGAACCCGGACCTGTTGGACGCGCTCACGCGGCGGCCGGTGACCGTGCTGGCGATGGACGCCGTGCCCCGGATCTCCCGCGCGCAGTCGCTCGACGTGCTGAGCTCGATGGCGAACATCGCCGGGTACCGCGCGGTGATCGAGGCGGCGCACGCGTTCGGGCGGTTCTTCACCGGCCAGGTGACCGCGGCCGGGAAGATCCCCCCGGCGAAGGTCCTCGTGGCGGGGGCGGGCGTGGCCGGGCTGGCGGCGACGGCCACGGCGGTCAGTCTGGGCGCGATCGTGCGGGCCACCGACCCCCGGCCCGAGGTGGCCGAACAGGTGCGGTCGCTCGGCGCGGAGTTCCTCGACGTCGGGGTCGCCCAGCGGTCGGGCGCGGACGGGTACGCCAGGGAGACCTCGCGGGACTACGACCTGCGCGCCGCCGAGATGTACGCCGAGCAGGCCGCGGACGTGGACATCGTCGTCACCACGGCGCTCATCCCGGGACGCCCGGCCCCCACGCTGCTCACGGCCGAGCACGTGGCGCTGATGCGCCCGGGCAGCGTCATCGTCGACATGGCCGCCGCGCAGGGCGGGAACGTCGCCGGCACCCGGGCCGGGGAGGTGGTCGTCACCGCCAACGGAGTGACGATCATCGGATACACCGACCTCGCCGGGCGGCTGCCCGCGCAGGCCTCGCAGCTGTACGGCACCAACCTCGTCAACCTGATGAAACTCCTCACGCCGGACAAGGACGGCCACGTGCGGCTGGACTTCGACGATCCCGTGCAGCGGGCGATGACCGTCGTCCGCGACGGCGAGAAGACCTGGCCGCCCCCGCCGATCGCGGTGAGCGCGGCCCCCGCCGCACCGGCCGCGACCGCGGCGCCGCCGCCTCCGGCGCCCGTGGCGAC
>QFZU02000151.1 GCA_003260025.2 Microbispora triticiradicis | reverse complement strand
GGCGCGCGGAGCCGTCGCGCTCATCGCCTGGGTGGCGCTGTCGGCGGTGCTGCCGGGCGCGGCGCACCTGCGCGCGGGCCGCCGCCGCACGGGGCTGACCCTCCTCGGCGCCTACCTGACCACGATCGTCTGCGTCGTGGGCGTCGCCGCGGGGGCCGACGCGGGCCTCGCCGGACGGGCGCTGGGGTGGCTGAGCCAGATCTCCCTGGTCTTCGTGGCCTGCTCCGTCGCCTGGTTCTGGCTGGTCGTCCGTTCGTACGCCGTCCTGCGTCCCGCGGCGCTGCCGCGCTCGGGGCAGATCCTCACCGGGCTGGTCGCGGGCGTGCTCGCGGTCGCCGTCGCGGTGCCGTTCGCGGTCGCCGCCCGGTACGTCTCCCTGTCCGAGCGGACGCTCGACGCGATCTTCACCACGCCCGGCGGGGGCGGACCGGCGGGCGCCGCCGGGGCGGGGCCCGAGGATCCGTGGGCGGGCCGGGACCGGGTCAACGTGCTGCTGCTCGGCGGCGACTGGGGCGCCGACCGGATCGGGATGCGCACCGACAGCATCAACGTCGCCAGCGTCGACGTCCGCACGGGCCGCGCCGTGCTGCTCGGCCTGCCCCGCAACCTGGAGCACGTGCGGTTCCCTCCGGGCAGCCCGATGGCCGTCCGGTTCCCCTTCGGGTTCCGGCTTCCGGAGTATCGGCCCGGATGGCGGGAGGACCTGCTGTTCTCGGTGTGGCAGTACGCCGACGACCACCCCGAACTGTTCGGCGGCCACCGGCACATGGGCGCGCAGGTCCTCAAGGAGACGGTCGGCTACATCCTCGGCCTGCGGATCGACTGGTACGCGCTGGTCAACATCTGGGGCCTGGCGAAGATGATCGACGCTCTCGGCGGGGTCGTGCTCACCGTGGACCGCGACATCGTGTACGGCCGGTACGACGAGGGGGTGGTCAGGGCCGGGACCCGCCGCCTGGACGGCACCGAGGCGCTATGGTACGCCCGTTCCCGCACCCTGAGCGACGACTTCGACCGGATGCACCGTCAGCGATGCCTGCTCGGCGCGCTGCTCGGCCAGGCCGACCCGGCGACCGTGCTGACGCGGTTCACCCAGATCGCGGCGGCCACCCGCAGGATCCTCAGCACCGACGTGCCGAGGCCGATGCTGGAACACCTGGTGCCGCTGGCCTGGAAGGTCAAGCACGCCGGGGTGACCAGCCTCCAGTTCGTGCCACCGCTGGTCAACACCGCCTACCCCGACTGGGACCGGATCCGGCTGCTCACGGCGCGGGCGATCCGTGACTCGCTGCACGCCCAGACCTCTCCTCCGGCGACCCCGTCGAACGGCTCCCCGGCCGGTCCGCGGCGGCTCCGGCATCGCCACTCTCCCTCCCCCGCGCCGGTGCCGACCGTGCTGCCGTCGCCGGGGACGCCGAGCCCGATCGAGGACGGCTGCGGGGCGCCGGGCACGGCGACGGCGCGCTGAAAGATCGTGACCCCGCCGGGGACCGGCGTGGCTCGTCCGTCCGGGGCGCGACGAAGGCGGGTGGCCGGCGTGACGCCGGGTGGATCAGACGCGGAACGACTCGCGGGCGAGGCGGCGTACGCGGTCCTCGTCCACGGTGTGGCCGAGGCCGGGCTGGGTGAGCGGCACGGCGACGACCCCGCCGGACGCGCCGACCGGCGGGAGCACCACCTGAGCGCTGCGCGGCGGCTCGGCCACGTCGCTGGGCAGGGTGCAGCCGGGCAGGCTGGCGACGGCGACCGTCGCGGCCCGGGCCAGGCCCGCGCCGAGGCCCCCGGCGCAGACGATGCCCCACCCCGCCTCCGCCGCGTGGTCGTGCGCGCGCCGCACCGCGCTGAGTGAGCCGAACCTGGCGGGCCGCAGGAGCAGCGCCCGGCCCGCGCCGAGGCGCGTCGCCTCGTCCAGCTCGGCCACGGAGGCCACCTCGACCGCGACCGCGGCCGACACCCGGTCCTGCAGGTCGGCGCTGGTCAGGAGGTCCTTGAAGGGGCGCTCGATAGCCACCACCCCATAGGCGTCCAGCGCCTCCAGCTGGGTGATCTCGGTGTAGGCGCCGCGCCCGTCCACCGCGATGGCCAGGCCCGGGTAGGCGGCGCGCACGGCCCGCAGCGGCTCGACGTCCCAGCCGGGGTGGACGTCCAGCGTCACGTGCCCGTAGCCCGCGCAGACGTGCCGGTTCACCCGGGCGACCATGCTCTCCAGCGAGCGGTCCGCCGCCAGCCTGACCGTCGCGATCAGGGACGTGCGGGTGCCGCCGAGGGCGTGGGCGAGCGGGACGCCGTTCATGCGGCCCCACAAGTCCCAGCAGGCCATGTCTCCGGCCGCGCCGCCCGGATTGTCCCCCAGCTCCGAGGGGTGTTCCCAGTCGAGACCGACGAGCGCGGGCAGAGCCCGCTCCAGCGGCCCGGCCGCGGCCGGATCGACGGCCTCGCCCCAGCCGACCATGCCGCCGTAGTCCGTGATCTTCACCAGGACGGTCTCCGGACGCCTGCCGTACGGCAGGGTCATCCTGAAGACCTCCAGCTCCCGGATACGCGGCACTCGGATCCCCTCGTTTCTTCCCCGTATCCCCGCCGGCGGCCGTTCCGTGGCGTCATGCCCCGGGCGGCCGGCCCGGCCTGCTCCACGGCGGGATTTCCGGGAGTCCCTAGACCTCCATGGTGCCCGGTTCGCGGCGGTGCTCGAACCGGCCGCCGACGACCGCGGCCGTGCCGGCCATCACGACCAGCAGGCCGAGGCACGTCACGTAGACCCACGACCTGCCCCCGTACGCCGCGAACAGGGCGCCGGTGACCGCGACGGCGACGACCGCGAAGACCGACTCGCCGATGCTCAGCGAGGCGCTGTTGCGGCCCTCCTCCCCCGGCGCGGACAGCTCCAGCACCAGCACCGACAGCGTCGGGAAGACCATGCCGATGCCCAGGCCCGCCACCAGCCAGCCCGCGAACGCCACGACGACCGGAGTGGCGGGGACGACGACGAGGGTGGTGACGCAGATGCCGGCGGCGATCAGCGTCGCGCCGAGCCGGATGGTCAGCGCCCGCGCGTGGGGCCTGCGCCCCTGGATCCACGAGCCGAGCGACCAGGCGAGGGCTCCTCCGGTGAGCGCGAGACCGGCCTCGGCCGTGTTCAGGTGCCGCTCCCGGACCAGCATCAGCGGGACGAACACCTCGGCGGCGAAGAACGACCCGGCGGCCAGGCCCCGCAGCGCGATCACCGTGGGCAGGCCCCGGGCGGCGCGCAGCGTGCCCCGGGGCAGCAGTCTCGGCAGCGCCAGCGCGAGGACCGCCAGCCCGGCGCCCGCCAGCAGGACCCCCGCGCCCGCCGCGCCGCTGCCGTACTGCAGCAGGGCCGCGCCGACGGCGGCGCACACGCCCCAGGCGAACCGGGGCAGGAAGGCCCGGCCCATCGCCTCCCTCGGCTGCCCGGCCGGCGGGGGCAGGCCGCGCCACATGACCAGCGCGGCGGGAACCGACAGCACGGCCACGCCCAGGAAGATCCAGCGCCAGCTCCAGGTCTCCGCCACGAAGCCGGTGACGGCCGGACCGACCACCGACGGCAGCACCCACGCCGCGGCCAGCGCCGAGAACACCCTCGGGTGCATGGCGGAGGGGTAGGCCTGGGCGACGAGGACGTACAGCGCCACGTTGAACAGGCCGCCGCCGAGCCCCTGGAGGAACCGGCCGGCGAGGAAGACCTCCATGGCGGGCGCGAACCCCGACACCGCCAGCCCGGCGACGAACCCCGCGACCCCCGTCCACAGGGCGGGGAACGGCCCCCGCGCGTCGCTCCAGCGCCCGCCGACCACCGTGGCGATGACGTTGGCCGCCATGCCGCCGCTGAACGCGAGGCCGTAGAGGCGGTAGCCGTTCAGCTCCCGGCCGATCAGCGGCATCGCGGTGGCAACCGCCAGATACTCGAACGCCACGAGCATCACCAGGGCCACGATCCCGACGCTCAGGGAGCGGTAACGCTGGCTGAAGACGGTTGGAGCGGACATTACCGAAGTCATGATACGGACCTTACAAATCATCGTCCGGGTGGCGTTATCCGGCATTGGTCGTAGGACCGGCGCTCGATGGCGGCCGCCATCAGCTCGGGGAAGGCGTCCGGGGTGCAGGCGAAGGCCGGCACGCCCATCGCGGCCAGCGCCGCCGCGTTCTCGCGGTCGTACTGCGGCGCCCCCTCGTCCGACAGCGCGAGCAGCACGATCACCTGGACCCCGGCCGCGGTCAGGGCGGCGATCCGGCGCAGCATCTCCTCCCTCGGCCCTCCCTCGTACAGGTCGCTGACCAGCAGGAGGATCGTGTCGGCCGGCCGGGTGACGAGGGTCTGGCAGTAGGCCACGGCCCGGTTGATGTCGGTTCCGCCGCCGAGCTGGGTGCCGAACAGCACCTCGACCGGGTCACGCAGCTGATCGGTGAGGTCCACCACGGCCGTGTCGAAGGCCACGAGCGAGGTCCTGAGCGCGCGCATCGAGGCGAGCACCGCGGCGAAGACGCCCGCGTACACCACCGAGACGGCCATCGAGCCGCTCTGGTCGACGGCCAGCACGACGTCCCGCCGGACACCCCGCTGCCCGCGGGCGTACCCGACGAGCCGGGACGGCACGACGGTCTTCCGCTCGGGCAGGTAGTTGCCGAGGTTCGCCCGGATCGTCCGGTCCCAGTCGACCTCGGCCGTCCTCCTGGGCCGGTGTGTCCTCGCCGAGCGGTCGAGCGCGCCGCTGACGGCGGCCAGGGTGCGTCGCGTCAGCCGCGCCTCCAGATCCCGCACGACCGTGCGGACGACGGCTCTGGCCGACTCGCGGGCCCGCTCCGGCATCAGCCGGTTCAGCGACAGCAGGGTGCCCACGAGATGGACGTCGGGCTCGACCGCCTCCAGCATCTCGGGCTCCAGCAGCAGCCGGGTCAGGTCGAGCCGTTCGATGGCGTCCTTCTGCATGACCTGCACGACACTGGCGGGAAAGTGTTCCCTGATGTCTCCCAGCCAGCGGGCCACCCGCGGCGCGGACGCGCCGAGGCCGGCGCCGCGCCGCTCCTGCTCGTCGTAGAGGGCCGTAAGTGCGGCGTCCATCCGGGCGTCCGCGCCCTCCAGCACCCCCTCCAGGCCCCCCTCCGCTGCCCCCTCCGCGGCGCCGCCCAGCACCAGCCGCCAGCGGCGCAGCCGCTCCTCCTCGCCGCCCATCAGGGCCTCCCGCCCATGGCTCCGGACATCCCGTGGCCCAGGATCTCCCGCACGGTCCGGCCGGCCGCCGCCGCCAGCGCGTCGTCGTAGTCCGCGCCGTCGCCGGGTCCGGAGCCCGATGTCGAGCCCGGCGGGGAGCCGGAGCGGACCCGCCGGCCGATCATCCGCCGCTCCGGCGCCGGGAAGGCGCCGAACGTGCGCCGCAGCAACGGCAGCACGTCCACGAATTCCTGGGAGGACAGGCCGGTGAGCCAGGCGTCGACGGTGGCGAGCAGGCGCGCGTCGTGGACGAGCAGCAGGCCGCCCCCGGAGAGGAAGCCCTCCATCCAGGCCGCGGACCGGGCCGGGGGGTTGCCGGGCGACATCGACCGCGCCATGCGGGCGGCCACGTCGTCCTCCAGCGCCCCGGCGTCGAACAGGATCCGCACGATCCGGCCGTCGAGCAGCCCCGGCAGGTCATCGCGCCGGGCGATCCCGGCCAGCGTCGTGAGCCACCGGCCGCCTCCCATCAGCCCGGCCGCCGCGTGGACGCCGTCCACCAGCGCCGCCATCTCGCGGGCGGCGTCCTCGTCCAGCCCCGTCAGAGCGGGGGACAGCCCGGCGCAGATCCGCGCCAGCATCGACTCGGTGACGCCCGCGAGGCCCTCGGTGCCGCGCACGTCCCCGTACCGGCGGGTCCGCACGAGCGCGGGCAGCGCCCCCATGAGGTGGCGCACCTCTCCGTCGAGCGCCGCCCGGTCCTCGATCCGCCCCAGCACGTACGGCAGCGCTCCGGGAAGATGGGCCGGCAGGCAGCGTTCGACCAGTGCGGCCAGTTCGGGCAGGCCCGCGCCTCCCGCGAGGTCGCGGACGCGGGACGTCGCCGCCGCCTCGACCGTGATCCCCCAGACGGCGGCCTCGACGAGGGCCACGTCGAGCTCCGGGCGCCACTCCAGCGACCACGACTCCTTGAACGTCCCCTTGCCGCGCGCCCGCCGCGGGGTTCCCCAGGGCACGTCCAGCAGGGCGAGCCGGTGCAGCAGCCGGCTGCGGCCGAGGTCGAGCGGCCTGCGCAGGTCGAGGTCGTGCTCCCCGGTCAGTGCCTCCGGCTTCATGCGCAGCCGCCGCTGCTCGTCGCGCAGGTCACGCCGCAGCGGCACCATCGGCGTGGAGTCCGGCACCCGCCCGAGCCGCTCCCCCACGACCATCCGCCGCTGGACCAGCTCGACGGGCAGCTCGTCGCCGCCGCACAGCACCGCCCTCACCGCCTCGGTGACCTCCGACAGCCCGGCGAGCGGCCTCCCGCGCAGCGCGGCCAGCCCCTCGGCCAGCCGTACGGCCTCGATGACGTGCGCGGAGGAGACGGGCAGGCCCTCCTCGCGCAGGATGGCGGCCGCGCGGGCGAGCCAGCGCTCCACCGGATGGCCGGGCGCCGTGAAGAGATGCTCGTACCACCCGGGCGCGGCGACGCCCGCGCCGTAGCCGGCGCCCGCCGCGAGCCGTCCGTGGGTCCACGGCACCCACGTCATCTCGACCCTGACCCTGGGCAGGCCGCGTAGCAGCCGCTCGTCCTCCGCCGCCGAGGGCGGGCGGCCTTGCCCGTCTGTCGCGGCCGGGCCGGTCCCGGCCTGCGGAGCGGACCCGCCGGCGCGACGTCCCGGCAGGCCCGGCGCGGATGGTGTCGGCCCGGACGGCGATGCGGGCGGCGTCGATCCGGGCGGCGTCGCTCGGGACAGGGCCAGATCGGGCGCGGTGAACTCGGGCGCGCTGAACTCGGGCGCGGTGAACTCGGGAGCGGTGAACTCGGGCAGAGTCAGCGCGGGCAGGTGCCAGGCCCCGCAGACCACCGCGATCCGGGCGTAGCCCTCACGCACCGCCTTCCGCAGCGTCCTGCGCATGTACGCCTCGCGCCGGGCCTCCGTGCCCTCCGCGACGTGCCCGTCGCGTACCGCCCGCATCGCCTCGGCGACCACGTCGAGCGTCCCGGCCTCGCCCCGGTGCTCGACCAGGTCCTCCCACCACCGCTCCGGGTCGTCGTACCCCGCCGCGCGGGCCAGCTCGCCGATGGGATCGCGGCGTACGGGGTCGGCGTCGAGCGCGAGGCTGTGGCCGGCGGGCAGGTCGCAGAACCGCACCTCGGCGCCCGCCCCGGTGGCATAGATGATCGCCTGCCACTCCGGCGAGAACTCCGCGAACGGCCAGAAAGCGGCCCGCGACGGCTGCCCCGGCACGTACGCCAGGAGCGCGACGGGCGGGCGCATGCCGGGGTCGGCGGCGAGCGCCACCAGGCCGTCGGCCTCGGGCGGGCCCTCGACCAGCACGAGATCGGGCCGGATCCTGGTCAGCTCGTCACGGACCGCCCTGGCCGATCCCGGCCCGTGATGCCGCACTCCGAGCACCCACACCCGCGGCCCGCCCCGGCCCACCCTCGTGTCCTCGCCCCCACCGGTGTCCCGGGCCCGGCCTTCGCCCCCGCCCACATTGCTGTCCCCGCCCCGGCCCTCGGCCCTGCCCCCGCCGGTGTCCCCGGCCCGGCCCTGGCCCACGTTGGTGTCCTCGGCCCGACCCTCGACCCGGCTCACCCTCGTGTCCTCGCCCTGGCCCTTGCGTGGGGTCGCGTGCGGGCCGGGCGAGGTGGCGGCGGTCTCAGCCGGCATCGCGGCAGGCCCGGTAGAAGTCGCGCCACTCGTCGCGGTCGCGGACGACGGTCTCCAGATACTCCTGCCACACCACGCGGTCGGACACCGGGTCCTGGACCACCGCTCCCAGGATGCCGCCCGCGACGTCGGCCGGGCGCAGCACGCCGTCGCCGAAATGGGCGGCGAGCACGATCCCGCCGGTGACGACCGAGATGGCCTCCGCCGTGCTGAGCGTGCCGGTGGGTGACTTGACCTTGGTCCGCCCGTCGGCGGTCACCCCCGCGCGCAGTTCGCGGAAGACCGTCACCACCCGGCGGATCTCCGCCAGCCCGGTCACGGTCTCCGGCAGCTCCAGGGAGCGGCCGAGCTGCGCCACGCGACGGGTCACGATGTCGACCTCCTCCTCCAAGCTGGCCGGGACCGGCAGCACGACCGTGTTGAACCGCCTGCGCAGCGCGCTCGACAGGTCGTTGACCCCGCGGTCACGGTCGTTGGCGGTGGCGATGACGTTGAAGCCCTTGGCGGCCTGCACTTCCTCCCCCAGCTCCGGGATCGGCAGCGTCTTCTCCGACAACACGGTGATCAGCGCGTCCTGCACGTCGGACGGCATGCGGGTGAGCTCCTCGACCCGGGCCAGCCGTCCGTCCGCCATCGCGCGCATGACCGGGCTCGGCGTCAGCGCCAGACGGGAGGGGCCCTCCGACAGCAGCCGCGCGTAGTTCCACCCGTAGCGGACCGCCTCCTCCGCCGTGCCGGCCGTGCCCTGCACGAGCAGCGTCGAGTCGCCGCAGATCGCCGCGGCGAGGTGCTCCGACAGCCAGGTCTTGGCCGTGCCCGGCACGCCGAGCAGCAGCAGCGCCCGGTCGGTGGCGAGCGTCGCGACCGCGACCTCGACGATCCTGCGCGGGCCGATGTACTTCGGTGTGATCTGACCGCCGTCTCCCAGCACGTAGGTCGTCACCGCCCAGGGCGAGAGCCGCCAGCCCGGCGGTCGCGGCCGGTCGTCGGTCTTCGCGAGGATCGCCAGCTCGTCGGCGAACTGCTCCTCCGCGTGCGGGCGCAGAACGGTGGTCACGAAAGCTCCTTCAGCATGTCGAAGCGGAACCGCAGGGTCGCCGCCAGCTCGGGCACCTCTCCCGCGTGGGCGTACGCCGCGGGATCGAACCGCTCGCCCGCGAGCCGGATCAGCTCTCCGGCGTTCCACGGCTGGGTCCGCGTGGTCTCCACGATCTTCTTGAGCACGGCCCTCGCGAGCTGGGACCCCCACGGCCGCGGCACGCCGCCCAGCATCATGACCAGTTGGCCGTCCACCGGGTGGCCGGCCACCAGCTCGGCCGCCCGGTGAGATCGCTCCTCGGGCGGGAGCACGGCCAGCAGGTCGGTCAGCGGCTCGGCCTCGAACAGGGCACGCGCCCACGTCGCGTCCCGCTGCAGGATGGCGGCCCGGGTCCAGCCCATGCGCACCTCCCGCTCCCAGTCGCCGATCCTCGTCCGGGCGATCTCGTCCGGCGGCATACCGAGGTGACCCGGCCAGAAGGACAGCGGAGTGTGCGCCACCACCTGTTGCAGCCACCAGCCCCGCGTCTCCATGCCGGCGGGCGGCCGGGCCCGCACGCCATCGCGCTCCATCTCGCCGTCGCAGTCCGCCGGCGGTTCCGCCGAGATCCCGGGACCGTTCCCCGTCACGAAACGGGACGCCCGTGTCGTCATCCGGTGGGCCAGCCGCGACCGCGGCAGGCGGGTGAGGAGGTCGGCGGCGGCCTGCCGCACCTCACGGCGCCGGTCGTCGAGCGCCGCCTCAAGGAACGGCTCGTCGGCCATGCCGAGCCCCTCGGCGAGGATCGTGACGAAGACGGCCCGGTCCTCCGGCGTCTCCGCGCTCCAGCCGCGTTCCAGCAACTCCCGTGCGGCCGCCGGATCGCGCCGGCGTGTGGCGGCGAGGAAGGCGCGTCTGTCTCCGCTCGTGCCGAGCTCCCACACCTCCCCCGGCGGCTCGTGCGCCGGTTCCTCCAGCAGGTACGCCCAGACGGAGTTGAGTCCGGCGAGCCAGCGGCCCCGGGCTCCGGTGACCGCCCCCAGGTGCGCGCGGATCGAGCGGTCCCGCGCCCCGAGGTCGAGCAGCGCGGGGATCGTGGCGGCCGGCACGCGCACCCGCCGCGCGGCCGCCGTCTCCAGCCACTCGGTCAGCAGCCTGTTCTGCTCACCCGCGAGCATCCGGGCCAGCCGGGCCGCGGCGGCACGGGGCACGGGCGGCAGCGTCTCCTCCGCGGCCGGAGCCGGCGGCGTGCCCCTCCCCGGCCGCCGCCCCGCGCGCATCCGGACCACCTGCTCGGCGGCCCGCTCCAGCAGGCTCTCGGGCGGGACGGCGCGGCGGCCGGCGCCCACCAGCGCGGTGGACACCAGTTCCTCCCAGCACTCGTTCATCGGGGCCGCCTCTCCTTGCGGCGGGGACGGCGTACGTCCCTCCGGCAGGAAGCGGGCGGGACAGGGCGGGCCGGGTGACCAGCTCGGCACGGCGTCATCAGAAATCTCCGTGGAAACCCCCGCCTTCAGGCGGGGGAGGAATCGGACTCCCTGCGGAGCAGGGCCGTGTCGAACACCTGCGCGATGCTCGACTGAGCGTGCATGATGTGAGGCGTGGCGCAGATAGTGAAGCGGGCCTACCGGTACCGCTTCTACCCCACCCCCGAGCAGGCGTCCGAGCTTGCCCGGACGTTCGGGTGCGTGCGCCTGGTCTACAACAAGGCGCTGGAGGAACGTACCCGTGCCTACACCCTGGAGGGCCGCCGGGTCTCCTACGCGGAGTCCTCGGCCTTGCTGACGGCGTGGAAGCGCGAGGAGGAACTGGCGTTCCTCAACGGGGTGTCCAGTGTGCCGTTGCAGCAGGCGCTGCGCCACCTGCAGGCGGCGTTCGCGAACTTCTTCGCCAAGCGGGCCGGATATCCGGTGTTCAAGTCGCGGAAGAAGTCGCGGGCGTCGGCCGAATACACCCGGTCGGCGTTCCGCTGGCGCGACGGCCGGTTGTGGCTGGCGAAGATGAACGGCCCGCTGGACATCGTGTGGTCGCGGCCGCTCCCGCAGGGGGCGCAGCCGTCCACGGTGACCGTGAGCAGGGACGCGGCCGGCCGGTGGTTCGTGTCCCTGTTCGTGGAGGAGTCCGTCCGCCCGTTGGATCCTGCCGAGACGGTGGTGGGGGTGGACGCGGGGATCAGCGCGCTGGTCACACTGTCGCGTCCGATCCCCGGGGGGACCGACGGCGACGGCAAGGTCGCCAACCCGCGGCATGAGCGGGCCGGCCGCAGGCGGCTGGCCAAGGCCCAGCGCTCGCTGGCACGCAAAGCGGCGGGCAGCGCGAACCGGGCCAAGGCCCGGCTCAAGGTCGCCCGCGCCCACGCCCGGATCGCCGACCGGCGCCAGGACTTCCTGCACAAACTCAGCACTCGGCTCGTCCGCGAGAATCAAGTGGTCGTGATCGAGGACCTGACCATCCGCAACCTGGTCCGCACCCACACGCTGGCCCGCGCCATCTCCGACGCCTCCTGGCGGGAGCTGCGGTCGCTGCTGGAGTACAAAGCGCGGTGGTACGGGCGCGAACTGGTCGTGATCGACCGGTGGTTTCCCTCCTCCAAACTGTGCGGCGCGTGCGGGGCACTGCAAAAGGCGATGCCGCTGAACGTCCGGGCCTGGGAATGCGCCTGCGGCGCGGTCCACGACCGGGACGTCAACGCCGCCAAGAACATCCTCGCCGCCGGGCTGGCGGAGAGGTGAAACGCCTGTGGAGCCGGTGTAAGACCTCAACGAGAGTCCTCTCGGACGGGGCGACCGGCGGTGAAGCAGGAAACCCGACCGGCGACGGTTGGAATCCCCCTCGTTTACGAGGGGGAGGATGTCAAAGGCGCACCACCTCACCCTCCTCGTCCCAGACCGTCAGCGGGAGCAGCCCGCGCGGCGTCCACTCGGCGGTGACCGTCACCGGCCGCCCGCCGGAGACGGCCAGCAGCCGCCACGGGACGCCTACGGCAGGGTGCAACGGCAGCACCGCTCCCGCACCGCTGTCGATCCCAGCACGGTCGGCCCCACCACCGCAGGGCCCCTCACTGACGACCCCAGCACCATCGGCGAGGCCGTCCGGGCAGGGGACGACCCCGGCGAGCACCAGAGGCCACGAGTCGGTCCAGGGATCGGCCGCGAGCACCTCCGCGATCAGCGCGGGGACCCGCGAGATCTCCGTCCCCGGTGGCGGGCCCGCCGCGACGTCGCCGTGCCGCACGGCCACCAGGGCGCGCAGCGGCGACGCGCCCGGGTAGAAGGCGAGGTCGGCGTCGATCGTCGTGCCCGGCGGCGGGAAAGACTCCGGCGGCTGCCCGACCGGCGAGAACGACAGCACCATCGCCGGGCGGCCCGTCGCGCGGCCCGCCAGCCACACGCGCCGGGCGACCAGCCGCTCCTGCTCCTCGTCCCGGCAGCCGACGACGTCCCAGTGGTCCCGCACCACCGGGCCGGCCAGCACCGACTCCCTCGTGACGGGAAAGCCGACCCGGGTCCGTACGGTCTGCCGCAGCGGCCCGGGCAGCGCGTCGGCGCGGCGGTGGGCGACGGCCAGCAGATGAAGCAGCGCGTACTCCCCGAGAAGGAGACCCGGCCAGTCCTCGGCGCCGAGCACCCGGGGCAGCCGGGTGACGATGCCCGCCACACCCGGCGCCTGAGCGTCGACCAGCCGTCTGGCGAGGTCGTCCCAGCCGGCCGGGCCCGTCTGGCGCGCCTGCGCGATCCCCTGCCCGATCTGATCGGCCAGCCACCGCTCCAGCTCCGACAGTCCCGCGGCGACCCTGCCCTCCCGCTGCTCGGCCTGCCCGCGCCTGACGGCCGCCCGCCCGGCCGCTTCCCCGGCACTGTCACCGGCACCGGTGCGGGCGGAAGGCGCCTCGATCGCCTGGTCCCGGCTCCGTCCTCGCGTCACGCGCCGCAGACTAGCCAGCGCCGCCGACAAAAACGCCTTCACCTCGGGACGGGCGTCCGGCCCTCGCCCGGCACGCCGCGAACGGCACCGGTCCTGCTGTTTCAGCGGTGGCGCCGGAGGGGAACGGAGGCCGTGGCGCGGCCCGTCCCGGTGGCCTCAGGGTCCCGGTGCCTCAGGGTTCCGGTGGCCTCAGGGTCCCGGCGGGCTCAGGGTCCCGGTGGCCTCAGGGCGTGCGCCGCGCGAGGAACACGAACTCGCGGCCCGGACGGTCGGGGGCCTCCCGCACGTCCATCACCTGGTAGCCGTTGCCGAGCAGGCTCGTCTCCACCTCGTCGCGGTCCCGGAACCGCAGCGTGGAGTCGGAGGTGACGACCGTGCCGTCCGCGAGGAACTCGAAGGTGTATCGGAAGGAGACCAGCGGCAGGCTGACCGCGGTCACCTCATGACGGCGCCGCACCGGTCCGATCCCCGCGACTTCCAGGGTGACCGGAGCGGAGCCGGCGGCCCACTCCTCCCATGCCCGGTGTTCGGGACGCCTCGTCTCGAACACGAGGTGACCACCCGGGCGCAGCGCGGACCGGACTCCCCGCAGGGTCCGGGTCCAGTCGTCGTCGGTGAGGAAGACCTGCGCCACGTTTCCGGTCATCACCGCGAGGTCGAAGCCGAGAGTGGACAGCGACGTGGCGTCGCCGTGGACCCAGGTGACTCTTCCGGCCGGGTCCTTCGATCTCGCCACCCCAAGCGACGCCTCGGCCGGATCGACCCCGACGACCGTACGGCCGCTGTCCGCGAGCAGGACCGCCAGGCACCCCGTGCCGCATCCGATGTCGAGCACGCGGACCGCGCCCAGCTCGTCGGCGATGCCGAGGTAGGCCGCCAGATCGTCGCGGGCGCCGCCGAAGGCGTCGTAGACGGCCGCGAGGCGCGGATGAGCGAAGATCGCGTCAGGCACACCACGACCATAACCGCGAGCGCCCCGACCCGGCGTGTCCGTCTCTCCGTCCTATCCCGCGGCCGAGGCCCGGAACGCCTCGGGAGGCCGAACGCCGCTCCGGCCGCGGTCCCGGGAACTGTCGGTGCCGTCTGACAGGGTCGGAGCGTGAACGAGATCCCCGAGGCGAACTACTCGAAGAAGTGGGACGGCGACTCCCGGTCCGCTCCCGTCCTCGTCGGCGACGAGCGAGAGATCCTCACCGCCTCCCTGGACTGGCACCGCGAGACGTTCGCGCTCAAGTGCTCAGGCGTGCCGAAGGAACGGCTGTCCGACCAGGGAGTGCCGCCGTCCGTGCTGAGCCTCCACGGCATCCTCCGGCACCTCGCCGGCGTGGAGCGGTGGTGGTTCCGCATCCAGTTCGCCGGTGAGGACGTCCCGCTCCTCTACTACTCGGACGACGACCCCGACCAGGACTTCGAGGATCTGGGCGGGGACGTCGACGAGGCGTTCGCCGTGTGGCGTGCGGAGTGCGAGCGCTCCCGGGAGATCGTGGCCGCGGCCCGGTCGCTGGACGAGACCGGTGTCAAGCGCGCCACCGGCCGGCCGATCTCGCTGCGCCGCATCCTGGTCGACATGATCGCGGAGTACGCGCGCCACAACGGGCACGCCGACCTGCTCCGCGAGCGGATCGACGGCGCCACGGGCCACTGACGCTCCGCGCGGGCCCGCACCGGGCGGACCCGGCCGGGGAGGTCACCGGCCGGGCAGGTCCCGCCACAGGTCGATGCCGTCGACCCCGCTCACGGGGGTGACCAGACGGCCGAGGCCGTCGATCTCGATGGTCACTTCGTCGCCGGGCGTCAGCGTGAAGTCCGACTCCGGCACGAGGCAGGTGCCGGTCGTCAGGATCACCCCGTACGGATAGCGGTCGGCGCGCATGAGGTGTTCGACGAGGTCGTCGATCCGCCGGTGCAGCCGGCGGGTGCTCGCCGAGCCCGCCCAGATCTCGCGGGAGCCGCGCGAGATGCCGAGCCGGATGCCGAGGTCGTAGGGGTCGGGAACCTCCCAGGCGGGACGGATCCCCGGGCCGAGCGCGGTGGCGCCGAGGTACATCTTCGCCTGCGGAAGATACAGCGGGTTCTCGCCCTCGATGGAGCGGGAGCTCACGTCGTCGCAGACGGTGTATCCGGCGATCTCCCCGCTGGCGCAGACCACCACGGCCAGTTCCGGCTCCGGGACGTCCCAGGACGAGTCGGGCCGTACGGCGATGGCCTGCCCGTGCCCCCGGACCCGCCAGCCGAGCGACTTGAAGAACAGCTCGGGGCGGGGGGCGTCGTACACCCGCTCGTAGATGTCGGGCTCGTGGCTCTCCTCCTTTCGCGCCTCCCGCGATCTCCGGTAGGTGACGCCCGCGGCCCATACCTCCGTCCACCGGTCCACGGGCGCGGCGAGTGCCAGTGTCACGGCCGGGCCGGACGCCGCCGCGAGGGACCGGCGGAAGTGGTCGAGGCCGGACGAGAGCGCCTCCCCGAGCGAGAAGTCCTCCGGCAGCAGCCGGTCGCCCTCCTCGTCGCGCACGGCCCAGCGGGCGGGACCGGGGACGCCGGTGTCGTCGGAGAGGTGGCCACGAACGAGTCGCATCAATGTGTGCCTTCACGAGTCGATGGGTTCCGGTGACGCGGGTGCCGCGGCCCCCGCGTGTAGGACAGCGTGTACGAATCGGGCCGTGAGAGGAAGGGTTCGGTCACCGGGTGGGGGCCGACGCCGTCGTCGCGGTTCTGTCGGGGCACCGTGCCATACTCGCGAACGTGGTCACGCGTACGCCGCAAAGGGTGCTGATCGGGCGTTCCTCCGAGCTCGATCAGCTTCTGGGCGTGCTCGACGGCGCCGCGGCCGGGCTCGCGGGCGTCGCCCTGGTGGGCGGCGACGCGGGGATCGGCAAGACGCGGATCGTGACCGAGCTGTGCGACCTCGCGCAGCGGCGGGGGTTCGTGACGCTGGCCGGGCAGTGCGCCGAGCTCGGCGACGCCCTGCCCTACCTCCCGCTGGCCGACGCGCTGCGCACCGCCGCCGCCGAGCCCGGGGGGCCGGTCGGCCCGGCCGTCACCGCCCGCCCCGCCCTGCG
>QFZU02000150.1 GCA_003260025.2 Microbispora triticiradicis | reverse complement strand
GTCCCGCCGCTCCCGGCCGCCCCCGCCGCGCCGCCGCGCGGGCGCCTGTCCCGGCTGGCCAGGGTCGCCCTGCTCGTACGGCTGCCGCCCGCGCTCGTCCTCGGCGCGAGGGACGCCTTCACCCGCAGGACGCCCGCCGCGCTCACGGCCTGCGGGGTGGCCCTGCCGATGATGCTGATCACCATCGGGCTCGGCTGCTGGGCGACGCTGGACGACTTCGGCCGCCACCCGGAGAGGGTGGGACAGGCCGCGGCGCTGAGCATCCGGCCGGGCGACATGACCGCGGAGGAGGCCCGGCAGCGGGTGATGGCAGACCCGGACGTGGTCGCGGCGTATCCGGGGGCCGAACTCGACGCGCTCGTGCCCTGGCAGACGAGGACCGTGCGGACCCGGGCCCTCGGCCTCTCCTCCGACCCGTACCCCTTCCCGGTCGTGGAGGGCCGCATGTTCGCCGACCGGGGCGAGGCGGTGGCCGGGCAGGGACTGCTCGACCTGCTCGGCGTGCGGGTCGGCGACCGGGTCCGGATGACGATCGGCGGCACGCCGCTGATCGTGCGGATCGTGGGCCGGGTGATCGAGCCCGAGCAGGACGGCGAGGTGCTGTCGTTCGGGCTGGACAGCCTGGCGGCGAAGGACGCGCTGCCGCCCGGGTTCTACGCCCTGGTGCTGCGGCCGGGCGCCGACGCGGCGCAGGTGCGCGCCCGCCTGCAGGAGCAGGGGCTGGAGGTCTCCCGGGCGGTGAACCCGGCCGAGCGGCTGGCGGTCGTCCGGGTGATCATCGTCGCGCTGGTCGTCGTGCTGGCCCTGATCGGGCTGGCCAACCTGCTCACGGCCAGCGCCCTCGGCCTGCGCGACCACCTTCTCGACCTGGCGGTGCTCAAGGCGATGGGCCTCACCCCCCGCCAGGTCACCGCCACCCTGGTCACCGCCGCCGGCCTGCCGGCCGCGGTGGGGGTCGTGGCCGGGGCCGCGGCGGGGGCGTTCTGGTCGCGGGCGCTGATCGACCTGGAGGGCCGGGGCAGCGGCGTCGGGGCGGGCATCGGCCGCGCGCCGACGCCCGGGATGCTCGCCGCCGCCCTCCTGATCGCGATCGGCGCCGCGTCGCTGGTGGCGCTGATCCCCGCCCGCCGGGCGGCGCGGGCCCAGGTGCCCGTCACCGCCCGCTGAGCGTACGGCTCAGGCGTCCGGGGCGTGGTCGCCCGGGGCCCGGCGCAGCGACAGCCAGTAGAAGCCGTACCCCGGCAGCGTGAGCAGGTAGGGCAGGTCGCCGATCGTGGGGAAGGCGACCCCGCCGCGGCACTCGACCGGGGTGACCCCCGCGAAACGCCGCATGTCGAGCTCGACCGGCTGGGCGAAGCGCGACAGGTTGTTCACGCACAGGACCACGTCGTCGCCCTCCTCCCGCAGGAAGGCGAGCACGCTCGGGTTCGGCGACCACAGCTCGGTGTAGGCGCCGGTGCCGAAGATCGGGTGCTCGCGCCGGATCTGCAGCATCCGCCGGGTGAAGTGGAGGAGCGACGACTCGCTCTTGATCTGGGCCTCCACGTTGACCGCCTGGTAGCCGTACACCGGGTCCATGACCACGGGCAGGTACAGCCGTCCGGGGTCGGCCTCGGAGAACCCGGCGTTGCGGTCGGGGGTCCACTGCATCGGCGTGCGGACCGCGTCGCGGTCCTCCAGCCAGATGTTGTCGCCCATGCCGATCTCGTCGCCGTAGTACATGACCGGCGAGCCCGGCATGCTGAGCAGCAGCGCGGTGAACAGCTCGATCTGGTCCCTGTCGTTGTCCAGCAGGGGGGCCAGGCGCCGCCGGATGCCGAGGTACGCGCGCATGCGCGGGTCCTTGGCGTACTCGGCGTGCATGTAGTCGCGCTCCTCCTCCGTCACGGTTTCGAGCGTCAGCTCGTCGTGGTTGCGGAGGAAGATGCCCCACTGGGCGCTTTCCGGCAGCTTGGGGGTCCGCGACATGATCTCGGAGATCGGCTCGCGGCTCTGCCGGCGCACGGCCATGAAGATCCGCGGCATCAGCGGGAAGTGGAAGGCCATGTGGCACTCGTCGCCGCCCCGGGTGGGGTCGCCGAAGTACTCGACCACGTCCTCCGGCCAGCCGTTGGCCTCTGCCAGCAGCACCCGGTCGGGGTAGATCCGGTCCACCTCGGCGCGGATGCTCCTGAGGTAGGCGTGCGTCTCGGGCAGCCCGGCGCAGGAGGTGCCCTCGCGCTCGAACAGGTATGGCACCGCGTCCAGCCGGAACCCGTCGACGCCGAGGTCGAGCCAGAAGCGGATGACCTCCATCATCGCCGCCTGGACGTCCGGGTTGTCGTAGTTCAGGTCAGGCTGGTGGTGGAAGAACCGGTGCCAGTAGTACTGCTTGCGCACGGGGTCGTACGTCCAGTTCGACTCCTCGGTGCCCACGAAGACGATGGGGACGCCGGAGTACTTCGTGGGGTCGTCCGACCACACGTAGAAGTCGCCGTACGGGCCGTCGGGGTCGGTGCGGGACGCCTGGAACCACGGGTGCTGGTCGCTGGTGTGGTTCATGACGAGGTCGGTGATGACCCGCAGGCCCCGCTCGTGGGCCGCCTCGATCAGCTTCACGAAGTCGCCGAGGTCGCCGAACTCCGGAAGGATCTTGAGGTAGTCGGCGATGTCGTACCCGCCGTCCCTGAGCGGGGACTGGTAGAGCGGCAGCAGCCAGAGGCAGTCGACGCCCAGCCAGGAGAGGTAGTCGAGCTTCTCGGTCAGCCCGCGCAGGTCGCCGGTGCCGTCGCCGTTGGAGTCCTTGAAGCCGCGTACGAGCACCTCGTAGAAGACCGCGCGCTTGTACCAGCGGGGGTCCTGCGAGGCGAAGTCGGTGATCTCCGGGAGATCGCCGGACGACCCGGGAACCGGGTCAGGGCAGGGCGCAGCAGCGTTCATTCGGTTCTCGCTTGAGGAAAGAAGGGGCGCGTGGTCAGGTCACACCCGAGCTTTGAAGCTCACGCCGTGTTGTTTGGCTCTATTTGGCCAAAAGTACCATCGGGATAGGCCTGACTGGAAAGCCTGACACCCCCCTAACATGCGGTTTTTACCTGCTTACAGGTGATCACGTACGGCGATCACAACCCGCGTATCCGAACTGTGCAGGGCCGTAACCCCTATAGGGGTGAGCTTCTACGACGGGGTGGGTACGGCGGCCGCGGGACGGAGGCTCCAGGGTGGGGTGAGGTCGCCGAGCAGGTCTTCGTAGTCGGTGAGCCACGCCCCGAACGCCACCAGCGCCCGCAGCCAGAACCGCGAGTTCCACGAGCCGAAGGCGGTCAGCGCGTCCGGTCCGGCGGCGACCGCCTCCAGCATCTGGGGCGACATCAGGCCCGGGATTTCCGTGGCTTTGACCAGCATTCTGTGGTTCCACTCGCGGGCGGCCGGGCCGTTCGAGCGCAGCGGCACCCGGCGGTTGGGCAGCAGCGGCGTGTTCGTGGACGGCAGCGCGGCCACCCGGGGGTTGGCGGCCCGCAGGACCTCCCGGTAGAACTTCCCGCCCTCCTTCGCCGCGACCGGCACCGACAGCGCCGCGTCGAAGAACTCCGGGTGCAGGAACGGGAAGACCGGGGTGGCCTCGGGGCCGACGAGGTTGACCGGGGAGCGGGCGATGCCCCGCACGGTCCGGGTGTGGAGCACGCTCAGCGGCAGCTCGGCCCGGTGGCCGTGCAGCATCGAGGTCGCCCGCGTGAAGGCCGCGCCCACCCGGTCGTCCATCCACGCGGCGGCCCGCTCGCCCAGCACGGGGATGTGGGCGTCGCCGGTCGCCAGCGCCTTCAGCAGCGCCGCGCGGCGGGACGCGCCCGTCCCCGCGCCGACGGCGTCCGCCGTGATCAGGAAGTTCTTCATCAGCGGGCCGCCCGCGAGGCCGTCCACCAGCGCCCGGCCCGCCCCGTGCACCTCCCTGGCGAAGGGGGAGTACCAGGCATGGTGGCTGGTGAGGTACTCCAGGCGGCGGGCCGCCCACAGCGCCTCGTCGGGGTACCTCTCCGGGTACTGCGGGACGATCCGGTGGGGGATGCCGAGCTCACGGGTGATGTAACGGGCGAAGTCGATGTCGTGGTCCAGGCCGTCGTCGGGACTGGTGGTCCACGACTCGACGTCCATCTTCCGCGCCATCGCGACACTGGCCAGCAGCCGCGAGTCGTACCCGCCGCTCACCGGCACCAGCACCCGCTCGTACGGCGCGAGGGCGTCGTGCAGCAGCGTGACCAGGTCGCCGGCCGTCACGCCGCGGTCGACCGGCTCCTCCCGCACCCAGCGCGGCGCGCGCCGGTCGACGCGGAGCGTGCGCTCCCGCCGCGACCAGGTCAGCGCGGTCGCGCCCGGCAGGCGCCGGATCTGGCGGTACGGCGTGTCCTCCAGCAGCGGGTAGGTCAGCCGCAGGATCGCCGCCCACGCGTCCCAGTTCACCTCGTACGGCCGCCGGGCCAGCGCGAGGAGCGGCTCGATGAGCGAGGAGAAGTAGACCGCGTCCCCGTCGGCGAGGTAGTAGACGTCGATCAGGCCCAGCCCGCCGGTGTGCAGGACCACCGTCTCCGGACCGTCCACCAGCCCCGGGGTCTCGTACGTCTCCGCGACCCGCAGCCACGCGTTCGCGCCCGGCGCGGCCTCCGGCCGCCGGCCCTCCCAGGCGTACGCCGTCGCCTCGGGACCCGACGCGTACGGCGCCAGGGGGGCGGAGGCGAGCAGCGCGGCCTCCGGTGCGGTGTGCGCGGCCTGGACGGCGGGCCCCGAGCGCGCCAGCAGGTCGAGCCTGGCCTGCTCGTAGGGGCCGACGGCCCCGCAGACGTACGGCCTGGCCTGGAATCGCGGCCACTCACCCTTGCGCACGGTTTGCCCTCCCTTGAACCGCAGCCGAGTCTACGGACCTCCCGGCCCCGGGGCACCGCCTTCACATTGGCGTGGCTCGGACGGTCCTGGGCTCGAACCGGCCGTCAGACCTGCCAGAGGGCGCTGACCGGCATCGCGCGCATGCGTGGGCCGAAGGGAAGGGTCTGCGTGCCGGTGTAGAGGACGACGCCGGCCACGAAGTCGTCGCCCAGGCGGTCGGCGAGGTGCCGCAGGCCACGGAAGTCGTCGGCGCGTACGGTCGAGGACGCCTTGACCTCGACGCCGACGACGCGGCCCTGCCGGTTCTCCAGCACCGCGTCGACCTCGACCTTGTCCTTGGTCCGGTAGTGGAAGAGCTCCACCCGCTCGTCCGACCAGGTGAGCTGGCGGGCGAGCTCCATGAGAACGAAACCCTCCAGCAGCGGCCCGAACTGACCGTCGGGTCGTACCAGGCTCCTGGCGTCGGCGCCCAGCAGGTTCGCGGCCACGCCGGAGTCGACGAAGGCCACCTTGGGGGTGCCGACCGCTCGGTTGCTCAGATTGCGTGACCAGGCGGGGACGCGCTTGATCAGGAACACTTCTTCGAGCAGGCCGAGATAGCGGTTGACGGTCGCGGTGGACAGCCCCACGGCCCCACCGAGAGAGCTGCCGACGAGCAACTGTCCCGACCGGGCGGCCACCGACCGCACCAGGGCGCGCATCTCGGCCGTCCGCTCGATCTCCGACAACTGACTGACGTCTCGGGCGATGAGGTCCGAGACATACGAGTCGAAGAAGCGCTCGCGCCTGCGCGCATTCTCACGTGCCACCGCCTCGGGGAAGCCGCCCCGCACGACCCGTTCGGCGTAATCGGCGCGTGACAGCGTGGACGTGTGACGCAGGTTCTCGCCTTCGGCGAAGACGACGTCCACGAACCCGTCCGGGGTGCCGTCGATCTCGCCCTGGGAGAACGGCCACAACTCGATGGTCTCCATACGCCCGGGCAAGGTGTCGGGAAGCGCCCGCAACCCCAGCACTCGGGCGGATCCGGTGAGCAGGAAGCGTCCCGGCCGGGGATCGCTGTCCACCTGCTCCTTGATGGCCAGCAACAGCTCGGGCACCCGCTGGATCTCGTCGATCACCATAAGGTCAGGAAACGCCACGAAACCCGCTGGGTCCTCCTGCGCCGCCTGTCGTGCGACGAGGGTGTCCAGGTTGCGCCATTCCGCGGTCCTCCCCTTCGCCAGGAGGCGTACGAGCGTGCTCTTGCCGCTCTGGCGGGCGCCGTTGACCAGCACCACACGCGTGTCGCTCAGCGCGTCCGCGGCGGGCTTTTCCGCATGCCGGGGGACGACGCGGCCGAGAGGGGTCTGCGAGGTGCTTCTCACCATCTCAGGATGACACGTGAGGGCGGTCACGTGAAACGTTGGTCGCATGATCGGTGAAAGGTTGGTCGCAGATGTCGTGGTCGCCTGGTCGCATAGCACCTGAACGGCTGGTCGGGAGCTACGTGAATAATCGGCCGCATGATCGCTGAAAGATCGGTCGCGGGTTCGCTGGTGGAGTGGTCGCGGGGTGTGCGGTCGTCCGGTCGCCGGTGAAGATGATTCGCCGAGGGACGAGGCGTCGCCTCCGGCTGAGAATGATCAGGGGGTTCTGCGAATATTGTGACTTGCGTCCTGATGGCCTACCGCGGAGTCACCCCTTATGAGCGAGCTGAGCGAATCGGCAGCCGGACAGCCTGAGCGGAGCGACCCGGCGGCGCTGCGGCGGGCGCTGGCGGAGGCGGTGGAGCGGGCGGCCGGAGCGGCGGAGCTCACCCGGCTGATCGCCGACTACCAGCGGCGGCTGGAGGAGGTGGCGCGCGCGGAGGCCGAGGCCGTGACGAAGACGCGCGAGGCCGAGGCGCGGCTCAAGACGGCGGAGCGGCAGAACAGGCAGCTCGCCAAGCAACTCGCCGAGCAGCGCTACCAGACCGAGGTGGCCAACTGGAAGCTCGCCTCGCTCCAGGACAGCCGGTGGAGCAAGCTCGGCGACGCGATCCACAGCAAGAACCCCGGTTCGGTGGCCAAGACGCTGAAGGCGCCGACCAGGAAGCGCCCGGCGCCCAGACGCTCGGACTTCAAGCCGGAGATCCCCGTCGTCGACGAGGCGAAGGCCATTCCGGCCGCGCCCCAGCCGAAGCCCCCGCAGGTCTCCGCGCCGCTCGCCGAGCACTTCGTCGTGCCCAAGGGCCCGACGGCGCGGCCGTACATGACGGTCGCCGCGATCGTCGACCGGCAGACCGAGGCGCTGCTGCGGTACGAGTGGCGGCTGGTGACCAACTTCGGCCCGGACAACTGGGAGGCCATGCTCGACCAGCAGCGGCCGCACGTGCTGTTCGTCGAGTCCGTACGGCCCGGCCCGCGCCAGGGGAACGGCGGACGCTGGCTGGAGGCGCTGGCCGGGGAGACGCGGGCGCTGCGCGACCTGGTGGCGGCCTGCCGCAAACGCGGGATCAAGACGGTCTACTGGCACTCAGGAGGCGCGGTGTCGCGGGGGGTCCCGGCGGCCGAGCACTTCGAGTGGGTGCTGACCACCACCGAGGCCCGGGCCCGCGAGTGGCGCTCGGCGCTGCGGCACGACCGGATCGGCGTGCTCCCGCACGCGATCCAGCCCCGGGTGCACAACCCCATCCCGGCGGAGGGCGGCCGTACGGGGGAGATCGTGACCCTCGGCACCGTCACCCCTCCCGGCGACGGATCGGCCGCCTGGAGGCCGCTTGCCGGTCAGGGCGACGACGACACGGCGTACGACGACGTGCTGACGGCCTACCGGCAGCCGGCCCTGGTGATCGCGGGCGCCGACGCCGAGCCGAGGACGATAGGAGAGGTCACGGCCTGCGGCACCCCGGTGCTCCAGGTGCGGGCCGGGGCCAAGGGCGAGGAGATCGTCGCGGCGGCCGAGATGTTCATGGCGGACGCCGAACGGCTGGCCAGGGAGGCCCATCTGGCCTGGCGGGCCGGCGCCGGCGTGACGCCGCTGCTCGACCCGATCCTCGACACGCTGGGCGTGCCCAGCGTGCGGGGCAGCGGCGTGATCACGGCGGTCGCCGCGGTCGCCGGTCAGGCCGAGCTCGACCACCTGCTCGCCCAGGTGTCCCGCCAGATCGACCGGCCCGGCCAGCTCGTGATCGTCGCGGAGGGCCTGGACGCCGGGCTGGTGGACAAGACCGTCCGCCAGGCGTGCCCCGGCCTCGACGTCGTGGTCCGCGTCACCGAGGAGCCGATCACCCGGGGCGCCGCCCTCGACCGCGCCGTCCGGCTGGCCGACGGCGACCACGTGGCGGTGCTCGACCCCAGGGACCTGTACGGCGAGCACTACCTGGCCGACCTCGTCCGGCACTTCGCCTCCACCGACGCCGAGGTGCTGGGAAAGGCGTCCTTCTACGCGCACCTGCCCGGAACCGGGGCCACGCTGCTCCGCCAGCCGGGGGCCGAGCACCGGTTCCTGCCGGAGGTCGCCGGGGGCACCGTCCTGGCCCGCCGCCAGACCCTCACCGACCTCGGCCTCGCCGACGTCTCGGAGGAGTGGGGCGAGGTCCTGATGCGGCAGTGCCGTACGGACGGGGTGCGGGTCTACTCGGCCGACCGCTACTCCTACGTCTGCGTCCGCGACTCGGCGGAGGGCGCGCTGCTCTCCTCGGCGCGCCTGGAGGGGTACGTCCCGGCCGAGCCCCTCGCCCTCCTGCTCTGACCGCCCCCGGCTCCGGCGTTAGGCTGGCGGCGATGACCACCGTCGGCCATGCCGAACGAGACCACGGGCGCCGGACGCCGCCCGTGGAGGCCGGCGAATGATCGTCGGGGCGCTGGCCGCCGTCCTCGGCTCGCCGCCCGTGCCCCAGGGGTCGTGGGAACGGGAGGCGACGTTCGCCTCGGCGGCGGCGCTGCGGGGGAGCGGCGCGCCCGCGAAGGAGACGGCGGAGTGGCTGGCCGGACGGCTGCGGGCCGTCCCGGGGGTCGGACGGGTGGACGTCCGGCCGAACGGCTTCCTCGTCATCGCCGTCACCGGACCGGAAGACGTGCTCGACGACGTCCCGTCCGCCGAACCCGTGGAGACGGCCCCGTCCCGCCCGGCGGACGGCGCGGGGCCGTGGCCGGACTTCCCCCGCACGTGGGACAACCCCGGCTTCGCCGTCAGGTACGCGTACGCGCGGGCGGAGGCCGTACGGCGCTGGGCGCGCGATCTCGGTGTCGCGACCGGTGCCGGCGTGCGGCCAGGACGGCTGGCCGGCCCGTACGACCGGGCGGTGCTGCGGGTCCTGGCGGAGCTGCCGAGCAGGCGGGAGAGCCGTGATCCGGGCTGGCCGGCGTATCTCGAACGGCTGGCCGCGGCCTACCACGACGCCTTCGAGCACGCCTCGCCGATCCCCCGGGGCGACGAGGAGCCGTCGGACGTCCACGCCGCGCGGGTGCGCATGGGGGACGCGGTGCGCGCGGTGCTCGCCACGGGCCTGCGGGAACTCGGCCTCACCCCGCCCCGCCAAATCTAGGGCTGCAAAATGTGAGCAAAACCAGAAGACGGCCGGAAACAGTACGCATGATGACCTGGGATGCAGAATATCTTCCACACGTTGTCTCGCAGGGTGAGCAGCGGGCGCGGGAGAATCGCCGGGTCGGCTAGCCTCGTGCGGGTGAGTCGATTCGCCCACCCAGCCGGCGACCTGCACGCCGCCTCCACGATCGTCGCCGTGACCGCCGGACCGCCCGAGGAGCGTCCGCCGCACACGCCCGCCGACCTCAACGCGCTCGAACCGGCCATCTGGCCGCGAACGTCGGGCCGCACCGGCGGAGCCGTCACCATCGGCGGCATCGACGTACGCGACCTGGCGAAGGAGTTCGGCACACCGCTGTACGTCGTCGACGAGGAGGACTTCCGCTCCCGCTGCCGCGAGTACCGGTCGGCCTTCCACGACGGAGAGGTCCACTACGCGGCCAAGGCGTTCCTGTGCCGGGAGGTCGCCCGCTGGATCGACCAGGAGGGGCTCGGCCTCGACGTGTGCAGCGCGGGCGAGCTCGCCGTCGCGCTCAGCGTGGGCTTCCCGCCCGAGCGGATCACCCTGCACGGCAACAACAAGTCGCTCGCGGAGCTGGAGCGGGCCGTCCAGACCGGCGTCGGCCACATCGTGGTCGACTCGTACGAGGAGATCGCCCGCCTCGGCTTCCTCGCCGAGAAGCACGGCGTACGGCCCAAGGTCATGATCCGGGTGACCGTCGGGGTCGAGGCGCACACCCACGAGTTCATCGCGACCGCCCACGACGACCAGAAGTTCGGCCTGTCGCTGAGCGGCGGCGCCGCCGCGGAGGCGGTGCGCCGCATCCTCGCGCTCCCGCAGCTCGAACTGGTCGGCCTGCACTCGCACATCGGCTCGCAGATCACCGACGTCGGCGGCTTCGAGGTCGCCGCCCGCCGTCTCGCCACCCTGCTGGTCGACATCAAGGAGGAGCACGGCGTCGTGCTCCCCGAGCTGGACCTCGGCGGCGGATACGGCATCCCGTACGTCACGGGCGACGAGTCCCTGGACGTCAAGGTCATCGCGGACGGCCTGCGGGAGATCGTCACCAAGGTCTGCGAGGCGGCCGGGCTCCCGGTGCCGCGCCTCACGGTCGAGCCGGGCCGCTCGATCGCGGGCCTTTCCGGCGTGACCCTGTACGAGGCCGGTACCGTCAAGAACGTGGAGGGCCTGCGCACCTACGTGAGTGTCGACGGCGGCATGAGCGACAACGTCCGCACCGCGCTGTACGGCGCGGAGTACACGGCGGTGCTCGCCTCCCGCGAGAGCCAGGCGGCGCCGATGCTGTCGCGCCTGGTCGGCAAGCACTGCGAGAGCGGCGACATGGTCGTGCGCGACCTGCACCTGCCGGGCGACCTGGCCCCCGGCGACCTGATCGCCGTCGCCGGCACCGGCGCCTACTGCCGGTCCCTGGCCAGCAACTACAACTATCTGCCCAAGCCCGCCGTCGTCGCGGTGTCCAACGGCCAGGCCCGGGTGATCATCCGCCGGGAGACCGAGGACGACCTGCTCAGGGGGCAGCTGTGACCAGCCGCCGCCGGCGGTCCGGCGGCGGAGCGAGGAGGGGTCGTGAGTAACGCCAAACCGGCGCTCGGGGTCGCGCTGCTGGGCTGCGGCGTCGTCGGGTCGCAGGTCGTGCGCCTGCTCGGCGAGCAGGCCGACGACCTCGCCGCCCGCGTCGGAGCGCCGCTGAGGCTGGCCGGCGTCGCCGTGCGCAGGCTGGGACGCAAGCGGGACGCCGACGTCGACCCCGCGCTGCTCACGACCGACGCCGAGGCCCTCGTCACCCGTGACGACGTCGACATCGTGGTCGAGGTGATCGGCGGCATCGAGCCCGCCCGCTCGCTGATCCTCGCCGCCATGGCGCGGGGCAAGTCGGTGGTCAGCGCCAACAAGGCGCTGCTGGCCGAGGACGGCGCGACGATCCACCGGGCCGCCCGGGAGAACGGCGCCGACCTGTACTTCGAGGCGAGCGTGGCCGGGGCCATCCCGCTGCTGCGGCCGCTGCGCGAGTCGATGGCCGGTGACCGGGTGCGCCGGGTGCTGGGCATCGTCAACGGCACGACCAACTACATCCTCGACAAGATGGACTCCACCGGCGCCTCGTTCACCGACGCCCTGGAGGAGGCCCAGGCGCTGGGGTACGCCGAGGCGGACCCGACGGCCGACGTCGAGGGCTTCGACGCCGCGGCCAAGGCCGCGATCCTCGCGGGCATCGCCTTCCACAGCCGGGTGACGGCGGCCGACGTCTACCGTGAGGGCATCACGGACATCACCGCGGCTGACGTCGCCTCCGCCAAGGGCATGGGGTACGTCATCAAGCTGCTGGCCATCTGCGCCCGCTCCGACGACGGCCGGTCGGCCGGCGTCCGCGTGCACCCCGCCATGATCCCGAGGTCCCACCCCCTGGCCGGGGTCCGGGAGGCGTACAACGCCGTCTTCGTGGAGGCCGAGTCGGCCGGGCGGCTGATGTTCTACGGCGCGGGCGCGGGCGGCGCGCCGACCGCCAGCGCCGTGCTGGGCGACATCGTCGCGGTGGCCCGCAACCGCCTCGCCGGCACCCGCGGCCCCGAGGAGTCGACGTACGCCGACCTCAAGGTCCACCCGATGGGCGACAGCGTCACCCGCTACCACGTGTCGCTGGACGTGGCGGACAAGCCCGGCGTGCTCGCCCGGGTGGCCGACATCTTCGCCCGGCGCGACGTGTCGATCCAGACGGTGCGGCAGGAGGGGCGGGGCGACGACGCCAGGCTCGTGCTGGTCACCCACCGGGCCAGCGACGCGGCCCTGTCCGGCACGATCGAGGATCTGCGCGAACTGAACACCGTCCGGGCGGTCGCCAGCGTGATGCGCGTGGAGGGCGACGAGGCGCCCTGAGCGGTCGTACGACCGCGGAGGCCGCCGCCGCTCCCGGCGGCGGCCCGTCGGGGACCGGGTCGGCCGGTCAGAGGGTCACCTTGGCGATCTGGTCGACGTAGTCCTCGGTGAGCCAGACGTTGCCGTCCGGTCCGCTCGTGATGTCGAACGGCCCGGCGAGGACGGTCGGCATGTTGTACTCGATGATGATCCCCGAGGTGGTGACGCTGGCGGCCGCGTTGCCGAGTTGTTCGGCCACCCACAGCCTGCCGTCGGATCCGCTGGTGATGCCCCACGGGAAGGCGTTGGGGTCGTCCAGCGGGTACTCGGTGAAGTCGCCGTCCGTGGTGACGCGGCCGATCTGGTCGGCGTAGTTCTCGGCGAACCACAGCGCGTCGTCCGGACCCGAGGTGATGCCGACAGGGCCCGAGGTGCCGGTCGGGATGTTCAACTCGGTCACGGTCGGAACCCGCGTGGTGTCGCCGGACCGGAACGGCCGGACGGGCGGGGGTGGCCGCTGGACGGGACACCGCATGTGCCGGTGCTCCGGCATCCGCTTCAGTTTCTTGCAGATCAGCACCCACGGGGGCAGCGGCTTGGGTCGCTGGCCCGGAGCGGCGGCGGTGGCGGGCGGGCCGCTGAATAACGGCGCGGCCGTCACCAGAGCCAGCGCCATCGCCGCGAGTGGACGGCGGAGGTGTCGTGAGAAGCGGGGCATGGCATCCCTTCGGCTGAGCGGAGATATCGGCCTCGTGGACGGCGGGTCAGCGGTCCGCCAGGGCTCGGCGGACCGCGTCGAGGGCCTCCTCCTCGGAGGCCCCGAGCTGCCGCACGGCGCCGGCGAACTCTTCGGCGGCCTCGCGCAGGTGCAGGCGACCTCCCTGTGCGGCGAGTTCCGTGATCGTCGCAGCACGGCCCCGGCGCAGCTCGACCAGGCCCTCGTCGCGCAGTTGCTGGTAGCCGCGCAGCACGGTGTGCAGGTTGATGCCGAGCGCGGCGGCGACGGCCCGCGCCGAGGGCAGCTTGTCGCCGGGGACCGCCTCGCCCCTGGCGACCGCCCCGCGCACCGAGGCCGCCACCTGGTCGGCCAGGGGCTGGACAGAGGACGGGTCGACGACGATCAGCATCCGGTGCCTGCCCGCATGCGGGTGAGGGTCCCGTTTACCAGAGCCGCGGCGGCCTCGGCGTCCCGGGCCGAGTAGAGGAACTCCCGGCCGTCGGTGAGCCGCAGCGCCAGCACCGGACCCCCGCCGCCGACGTAACCCCATCCTCTGCTGCCGCCGAGCATGCCGCCGAGCCCCCTGCCGGACGTCTTCTTCCGCACCGAGGCGAAGACCACCGCTTCGTACGGCACGGCCCGCCGCAGCCCTCCGAGCCAGGGCAGGCTCACCTCCACGCCCCGTCCGTCGATCCGGAGCCGGCTGCGGGCCTGCAGGATCAGGAAGATCCCCAGGAGCGCGGCTATCGTGGTCGCCTGCCAGCGCTCCGCGAAGTCGGGCGCGGAGAACCAGGCGAGGGCGAGGAACACCGCCCCCTGGAACAGGGTGAGACGGTTCCAGCCGGACACCGCGTAGACGGCCCGCTGGCCCGGCGCCAGCGAGAGGAGCGGGACGTCCGGAGGCGGCGTGCCGTACGCGGGCGCGGTAGGGGGCAGCGGCCCCGACAGACGCCAGGCGGCGATTCCCGCGAGAACCGCCAGCACTATCTCCGTGGGAATCGCCCAGGACGGCTGGGAAGCCGGGCCGTCCGCGTCGATGAGCGCCGCCACCGCAACGCCGTTCCCCGCCGCCGCCAGGACGCTCTGGCTGAAGCCGAAGACGGCCAGCAGGCGCTGTAGCTCCGGCCAGCGCTGATAGTGCGTGAACATGGCGACGAACACCACCTCGGCGAACACTATGGGGAACAGCGCCATTCGCAGCCATCGGCCCCATTCGGAGCCGTGCTCTCCTGTGGCACCCGGAACGTACGCCAGGTGGGGCAGCCGGTCCCGGAAGACCGCGAAGAGCAGCAGCGGAACGAGAAGGATCAGGGGCGGCGACGCCAGGGTCAGGATCAACCGACGGAGCCAACCGGCGTCGCGGTGCGGGTAGCCGTTCATGGGACCACCTCCGACTGTTTGCATATGACTATAACAATCAAACAGTTTGTGTCCCATCCCGCCTTCGGAATCAGTCCGGCGGATGCCTTCGGGGGGACCGGCCTCTGAGGCACGACTCGATCCGGTAACGACCGGTTGGATCTTCGCGGCGGTGGAAACGGGATGACCCTAGTCTCGTAGAAATGATCGCTGCCTCGGGGGAGAGCGCGGTTACGGGCGAGGCGGCCCGTACTGCCGACGACGGCGCGGCCCAGGCCGCGACAGGATGGTCCGGACGGCCCCGGCGAACGCGGTGGACAGGGCGAACGCGGTGGACGCCGCTCGTCGCGGGCGTCGTGACCACCGGCGTCGCCGTGTCCGGCGGTACGGCGTCGCTGTCGGGCGACGAGGTGGCGACCTACAGCGCCGCGGTGGCCCGGCCGCTGAGCGGCCTGCTGGTGCTCGTCCAGCACGTCGACGGCCACTTCCTGCCCTACTACCTGCTCATCCACCTCTGGTCCTTCCTGGGCGAGGCCGAGTGGTGGCTGCGCCTGCCGTCGGCCCTGGCGGCGGGCGTCGCGGCCGGTTTCCTGGCCGACCTCGGCCGCAGGCTCGCCGGTCCGCGGGCCGGGATCGTGGCCGCCGCGTTGTTCGCGGTGCTGCCGTCGGTGTCCTTCCACGGAGCGAACGCCCGGCCGTACGCGTTCGCGGCGGCGGCGGCCGTCGTCTCGGCCTGGGCGCTGCACCGGGTCGCCGAGTCGCCCACCTGGGGCCGGGTGGGCGGGTACGCGGCGGCGGTGGCCCTGCTCGGCTGCACGCACCTGTTCTCGGTCCTGGTGCTCCCGGCCCAGTTCCTGGCCGCCCTGCTCGCGCTGCCAGGCCGTACGGCGTGGACCAGGGTCGTCCCCGCGATGGCGGCGGGGTGCGTCCCCGTCGTGGTTCTCGGGCTGGTGGGATGGGGTGAGCGGGCCGCGATCAGCTGGATTCAGCCGCACGGGCCGGAGGTGCTGCTGAAGGTGCCCAAGCACGTCGCGGGCTCCGACCTCGCCGGTCCGGCGCTGTTCGCCCTGGCCGTCGCGGGGGTGCTGATCCTGCTGCGCGCGTCCGTCCCCTGGGGTGTGCTCGTCGGCGGATGGCTCGTCCTCCCGCCGCTGCTGCTGCTCGTGGTCGACGCGCTGGTGACCCCCGCCTACGTGGACCGCTACGTGTTCGTCGCGGCGCCCGCCCTGGCGCTGTCGGCCGGCGTGGCCCTGGCCTCCGTGCGCCTGGCCGCCCTCCCCGCCGCGCTGGTGGCCGTGCCCTCCGTGCTGGCCGTCGCGTCGCTGGGGCTGCCCGCGCAGGCCGACTACCGGCGGCAGAACGGCCACTACGAGGACTTCCCCGGAGCGGTGGAGGTGATCAGGGCGGAGCTGCGCCCCGGCGACGCCGTCGTGTACGGCCAGAGCAGGCTGCGCACCGGCTTCCGCTACTACGGCCGTGACGGGCTCCCTGACGACGTGCTCCTCGCGGGGCCCGGCCCGGCCTTCGAGTACGCGGAGAAGCCCGGCCTCGCGGACGCCCTGGCCGGGCGCCGCCGGGTCTGGGTCGTCTGGCGGGGGACGAAACAGGCCGGCCTGGAGGGTACGAAGATCCGGCGGGTGGCGGCCGTACGCGCGGCGGGATATCGCCTGTCCACCGCCTGGCACTCCGCCGAACTCCCCGGTCTCACCGTCGCGCTGTTCGAGCGGGGCCAGGGCAGAGACTGACCGCCGGGGCGATACCCGATCGTCAGGGTGACGGCAAAGTAATTGCCCGATGCAAGTAAAGTCTTCGCCTATGCGACTTACGGTGAAGAGACTCGTACCGGTCTGTCTCGTCGCCGCGGCGTCGGTCGCGGGGCTTCAGCAGGCCCCCGCCGGGGCGGCCGGCGTTCCCTCCTCGGGGCAGGCGGCCGCGCACGCCGCCCGGCAGGCGGCCGCCCCCGCTCACGGCACGCGGAAGGCGGCCAGGAGCGCGGTGCCCATCGTGGCGCTCACGTTCGACGACGGGACGGCCGACCACCTGGCCGTGGCGAAGATGCTGAGCAAACGCGGCCTGAAGGGCACCTTCTACGTCAACAGCGCGCGCCTCGGCACCTCCGGCAGATACCTGAGTGTGGGGGCGCTGCGTGCCATCGCGCGGGCAGGGCACGAGATCGGCGGCCACACCCTCCGTCATCCGCACCTGTCGGACGAGTCCGAGGCCGTGCAGCAGAGCGAGATCTGCGATGACCGGCGGGCGCTGCTGAAGCTGGGCTTCGCCCCCCGCTCGTTCGCCTATCCCTTCGGCGACTACGACGAGATCACCAAGCAGCTCGCCATGCGGTGCGGCTACACCACCGCACGCGGCATCAACGGCCTGTACCGGCCCGACAGCTGCCAATCGTGCCCGATCGCCGAGAAGCTGCCGCCGGTGGACCTCGCCGCCGTGCGTGCCACGAGCCAGACCCGCCTGCCGCGTACGGCCCGCACGCTGGAGAGCTTCGTCACCCGGGCGCAGCAGGAGGGCGGCCGCGGCCTGGTCACCTTCGTCTTCCACGAGATCAAGAACAACCCGAGGGACCAGTACGCGACCTCGCCGAAGGAGTTCGCCGCCTTCGTCGACTGGGTGGCACGGCAGCGGAAGGCCGGGAAGATCCAGGTGAGGGCGCTGGGTGACCTCGTCGGAGGAAAGGTCTGGCCGGTCCCCGACGACATGTGAGAGACGGTCCGAGTACTTAAAGTCACAGGTTCTTACCAGCTTCTGATGATATAAGTCCACAAACCTCGTAAAGAGACGAGCGGGAGGGACACGTGACGGTCGCGACGGAGATGTGCTCGCCGTACGGCTTCACCCGCAGTCCCACCCAGGAGCCCGCCACGCTGTCCTGGAGCGGTGGCGGCTGGATGGTGGGAGATCGCCCGCTGCCCGGCCCGCCGCGGCCCGCCGACGTCGAGGAACTGCGGCCGCTGCGCGGGCTGACGGTGGAGTGGCCCGCGCAGCCCGTCGCCGCGGCCCTGGAGCCGGTGATCGCGCTCGCCGCCGCGGGAGTGCCGCTGACCTGCCCGGACCCGCCCGCCTGGGTACGCGAGGCCGATCCGGTCCTCGCCGGGCTCGCCGCGGCGTGGACGCCCGAGCCCGGCGACGGCACCCCGGCGTCGGTCGCCGACCTGCGCCGGGAGGAGCACAGCGTGCGCCTGCGCAGGCACGCGCTGCGCGCCGGGGGAGTGGCCGTGAGCCCGGCGCCGGTCACCGTCGTCATGGCCACGCGGCGGCCCCAGTACGTCGGCGACGCGCTGCGGCAGATGGCCCGCCAGCGCGGGGTGGACTTCGAGGTGGTCGTCGCGCTGCACGGCTTCCCCGCGGCGCGGGTGCGGTCCTCGATCGAGGAGTTCCCCCGCCCCGTCACCGTGGTCGAGGCCGCCGAGGAGACGCCGCTCGGAACGGTCCTCAACGAGGCCGCCGCGCGGGCGTCCACCGGCATCGTCGCCAAATGGGACGACGACGACTGGTACGGCCCCGAGCACCTGTCGGACCTGCTGCTGTCCATGACCTACTCGGGCGCCGACCTGGTCGGGACCGCTCCCGAGTTCTTCTACCTCCAGCCTCTGGACGTCACGATCCGCCGCACCGACTACAGCAGCGAGGTGTGGACCGACCACGTCGCGGGAGGCACGATCCTGCTCGGCCGCGCCCTGCTGGAGGAGGTCGGCGGCTTCGGTCCGCAGGACCGGGGAGAGGACGCCCACCTGCGGCGCTCCGTCGAGGAGGCGGGCGGGCGGATCTACCGCACGCACGGCCTCGGCTACGTCCTGCGGCGGTCCCTCAGCGCCGACCACACCTGGAACCTTCCCCTTGCCCACTTCCTGCGAGTCGCGACGAACCAATGGCGCGGCTTTCGCCCGAGTCTGCTGCTGGACACGCCATGACGCCACGTATCAGGGGAAACGACTACACCGTGCTGGAGCCGCCCGCGCTCGGATCGGCGTGGACGCCGAGCCTGCGGGCGAGCGTCGTCATCCCGGCGTACGGCGCCCAGGAGAAGCTCGACCTCACGCTCGCCGGGCTGGCCGCGCAGACGTACCCGGCCGACCTGCTCGAAGTGATCGTCGTCGACAACGGCAGCGACCCGCCGCTGCGCCTCCCGGAGATCCGGCCGCGCGGCACGCGGCTGCTGGTGTGCCAGGCGCCGGGCCGGGCCAGGGCGCGCAACGCCGGCCTGGCCGCCGCGACGGGGGATGTCATCCACTGGATGGACTCCGACGTGGTGCCGGAGCGTGAGGAGGTGGAGGCCCACATGCGCTGGCACCACCTCGCGCCGTACCTGTCGGTCACCTCCTATCTGCGTTTCAGCACCGCGGCGCTGCCCGCTCCCGAGGAGGTCGCGGGCACGGACGATCTGGCCAAGCTGTTCGAGCCCGCCGAGCCGCACGCCTGGATCGAGGACCTGGTCGCGCGGTCGCAGGGGCTGACCCGCTCGCCGCGGCCGTTCAGCATCCACATCGGCGGTGCGTCGTCGGCGAACGTCAGGCTGTTCGAGCGGGCCGGGGCGATGGACCCCGAGATGATCCTCGGCCAGGACACGGAGATGGGCTACCGGCTGGCGCAGGCGGGGGCGGTCTTCATCCCGGACCCCCAGGCCAGGGCGTACCACCTCGGGCCGTCCATGCGCATGCGCGACAGCGAGCGGATCAACCGGGTCAGCCACGCCCTGGTGACCGACCGCGTCCCCGGCTACCGGTGGCTGCGCACCCATCCCTCCCGGCAGTGGAAGGTCCCGCAGGTCGAGGTCGTCGTCGACGCGACGGCGGGGTCGTACGACGAGGTCCGGGCGACCGTGGACGGCGTGCTGGCCGGCACCGTGACCGACCTCGCCGTGGTCATGACCGGACCGTGGGACGAACTCGCGCCCGAGCAGCGCGCGCCGCTCAAGGATCCGCGCCTGGATCTGGTGCTGCTGCGCGCGCACTACGCGCACGAGGGCCGCGTACGGCTCGCCACGACGCCGCCCGACACCACCTCGCCGTACCGCCTGCGCGTCCCGCCCGGCTGGTCGCCGGGAGAGGACACCCTGGGCCGGCTGCTCGAAGTGCTGCGCGGGCGGGAGCGCGGGCTGGTCAGCGTGCTCCTGGCCGAGGACGCGGAGGGGATCGTCGCCGCCCGCCTGGAGCGCACCGAGGCCTTCGCCCGCGCCGCTCTGATCGCGACCGAGGGAGAGGACGCCGACGACCTCGTGGACGAGATGTTCGGCACCTACTGGGTCGACGGTGAGAGCTTCGGCTTCAGCGCCTTCGGAGAGGCCGCGCCGTACCTGAACCCCCGTGCGGCCTACCGGGCCAGGGTGTCGGCGCAGGCCGAGGTCGAGCGACTCAACAAGGAGGTCGAGCGGCTGCGCGGTCAGGTCGCCAAGTGGCGCGAGGAGGCGGGGCGGTGGCGCAAGTCGGCCGTCGAGTTCCGCCGGGAGATCGGCGCCCTGCGCAAGCAGATCTCGGCGCTGCGCCGCGCCCAGGGCCAGAGCCAGGGCCAGGGCCTGCGCGGCATCGCCCGGGGCCTGAGCCGGCCCTTCACCTTCAAGAAGTCCTGACCGCGGCCCCCACCGCGCTGACCGCCGCCCACTGATCCGCCTCCTGGACCGCCGCCCGCTGAACCGCCGTGCGCCGGGCCGCCGCGCCCGCTTGGCTGCCGCCCGCTGAACCGCCGCCCGCCGGAACGGGGCAGGACGCGCGGTGGCCAGGAGAGGTCAGGAGCGGCGGAACAGACCGCGGCGCGGCCGCGGCGCCCGGTCCTCCGGCCGCGCCGCGCCGTTCCCGCCCGGGCC
>QFZU02000015.1 GCA_003260025.2 Microbispora triticiradicis | reverse complement strand
CCGGTTGCTGTCTCTGAGATCACATAGTGAACGCGAGCATAATATGGTCAAGTCCTCGGCCTATTAGTACCGGTCAGCTCCACGCATTACTACGCTTCCACTTCCGGCCTATCAACCCCATCGTCTATAGGGAGCCTTACCCACTCTCGTGGTGGGAGACCTCATCTTGAGGCGAGCTTCCCGCTTAGATGCTTTCAGCGGTTATCCCTACCGAACGTAGCCAACCAGCCGTGCTCCTGGCGGAACAACTGGCACACCAGAGGTTCGTCCGTCCCGGTCCTCTCGTACTAGGGACAGCCCCTCGCAAGTCTCCTGCGCGCGCAGCGGATAGGGACCGAACTGTCTCGCGACGTTCTAAACCCAGCTCGCGTACCGCTTTAATGGGCGAACAGCCCAACCCTTGGGACCTACTCCAGCCCCAGGATGCGACGAGCCGACATCGAGGTGCCAAACCATCCCGTCGATATGGACTCTTGGGGAAGATCAGCCTGTTATCCCCGGGGTACCTTTTAGCCGTTGAGCGACACCGCTTCCACACGCCGATGCCGGATCACTAGTCCCAGCTTTCGCTCCTGCTCGACCCGTCAGTCTCACAGTCAAGCTCCCTTGTGCACTTACACTCGACACCTGATTGCCAACCAGGCTGAGGGAACCTTTGGGCGCCTCCGTTACCTTTTAGGAGGCAACCGCCCCAGTTAAACTACCCACCAGACACTGTCCCCCACCCGGATTCACGGGCGCGGGTTAGACGTCCAAAACGACCAGAGTGGTATTTCACCAATGACTCCACGGTAACTAGCGTTACCGCTTCCCAGTCTCCCACCTATCCTACACAAGACGCTCCAAACGCCAATGTCAAGCTGTAGTGAAGGTCCCGGGGTCTTTCCGTCCTGCTGCGCGAAACGAGCATCTTTACTCGTACTGCAATTTCACCGGGCCTGTGGTTGAGACAGCGGGGAAGTCGTTACGCCATTCGTGCAGGTCGGACCCGACAAGGAATTTCGCTACCTTAGGATGGTTATAGTTACCACCGCCGTTTACCGGCGCTTAAGTTCTCACCTTCGCACCCCGAAGAGCCCGACAAGGAATTTCGCTACCTTAGGATGGTTATAGTTACCACCGCCGTTTACCGGCGCTTAAGTTCTCACCTTCGCACCCCAAAAGGAACTTACCCGACAAGGAATTTCGCTACCTTAGGATGGTTATAGTTACCACCGCCGTTTACCGGCGCTTAAGTTCTCACCTTCGCCAACACAAGGCTGGCTAAGCGGTCCCCTTAACGTTCCGGCACCGGGCAGGCGTCAGTCCGTATACATCGTCTTACGACTTCGCACGGACCTGTGTTTTTAGTAAACAGTCGCTTCCCCCTGGCCACTGCGACCCCCACCAGCTCAAGAAGCAAGTTCCATCACCAGTAAAGGTCCCCCTTCTCCCGAAGTTACGGGGGCAATTTGCCGAGTTCCTTAACCACAGTTCACCCGACCGCCTTGGTATTCTCTACCTGACCACCTGAGTCGGTTTAGGGTACGGGCCGCCGCGACACTCACTAGAGGCTTTTCTCGGCAGCATAGGATCACCCACTTCGCCACAATCGGCTCGGCATCACACCTCAGGATACATGAGAGACGGATTTGCCTATCTCTCTCCCTACATGCTTACCCCGGGACAACCACCGCCCGGGCTGGGCTACCTTCCTGCGTCACCCCATCGCTTACCTACTACCAGATCAGGCCAGGCGTTCACCCTGACGCCGGCTCCGAAGAGCCAACCGGCTTAAGGACCCTTAGTATCACTGGATTCGATATGGGCGCATCACAGCGGGTACGGGAATATCAACCCGTTGTCCATCGACTACGCCTGTCGGCCTCGCCTTAGGTCCCGACTTACCCTGGGCGGACGAACCTGCCCCAGGAACCCTTGGTCATTCGGCGCAGAAGATTCTCACTTCTGACTCGCTACTCATGCCTGCATTCTCACTCGTACGACCTCCACCACACGATCACTCGGCGGCTTCACCGGCTCGCACGACGCTCCCCTACCCACCACCAGCAAACTGGCAGTGCCACGACTTCGGCGGTGTACTTGAGCCCCGCTACATTGTCGGCGCAGAATCACTTGACCAGTGAGCTATTACGCACTCTTTCAAGGGTGGCTGCTTCTAAGCCAACCTCCTGGTTGTCACTGCGACTCCACATCCTTTCCCACTTAGCACACGCTTAGGGGCCTTAGTCGGTGATCTGGGCTGTTTCCCTCTCGACCACGGAGCTTATCCCCCGCAGTCTCACTGCCACGCTCAACTTACCGGCATTCGAAGTTTGGCTGACGTCAGTAACCTTGTCGGGCCCATCAGCCAACCAGAGCCCTACCTCCGGCAAGCACCACGCAACGCTGCACCTAAATGCATTTCGGGGAGAACCAGCTATCACGGAGTTTGATTGGCCTTTCACCCCTACACACAGGTCATCCCCCAGGTTTTCAACCCTGGTGGGTTCGGTCCTCCACGCGGTCTTACCCGCGCTTCAACCTGCCCATGCGTAGATCACCCCGCTTCGGGTCTACAGCATGCGACTATAAGCGCCCTATTCAGACTCGCTTTCGCTACGGCTCCCCCACACGGGTTAACCTCGCCACACACCATAACTCGCAGGCTCATTCTTCAAAAGGCACGCAGTCACATCACAGACAAGCAAGCTTGCCTACGGCTCCCCCACACGGGTTAACCTCGCCACACACCATAACTCGCAGGCTCATTCTTCAAAAGGCACGCAGTCACATCACAAACGACCCGAAAGTCGTCTACGCTCCTACGGCTTGTAGGCACACGGTTTCAGGTACTATTTCACGACCCCTCACCGGGGCGCTTTTCACCTTTCCCTCACGGTACTAGTCCACTATCGGTCATCAGGAAGTATTTAGGCTTACCAGGTGGTCCTGGCAGATTCACACAGGATTTCTCGGGCCCCGTGCTACTCGGGAACACTCCCAACAGTCGACAAGGTTTCGCCTACCCGGCTCTCACGGTCTACGGCCGCCCTTCCCAGAGCGTTCGACTACCCCACCGATTTCTCACTGCCTGAAGAGACGGCGGTCTCCCCCGGAAGGTCCCACAACCCCGCACACGCAACGCCCGCCGGCTATCACACGCGCACGGTTTAGCCTCCTCCGCTTTCGCTCACCACTACTCACGGAATCACTAAATTGTTTTCTTCTCCTACGGGTACTGAGATGTTTCACTTCCCCGCGTTACCACCAACCGCCCTATACATTCAGGCGGCGGCAACACCACATGACTGGTGCTAGGTTTCCCCATTCGGACATCCCCGGATCAACGTCTGGTTGGCGACTCCCCGAGGCTTAACGCAGCCTCCCACGTCCTTCATCGGCTCCTGATGCCAAGGCATCCACCGTGTGCCCTAAAAAACTTGGCCACAAAGATGCTCGCGTCCACTATGCAATTCACAAACAACAACCAGGCAAACCAGCCCACCCCACCACCAAACACCC
>QFZU02000149.1 GCA_003260025.2 Microbispora triticiradicis | reverse complement strand
CCTGGTGCTGCGCGCGGCGCGGCGGCCCGCCCCGTCCACCGGCGCCGCCCCGGCGCGTACGGCGGCTGCGAAGGGCCCGGCGGCCAAGCGGCCTTCCGGGCCCCCCCGGCCGAAGACCCCCACTAGTTCGTCCCAGTCGCGGACGGCGAACCGCTCCAGGTCCGCCAAGCGGCGCTGAACCACCCACACCCCCGGAGAAATGTCGTGACGTTCACCCCTGCCCGGCACCACCGCGCCCGGCGACGCCCGCTGCTCGCCGCGCTCCTGATCGGCGTGACGCTGCCGATGACGGTGTCGGCCTGCGGCGAGTCGGGCACCACCGAGCCCGCCGCCGCACCCACCACCGCGTCGTCCACCGAACTGCCCGCCCCGGCGGCCACGGACGCGGCGACCGACGCGGCGACGGAGCCGGCCGGGTCCGCCACCGACGCGCCCGCCGACGCGGACGTGAAGGAGATCGACGTCACGATCAGCGGCCGCAAGGTGACGCCGCCTCCGGGACGCATCGAGGTGGACAAGGGGCAGCGGGTGCGCATCACCGTCACCGGCGACGCGGCCGACGAGGCGCACCTGCACGGGTACGACAAGGAGGCGGAGCTGAAGCCCGGCACCCCCGCCACCATCGAGTTCACGGCCGACGAGACCGGCCTGTTCGAGATGGAGACCCACGAGTCGGGACTTCAGCTGTTCCAGCTCGTGGTGCGGTAGGCCCGTCTCATGCTCCTCGCGCACGGGGTCGGCGGACGCCAGGACCTGCCGATCCCGTTCCCGGCCGCGCTGACCGGCGCGGCGCTGGCGTTGCTGGTGTCGTTCGTGGCACTCGGCGCGCTGTGGAAGGAGCCGCGGCTGGGCGGCGGCAACCCGCATGCCCGCACCCTGCCCGGCGCGCTCCAGCGGGCCATGGCGACACCGGCGTGGGGCTGGGCCTGGCGGATCGCCGGGCTCCTCGCCGCCGCCTACTTCTGCGTCGGACTGGTCTTCGGCCCCGACAAGGCCGACAACCCCACGGCGGGCGCGTTCTACGTCCTGTTCTGGGTCGGCCTGGTGCCGCTGTCGCTGCTGTTCGGCCCGGTGTGGCGCGCCCTGAACCCGCTGCGGACGCTCCACCTGCTGGCCTGCGCGGCTCTGCGGCGCGACCCGGACGCCGGCCTGCGCCCGCTGCCCCCGGGCGTCGGCTACTGGCCGGCCTGCGCCGGGCTGTTCGCCTTCGTCTGGCTGGAACTCGTCGCCCCCGAGCGGGCCACCCTGCCGGTGATCGGCGCCTGGCTCGCGGTGTACGCCGTGATCATGCTCGGCGGAGCGGTCGTCTTCGGCGCCCGGTGGTTCGGCCACGCCGACCCGTTCGAGGCCTACAGCGGCCTCGTGGGCAGGCTCGCCCCGGTGCACCGGCGCGACGACGGTGTCATCGCCTGGCGCAACTCGCTCGACGGCATGGCCGGGCTGCGGCCGGCGCCGGGACTGACGACGCTGGTGGTCGTCCTCCTCGGCTCCACCATGTACGACAGCCTGTCCAACGCGCCGATCTGGGTGCGGTTCACCCAGGAGAGCCCGATTCCGGCGCCGATCACCGGCACCGCCGGGCTGCTGGCCGTCATCGGCCTGGTGCTCGCGGCGTACCGGATCGCGACCGCGCTGGCCGGCCGATGGGGCGCGGCCGTTCCCGGAGCGACGGCCGGGGGGACGGCGGGGGAGATCGCCCACTCGATCGTGCCGATCGCCGTCGGGTACGTGATCGCCCACTACTACACGCTGTTCCTCCTGGAGGGACAGCGGACCATCGCGCTGCTGTCCGACCCGCTGGACACCGGCGCCAATTGGCTGGGCACCGCCGGCTGGAAGATCCAGGCGCTCGGCACCACCCCCGCCGGAGTCGCCACCCTCCAGGTGACGGTGATCGTCGTCGGTCACGTGCTGGGCACCGTGCTGGCCCACGACCGCGCGCTCGCCCTGTTCCCCCGGCGGACCGCCGTCATCGGGCAGGTCCCCCTGCTCGTGCTGATGGTGGTCTACACCGTGGTGGGCCTGCTTCTGCTGTTCGCCGCCTGAACCGGCCGCCGCCCGGGTCCGCCGGCTCACGGTGCCGGCCGGCACCTGGGAGATCGGTGAGCCCAGGGCGGGAACGGCTGTCCTGCCGCCGTTCCCGCCCCGGGTCACCGCGTCAGCCGACCTTGATCGGCGCGATGTCGAACCTGTCGAGGTTGGGCGCCCACTGGCTGTCGAGCTCGGAGATGCACGGTGCCGGGCATCCCTGGGCCTTCGCGCCGTTGGCGGGATCGTTGTACAGGCTGATCGTGTTGGTGCCGGCCTTCAGGGTCACCGGCACGCCGCGAGCCCACCAGTTGCCCCAGGACCAGGTGTTCTTGAACCAGTACCGCTTCGCGTCCCCGTCGTTGACGGAGATGTCGAGGGGCCGCGAGATGATGTCGGCGTTGTAGACGTGGCCGGACTTCCGCTCGTCGTTGGCGTAGCGCACGACGAGCAGGTAGTCACCCGCCTTGTCCGCGTCGACCTGGAGGGTCAGCCGGTTCTGCGGCCCCTGTCCGATCCAGCCGACGAACTTGCCTCCGGAGGCGTAGCCGTGGTTGTCGACCGCGGCCGAGCCGGACCGGGCGGCGGACTCGGCCTCGATCACCTGCACCGGGCGGGGCCCGGACGTCGCCCGGGTCACGCTCACCTTGTCGAGGCGCACCGGGGTGGGGCCGGAGGGCTCCACCGTCACCCGGTTGACGCCCGCCGACAGGAACAGCCGGTGCCGGTCGGTCTTCCAGAAGGTGCCGCCGCCCGGGTTGGCGCGGAGCACCGCACCGTCGACCGCGCGCCGGTCGAGCCCGATGTTCGCGGTGACCGACCCCGGCTTGCCGGGGCTGTTGTGCCGGAACTCAAGGTCGTAGTACCCGTCCTCCTCGGCGTACACGGTGAACATGGCCTCGCCGCCGCGCTTGAGGGTGAGGAAGCCCGCCTCCGACTGCTTCGGCTGGTCGTACTCGTAGGTCACGTCGCCCTTGGTCTGCGACCGCTCGGCCTCGTAGTCCCGGGTGACCGGGCCGGTGGAGGCCGGTTCCAGGTCGATGCGGTCCAGCGTCGCCTGGCCGGTCGCGGTGCCCAGCTCGGGGTGGGACTTGGCCAGCCGGATCTGGTTCGCGCCCGCCTGGAGCTGGACCACCACGTCCTTGCGGGTGCGCCACTGGAAGTTGAGCGTGGCCTGGTAGTCGACGACCTGCGCCTGGGCGCCGTTGACCGTGAGCACCTGCTGGGCGGGCTGGCCGGTCTGGTTGGCGTACAGGATGCCCAGCTTGTACGCGCCGGCCTTGGGCACGTTCACGTCGAACGTCACCGCGCTGTTGTTCTGGGTGAGGTTGCCGACGTGGCGCGTGCCGGAGGTGGCGGCCGCGTTCCAGTTCGACGGGGTGCCGAAGGTCTGAACCGTCCCGGCCGTGACGGTGGCCAGCTCCGCCTCGTACGAGGCCCGCCAGGGCAGGTCCACGGACTGGCGGGTGCCGGCGCCGCCGGGCGACAGCACGATCTCGTACACCGACATCTGGTCGACGTTCGGCCCGCCGTCGCCTTCGACGCCCAGCCCGCGGATCGGGATCGTCAGCGACCCGTTCTCGGGGACGAGGTCGACGTCACGCAGCACGACCGGCGGCGGGGCGTCGGAGTTCTGGCCGCTCCACGTGGTCGCCGACACGGTCACGTTGACCTTGTCGCCGAACAGCTCGCCGTCGATGCCGCCGACGACCACGTCGAAGTCGGCCGAGGGGCCGCCGCCGGCCAGGATCCGCGCCTGCCTGCGGTCGTCGTCGATGGCAGCGATGCCTTCGAGCTTGTCGAGGGTGGCCGGGGCCGGGGGAGTGACCTTGACCGTGTCGCCGCCGGCCATGTCGGCGTACATCTTGTAGAACCACCAGCCGCCGCCGGGCTTGTTGGTCTCCACGACGTCGCCGCCGAGCAGACCGGCCGCGGTCCAGTACGCCTTGCCGCCCGCGTCGACCTTGGTGTCCTCGAACATCGCGACATACTGGATGAGCTGGCCGGGCACCGTCAGGTCGCGGTTGCCGCCGTACTCGTTGATGTTGATCGGGATGGGGGAGATGCCCCGTTCCTGCTCCAGGTTCCGGTAGGTCCGGTAGTTGGTGCGGTAGTAGTTGCCGCCCGCGGGGTTGAGGCTGCCGGACTCCAACTGGTGCCAGGACACGAAGTCGGGCAGCACGTTGTTGTCGCGGGCGTAGGTGAGGAAGTCACCGTAGTTGCGGGCCCGGAAGGTGGCGTCGTTGAGGCCCATGACCCGCGCGCCCGGGTGGTTGGCGCGGATGTACTCCACGGCCGCTTTCCAGTGCGCCATCAGGGCGGCCATCCGGGTCTGGTACTGCGCGGCGTTGCCGGTGGAGGTGTTGTACCAGATGCCGTCGGGCTCGTTGAACGGCACGTAGACGATGCGGTCGGCGTACGGGCTGTTCTTGACCTGGTCGACGACCCAGGCGAGCTTCTGCATGTAGTTGTCGAAGCAGACCTGGTTGCAGGGGATCACGCCGCCCGCGTTCTCGTACGTCCACTGCGCGTACATGTCCTGGACGTTGACCTGGATGTACTTGCCGCCGTTGCGGAAGAACGAGGGCGCCACCGACAACGCGTCGCCGTTGGGGTGCTGGGCGCCCGCGGGCGGCTTCTGGTTGACGGTGGTCAGCCGCAGCGGCTCCAGCGTGTTGTCGCTGGGCACGCCCTCGTCGCTGAGCCCGTACAGCGCTCCGCCGGCGGCGCCGCGGAACGCGCCGGTCCTCGTGCCGAGGTCGACGACCAGCTGCGTGGCCGCCGGGCCGTCTCCCTGTGCGGGGACCGCCGCCGTCACCCCTGCCGTCACGAGCGCGAATGTGGTTGTCACCGCGGCGATGATTCGCCGTGCTCGCCGATCAGTTGGTAATTTGGACATGCCTCTCCTCTGGCTCTCCAGTCGATGGCCGATGGGGTAGGGGGGATTCACGGATCGAAGGTGACCGGCCGAGCCCTTGCACAGGCGTTTCTCGGCCGGTTCACCGCGATTTCCGATGTGGTCCGGCGTATCGGCTCCGCCGCGGGCGGTGATCTACCGCCCACGCGCGTCCGTGTCGGCACGGGGCGCGCCGGGACTACTGGAACGCCGGGGCTACTGGAACAGGGCGTTGACCTCGTCGTTGGCCTTGCTGAGCGAGGACGGCTCCGCCTCGAAGCTCAGCACCGCGTCCATCGCCGGGCCCATCACCGCACCGATGTCGCTGGCGTGGTCGGTGATCGGGAACAGCGACGTCGTGTTCTCGTGGATCTGCACGGTGAAGGCGCTGATGTCGATGCCCTTGGCCTTGAACTTCTCCTCGGCGACGGTGAGCGCCTCAGGGATCGCCGGGAAGACGACGGCCTTGTCGCCGACCGTCTTCTGGCAGTCCGCGGACGCCAGGTACTTGACCCACCGCCAGGCCTGGTCCTTGTGCTTGGTCCCGGCGTAGATGGAGTCGGCCAGGCCGTTGTAGATGGTGGCGCGCTTCCCGGAGGGGCCGACGGGCGTCGGCGCGGTGCCCACCTCGACCTTGTCGTAGCCGTAGTAGGTGTTGATCATCCACGAGCCGTTCGTGGACAGCGCGTACTTGCCGGCGCCGAAGCCGTCGTTGACGCTGGTGCCGGACCGGGCGATGGCCAGGCTCGGCATGTACCCCTTGTCGATCAGCCCGCGCCACCACGCGATGGTCTTCTGGAAACGCGGGTCGTCGTACTGGAACTTCGTGCCCCACGGGTTCTTGTCCGTGAACTGCCAGCCGGTGGACAGCGCGTACATGCTCCACATCTGCTGGCCGACACCGGCGCCGTTGTTCTCGTCCAGGCCCAGGCCGTAGACCTTGACGTTCTTCTTGTCGAAGCCCGCCTCGTCGCCGCGTTTGCCGTTCTTGTCGACGGTGAGATGGGCGATGATCTTCTCGTAGGTGCCGCCGTCGTCGGGGTTCCAGGTGAGCGACTTCATCTGGTCCTCGGTGATGCCGGCGTCGTCGAGCATCTTCTTGTTGTAGAAGATCGCCACCGTGTCGAAGTCCTTCGGCAGGCCGTACCGCTTGCCGTCGGCCGACACCCACAGGTCGGCGAGGCCGGGGGCGTAGACGTCGGTCTTGGTGCCGTCGGCCGCGACGAACTCGTCCAGCGGCAGGATCTGCTGCTTCGCCGCGAACTCGGGATAGTAGTTCAGGTGGTTGGTGAAGACGTCCGGCGCGTTGCCGGACACGAGGTTGGTCGTGAGGCCGGTCCAGTAGTCGGCCCAGCCGAACTGTGAGATCTTCACGGTGATCTCGGGGTTCGCGGCGTGGAACGCGTCGGCGCAGGCCTGGTAGGCCGGCAACTGGTTGGAGTCCCACAGCCAGTAGCTGATCTCGGTCTTCTCCGGGGCCTGGGCGCTCCCGCTCCCGCCGCCGCTGTCGTCCCCGCTGCCGCACCCGGCCAGGGCCAGCGGAAGTATCGTCGCGACAGCGGCGAGGCGCGTTATCCGTCTCATGCCAGATCTCCTTGCTGCGGTGGGGGGATGAGGGTGGTTCAGGGAGGGATCACTTGATCCCGGAGAACTGGATGGAGTTGACGATCCATCGTCCGAAAACGGTGAAGAGTGCGATGACCGGCAACGCGGCCAGAAGCGTCGCGGCCATGAGCCCGGACCAGTCCGGCCCGGCCTGCGGGCTCTGGGCGCGGAAGATGCCCAGGGCCACGGTGAGCACCCGGACGTCGTCCTCCTGCCCCACGAGCAGTGGCCAGAAGTACTCGTTCCAGGCTCCGATGTAGACCAGCAGGGAGATGGTGGCGATCGGCGCCGAACTCATCGGCACGATCAACCGGAAGAAGATGTGCGCGTGTCCCGCGCCGTCCACGATCGCCGCCTCCTCCACCTCCCTGCTGATGTTGAGGAAGAACTGCCGCAGGAAGAACACCGCGAAGGGCGTCATGAACAGGTACGGCAGCACGATCCCCGCGTACGTGTTGAGCAGCCCGAGCTGCTTGACGGTCACGAAGTTGGGCAGCGCGGTGAAGATCGGCGGGATCATCAGCGCGGTGAGGAAGACGAAGAAGACCTTCTCCCGTCCGGGCCAGCGCAGCCGGGCGAACGCGTACGCCGCCATGGCGCTGAAGAACACCTGGCAGACCGTGATGACGGCCGAGGTGACCACCGAGTTCGCCAGGTACCGCCAGAAGTCGATCTTCGCGCCGGAGCCGCCCTCCGCGGTGGCCTCCGCCAGCGTCGCGATGCCCAGGACCCGCTTGAACGCGCCGAACGTGAAGTCCGTCGGCATGAGCGAACCCGGGTTCGCGAAGAGGGTCCGGTTGTTGGACAGGGAGATGCGCAGCATCCAGTAGAACGGCAGCAGCGTGATCAGGATGAACAGCACGAGGATCGCCCAGGCCGCCGTCCGCCGCAGGCTCAGCCGTCTCAGTGTGTCACTCATGGCCCGCCTCTCAGTCCAGGTCCGAGTCGCCGGCGCGGAGCAGCTTGAGCTGGAGCAGCGCGAGGCCGGCGAGAATCGCGAACAGGGCGACGCAGACGGCGGCGGCGTAACCGAAGTTGAAGCGCTGGAACGCCTGCTCGTAGATGTAGTAGTAGATGACCCGGGTCGCGTTGATCGGCCCGCCCTTGGTGGTGACCGCCACCGTGTCGAAGATCTGGAACGATCCGATGACGGTCAGCACGAGCACCAGCGCCAGGGCGGGACGCAGCAGCGGCATCGTGATCCGCCAGAACATCCTCGCCTCGGAGGCGCCGTCGGTCGCCGCCGCCTCGTACACGGTCTTCGGGATGGCCTGCAGGCCGGCGAAGAGCAGCAGCGCGGTGTAGCCCACGTGCCGCCAGACGTTGACCAGCGCGATGGTCGGGATCGCCGTGCTCGTCTCCCCGAAGAAGGCCACCGGGTCGAGGCCGATCCACTCCAGCGCCTGGTTCACGATGCCGAGCTGAGCGTCGAGCATCGTGTACCAGATCAGTGCGACCACCACGTTGGCGACCAGGTACGGCAGCAGCAGCACGCCCCGGATCAGCCCGGAGCGGGTCAGCCGGTGCATCAGCACGGCCATGCCGAGGGCGGCGATCGTCTGCACCCCGATGTTGATGACGACGTACTCGACCGTGACCTTGAGCGAGTTCCAGAACAGGCGGTCGCCGAGCAGGCGCCGGTAGTTGTCGAGCCCGGCCCATTCGGGTGGCGCGAGCAGGCTGTAGTCGGTGAAGCTGAGGTACGCGGTCCGCAGCGCCGGCCACAGGTAGAAGGCGGCGAAGCCGACGGCCGCGGGCAGGAGGAAGACCATCGCGACGGGCAGGTCGCCCGCGCGGCGCCGGGGCCGCGGAGCGGGCGCGCCGGACCGCGGCGGGGATGTCTCGGGCCGCGGCTCCGCCGTGCCGCTCTGCCGTCCGATGCCGGTCCTCATGACGGTTACGCCTTCGTGACGTGCAGCAGGAGCAGTTGCTCGGGGTGGAGCGGCGGGGCGGACAGGCCGACCTCCGCCAGCATCCGGCCGGTGACCACGACGCCCTCGGCCAGCCACGGGTTCGGGGTCACCGCCGTGGTGCCCGGACTGTCGCCCGGGGCCAGCGGACGCACGTGGTAACGCCGATGCGGGTCGAGTCCGGGGATGCGGACCCGTCCGGGCTGGGTGCGGGCGCCGGTGGCCATCGCCACCACCGAGAACAGCGCCTGCTCGCGGTCCGCCGACACGATTCCGTGCAGCCACAGCGCCGGGTCGGGATGGTCGGCCCGTACGACGAGCCCGCGGTGCAGCCAGCCGCGCATCCGCTTGTAGAGCTGCACCCACCGCCGCAGCTCCGCGCGTTCCTCCCCGGAGGCCGCGGTCAGGTCCCACTCGATGCCGAAGTGGCCGAACAGCGCGGTGCCGGCCCGCAGCGCGAGGCTCTGCGTACGTCCGGTGGTGTGCGCGCGCGCCGACCCTACGTGGGAACCGATCAGCTCGGGCGGGAGGAGCAACGCCGTCCACCGCTGGATCGCCTGCCGCTCTATGCCGTCGATGCAGTCGCTGGCCCAGACGCGATCGGTGCGCTCGAGGATGCCGAGGTCCACCCGGGCGCCGCCCGACGAGCACGACTCGATCTCCAGCCCGGGGTGGCGCGCCCGCAGCTCGTCCATGAGGCGGTAGACCGCCCTGGTCTGCTCGTGCACTCCCGCGTCGACGAGATCGCGGTTGTGGTCCCACTTCAGGAACGCGATCCGGTACTCGCGCACGAGCGCGTCCAGCCGCTCCAGGATGTACTCGTAGGCCTCCCGCCGGCGCAGGTCGAGCACCTGCTGATGACGGGATGACGGGGGCTGCCGGCATTCGGTCGCCATGATCCAGTCGGGGTGCGCGCGGGCCAGGTCCGAGTCGGGGTTGACCATCTCGGGCTCGACCCACAGGCCGAAGTCCATGCCCCGCGCCCGTACGCGCTCGACGAGCGGGTGCAGCCCCTCCGGCCAGCGCGCCTCGTCGACGAACCAGTCGCCCAGCCCGGCCCGATCGTCGCGGCGGCCCCGGAACCAGCCGTCGTCGAGCACGAACCGCTCGGCCCCGACCTCGGCGGCCGCGTCGACCAGCGCCGTGAGCCGGCCCAGGTCGTGGTCGAAGTAGACCGCCTCCCAGGTGTTGACGATCACCGGTCGCCGGTCGCCCCGCCCGCTCCGCACCAGGCGATGGAACCGGGCGGCCATCTCGTCGAGGCCGTCGCCGTGGGCGGCGTACACCCACGGGGTCTCGTAGGACGCGCCGGGCGCGAGCCGGACCTCGCCGCTCTGCAGCAGCTCGCCGCCTCCGACGACCGAATCCCCGGTGGGCAGCCGCTCGGCGTACGTCCGGTGGTTGCCGCTCCATCCGACGTGGACGCCCCACACCTGGCCGGACCGGAACCCGAACCCCTTCTCACCCGCGACCAGGACGAACGACGCGTCCGAACCGGTGCGCCCGCGCCGCCCGTCGCGAACATGGGCGCCGGCCGAGAACGCGCGTCGCTGGGGGTCCCGCTCCCGGCTCCAGCGGCCGGTGAAGTCGAGCAGCTCGGTCGCCTCCGCCGGCACCGGCAGCGCCATCACCAGGCCGTCGAGCGTGTACCAGCCGGACGCGGTGTTGCGGAGCACGGCTCGCATGCGGAGCACGCCGACGGCCGTCAGGTCGAGGCGGAGTTCGAGGGACAGCCCGCAGCCGGCGTCCGACGCCAGGACGGCCACCTCGCCGCCCTCACCGGCACCGCGGTCGTGGACGCCGACGTGCTCCGTCTCGAACAGCGGCGACCAGTGCCGGCCGTCGCGATGGCCCAGGACACCGGGAAGGCCGAACCACCCCGTCGCCGGCTCCGGCACCACCGCCACCGAAGCGGGCGTGTCGAGCGAGTTCGGCACCGTCGCCGGCAGCGAGGCCAGCGCCAGCGCCGTAAGGTCGGCGTCCGACGCGTGCGGCAACGGGCGTCCCCAGTGCAGCACCCGTGGCAGCCGGGGGCCGCGGCAGTCGAGCACGAGGCTCACCCCGGACGCCTGAAGGTGGACGAAGCCGTCGGTTCCACGCCCGGCCGGCCGCGCCGTGACCTCGTCGCCCGCACCGGGGGAGTGCGGATCTCCCGCGACAGCTTCCACAATTGCCACACTTACGTCCTTTTCATCCCGAATCAGGCGTGCATCAGCCGCCGGGAGCCTGGGGCCCGGCTACATGTCTCGATGGGGTGGTGGAGTGTGTTTGCGCTCACATGTATCGTTCAATGGAGCCGAGAGTGACACGCCGTCCGTGTTACGTCAAGGTGTCCGTTGGTGGCCCATTCGGGTGCTTGCGTGGCGGCGCGCGCACCGGTCCGCGCGACCCTCTCCGGGGTGTGCGGTGCGTGTTAGAGTCCGGTGGCATTCGATGGTCCGGGCGCCCGTGACACCATGAGTGGTGCGAATGTCAGACACAGCCGATCGGGGGAAAATGGCCGGCGCGAACGATCGTCACTCAGTCCGCCGCCCCAGCATCGACGATGTCGCGAAACTCGCCGGCGTATCACGGCAGACGGTCTCCAACGTGCTGAACGGCCGCAAGGATTACTTCTCGACGCAGACGCAGATCCGCGTCGTGGCCGCGATGGAAGCGCTTTCATACAAGCCGAACCGCGCGGCCCAGACCCTGCGCTCCCGGCGGAGCATGCAAATCGGTTACCACATGTCCGGTGAGGAACTGGAGACGGTCAAAGGCTTCACCCTGAGTTTCCTTCAGGCGCTGATAAAGGCCGCGGCCCGTCGCGGCTACCAGATTCTGGTGTTCACCCATACCGACGAAGACCCCTTGTCCGTGTTCACGGAGCTGACCACCCGGGGCAACATCGACGCGCTGATCATCTCTGAGTCACAGGTGGACGACCCCCGCGTCCGGCTGCTGGCGCGAGGCACGCTGCCCTTCGTGTCCTTCGGCCGCCTCGCCCCCGGCCTTCCTCAGCAGTGGGTCGACATCGACAACGCCCACGGCATGGCCATGCTCATGGACCACCTGGTCGCGAAGGCCTACGGCCGGTTCGCCTACGTGGGGGCCGAGGGCGACGAGTACTGGAAGCGCGAACGGCTTCACGGCTTCCGGCGGGGCCTCGACCGCCATGGGCTCAAGGTGAGCGACGACGACGTCTTCGAGGGCTCCGGCGACGCGATCCGCGACCACGTACGCCGGATGCTGAGCGGGCGGCAGCGGCCCGACGCCATCGTCACCAGCAGCGACTCCATCGCCGCCGTCGTGGTGAACATCGGTCATTCTCTCGGCCTGCGGGCCGGCCGCGACATCGCGGTCACCGGCTTCGACGGCGGGGCGATGGGGCTGATCACCGAACCGACCATCACGAGCGTACGGATTCCGCTGGAGAAGGTCGCCGCCGAACTGATCGACCGATGCCAGGCCGAAATCGACGCGGGACCCACCGGACGCCCGGGAGTGCTGGTGCCGACCGAGATATTCCAGGGCGGAAGCGCCTGAGGAATCGCCCCGCTTTTCGATTCTCACGGGCCGGCCGCGGCTCTGCGCCAGGCGAGGAAAAACCGCCGGAAGGACGGTCTTCCACGCGCGGACAATGGCAGCGGGCCATCGCGAACCAGGCGCCTCATTGCGGAGGGCTGAGCGCCGCGACTTTTCCTCTGCTCGAACGCGGTTCGATGTCGGACGATCGCGGGTGAGCGCACGGGATCACGGCGACGAGGCCGTCGTCAGGGACCCGCGGCGGAGGCGGCGGAGTGGCAGGCGCCGTGGCCGTCGGCGCGGGCCACCACCCGCCCGGCCCGCACCCGCACCGCCGTCTCGGTCCCGTCGCTCACGGCGGGCACTCCGGCCGCCGCCGCCACAGCGCCGCGCTCGTCGAACACCACCCCGAGACGTGGCCAGGCCGTCCGGGGGAACGCCTCCCGCAGGCAGCCGCGCAGGCCGGCGACGACCAGCCGCACCAGCGGCCCCAGCTCACCGGGGTCACCGGTCACCAGCACGGCGGTCACCTCGTCCCCGGCCCGCGCGGCCCGCACCGCCTCCTCCACCGCGCCCAGGCGGTGCAGCCCGACGACCGCCACCACCCCGTCACCGGAGAGCGGCGCGGGGCCGCCGCGCAGCGC
>QFZU02000148.1 GCA_003260025.2 Microbispora triticiradicis | reverse complement strand
CGGACCCGGCCGCCCCCGCGCCCGCCGCCCCCCGAACCGTGGCGCGCCGCACAGACGCCTCCCGCGCCGAGCAGCCGGGCGCCGCCCGCACCGAGGCCCCCGCGACCAAGGACCTCGATACCAAAGCCTCACGTACCAAGGCCCCGCGCGTCGCGGTCATCGCGCACCGCAAGAAGACCATCGGCGGCGGCCTCGACGAACTGCGCAAGCTCATCACGGGCTACGAGGTCGAAGACCTGCTGTGGTACGAGGTCCCCAAGAGCAAGAAGGCCCCCAAGAAGGTCCGCCAGGCGCTCAAGGAAGGCGCCGAGCTGTTCTTCGTCTGGGGCGGCGACGGCACCGTGCAACGCTGCGTCGACGCCCTGGCCCGCAGCGACGCCGCCGTCGCCATCGTTCCCGCAGGGACCGCCAACCTGCTGGCCCGCAACCTCGAAATCCCCGAGGACCTGGCCGAGGCCGTACGGATCGGCTTCGAGGGCCGCCGCGCCAGGCTCGACCTCGGCAAGATCAACGGTGAGCACTTCGCGGTCATGGCGGGAGTCGGCCTGGACGCCGAGATGATCGCCGACGCCGACCGGGGCCTCAAGGACCGCCTCGGCCGCCTCGCCTACATCTGGACCGGGCTGCGGCACGTCGGCGGCTCCGTGACCCCGATGAAGGTCAAGGTCGACGGCAACGACTGGTTCGAGGGCGACGCCAGCTGCGTGCTCGTCGGCAACGTCGGCACCGTCACCGGGGGCATCGACGTCTTCGAGGACGCCCGCTACGACGACGGCTGGCTGGAGGTCGGCGTCTCCACCGCCGAAGGGCCCATCCAGTGGGCGCGCACCCTCGGCCGGATGAGCGCCGGCAACGCCGAGAAATCGCCCTTCGTCCGCATCACCCGCGCCAGGAAGGTGTCGGTCAAGCTGCAGACCCCCATGGCGTACGAACTCGATGGGGGAGCGCGCGACCGGGTCAAGCGCATCACGGTCAAGGTGGTGCCCGAGGCCGTCACCCTCTGCCTGCCCGACACCACCGGCTGACCCGGCGCTTCGACCAGGTCGCCGTCCCGGCCGTCACCACGCACCACCTTTCCCGTACGGCCGGGACGGCACAGCCCTGTCACCCGCGCCCCGGCTCGGCACGCGAGCCGGGGGAGAGGGCGGCCCACCGCGGACGACCGGCCCGCACCCGGCTCCGCACACGAACCGGGGGAGAGGCCGACTCACCGCCTCACCGCGGGCGACCGGCCTGGGCTCGGCTCGGTCACCGGGATTCAGCCGAACCTCCACAGGAAGGCAGGTCTCCCGCCGCGAGCAGAGCCTTCGCCGTCTCCTGGGTGTCGGGATGGTCCGGTCCCAACGCCTGCCTCCGGCTGTCCAGCACCTGTTCGAGCAGGTGCACCGCTGCGGCCTGCTGTCCCTGATCGGAGAGCAGCACGCCCCAGTGATGCAGGTTGCCCAGTGTCACCTCGTGACTCACGCCGAGCACTTCTTCCATCGGTCCCTGGACGTCGCGGTACGCGCCGGCGGCGGCGGCGAAGTCGCCGCGTACGTGCAGGAGACGCGCCAGGTTGTGGCGACTGATCAAGGTGTCCGGATATGTGCTGCCGAGGGTGCGTTCCTGCGCCATCAAGGTGTCACGCATGAGCTGTTCGGCCGCGTCCAGGTCTCCACTCTCGAGCAAGGTGTCGGCCAGATTGAGGCCCGCGCGCAGGGTGTCGGGATGTTCCGGACCCAGAAGTCTCATACGGTCACGGAAATCCCTCTTCATGATGGACAGGGCCTCTCCGTGGCGCCCTTGGAGGGAGAGGACGATGGCCAGGTTGCCTCTCGTGTGAGCGGTCTCCCTGTGATGCCTTCCGAGAATCTTCTCTCGTTTGCGCAGGACGTCGCGGAGCAGGTGCTCCGATTCCCGATACAGGCCGCGGCACTGCAAGATGGTGGCCAGGTTGTGCTGCACGCCGACCACGATGGCCCCGCTTCGCTCAAGTTTGCCGGCGGCGGCGATGGCCACCTCGCCCAAACGTTCGGCCTCCTGCCAGGCGTTGCTGAGCCGCAGCATCGCGACCAACCGCGGCGCCAGTTCGAGCAGTCGCCGTTGGTCGCGTTTCGGTTGCGTGGCCGAGGTGCTGAGGAGCGCCTCGAAATGGGCGACCAACAGGCGCCAGACGGGCCAGTGGCCGGGGAGACGGAAGTCCAGCGCCTCGGCCGCCGCAGTGAGCATGTGCAGAGCCGTGTTCCAGGGAGACCTGCTCTGTCGCCGAGGCGCAGGGGTCTGCCGGCGTATGGTCGTCGCGACCAGATCGTGCATCCTGATGCCCCGGGGTTCGGAAGGGGAGGACCAGTCGACGAGCCCCGTCCTGTCCAGGCCTTCCAGCGCGGCGGCATCTATGGCAGGCGTCCTCGGGCCTCGCCCGCCCCTGGCGGGGAGCTCCGCGCGGAGCATCTCCATCGGCACCACCTGACCGCCGGCGAGCTCGGCCAGCGTCCCCGCTGCCGCCCGGGCATGCTCGATCCCCTGGTCAGCGAGGGTGCTCAGGGACAGCTCCCACGTGCGCGTGATCATGTGACGGTCGTTCGCCCCTTGCCGCACCGGGGTGACGGGCTGTTCGCGCACTGTGGACGCGAAGTCGCCGTACAAGGCGTCGAGGTACGCGTTGAAGGTCCGGTGCCGGCTGCTCTTCGCGCTGATGTGGATGCCGGCCAGGTGCAGCGCCAGCGGCAGTCCGAACAGGCGATGTCCCACCGCCAGCGCGGCGGCACGATCGTCGTCTCCTGGGACGAGGTCCATGAGAAGGTCGGCGGCGGCATCGGGGGAGAGCGGACCGAGAAGGTGCAGCTCGCACAGTCGCCCCCATGTTGTCGGTGCCCTGTCCCGGGACGTCACGACGACGAAGCAGTTCCGGCTGACCCGAATCCAGCCGGTCCCGTCGGCGACCTGGTCTCCGGCCATGGTCAGCACCGACTGCGGATCGTCGGCATTGTCGATGATCAGCAGACGGCCGCCGTCGACCGGCGTCCGCTCGATCGCGTTCCAGAAGAGATCCGCAGCGTTCCTGCGACCGGACATGGCCTCGCGAACGGCCGGTTCCGGCACGTTCAGCTCGTGCTGTGCGATGCCCAGCATGGAGGTCATGAAGGTCACGCGATCCGCACCGTTCACCCACCAGACCGCTGAGAACCGATTTCGCGAGTCCTCGGCGAGCTTCAGAGCCAGTGTCGTCTTTCCGACACCTCCCAATCCTGCGATCACCTGGATTCTTCCGGACCCCGACGTTATGCCGCGGCCCAGTTGGTCCAGGATTTCCGCGCGTCCGTGCACGTGCGACGGCAGGCGGCCCAAGGGCGGGTGGATCGAGGCCGCCGGAGGCTCCGCCACATGAGCCGAGTGATCTCTTTCGGCAGGGGCAGCGACAGCTTTTTCGGTACGTTTCCGTGGTGATTCGATGCGCAACTGGATGAAACCGGCGACCACTGCAACGGGAATACCAACGATCGATGCAATGGCGCCTATGGCATCCCAATCCATACATCGATCGTAGGCGGATGGCGTTGTAAGCGCCTTGAGATCGCCGCGCATCTGGTAAGGAGACAGGGATGGTCGATTCGGAGCCGACATGAAGGCCGGACTCGCGCCTCCGCCGTGCGGCTGGGGCGGCACAGCGTCTGTTGCCCGCACCCGGCTCCGCACACGAACCGGGGGAGAGGCCGACTCACCACCTCACCGCGGGCGACCGGCCTGGGCCCGGCTCGGTCACCGGGATTCAGCCGAACCTCCGCAGGGAGGCAGGTCTTCCGCGGCGAGCTGGGAACACTCCGCGCCGCACTTTGCGCGCTGCGGGCTTCTCACCGGAGCGACTCGCCTTGGGCACCTCACACCGCACGCAACGACCGGCTCCGGCCCGAATCTCCAGTCCGTACCTCAGCGGCGACGCGGCGGACTCTCACCCAGGCGGCAACGGGCAAGGGGAGCCGCTTGATCATCGTCGTCCCTCCCGGAGGACCGCCCGATCTCGTTTACTTGACATAATGTTCATTATCGAGCAACGAACCACCGGTGCGGGAAGGGGTTGATTGAGCCGGTTGCGCCCACCGCATCCGTTCACCGTCTCCACGACGTCAGGCGAATCCAGCACTCGCCACAAACAGGAACACCGAACCCGGCACGACGAGTCTCACCGTCGTCCGTGAGGTGTCTATGGCATCGAGCGCCGCAGAACTACGCGACCCGATGCCGTGGACATGCCGGCCTCGCGCCATGATCACGCCGGACCCGCCGACGGCACTTCCGCCTTCGGACGCCGATCCGAGGCGTCGCCGGCTTCGACGCTCCACAGGAGCGGCGGAACTCGCCGGACAGCGCCGCCTCGCCACACGCCGGGCCGCGTCGATCGGCGGACCCGCACCTCGCCTCCCCGTCACCCCCTCTCTCCAGAAAGCCGCAAATCGTCCTATACCGGACAGAAGGTGGATTCTGTTGGGTATAAGAAATCGCCTTGGAAGGCCAGGAAGAGCTGAGCTCGCCAGGCTGTGGCGGCATTCGTCGCTCTCCTGGCGCCGCGTCAGTCGTTGACGTCGGCCACCCTGCCTGGCGGCACCGCCGAACCGCCCTCGGCCATCACCTGCACCGCCGCCTGGCACCTGCCCCGCCCTACTGGAAGGCGCTGAACGTCGCCTCGGGGCGGTCGCGCTTGGCGTAGAGGTCCCAGGCGGTGTCGGCGATCATGTCCGGGTCGAGGGACCTGCTCCCCACGTCGCCGAAGCGCTCGGGCTGGGAGGTCACCAACCGATAGATGTCGCCCCGTTCGACCAGTCCCCCGATGATCAGACTCCCGGCGTACACGCCCTCCCCCGCCAGCGCGGCGTTGAGGGTCAGGGCGTAGTTGCGCAGCGCCGCCGCCGACAGCGCCAGGTCGCCGAGCGCGGGCATCGGCATGACGGCGCTCAGCCCGCCGGCGAACAGCAGCCCGCCTTCCCCTCTCTCGACCATGCCGGGCAGTACGGCGCCGACCGCGTCGACGGCCGGATACATGATGTTCATCGCCTCTCTGGCGTCGTCGGAGGTCGTCTGGGTGATCGGCCGGCGTGGGGCGTCCAGGTCCGCGGCTCCGGGGCCGTAGTAGAGCACGTCGATCGTGCCGAACCGTTCGTTGATCGCGTCCAGCGTGGACAGGAGCCGGTTGCGGTCGCGTACGTCGGCGGCGAAGGACGCCGCCTCGATCCCCGCTTCGGCCAGGGCAGCCACATATCCGGGGTGCCGGGCATCCGTCCGGGAGATCAGCGCCACGGCGTATCCCTCGCGCCCGAACCGATGCGCGATGGACATGCCGAGCCCGGGCCCGGCACCGAGGACGACGACGGTCTTGCGTGCTGCTGCAGGCATGAGGCACCTTTCCACGACATAAAGTTGAGGGCCTTCTCAACTTGGCCGGGACACTACCACAAACTTGAGGAAACCCTCATGTTCATATGATGGGAGGCATGGCAGCCGGATCGAAGCCGCTGCGGTCGGATGCCGCGCGCAACCGCGACAAACTGCTGGTCGCGGCCACCCAGGTCCTCGCCGAACGCGGACTCGACGCTCCGCTGGAGCACATCGCCCGCCGTGCCGGCGTCAGCATCGGGACCCTCTACAACCACTTCCCGACCCGGGAGGCGCTCCTCGGCGCGATCCTCCCCCAGCGGATGGCCGCCCTCGACGAGATCGCCGCGGCGGCCCTGGCCGACCCCGACCCCTGGGCGGGCTTCACCGGTTTCCTCGAAGGGCTGTTCACCCTGCAGGCCGAGGACCACGGCCTCAACGACGCCCTGACGCAGAGCTTCTCGCTGGCCACCGATGTGAGCCAGGCGTGCCACCGCGGCTTCCTCGACGTCGAGCGCATCATCGAGCGGGCCAGGGCCGCGGGCCGCCTGCGCGCCGATTTCGAAGCCGGGGACCTGGTGACCCTGGTCTGGGCGATGTCCCAGGTCATCCGGGAGTCGATGGAGACCGCTCCGGACACGTGGCGCCGCTTCCTGTCCTTCTTCCTCGACGGTCTGCGCGCCGAGGCCGCGCGTCCCATCCCCCACGATCATCCGGTTCGCTGATTCGCCGATTGCCTGGCAACCGATCTTCGCCGTGCCACGTCTCATGTGGGTCCCCGACGTCCCATGAGTCCCCTCAGGAGCCGCGAACTGCGGGCGCCGGCCGATCCCGGGACGGGCAGACGAGCTCCACTCCCTCCCCGAGCTCGACTTCCTCGGCGAGCGCCACCGCCGGCACCGGCAGCAGCCTCAGGCCGACCCGGACGGTGACGGCCACGGTGACCGCCGCCGTACCGGACGAAGACGACGAGGTGGCCCCGGCGGCCCGGGACGCGGTCGCGACTCCGATCGGCGCGGCCGCGACCGGAGGCGGCGGCGAGGCCGGGCCGGACGGGCGGATGTACGTGCTGACCGGCCTCGCGATCTCCCTGGCCACCGGCGCCGGGCTCCTGCTGCGCCGACGCCTCCTGCCGAGGTGAGCATGCGCTTGCGGGAGTGAACTTTTCACGAGAGCGACAGGTCATCTTTCCGGTCTGGTCGTCCATCCGGAAATCACGTTTCCGGATGGACGTGGACAGGCGACCAATTGATCGTTGCTGCATGTACTGCGCCCTCGGGTGAGCACCCCCGCAGTTTCGGACTCCGTATTCTCCGCAGCGGTAATTTCACTCGCCGTTCCAGCAGAACTTTCGGTCGGCGCCGAAAATCTCGGTGATTGACCGTTCCTGGCGGCGATGATGAATTCGCGGTGGCACGGGTGTGGCTGGAGAAGGGATAGACATGTTCGCTGCGAAATCGGCTCGGCGGGCGCTGGCGCTCGGTTCTGCGCTGGTCACCACCGGGGTGCTGGCCCTGGTGTCCACACCGCAGCCGGCCATGGCGTCCGGCATCACGGTGCAGGCCACGGTCGACTGCTCCAACGTGAACTTTTTCGGGGACACCTCCGACTGGTACGCCACCGACCTGTGGTTGGCCGGCATTCCTTCCGGCGGCGGGTCGGTGCCCTACAGCAGTGCGACCGCCGTCCCTGCCACGCACTCGTGGCGGTTCACCCAGACGGTGCCCAGCGGGACCACGGCCGTCGGCGCCGGCGGCATCTGCAGCGGCGGACACCAGTACGACTTCTTCGGATCGTCCGCTTATGCCAGCATCCCCCCGGGGACGACCACCGTCATCGGCACCTGGGCGTGCACCACCGCACCTGTCTACCCTGGGCCGTGGCAGACCAACTGCACCGTCCAGTCTGTCTCCTACAGCTGAACGTACGGCCGGCTCTCCTCTCGTACGGTGAAGCGGGAGGAGGGCCGGCAAACCGGACGTCGGCAGACTGCTGCGGAACCATCACGACGCGACCATGGGCTCCGCGCGGCGGCGATGCGTACCGGAATTTCCGGCTGAGACCACCGTGGCGTTGACCCGCGTTTTACGATCACCGCATGCCTAATGTGGGTCCGTTCGAGTTACTGGTCCTCGCCGTCATCGTGGTCGCGCTGCTCGGTGTCGTCTTCGCGGCCGCGCGGGCCGGTGCGCGGCCCGCCGGGCCGCTCGCCTGGCGTAGTCCCGGCATGGTGCCGCCGATTTCGGCCGCTCTGCAGCAGCGCGTCCGGGAGTTGTACGCGGAGAACAAGAAGGTCGAAGCGATCAAGCTGATCCGCGAGGAGACCGGGCTGGGGCTGAAGGAGGCGAAGGACCTGGCCGACGGGATCGGCGCGGGCCGGTCGCTGCCCGTGGCAACGGCGCATCACGGGTACGACCTGGCCGCGCGGGCGCGGGAGATGAAGGCGGCCGGCCGGGTGGAGCAGGCGGTGTTCCTGGTGCGCGGTGAGACCGGCATGAGCCAGAGCGAGGCGGAGCGGTTCGTCGACTCGCTCGTCGTGGAGTAGAAACGGCGTCTAGGGAGGGGCGGCCGCGCCGGTCCTGTGCCGCTTCCAGGCCGGGTGATTGTTGTCGGTCCCGGGCGGTACGGTGTCGATCATGCTGCCCCCGCAGGTGAACCGGCTGACCGTGCAGGAGGCCGCGGACCGCTATGTGGAGCTGGTCCGGGCGAAGACCGTGACCGGGGCACTGTCGCCCGCGACGGCCGAGGTGTATGCGCGGGACGTGGCCACGTTCGTACGGCTGGCGGGAGACGACCGGGTCCTGGACGACCTCACCGGGGAGGACGTGGACGCGGTGCTGCTGGCGTTCGCGCGCAAGCCGGACGAACGCCGGCGGAGCGGGGAGAACGGCGCGGCGGCGGGAGACGGCACGGCCGGCAGAAGCGTGGCGGGAGACGGCGTCGCTCGTGACGGCCTCCCCCGCGGAGGCGGGACGCGCGGGCCGGCGCCACGGGGTGGTCCCGGACAGAGCGCGGCGTCGCAGGCCAGGTTCCGCCGATCGGTGTCGGCGTTGTTCCGGCACGCCGCGTCGGCGGGGTGGGTCCATCTGGACCCGATGGCCGCCTCGTCGGTGCGGGCGCGGGAGCGGGGCGGGCTGCGGCCGGAACGCCGGGCGCTGACGCGGGAGCAGGCCGAGGGCCTGATCGAGGCGGCTCGCTCCCCCGCTCCGCCAGCTGAGCCGGGTGGCTCGGACGGGCGCCGCCGCCGGGCCGACCAGCGGACCGAGGTGCGTGACGCGCTGGTGGTGATGTTGCTGGCCGCACTGGGGCCGCGGGTGTCGGAGCTGGTGCGGGCGAACGTGGAGGACTTCTACACCAACGACGGGATGCGCTACTGGCGGATCTTCGGCAAGGGCGGGCGCACCCGCGACGTTCCTCTCCCCCGTGATGTGGCCGCCGCGCTGGACGCGTACCTCGCGGTGCGCGCGGCCGGGGCCGGCGAGAAGGCGCTGCTGCTGTCGTGGCGGGGCAGGCGGCTGGCGCGGGGCGACGTGCAGGCGGTGATCGACCGGGTGCGGCAGCGGGTGGAGCCCGGGCGGAGCAGGGAGGTGACGCCGCACGGGTTACGGCACACGACGGCGACGCACCTGCTGGCCGACGGCACGGACATGGACGCGGTGCGGCGGGTGCTGGGGCACAGCGACCTGTCGACGCTCGGTCGTTACCGCGACGATCTGCCCGGGGAGCTGGAGGTGGCGATGGGGTCGCATCCGCTGCTGCGCCGCCGTGGCGGCGGCCGGGCCGGGCAGACCGCGCATGGCGGGGAGAGCGGTCCCGGGGAGGGCTGAACTGCGCGCCGCTCCCCTGGCTCGCTCCCCCAGCTCGCTCTTCTGGGCCGCTCCCTCTGGGCCGCTCCCTCTGGGCCGTTTCTCCGCTGGGCCGTGCGTCGGCCGGGCAGGCTCAGCTCACGACACTCAGCTCACGGGGTTCCAGCCGTCGGAGCCGGCCAGGTACTTCTGCGGGGTGTAGTTGGCCGCCTGTGCGTCGCTCAGCTGCGGGCGGTTGGCGTTGACCGTGGCCCCGGCGCCGGTGTTCCGGTATTCGAAGAAGCGGGCGTTCTTCCAGGAGTTGCCGGACATGTCGGTCCAGGGCTGGGAGGTCTTGATGGTCGAGCTGAGGGTGGACTCCCTGTAGAGCACCTGGGCGTTGGGACCCCAGGGGCGCCCCAGCTGGGTGGTGTCGCCGGTCGCGCCGCTGATCCGGGACTTGTAGATGAGGAACCCGTAGGGCTTGGCAGCGTCGGTCCTGGCCGCGGTGATGGGGGCGCCGCTGCTGCGCTTCTCGTAGATGTCGCAGTCGTGCAGCACGGCGGTGCCGTCGCCGAAGATGAAGTCGACCGTGCCCTCGATGTAGGAGCTTCTGACGTACGCGCGGGCGGAGGCGTTGATCAGGAAGGTGTCCTGGTCGCCCAGCAGTCGTACGTTCGACAGGATCGCCCGGTCGGCGTTGAGGTTCAGCGCGACGGCCTGCTGGTTGACGGTGGAGCCGTCCTCGACGTAGTCGTTGGAGACCGTCAGGTTGGTCAGGGCGGAGTCGTGGCCGTTGACGAACGCGGTCGCGCTGTTGAACGTGCCGTACGCGCCGGCCGCGTGGTTGTTGACGATCAGGACGTCCCTGGCCGACGAGCCGAGTCCCTGCAGGGTGATGTACGGCTTGTTCGCCGGGATGGTGACGATCTCCCGGTAGGTGCCGGGCTTGATCGTGATCACTTTCCTGCTGGAGTTGCCGGTGGGCACCGCGTCGATCGCGGCCTGCACGGTCCGGTAGGTGCCGGTGCCGTCGGCGGCGACGGTGGGCTTCCCTGTCGTGGGTGTCACCGTCGGCGTCGCGGAAGGTGACACCGTGGGCGTCATGGTGGGCGTCACCGAGGGAGTGGGTGACGAGGTGGTGGTGGACCCGGTGCAGGTCACGCCGTTGAGCGTGAAAGCCGTCGGTTTGGGGTTGGCACCCGACCACGAGCCGTTGAACCCGATCGAGACCGACCCGCCGGTGGCGATGGCGGCGTTGTAGTCCACGTTCGTGGCCGTGACGTTCTGTCCGCTCTGGCTCCAGGTGGCCGACCAGCCGGTGGTCACCTTCTGGCCGGAGCTGGGGAAGGTGAACGCGAGCGTCCATCCGTCGATGGCGCTGCCCAGGTTCTGCACGGTGACGGCGGCGCTGAAGCCGCCCGGCCAGTCGCTGGTGGTGTAGGTGACGGCGCAACCGGTCGCTGCGGTCGCCGTTCCCGGGGCCCCGGCGGCGAGGCCGCCCACGACCAGCGCGGCCGCCAGAGCCGCGGTGCCGCCGCGACGGCCGCCGTACGGGCCGGGAACCGCCGTCCCGGGCGTGGTGTCGGGCATTCTGCGCTCCTTCGGGACGGGCCATCGTGGACGGAAAGCCGCTGCTCGCACCGCACGCGGAGCGAGAGCCTCCGCACGTTAAGATCGTCGGCCGGAATAAGTCAACCGTCCAAACTAATGCCGCCGCGTCGCCCCTGCTCGGCCGCGGTCAGGGCCGGAAAGTTTCACCCGGCCGTCCCTCCGCCACCCGGGCCGGGCCCGGTGGTCACAGAACGGCGGGGAGGCGGTCCGTCAGCAGGTGGCGCCATCCGCCGTGCATGATGGAGCGGGCCCGCCGCTGCAGTTCGCTGCCGGGATCGAAGCCCTCGTGGGTCAGGAAAAGCCGGGTGCCCCTGCCTTCGGGTTCGAGTGTCCAGGTGATCGTCCAGTCTGCGGCCGCGGGGCTGGCGGGGTCGGCGTCGCGCCAGCCGAGGCGCAGCATGCGCTCGGGTTCGAAGGCCAGCACCTCGGCCTGCACGGTGCCGGAGAACCCGGTGCCGGGCATCGCCATGCCGGTCATGGTGTACCGGTGACCCACGGTCAGGCGGAAGTCTCCCGGCATGAACCACCGGGCGAGCAGCCTGGGGTCGGTCAGGGCCTGCCACACGCGGGCGGGCGGGTGTGCCAGGAACTCGTCGAGCCGCAGCACGGTCGGGGCGTCGGCGCCGTTCATGTCGTCTCCTGGTCTCCGGCGCGGCCGAGGGCGGCCGCGTCCCGGGTGTCGTTCATGTCTTCCATGTCGTCGAGCAGGTCGCGCAGACCGGTCAGCCTGCCGCGCCAGAACCGCTCGTACGGGTCGAGCCAGTCGCGGACGCGGACGAGCGGGACGGCCTCCAGGCGGTAGAGCCTGCGCCTGCCGTCGCGACGTTCGCTGACCAGGCCCGCGTCCCGCAGCACCCGCAGGTGCTCGGAGAAGCTGGGCCGGGCCATCGCGAAGCCGGAGGCCAGGTCCTGCACGGACTGGGGGCCCCGTTCGCGCAGCAGGCGCAGGACCTCGCGCCGCACCGGGCTGGCAAGCGCGGCGAAGATCGCGTCTTCCGCCCGAGCGGCGGGAGTGGTGTCCACACACTGCATGATACGTAGGAAATATCCTACCTGTCATCTTCGAGTAGGAAATTTCCTACCCGATCCACCAAAGGCCGGAACTTGACTGCGATCTTCACCCAGGCTTTCACGGTTCCGAAACGCACCGGAAACACATCCCCTCGAAGATGGGGACTCGTGATCAGGGCCATTCTGTTCGACCTCGACGAGACCCTCTTCGACCACCGCCGGGCCGTCGCCCACGCCGCGACCCGCTGGATGGAGACGGTCTGCCCCGGCCATGAGCTGCTGCCGGAGGCGCCGGCGCTGTGGCTCGACCTGGAGGACAAGCATCTGCCGGCCTGGCACGCCGGCGAGTGCTCGTTCGCCGAGCAGCGGCGCAGGCGGCTGCGGGAGTTCTGCGACCGGCTGGGCATGCCCGCGCCGACCGACCCGGACACGGCCTTCGCCGGTTTCCTGACCCACTACGAGGACGCCTGGGCCGCCTTCCCCGACGTGGCCGCGACCCTCGGGGTGCTCGGCGACGAGCTGACGCTGGGCGTGCTCAGCAACGGCGATCCGGTGCAGCAGGAGGCCAAGCTGCGCCGCCTGGGGCTGATGGACCGCATGGAGGTCGTCTTGACCCCGGACACGCTCGGCGCGTTCAAGCCGGCCCCGGAGTGCTACCTGCGGGCGGCGGCGAAGCTGGGGCTGCGGCCCGAGGAAGTGCTGATGGTCGGTGACAACCTGCTGCTCGACGCCGTCGCGCCCACACGGGTGGGTATGCACGGTGTCTGGCTGGACCGCTACCGCGCCGAGCCCTCCCCCGCGTTCACCTCGTCTGCGGAACCGGTCGCGAGGATCACCACCCTGCGTGATCTGATCGGTGTGCTGGACGGCCTGAACCCGCGCCTGGCCGAGTCCGTCCGCGCCGCCTGAACGGGCACGGCCGGCCCGGCACAGGGACAGATCAATCAAATCAGTTTGATGTACCATGCTCGTCATGGTGCCGTCCGCGCAAGCCGCCCCGCCGGTGTTCGTCCGGCTGGCCGCGCACGCGGTGCGGTGGCGGCTGCTGAGCGAGCTCGCGTACGGTGACCTGCGGGTGCGGGAACTGGTGGCGCTGGTCGGCGAGCCGCAGAACGTGATCTCCTACCATCTGCGGCTCCTGCGCTCGGCCGGGCTGGTCGCGGCCCGGCGCAGCAGTCACGACGGCCGCGACAGCTACTACCGCCTCGACCTGGAACGCTGCGCGGACACGCTGGCCGCCGCGGGCACCGCCCTGCATCCCGCGCTCCGCCTGGTCCCCGCCCCGCCGGCGGCCGCGGCCGGCGACGCGGTGACGTCCTCGGTGCTGTTCGTGTGCACCGGCAACAGCGCCCGCTCACCCGTCGCCGAGGCCCTGCTGCGGCACCGCGCCGGCGGCCGCGCCGACGTGGCCAGCGCGGGCAGCCACCCCAAGCCCCGCACGCACCCCGGCGCCGTACGGGTGCTGCGCCGGCGGTACGGCATCGACATCGCCGACCGGCGTCCCCGGCATCTGGACACGCTGAACGGCCACCGCTTCGACTACGTGATCAGCCTGTGCGACAAGGTCCGCGAGGTCTGCCCGGAGTTCGGCGACCACCCGCGGCGCCTGCACTGGAGCATCCCCGACCCGGCTGCCCCCGGCGACGAGACGGGCCAGGCCGGCGGCCCGGCGTTCGAACGCGCCGCCGCCGAGATCGACACCCGCATCCGCTATCTGCTGCCCGTCCTCACCCACACCGCGGGGGAGAACCCTGCCGAGGAGGCCCAGTCATGACATCGCCCGACCGGTTCGCCGGCGTCCGCTACATCGTCGACGACGTCCAGGCGGCCGTCGACTTCTACACGACGCATCTGGGATTCACCCTGCGGGCCGGCGCCGCGCCCGCCTTCGCCGACGTCGTACGCGGGCCGCTGCGGCTGCTGCTGTCCGGGCCCGCCAGTTCCGGCGCCCGCGCCACCCCGGACGACGCGGGCGCCGCCGGCCGCAACCGCGTCCACCTGATCGTCGACGACCTGGACACCGAGGTCGCCCGGCTGCGGGCCGCGGGGCTGCCGTTCCGGAGTGATGTGGTCACGGGCCCCGGCGGGCGGCAGATCCTGCTCGCCGACCCCGCGGGCAACCTGATCGAGCTGTTCCAGCCCGCCTGACGCCGGGGTCAGCCGCGTACGGCGGCGACGCCGAGACCGCGGCGGGTGAAACCCAGCCGTTCGTAGACGGCGATCGCCGGGGCGTTCCAGTCGTCCACCATCAGCGCCACCCGCCCGTGCGCGTCGAGCAGCGAGGACGCCGTAAACCGGCACACCCGCTCCCCCAGCCCGTGCCCCCGCGCGGGCACCGCGGTCGCGACACCGGCGAGCAGTCCCACCGACGGCGCTGACCACGCGTCGGCCGCGACCGCCAGCAGCGCCCGCGCGCCGTCGCGGATCCCGGCCCACCGGCGTACGCCCGGCAGTCCCGGCACGGCGTACGAGCGGGGGTGGGCGGCGGCGAGCAGGGCGGCCACCTCCCGCTCTTCGGCGGGCTCCAGCCAGGCGGCCTCCGCCGTCACCGGCCGCGCGCCCGCCGAGGAGCCGTCCGGCGCCCCTTCCGGCGCGCGGTCCG
>QFZU02000147.1 GCA_003260025.2 Microbispora triticiradicis | reverse complement strand
CCCCGCGGCCCCACGGGACGCCGCTCGCCGACCGGGCGGTCGCGGCCGCGTACGCCGCCGGCTGGGCCGTGGTGCGCCACGTGCCGGAGCGGACGGCCGCCTGGTTCTTCCGGGCGCTCGCCGACCGGCTGTGGCGCAGGCGCGGCCGGTCCGTGCGCCGCCTGGAGGCCAACCTGGCCCGGGTCGTCGGCGCGGACTTAGCGGACCCCGCCGTACGGGACCTGAGCCGGGCGGGCATGCGCTCCTACTTCAGGTACTGGATGGAGTCGTTCCGCTTCACCGCCTACACCCGGGAGCGGATCCTCGAACGCACCCGGTTCACCGGTGCCGAGGGCATCTTCGACAACCTCGCCCGGGGCAGGGGAGTGGTGGTCGCGCTGCCCCACATGGGCAACTACGACCTCGCCGGGGCCTGGCTGGTGCACATGGGCCACCCCTTCACCACGGTGGCCGAGCGGCTGAAGCCGGAGTCGCTGTTCGAGCGGTTCGTGGCCTACCGCGAGAGCCTCGGCATGGAGGTGCTGCCGCTCACCGCCAAGGGCGGCGGCAGCGCCATGGCGTTCGGCACGCTCGCCAAGCGCCTGCGCGAGGGCCGCCCCGTCTGCCTGCCCGCCGAGCGCGACCTGACCGAACGCGGGATCGAGGTCGAGTTCTTCGGCGCGCGGACCCGGATGGTCGCCGGGCCCGCGCTGCTGGCCATCCAGACAGGCGCCGCGCTGCTGCCGGCCGTGCTGTGGTTCGAGGAGGACGGCTGGGGCATCCGGGTGCACGAAGAGGTCCCGGTGCCGGCCGAGGGGACCCGGCAGGAGAAGGTCGTGGTCATGACCCAGGCACTGGCGGCGGTCTTCGAGAAGGGGATCGCCGAGCACCCGGAGGACTGGCACATGCTCCAGCGCGTCTGGCTCGACGACGTCGAACCCCCCGCCGGGGCCGGGTCGTGAAGGTCGGGATCGTCTGCCCGTACACCTGGGAGGTTCCCGGGGGCGTGCAGGCGCACATCAGGGACCTCGCCGAGGCGCTGATCGAGGACGGGCACGAGGTGTCCGTCATCGCGCCCGCCGCCGACGACGCCGAACTGCCGGCGTACGTGACCTCGGCCGGCCGTGCCGTGCCCGTGCCGTACAACGGCTCGGTGGCCCGCCTCGCGTTCGGCTTCCTGTCGGCAAACCGGGTGCGCAAGTGGATCAGGGAGGGCGGGTTCGACGTGCTGCACGTGCACGAGCCCGCCGTGCCGTCGCTCGGGGTGCTTGCCTGCTGGGTCGCCAAGGGGCCGATCGTGGCGACGTTCCACGCCTCCTACGAGCGCTCGCGGGCGATGTCCGTGGCCGCGCCGATGCTGCAGAGCGCGCTGGAGAAGATCACGGGCAGGATCGCGGTCTCCGACGCCGCCCGCAAGACGCTGGTCGAGCACCTCGGCGGCGACGCGGTGCTGATCCCGAACGGCGTGACCGTACGCCGGTACGCCGAGGGCGAGCCGCTGCCGGGCTGGGGGCCCGACGGCAACGTGATCGGGTTCCTCGGGCGGATGGACGAGCCGCGCAAGGGCCTGCCTGTGCTGCTGGAGGCCTTCGCCATGCTCGCCGCCGAGCGGCCCGCGCTGCGGCTGCTGGTCGCCGGCCCGGGGGACGCCGACGACGTGCTCGGCCGGGTGCCCAAGCCGTACCGCGACCGGGTCGGGCTGCTCGGCATGGTCAGCGAGGCCGACAAGGTGCGCGCCTACCACTCCGTCGACGTCTTCTGCGCGCCCAACCTGGGCGGGGAGAGCTTCGGCATCGTGCTCACCGAGGCCATGTCGGCCGGGGCGCCGATCCTCGCCAGCGACATCCCCGCCTTCCGGCGCGTGCTGGGCGAGGGGCAGGCCGGGGCGCTGTTCGCCACCGGCGACCCCGCCGCCCTCGCCCGGGAGGCCGCCCGCTTGCTGGACGACCCCGGGCGGCGGGCCAAGCTCTCCGACGAGGCGCGCCAGGCGGTGTGGAAGTACGACTGGTCGACGGTCGCGCGGGAGGTCGTCCGCGTGTACGAGACCGTCGCCCACGCGGAGGCGGGAGTCGTGGAGGACGCGCTGCCGTGACGTCGACCCTGATCACCGTGGTGGCCGTGGCCCTCGTGGCCGTCGTGCTGTTCGCCGTCTACGTCTCCTGGCGGGCCGGGCGGCTCGACCGGCTGCACATCCGGCTGGAGACCGCGCAGGCCGCCCTCGACGCCGCGCTGCTGCGCCGCGCGGCGGTCTGCCTGGAACTGGCCGGCTCGCGCATCCTCGACCCCGCCACCTCCCTGGTGCTCGCCGCGGCCGCCCACGAGGCCCGTACGGCCGGGCCGGACGAGCGCGAGCACGCCGAGAGCGACCTGTCGCGGGCCCTGCGCGTGGTCGCCGACCAGGAGCGGTTCCGCGAGAGGCTGGCGGAGCACCCCACCGGGGAGGCGCTGCTGGAGGAACTGGACACGGCGGTCGCCAAGGTCGTCTACTCGCGCCGGTTCTACAACAACGCCGCCGCGGTCACCCGTACGGCGCAGCGGCGCTGGCTGGCCCGCGCGCTGCACCTCGCCGGGCACACCGACCCGCCCCGGTTCTTCGACATCGACGACGAGCCTCCGGAAGCCCTGATGGCCGCATAGTCGCTATTTGACGGGCATTAGGGGTATTCCCGGTAAGCTCATGCCGTTTCATTGCCATGCTGGGCGACGGTCCGCGTGCCGGTCGCGTCATGCCCGGTGACGGGGGCTCTCCACCGGGAGGAGCGGGACGGTGCGGGCAGGGATCGGCTTCACACTGGCCATGGCGGTCGTCCTAACCGGAGCCGCGTGCTCGGGTGACGACAGGCCCGCCGCCCAGTCGGAAGGGGCCGCGAGCCCGGTGGCCTCGCCGTCGCCGACGGCCCCTCCGGAACACCCGTTCACCGGGCGTCCGGTCGGCTCCCGCAGGCCGGTCCTCGCCGTGAAGATCGAGAACACCCACGCGGGCAAGCCGCAGATCGGCCTGCGCAGCGCCGACGTCGTCTACGTCGAGCAGGTCGAGGGCGGGCTCACCCGGCTCATGGCGATCTTCTCCTCCAAGCTTCCCGCGCAGGTGGGGCCGGTCCGCAGCGCCCGGATCTCCGACCTGCACATCCTGCCGATGTTCGGCAAGCCCGCCCTCGCCTACTCCGGCGTGCAGACGAAGATGATCCCCTTCGTCCAGAAGGCCTCGCTGTTCGACGTGTCCGACAGCCGCGCCCCCGGCGCGTACGTCCGCGCGCCGGGCCGCGTCGCGCCGTACAACCTGGTCGGCAGCCCCAGGAAGCTGCTGGCCAAGGCGCCGCAGGCGAGCAAGGCGAAGGACATCGGGTTCGTCTTCTCCGACGAGCCGCCCGCCGGGGGCACGCCGCAGAAGACGGTCAACGTGCGCTACCCGGCCGCCCGCTTCGCCTTCACCTGGTCGGAGGCCCAGAAGCGCTGGCTGGTCACGCAGGACGGCGAGAAGGACATGGCCGCCGAGGGCGGCCAGCAGGGCGCGCCCACGATCGTCGTGCAGTGGGTGAAGACCGACCGCTCGGAGTTCCACGACTTCACCGGGAGCTACACCCCGCTCGTGCACACCGTCGGCAAGGGCACCGGCGTGGTGCTGCGGGACGGCCAGGCGTACCGGGTCAAGTGGTCGCGCGCCTCGGAGAAGGAGGGCACCGTCTACACCATGGCCGACGGGAAGCCGATGCCGTTCGCCCGGGGCCAGGTCTGGGTGGTGCTCGCGTCGCGCAAGCCCGTCGCCCCGTGAGCTCGCGGCCGTGCCCGCGTGGCCGCGCCCGGGGTTCGACCTGACGGACAAACGGCGTGATCGGTTTCGACACGTGGGCACTGCGGTCGCGGGAGCGCCCAGCACCTACCATGGAGAGGAATCCGTAGGCCCGCCGTCGTGAGGTAGCACCGTGTCCAGCAGCGCCCCCGAAGTCAACGAGACCGCCGCCGTCGGCACCGCCCGCGTGAAGCGGGGCATGGCCGAGATGCTCAAGGGCGGGGTCATCATGGACGTCGTCACCCCCGAGCAGGCCAAGATCGCCGAGGACGCCGGCGCCGTCGCCGTCATGGCGCTGGAGCGCGTCCCCGCCGACATCCGCGCCCAGGGCGGGGTGTCCAGGATGAGCGATCCCGACATGATCGAGGGCATCGTCAACACCGTGTCCATCCCCGTGATGGCCAAGGCCAGGATCGGCCACTTCGTCGAGGCCCAGGTGCTCCAGGCGCTGGGCGTCGACTACGTCGACGAGTCCGAGGTGCTGACCCCCGCGGACTTCGCCAACCACATCGACAAGTGGCAGTTCACCGTGCCCTTCGTCTGCGGGGCCACCAACCTGGGCGAGGCGCTGCGCCGCATCACCGAGGGCGCCGCGATGATCCGCTCCAAGGGCGAGGCCGGGACCGGCGACGTGTCGAACGCCACCACCCACATGCGCAAGATCCGGGGCGAGATCAAGCGCCTCACCTCGCTGCCCGAAGACGAGCTGTTCGTCGCCGCCAAGGAGCTCCAGGCGCCGTACGAGCTGGTGGCCGAGGTCGCGAAGACCGGCAAGCTGCCGGTGGTGCTGTTCACCGCGGGCGGCATCGCCACCCCCGCCGACGCCGCGATGATGATGCAGCTCGGCGCCGAGGGTGTGTTCGTCGGGTCGGGCATCTTCAAGTCCGGCGACCCCGCCAAGCGGGCCGCCGCCATCGTCAAGGCCACTACCTTCTACGACGACCCCGACGTGATCGCCAAGGTCTCCCGTGGCCTCGGCGAGGCGATGGTCGGCATCAACGTCGACGACATCCCGGTGCCGCACCGCCTCGCCGAGCGCGGCTGGTAGGCGTCGCCGGCAGGCACGGCGTTTCCCGAAAAGGCAAAAGAGGGTCCCGGCGGCGGCGTGTCGGCCGCGGGGGACCGGCGGTGAGGCGATTCGCTCGGCTGGGACGTCCCGGCCGGGCGTTTTCGCTGTGTGCCGGCGATCGCCGAGGCCACGGGCGTCCCACCCGCTGATCGTCTCCCCGCCGATCGTCCCAGGGAGCCCAGTTGCCCGGCCTCGATCGTCGTGCCTTCCTCGTCACCGGACTCGCCGCGGGACTCGGCGCCGCGATTCCCAGGCCCGCCTCGGCGACTGCATCTCCTGAGATCCCTCCGTCCCCGATGCCCGGGGCGAGTGCCGCGCGCGGCCTGTGCTCCGACCCGTTCATGCTCGGCGTGGCCTCGGGCGACCCCGACCACGCGGGTTTCGTGATCTGGACCCGGCTCGCCCCGCGGCCGCTCGCCGAGGACGGCCTCGGCGGCATGCCGCCGGTCGTCGTCCCCGTGGAGTGGCAGGTCTACGACGACGAGTGCTGCCGCCGGATCGTACGGGCGGGCGTGGCCGATGCGAGCCCCGAGTGGGGGCACAGCGTCCACGTCGAGGTCGGCCACCTGGCGCCCGGCAGGGAGTACTGGTACCGCTTCCGCGCGGGGCCGTACCTCTCGCCGGCTGGCCGGGCGCTGACCGCCCCGCACCCGGCGTCGTTCGGCGGGCCGCTGACGATGGCGTTCGTCTCGTGCGCCCAGTACGAGCACGGCTACTTCACCGCCTACCGCCGCCTCGCCGAGGACCACCCCGACCTGGTCCTCCACCTGGGCGACTACCAGTACGAGTACGCCCGGGACACCTACGTCGCCCCCAGCGGCAACGTACGCGACCACGAGGGGCCGGAGACGGTGACACTGGCGGACTACCGCCGGCGGCACGCGCAGTACAAGACCGACGCCGACCTGCGGGCGGCCCACGCCGCCGCGCCGTGGCTGGTCGTCTTCGACGACCACGAGGTGGACAACAACTGGGCCGGGGAGACGCCGGCGCACCCGGACGAGGGGCCCGCCTTCCGGCGGCGCCGGGAGGCCGCGTTCCGCGCCTACTACGAGAACATGCCGCTGCGCCGCACCTCGATCCCGTGCGGTGCCGGCCTGCGGCTCTACCGGAGGGTCGAATGGGGCAGGATGGCGAGCTTCCACCTGCTCGACACCCGGCAGTACCGCGACGACCAGGCCTGCGGCGACGGCTACAAGGACTGCCCTGAGGCGGCCGACCCGGCGCGGTCGATCCTCGGCGCCGAGCAGGAGGCCTGGCTGCTCGACGGCTTCCGGCGCTCGCGGGCGCGGTGGGACGTCATCGGCCAGCAGGTGTTCTTCGCCCGGCGCGAGAGCGACGCCGGGCCCGGCACGCGCACCAGCCAGGACGCCTGGGACGGGTACGCGGCCTCGCGCCGGCGCGTCACGCGGGGCTGGGTGGACGCCGGCGTGCGCAACTCCGTCGTGCTCACCGGCGACGTGCACGCGCACTGGGCGAGCGACCTGAAGCTGGACTACGACGACCCGGCCGGGCCCGCGGTCGGCTCCGAGCTCGTCACGACCTCCGTCAGCACCACCGGCGACGGGGCCGACTCCGACCCGGCCGACCACCCCTTCCTGCGGGTCAATCCGCACCTGAGGTTCTACAACAACCAGCGGGGTTACGTCCTGACCCGCGTCGGGCCGGAGGCGATGACCGCGGACTTCAAGGTGGTGCCCCGAGTCAGCGTCCCCGGCGCGGAGGCCTGCACCAGGGCCACCTTCGTCGTCGAGGACCGGGTGCCCGGGGTCCGGCAGGCCTACCTGCGCCCGTACTCGCCGCCGATCGCGGCCCGGACGGCGGACGTCACGGCCGAGGACACGATCCGGCAGGAGACCGAGCGCCCCTGAGCGGCGCGGCCGTACGGCGGTGTCCTTCCGGGCGTGCTCCCGGGGGTCCTCCCCGGCTCCTCGGGGAGACGTCCTCGCGGAGACGCCGCCCGCGTCGTTCCCCGGCGGCGGCGTTATCGTGACCGGCTATGACGACCGACGACACCGGGCGGCTCGCCGAGCATCTGTCGCGTGAGCTGCGTCACCTCGTGATGCTGCTGCGCCGTACGACGGCCGGGCAGCCGGTCACGGCCCAGCAGTACTCCGTGCTCGGCTCGCTGGAGGAGGCGCCCCGCCGGATGACCGAGCTGGCCGAGGAGCACGGAGTGCAGCTCCCGACGATGAGCGTGCAGGTCAACCGCCTGGAGGAGGCCGGCCTGGTGGCGCGGGGCACCGACGCCTCCGACGCCCGGGTCCGCACCGTCGAGCTCACCGACGAGGGCCGCGACCGCCTGCGGGCCGTACGGCGGGCGCGCATCGCGTATCTCTCCCGCCGGCTCGGCGCGCTGACCCCCGAGGAGCGCTCGGCCATCGAGAGCGCCCTGCCCGCCCTGGCCAAGCTGGGACGGACATGACCGCGTTTTGGGCGGGGGAGGCCGGGGCCATACCCTGAACGGGTCACCACAGGAGGGGAAACCGTGACGTCCGCACCGAAGATCGGCGTGCTCGCCCTGCAGGGCGACGTGCGCGAGCACGTCCGCGCACTGGAGGAGTCGGGGGCGGCCGCGGTCCCGGTGCGCCGCCCGGGGGAGCTCGCCGCGGTGGACGCGCTGGTCGTCCCGGGCGGGGAGTCGACCACTATGTGGAAGCTCGCCGTCACCTTCGAGATGCTCGACCCGATCCGGCTGCGGATCAAGGAGGGCATGCCCGCCTACGGGTCCTGCGCCGGGATGATCATGCTGGCCGACCGGATCGAGGGCGGCGTCGAGGGCCAGGAGACCCTCGGCGGCATCGACATGGTGGTCCGCCGCAACGCCTTCGGCCGCCAGGTCGACTCCTTCGAGGCCGATCTCGATTTCGCCGGGCGCGGGGAGATCAGGGCCGTGTTCATCCGCGCGCCCTGGGTCGAGTCGGTGGGGCCGGACGTCGAGGTGCTGGGCCGGACCGCGGCTGGGGATAGGATCGTCGCGGTCCGACAGGGACCGCTGCTCGCGACGTCCTTCCACCCGGAGCTGACCGGCGACGCGCGCGTGCACTCGTATTTTGTCGAAATGGTGAGGGAGTTCTAGGCGATGTCCGGCCACTCCAAATGGGCGACGACGAAGCACAAGAAGGCGGCGCTGGACTCCAAGCGCGGCAAGCTGTTCGCCAAGCTCATCAAGAACGTCGAGGTCGCGGCCAGGACCGGCGGGCCCGATCCGGACGGCAACCCCACCCTGTACGACGCCATCACCAAGGCCAGGAAGAACTCGGTCCCGATCGACAACATCGAGCGGGCCCGCAAGCGCGGCGGCGGCCTGGAGGCCGGTGGAGCCGACTGGCAGACCATCATGTACGAGGGCTACGCCCCGGGCGGTGTCGCGGTCCTCATCGAGTGCCTCACCGACAACCGCAACCGCGCGGCGTCCGAGGTGCGCGTGGCGCTGACCCGCAACGGCGGCTCGCTCGCCGACCCGGGCTCGGTGTCGTACATGTTCAACCGCAAGGGCGTCGTGCTCGTCCCCAAGGGGTCGCTGAGCGAGGACGACGTGCTCATGGCCGTCCTCGACGCGGGCGCCGAGGAGGTCAACGACCTCGGTGACAACTTCGAGGTGGTCTCCGAGGCCTCCGACCTGATCCCCGTGCGCAAGGCGCTGCAGGACGCCGGCATCGACTACGAGTCGGCCGAGATGAGCTTCATGCCGACCCTCAACGTCCCGCTGGACGAGGACGGTGCCCGCAAGGTCTTCAAGCTCATCGACGCGCTGGAGGACAGCGACGACGTGCAGAACGTCTGGGCGAACTTCGACGTCAGCGACGACGTCATGGAGAAGCTGGACGTCTGACCCGGCCCGCCTCAGCCGCTACGCGTGATCGGGCCGCCGGGCCGGGGCCGGCGGAAAACCGCTGGCCCGCCCCACCGGGATAGGCATAGTTTGGCGCGTCGTGGAAATCCGCGATCTGACCGCCGCCGACCTGGACGCCGTGCTCGACGACCGGAGACGCGCCTTCGGCCCGCTGTCCGCCGAAGGCGAGCGGACCTGGCGTGAGCTGGTCGCCCCCATGCTGCCGGAGGGCCGTTACCTGGGCGCGTTCGACGGGCCGAGGCTCGTCGGCGCGGCCAGGATCAACCCGTACCTCCAGTGGTGGCACGGCCGGCCGTTGTCGATGGGCGGCGTGTCCAGCGTGACCGTCGCACCCGAGGACCGCGGCAGGGGAGTGGGCCGCGCGCTCGTGGAGGCGGCCGTCGACCGCTGCGCCGCGCTCGGCCACGTGGTGTCGGCGCTCTACCCGGCGACCACCCCGCTGTACCGGAGCGTGGGCTACGAGCACGCGGGCGGCATGACGAGGATCACGCTGCCCGCGGAGGCGCTGCGCACGCTCGGCCGCACCAGTGGTCACGGCAGCACCGGCGGTCAGGATGGCTCCGGTGGTCAGGGCGGCGCGGCGGGGCTGCGCCGCGCGGGCCCGGGCGACGCGGCCGAACTGGTGGCCCTGATCGGCGGGCTTCACGCCGCCACCCGCGCGAGCGGCCCGCTGTGCTACGACGAGCGCACCTGGCGGCTGTGGCTCGCCGACGAGGACGACTACTGCTACCTCGCCGGCGACGGGTTCGTCGTCTACCGCTGGAGCGACGGCGACATCGAGGTCGACAACCTGGTGGCGGGGTCGGAGGCGACGGCCAGGGCGCTGTGGTCGCTGGTCGGCAGCGCCTCGTCCGTCGCGAAGTCGGTGCACGCCTGCGTCGACCCGGCCGACCCCGTGCTCTGGTTGCTGCGCGAGCGGTCGGACGACGACGTCACGGTGCGCCGGTGGATGCTCCGGCTGATCGACCTGCCCGCCGCGGTCGCGGGACGCGGCTTCCCCGCCGGGGTCTCGATGGAGACCGTCGTCGAGGTGACCGACCTGCGTCGTCCCGGCAACTCGGGAGCGTGGACGCTCAGCGTGGCGGGCGGCTCCGGCTCCGTGACGCCGTCGCGTACGCCGCCGGGCACCGGGCGGGGCATGGAGCCGGGCACGGGGCCGGGCGAGGCGACGCGGCTGACGATCGGCGGCGCGTCCGCGCTCTTCGCCGGGGTGCCCACGGCCACGCTGCGGCGCTCGGGCCGGCTGACCGGCGGTTCCCCGGAGATCGACGACGCGCTGGACGCCGCCTTCGCCTGCGCCGCCTACATGATCGACTCGTTCTGACGCCGCGTCGCGGCCCCCGCGCCGCCGGTGATCGCGGTAGAGTGACCGACCGAACTGATGTTCGGCGGAGAGGCGAGCCGGTGCGATTGCCCCACGTGCGGGTGATGGGGGTGGACCCGGGGCTGACGCGATGCGGCCTCGGCGCCGTGGAGGGCAGGCCCGGCGCGCCGCTGAGCCTGGTGTCTGTCGGGGTTGTGCGGACTCCGGCCGATGACGACATCGGCGCCCGGCTGGTCGCCATCGAGGCCGAGATCGAGCGGTGGCTCGACGAGCTGAAGCCGGACGCGGTCGCGGTCGAGCGGGTGTTCGCCCAGCACAACGTGCGCACGGTCATGGGGACGGCGCAGGCGTCGGCCGTCGCGATCGTCTGCGCGGCCCGGCGCGGGCTGCCGGTCGCCCTGCACACGCCGAGCGAGGTCAAGGCCGCGATCACGGGCCACGGCAACGCCGACAAGAAGCAGGTCGGCACCATGGTCACCCGGCTGCTGCGGCTCGACGCCATGCCGAAGCCCGCGGACGCGGCCGACGCGCTCGCCCTGGCCATCTGCCACGTCTGGCGCGGCGGCGTGCAGCACCGCCTGGCCGACGCCCTGGCCCGTGCCCGCTCCGCCCCGCGACCTGCCCCCGTACGCGGGGAGGACGCGTGACCCCGTACGCGGCCCCCAGGGGCTCTGGTAGGACTGGGAGGCCCGGTGCGGTCGCGGCCGGGCGTCCGGTCCGGGGAGGGAGCACGCGGTGATCGCATCCGTTGCGGGGCAGGTGACGGCGGTCGGCGCCGACAGCGCCGTGGTCGAGGTGGGCGGCGTCGGAGTGCTCGTCCACTGCGCGCCGGGGACCCTGGCCGGGCTGCGCGCCGGCGAGCCCGCCCGGCTGTCCACCTCGCTCGTGGTGCGTGAGGACTCGCTCACGTTGTACGGCTTCGCCTCCGACGACGAGCGCGCCGTCTTCGAGCTGCTGCAGACGGCCAGCGGGGTCGGCCCGCGCCTCGCCCTCGCCATGCTCGCCGTGCACGCGCCCAACGCGTTGCGGATGGCCGTGGCGAGCGCCGATCTCAAGGCCCTGACGATGGTGCCCGGGATCGGGCAGAAGGGCGCGCAGCGCATCGTGCTCGAACTGAAGGACAGGCTCGGCGCTCCCGCGCAGGCCGTCGACGCGGCGCTGAACGGCGGCGCCCGCCCCGCGTGGCGCGACCAGGTGCATTCCGGCCTGGTCGGGCTCGGTTACTCGGCCAGGGACGCCGACGAGGCGGTCGCGGCCGTGGCCCCGGAGGCCGACGCGGAGGTCGCGGCCGGTCGCGCCCCGCAGGTGGCCGCGTTGCTGAAGTCGGCCCTGCGCGCCCTGAGCGTCCGGTGAGCATCGGCGGTCACGGGGGAGGCGGGCCCGATGCGGCAACGGGTCCGGCAGCGGGTCTGCCGGCCGGACTCGGGAGGCGGGTTCGGAGGGCGCCGGGCGGGCCGGCCGGGCCGGGTGGTTCGCGAGGGCCGGGCGGTTCGATGAAAGATTCACCGGGAAGCGGATGGTTCCCGGCAGGCCGAGCGGATGGTGCCGAGTGAGTGTGGAGCGGGATCTCGTGTCGCCCGAGCCCGAGGGCGACGAGCGGGCGATCGAGGCCGCGCTGCGTCCGAGGCGCCTCGACGAGTTCATCGGGCAGGGCCGCGTGCGCGAGCAGCTCTCGCTGGTCCTGGAGAGCGCGCTGCGCCGCAACCGGCCGCCCGACCATGTGCTGATGAGCGGCGGCCCGGGGCTGGGTAAGACCACGCTCGCCATGATCATCGCGGCGGAGCTGGGCGCGCCGCTGCGGATGACCTCCGGCCCCGCGCTGGAGCGCGCGGGCGACCTCGCCGCGATCCTGTCCACCCTGACGGAGGGCGAGGTCCTGTTCATCGACGAGATCCACCGGATGTCCCGGCCCGCCGAGGAGATGCTCTACCTCGCGATGGAGGACTTCCGGGTCGACATCGTCGTCGGCAAGGGCCCCGGCGCCACCTCGATCCCCCTCGACATCGCCCCGTTCACGCTGGTGGGGGCCACCACCCGGGCGGGCCTGCTGCCCGCGCCGCTGCGCGACAGGTTCGGCTTCACCGCCCACATGGACTTCTACGAGGTGGGGGAGCTGGAGCGGGTGCTGCGGCGCTCCGCCCGCCTGCTGTCGGTGGAGCTGCCCGACGACAGCGCCCTGGAGATCGCCCGCCGCTCGCGCGGCACGCCCCGGATCGCCAACCGCCTGCTCAGGCGGGTGCGCGACTTCGCCGAGGTCCGCGCGGAGGGCGTGGTGACCAGGGAGATCGCGGCGGCGGCGCTGAACCTCTACGAGGTGGACGCGGAAGGGCTCGACCGGCTCGACCGGGCGGTGCTCGACGCGCTGCTGCGCAAGTTCGGCGGCGGCCCGGTGGGCCTGTCGACGCTCGCGGTCGCGGTGGGGGAGGAGCCGGAGACCGTCGAGGTCGTGGCCGAGCCCTTCCTGGTGCGGCAGGGCCTGCTGGCCCGCACCCCGCGCGGCCGGGTCGCCACCGCCTCCGCGTGGGCGCATCTCGGTCTGACACCGCCTCCTGACAGCTTCGGGTCGCCCGCGGCGCCCACGCTCTTCGAGGGCTGATCTCCCTCTCCGTGGAGCGCCCTCCGGACCCCCAGCTGGAAGCGGAAACCGGGGCAAAGAGGTAACAGACCGATTGCGAAGCCCATGAAACGGGAACTTTCCTGCTCGCCGAGCCGTGGGTTCGTTGCCGGGCTTCGGCGGGCTCGCATACACTGCGTGGCTTGACTGGCCGCTCACGCCGGCGCGAGCAGCGCCGCGGTGGCCCGCGTGTCGCAGCGCACCAGACCTCCGGCGTCAGGCCGGTTCATCACGTTACGGAAGGGTGGCCCCCGTGGGTAACAACCCGCTTGGGACGTTCCTGCCACTGATCTTGCTGGTAGTGGTTTTCTACTTCCTGTTGATCCGCCCGCAGCGCAAGCGGCAGCAGGAGCAGGTCCAGATGCAGAACTCCCTCACCCCGGGCGTCCGGGTCATGACCACGACAGGCCTGTTCGCGACGGTGGTCGCCCTTGAGGACGACGACGTCGTGCTGGAACTCGCGCCGGGCGTCGAGACCCGCTGGGTCAAGGCGGCGATCGGCCGGGTGCTCACTCCGGTGGACGACGTGACCGACGTGGAGACCGAGGAGACCGTGACCGGCGGTCCCGACACGGGGAACGGCGACGATACGAGCACCAAGCAGTCCTGAGTAGGCTGATCGCAACCTTTCGACGAAAGAACTGACCTCCAGTGGCCCCACCGACCAGTAGCCAGAGCAAGCCGGGACGCACACTCCTGCTGCTCCTCGTGCTCATCATTGTCATGGGCGCGACGGTCGCCCTCCAGAAGGCGTTCGTCCCCAAGTTCGGCCTCGACCTCGCGGGCGGCACCACCGTGACGCTCTCGCCGGTGTTGGCGAACGGGAAGACTCCCTCGCAGGAGAGCCTCGACCGCGCCGTGACGATCATCCGGCAGCGCGTCAACGGCACCGGCATCTCCGACGCCCAGGTCGCGAAGTCGAACGACAACATCGTGATCCAGATCCCGGGAGCGGGCCGGGACGAGGCGCTCAAGCTGGTGTCCACCACGGCCGAACTGCGCATGCGGCAGGTGCTCGCGGTGGCCGCGGCCAAGGCGCCGCCGGTCCAGCCGTCCACCGCCGCGCCGGCTCCGAGCGGCTCGGCCGCGGCCTCCCCGGCGGCCTCCCCAGGCGTGGCCTCGACGGCCAAGGCCAGCGCGGCCCCGAGCGGGAACGCCACGCCGGCCGGCCGGGCGCTGTCGAAGGCGCTGACCGCGCCGACGCCGGAGCCGAGCGAGACCAAGCGGGCCACGACGTCCGGCGGCCGTGCCGCGAAGGCCTCTCCCTCGGCCTCCGCCTCCGCCGCGCCGTCGTCGAGCGCCGCGCCCGAGGACGCGAGCGACCCGCTGGCGGGCCAGGACACGAGCGGCATCGACCAGGCGCTGCTCACCGAGTTCCGCAACATCGACTGCAGCGCGAAGAACCGCGGCCAGGGCGCCCTCGACGACCCGAACAAGCAGATCGTCGCCTGCAGCGACGACGGCTCGGCCCGCTACATCCTGGACAAGGCCGCCGTACAGGGCACCGAGATCAGCGGCGCCCAGGCGGGCACGGACCCCACCACCGGTGAGTGGATCGTCCAGGTGAACTTCAAGTCGAAGGGCGCCACGCAGTTCGCCGACATCACCCGGCGCATCACCAGCCTGCCGGCCCCGCGCAACCAGCTCGCCAACGTGCTGGACGGCGTCGTCATCGTCGCACCGACGATCGAGGAGGCCATCCCCGGCGGCAGCGCCCGCATCTCCGGCAGCTTCACCCAGGTGACCGCCACCGACCTGGCCGACCAGCTCAAGTACGGCGCGCTGCCGCTGAAGTTCAAGCAGAGCTCGGTCGTGTCGGTCTCCTCGACGCTCGGCCAGGACCAGCTCCACGGCGGCCTCATCTCCGGCGCCATCGGGCTGATCATCGTCATGCTCTACCTGCTGCTCTACTACCGCGGCCTCGGGCTCATCGGCATGGCCAGCCTGTGCGTGGCGGCGGTCGTCACGTTCCTGACCGTCGACGTCCTGAGCCACAACGCGGGCTTCCGGCTCTCGCTGCCGCACATCATCGGCCTCGTGGTCTCCATCGGCATCACGGCCGACTCGTTCATCGTCTACTTCGAGCGGATCCGCGACGAGATCAAGGAAGGCCGCCGTACGCTGCGCTCGGCGGTGGAGGTGGCCTGGCGGCGCGCCCGGCGCACCATCCTGGTGGCCGACGCCGTCATGTTCATCGCCGCGGTGGTGCTCTACTTCCTCGCGGTGGGCGACGTGGCCGGCTTCGCGTTCGCGATGGGCCTGACGACGCTCATCGACATCGTGGTCGTGTTCCTCTTCACCAAGCCGCTGATGTCCCTCGTGGCGCGGATGCGGTTCTTCGCCAAGGGCCACAAGCTGTCCGGACTCGACGCGGAGCGCATGGGCCGCACCGGCCGCGCCGAGCAGACCCTGCAGGAGGCGTGATGCCGGGAGTGATCAGCCGCCTCTACCGCGGCGACATCGACATCGACTTCGTCGGCAAGCGCAAGACCTGGTACGGCCTTTCGGCACTCCTGCTGGCCCTGTCGATCCTGGGCCTCATCGTCAACCAGGGGCTGAACCTGGGCGTGGAGTTCCGCGGCGGCTCGGTCTTCGACTTCGCCCGCACGCCCGGCTCCAGCATCGAGCAGGTCCGGGAGACGGTCGCGGAGGCCGGGCCCCACCAGGTCATCGTCCAGCAGGCCGGTCCGAACTGGCGGGTCACCACCGAGAGCCTCAAGGCCGAGGAGGTGACCAAGGTCCAGCAGACGGTCTCCCAGAAGTACGGCGTCCCGGAGAACCAGGTCAGCTCGCAGGTCATCGGCGCGACCTGGGGTGGCGAGGTCTCCCAGAAGGCCTGGATCGGCCTCGCGGTCTTCATGATCGCGATCATGCTGTACCTGTCCGTGGCGTTCGAGTGGCGGATGGCCCTCGCGGCTATCGTCGCCCTCGTCCACGACCTCGTCATCACAGCGGGCGTCTACGCCTGGTCGGGCTTCGAGGTCACGCCGGCGACCATGCTCGGCTTCCTCACCATCCTCGGTTACTCGCTGTACGACGCGGTCGTCGTCTTCGACATGATCAAGGAGGTGACGGGCAAGCTCGGCACGGGCGCGAAGATGACCTACACGCAGGCCGCCAACAACGCGCTCAGCCACACGCTGATCCGGTCGCTGAACACCTCGCTGGTCGCGATCCTGCCGGTGGCGGCGATCCTGTTCATCGGCACCACGCTGCTCGGCGCGGGCACGCTGAAGGACCTGTCGCTGGCCCTGTTCGTCGGCATGATCGTCGGCACCTACTCCTCCCTGTGCGTGGCGACGCCGATCCTGGTCACGCTCAAGGAGCGGGAGCCCAAGTGGCAGGCGCTCGCCCGGCGGGTGCACGCCAAGGAGGTCTCCACCGCCAAGGCCGCCCGTACGGTCAAGGAGCCGGTCTCGGCGGGCTCGCAGGGCACGACCCCGCCCGACGACAAGCGCAAGAAGCGCTGAGCGCGTCGCGCACACCACGGAGGCGCCCCCGGAACCCGCTCGGGTTCCGGGGGCGCGTTCACGTGCGCCCGGGCCCTCCCATGGCGCCCCTGACGGCCATCCCGTCCACGACGGCCGGATCTTCGCGGCGGACCCCGGCGGCCGCGGCACTAGGGTGAACGTCGTGACTGACTGGACGGCACTCATCAGGGATGTCCCCGACTACCCCAAGCCGGGCATCCTCTTCAAGGACATCACCCCGCTGCTGGCGGACCACGCGGCCTTCACGCAGGTCGTGGACGAACTCGGCGACGGCCTGGCGTTCGACAAGGTGGTCGGCATCGAGGCACGCGGGTTCATCCTCGCCGCCCCGGTGGCCTACCGCAGCGGCGCGGGATTCGTCCCGGTGCGCAAAGAGGGCAAACTGCCCTCGGAGACGTACGAGGCGTCCTATGATCTGGAGTACGGCTCCGCGACGATCGAGGTGCACGCCGACGCCTTCGAGCCCGGTGACCGCGTGCTGATAGTGGACGACGTCCTCGCCACGGGCGGCACCGCCCGGGCCGCCGTGGAGCTGGTCAGGCGGACCGGCGCGCAGGTGGTGGCGGTCTCCTTCCTGATGGAGCTGTCCTTCCTCTCCGGCCGCGACCGGCTGCCCGGGCTGGAGGTGCGCACCCTGCTCACCGTCTGAACGAACCAGACCGAGGGAACAGGGCTGGGCAAACCGGACTGGGTGCACCAGACTGGGCGAACCGGGGGTACGCGGCCGAGAGCGCTGTGGCAGCACGGATACACTGTGGAATCTGGACTCGACGTGAGGAGTCTGTGTGCCCCGTGATGTGGTCGTGCCCGACGACGCGCGGGTCGATCGCGGTGAGACCCCCCGCGACGTCCCCGAGCCCGTCACCGACGTGCCCCCCGAGGAGGCGCGCGACCCCGCGGCGGGCCCTGAGGACAAGCCGGCGTCGCCGGCCACGCGACGTAGGCTCTCCCGTTTCGGGGGGCAGTGGGGTGCTATGAATCCGGTGTTGGAACCGCTCTTCAAGACGGTCCGTGCCACCCATCCCAAGGCCGACCTGCGGCTGATAGAGCGCGCGTACGACGTCGCCGCCTACCACCACCGCGACCAGAAGCGGAAGAGCGGCGATCCGTACATCACGCACCCGCTCGCGGTGGCGACGATCCTCGCGGAACTGGGCACCGACGACGAGACGCTGTGCGCCGCCCTGCTTCACGACACCGTCGAGGACACCGCCTACAGCCTCGACGAGTTACGAGCCGACTTCGGCGACAACATCGCGCTGCTCGTCGACGGGGTGACCAAGCTCGACAAGGTGAAGTTCGGCGACGCGGCGCAGGCGGAGACCGTGCGCAAGATGGTCGTCGCGATGTCGCGCGACATCCGCGTGCTGGTGATCAAGCTGGCCGACCGGCTGCACAACATGCGGACCATGCGCTACATGCCCGAGCACAAGCGCCAGCAGAAGTCGCGCGAGACGCTGGAGATCTTCGCCCCGCTGGCCCACCGGCTCGGCATGAACACCATCAAATGGGAGCTGGAGGACCTCGCGTTCGCCATGCTCTACCCCAAGCGGTACGACGAGATCGCCCGGATGGTGTCGGAGCGGGCGCCGCGCCGCGACCTGTACCTGCACGAGGTGATCGAGAAGGTCTCCGCCGACCTGCGCGAGGCGAAGATCAAGGCGACCGTCCGGGGCCGGCCCAAGCACTACTACTCGATCTACCAGAAGATGATCGCCAAGGCCGTGGCCTTCGACGACATCTACGACCTGGTGGGCATCCGCGTGCTGGTCGACACGGTCCGCGACTGCTACGCCGCGCTCGGAACGATCCACGCCCAGTGGAAGCCGGTGCCGGGGCGGTTCAAGGACTACATCGCCATGCCCAAGTTCAACATGTACCAGTCGCTGCACACGACGGTCATGGGACCCGAGGGCAAGGCCATCGAGCTGCAGATCCGCACGCGGGCGATGCACAACCGCGCCGAGTACGGCGTGGCGGCGCACTGGAAGTACAAGGAGGAGATGATCGGGGCGGGCCCCGGGAAGGTGAAGCAGGTCGGCGACATGGCCTGGCTGCGCCAGCTCCTCGACTGGCAGAAGGAGACCTCCGACCCCGGCGAGTTCCTGGAGTCGCTGCGCTTCGACCTGTCGGTCTCGGAGGTCTTCGTCTTCACCCCGCGCGGCCAGGTGATCGCCCTGCCCGAGGGCGCCACCCCGGTCGACTTCGCGTACGCGGTGCACACGGAGGTCGGCCACCGGTGCATCGGCGCACGGGTGAACGGCCGGCTGGTCCCGCTGGAGTCCCGTCTCGGCAACGGCGACACCGTCGAGATCTTCACCTCGAAGTCGCCGGACGCGGGCCCGTCGCGCGACTGGCTCAAGTTCGTCAAGAGCGGCCGGGCCCGCAACAAGATCCGCCAGTGGTTCACCAAGGAGCGCCGCGAGACCGCCATCGAGGCGGGCAAGGAGGCGATCGGGCGGGCCATGCGCAAGCAGGGCCTGCCGCTGCAGCGGCTGATGTCCGGAGAGGCGCTGCTGGCGCTCGCCCGCGACCTGCGCTACGCCGACGTGTCCGCCCTGTACGCCGCGGTGGGCGAGGGGCACGTCGCCGCCCAGTCGGTCGTGGACAAGCTCGTGCAGGCCCTGGGAGGCGTCGAGGGGGCCGAGGAGGACATCGCCGAGGCCCAGGTCCCGACGCGGCTCAAGGGCAGGCCGAGGGCCGGCTCGAACGCCGGGGTGATGGTGGCGGGCGACCCCGACGTGTGGGTGCGCCTGTCGCGCTGCTGCACTCCGGTGCCGGGGGACGACATCGTCGGGTTCGTCACCCGCGGGCACGGCGTGTCGGTGCACCGGGCGAACTGCCCGAACGTCGAGCAGCTCAGCTCCTATCCCGACCGGCTGGTGGAGGTCGCCTGGTCGCCCGGGGACGACTCGGTCTTCCTCGTCGCGATCCAGGTGGAGGCGCTCGACCGGCCCCGCCTGCTGTCGGACGTCACGCGGACCCTGTCGGACCAGCACGTGAACATCCTGTCCGCCTCGGTCGCGACCAGCAGGGACAGGGTCGCCATCAGCAAGTTCACCTTCGAGATGGGCGACCCGAAGCACCTGGGGCACGTGCTCAAGGCGGTGCGGGGCGTCCCCGGCGTCTACGACGTCTACCGCGTGACCAACTGACGCCCGCCGCCGTCCCCGGCGGGCGCCGCGGCCGCGCCGGGGAGGGGAGCGAAAGGGTCAGGAGAACTCGGCGAGGGTGCGCTCGGCCTCCTCCAGCCAGGAGCGGCGGGCGGCCAGGGCCTCCTCAGTCTCCTTGACGTCCTTGTCCCGGCCCGCCGTCTGGGCCTTGGACAGCCGGGTCTCCAGCTGCTCGATGGACCTGCGGAGCTGGTTGACGGTGTCCTGGGCACGCGCCCTGGCCTCGGGGTTCGAGCGCTTCCACTCGTTCTCCTCGGCCCTGCGGACGGCCTCGTCGACCTTGCGCAGCCCGCCCTCCAGGCGGTCGCGCTGGTCGCGCGGCACCGGGCCGGCCGCCTCCCACCGCTCCAGGATGCCGCGCAGCGCCGACCGCGCCGCGCGCGCGTCGCCGACCGGGAGCAGCCGCTCGGCCTCGGTCAGCAGCCCCTCCTTGACCTCGGCGTTGGCGGCGAACGAGGCGTCACGCTCGGCGAACACCGCCGACCGGGCGTGGAAGAACTCGTCCTGGGCGGCCTTGAAGCGCGTCCACAGCTCGTCCTCGGCCTCCCGGGAGGCCCGGCCCGCGGCCTTCCACTGGCGCATCAGCTCCCGGTAGGCCGCCGCGGTGGCGTTCCACTCCGTCGAGCCGGAGAGGGCCTCCGCCTCGTTCACGATGCGCTCCTTGGCGCCCCGCACCGCGTCCCGCTGCTCGTCCAGGGAGGAGAAGTACGCCTTGCGCCGCTTGGCGAAGGCCGTACGGGCCGTGGACAGCCGCTTCCACAGCGTCGCCTCGGTGGCCCGGTCGACCCGCTCGGCCGCCTTCCACTCCTCGACGAGCTGCCGCAGCCGCTCGCCGCCGGACTTCCAGTGGGTCGTCTCGTCGGCGATGCGCTCGGCCTCGGCGACGATGCGCTCCTTGACCTCCCGGGCGTGCACGCGGGCCTGGTCGCGGGCCGCCCGCAACTCCTCGCGCCGCTTGCCGACGAGCTCGCTCAGCGCCCCGAGCCGGTCGTGCAGCGAGCCCAGGTCGCCGACGGCGTGCGCCTCGGCGACCGACTCCCGCAGCTTGGCGATGCTCGCCTCGGCCTGGGCGGGGGCGAGGTCGGTGCCGCGCACCCGCTGCTCCAGCAACTGGACCTGGCCGGCCAGCTCGTCGAACTTGCGGCGGTAATAGGCCAGAGCCTCCTCCGGCTCACCGGCCTGCCAGGACCCGACGGCCCGTTCTCCCTCAGCCGTACGCACGTAGACGGTGCCGTCCTCGTCTACCCGGCCCCACGGGTCGGTGCTCACCGTGTCCTCCCGCACTTGAATCAGCCTCCAGGGCCCGATGTGCCCTTGGTTGTATTACGTCAGCTCTTGCTGGTGATTGTCACGTCTTTGATGACTACGGGCTGCTTCGGGGCTCCGGTGCCATCGCCGGTGGCACCGGCGATCACGCCCTTCTTGGCCACCTTGTCCAGGATTTCGAGTCCTGTGGTCACGGTACCGAAAGGCGTGTAGTCGGGCGACAGCCCGGTGTCCCCGAACACGATGAAGAACTGGCTGCCGTTGGTGTTCGGCCCGCTGTTCGCCATCGCGAGCACGCCGCGCGTGTACTTGGCGCCCGTCAGGTTCTCGTTGGCGAAGCGGTAGCCGGGGCCGCCCTGGCCGTCGGTCGGGTTCTTCCCGTCGGCCTTGGCCAGCGGGTCGCCGCACTGCAGGATCGGGAAGTCCGTGCCCATCCGGTGGCACCTGGTGTCGTCGAAGTAGTCCTTCGACGCCAGGTACTTGAACGAGTTGACCGTGCACGGCGCCTTGGCGCTGTCCAGCGTGGCGACGATGGGACCGAGGTTGGTCCTGATGGTCATCGTCGCCGGGGCCGTGCTCACCTTCTCCGGCGGCACGCCGACGTCCTTGACCTGGCCGCTGCTCTTGTCGGCCACGTACCCGCAGGTGCCGGAGGCCGGATCGTACGGCTTGGGGTCGTTCGCGAGGGCGCTGGCGGTCGGCGCGGCCGAGGCGGCGGGATCGGCTTTGTCGTCACCGCCGAGGAGGGTCGTCGCCGCCACGACGCCGCCGATCACGACCACCACCGCCGCGGTGGTGCCGATGATCGCGTTGCGCCGCGCCTTCTGCTCGCGCTCCACGCGCGCCTGCATCTGCCGCTGGTAGTGCTCCCGGGCCAGCTGCTTCTGCCGGTCCTTGCCGGTGACCACTTCGACCTCCCGACTCGTCGTGTTTCCCATGGTCGTACGCCCGGGCGCGGTCGCGCCCGAACGGCCACCCGCGCCGGAGGGGTCCTCCGGGGCGGTGGCCCGTTCTATAGCATCCGGCTCGACTGCTCCAAGAATGACTATTGAGGTGGGCGAATCGTATCGGCTGACGGGTATCGGTTCGCAGCCTGCCGACCCGCACCGGTACCCTTCGGTTACATTCGCTCGCGCAATCCTTGATTGATCCGTACAGACGCAGAGGCCGCTTCCGTGCTCGTCGCCGGGTTTCCCGCAGGTTCGTTCCAGACCAACTGTTACGTCGTCGCTCCCGCGGCAGGCGCGGAGTGCGTGGTCATCGACCCAGGTCAGGACGCTGTCGGCGACCTCGACGCGCTGCTCGGCGAGCACCGGCTGAAGCCGGTCGCGGTGCTGCTCACCCACGGTCACATCGACCACGTGTGGTCGGTGGCCCCGGTGTGCGGCGCCCGCGACGTGCCCGCGTGGATCCATCCGGAGGACCGCGACCTGCTGTCGGACCCGGCGAAGGGATTTCCGCCGCAGGCCGGTGGGGTGTTCGGCGGTCTGAAACTTTCCGAGCCCGACGACGTGCGCGAGCTGGCCGACGGCGCCGTGCTGAGCCTGGCGGGGCTCGAGTTCACGGTCGAGCACCGGCCCGGCCATACCAGGGGGTCGGTGACGTTCCGGGCGCCCGCCGAGGACATCCAGGTCCTGTTCGCGGGCGACCTGCTCTTCGCCGGCTCCATCGGCCGCACCGACCTGCCCGGCGGCGACCACGCCGCCATACTGCGCAGCCTCGCCAAGACGCTGACGCTGCCGGACGAGACCTTGGTCCTGCCCGGCCACGGACCTCAGACGACAATCGGCCGCGAGCGCGCGACCAACCCCTTCCTCAGGGACACCGCGCCGCCCGTCGGCCCGACCAGGGGATTGTGATGACGTTTCAGGCGCCGAAGGGCACCTTCGACTGGATGCCCCCGCGCTCGGAGTGGGCGCTCACCGTGCGGGACGCGCTGTCCGCGCCCGCCCGCCGCGCCGGCTACGGCTACATCGAGACGCCTGCCTTCGAGGACACCGCGCTGTTCTCCCGCGGCGTCGGCGAGTCGACCGACATCGTCACGAAGGAGATGTACACGTTCACCAGCCGGGGCGGCCAGTCGCTGACGCTGCGCCCGGAGGGCACGGCGAGCGTGGTGCGGGCCGTGCTCGAACACGGCCTGTACGGCGGCCCGTTGCCGATCAAGCTCTGGTACTCCGGCAGCTACTTCCGCTACGAGCGGGCCCAGGCCGGCCGCTACCGCCACTTCTCCCAGGTGGGGGCCGAGGCGCTCGGATCCGAGGACCCGGCGCTCGACGCCGAGCTGATCGTCCTGGCGATGGACGGCTACGCCTCCCTCGGCCTGCGCGGGGTCCGGCTGCTGCTCAACTCGCTGGGCTGCCGCGAGTGCCGGCCCGCCTACCGCGCCGCGCTCCAGGACTTCCTGCGCGGGCTCGACCTCGACGAGGCCACCCGCGCGCGGGTGGAGATCAACCCGCTGCGCGTGCTCGACGACAAGCGCCCGGAGGTGCGGGCACAGCTCACGGGCGCGCCGCTGGTCACCGACCACCTGTGCGGGGCCTGCAAGGCCTACCACGAGGAGGTCAGGGGACTGCTGACGGCCGCCGGGGTAGCCTACGAAGACGACCCCCGGCTGGTCCGCGGCCTCGACTACTACACCCGTACGACGTTCGAGTTCCTGCACGACGGGCTGGGCGCGCAGTCGGCGGTCGGCGGGGGAGGGCGCTACGACGGCCTGAGCGAGCAGATCGGCGGCCCCGCCCTGCCCAGCGTCGGCTGGGCCCTCGGGGTGGACCGAACGGTGCTCGCGATGGAGGCGGAGGGGCTGCTTACCGAGCGGCCGCGCGCTCTCGGCGCGTTCGCCGTCCCGCTCGGCGAGGAGGCGAGGCGGCGGATCTTCCCGCTGGTCAGCGAGCTGCGCCGGGCCGGTCTCGCGGTCGACATGGCCTTCGGCGGCCGGGGCGTGAAGGGCGCGATGAAGGCCGCCGACCGCAGCGGCGCGCGCTACGCGCTCATCCTCGGCGACCGGGACATCGAGGCGGGAGCCGTACAGGTGAAGGATTTGGCAACAGGCGACCAGACCGCGGTCCCGCTCGCGGAGGTCGTCGAGTTCTTGAAGGGGAAAGACTCGTGATCCGCACCCACGAGGCAGGCACACTCCGCAAGGGGCAGGCGGGCCAGAAGGTGACGCTGGCCGGATGGGTGGCGCGTCGGCGCGACCACGGCGGCGTGGTCTTCATCGACCTGCGCGACGCCTCCGGCTCGGCCCAGGTGGTCTTCCGCGAGGAGGACCACGCCCACGACCTGCGCGCGGAGTACTGCGTGAGGGTCACGGGCGAGGTCCGCACGCGGCCGGAGGGCAACGAGAACCCCGACCTGCCCACGGGTGAGATCGAGGTCGTCGCCTCCGAGGTGGAGGTGCTGAGCGAGTCCGCGCCGCTGCCGTTCCCGATCGAGGGCGGCTCCGGCGTGTCGGAGGAGGCGCGGCTGAGGTACCGCTACCTCGACATCCGCCGCCAGCAGGTCGCCCACGCGCTGCGCACCCGGTCGCAGGCGACCTACCTCGCCAACGAGGTGATGCGCGAGCACGGGTTCGTCTACGTCGAGACCCCCGCCCTGACCCGCTCCACGCCCGAGGGCGCCCGCGACTTCCTGGTGCCCGTGCGGCTCCAGCCGGGCAGCTGGTACGCCCTGCCGCAGTCGCCGCAGCTGTTCAAGCAGCTCCTCATGGTCTCCGGCCTGGAGCGCTACTACCAGCTCGCCCGGTGCTTCCGCGACGAGGACCTGCGGGCCGACCGGCAGCCGGAGTTCACCCAGATCGACATCGAGATGTCGTTCGTCGACCAGGACGACGTGATCGCCCTGGGCGAGGCCCTGATCGGGCGCATCTGGAAGGAGACGCTCGGCTATGAGCTGCCCGTCCCGCTGCCCCGGATGACGTACGCCGAGGCGATGGCGCGGTACGGCTCGGACAAGCCCGACCTGCGCTTCGGGGTCGAGCTGACCGACCTCACCGGCTACTTCGCGGACACCGCGTTCCGGGTCTTCCAGGCGCCGTACGTGGGAGCCGTCGTGATGCCCGGCGGCGCCTCGCAGACCCGCAGGGAGCTGGACGCCTGGCAGGAGTGGGCCAAGTCGCGCGGGGCGCGCGGCCTGGCGTACGTGCTGGTGCAGGAGGACGGCACCCTCGGCGGCCCGGTGGCGAAGAACCTCTCGGAGACCGAGCTGGCCGGCCTCGCCGGACGGACCGGGGCCCGGCCCGGCGACGCGGTCTTCTTCGCCGCGGGCGCGCCCGCGGCCTCCCGCGACCTGCTCGGCGCGGCCCGCCTGGAGATCGGCCGCCGCTGCGGCCTGATCGACGAGTCGCGGTGGTCGTTCCTGTGGATCGTGGACGCGCCGATGTTCGAGGAGGACGGGGAAGGGGGCTGGACCCCGGTCCACCACCCGTTCACCGCGCCCAGGCCGGAGTGGGCCGACAACTTCCAGGACCACCCCGGGGAGGCGCTCGCCTACGCCTACGACATGGTCTGCAACGGCATGGAGATCGGCGGGGGCTCGATCCGTATCCACCGGGCCGAGATGCAGCAGCGCGTCTTCGACGTGCTCGGCATCTCCAAGGAGGAGGCCGAGAGCAAGTTCGGCTGGCTGCTGGAGGCGTTCAAGTACGGCCCGCCGCCGCACGGCGGCATCGCCTACGGCTGGGACCGGGTCTGCATGCTGCTGGCGGGCGGCGAGTCGATCCGCGACGTGATCGCCTTTCCGAAGACGGCCTCCGGGTACGACCCGCTGACCGGCGCGCCCAGCCCGATCACGGTGGAGCAGCGCAAGGAGGCCGGCGTGGACGCCGCGCCGAAGGGCGACAGGTCCGGCGCCGACGCCGCCCCCCGCTCGTGATCGTGTAGCACCGGAGCCCGGGGGCTTCGCCCCGCCGGCACGAGAACGGCCCGTGATCACGAGATCGCGGGCCGTTTCCGATCAGGACGGATCAGGACACGATGACGTCCTTGATCCGGACCTTGATCTTGGGGGCGTTGGAGCCGCCGTCGTCGCTGGTGATGTCGACGCCGTCCTTGGCCGTGTTGACACCACCCTTGGCGATCTTGTCGACGATTTCCATGCCCTTGCTGACGATGCCGAACGGCGTGTACGACTGGGGCAGCTGCGCGTTCTCGTCGGTGTAGGAGATGACGAACTGGCTGCCGTTGGAGTTCGACGCGTCGCCCGGCTGGGCCATGAAGACGACGCCCCGGCTGTACTGCGGCCCGAGGTTCTCGTCGTTGAACAGGTAGCCCGGCCCGCCGGTGCCGTCCGTCGGGTTCTCGCCGTCCCCCTTGGCCTGCGGGTCCCCGCACTGCAGGAGGCCGAGGCCGTTCGTCTCGACCGTCGTGAGCCGGTGGCAGACGGTGTTGTCGAAGTAGTTCTTCTTCGCCAGGAACGCGAACGAGTTCACCGTGCACGGCGCGTCGCCGGTGGCCAGGTCGATGACGATGTTCCCCAGGTTGGTCCTGACCGTCATCTTGGACGCCTTGATGACCGCCCTGTTCAGCTTCTTGGGCGGGAAGCCCACGAACTTCGCCGGGCTGCCCGTGTCGTCCTTTCGATACTCGCAGCTGACCTTACGCAGGTCGTTGGGCTTGGCGGACGGCGTCGCCGTCGGCAACTCGGACGGGACCGCGGAGGGGCCCGTCGAAGGGCCCGCCGAGGCGGAGGCCGAGGGGGTCGCCCCGGCCGCTTCCTGGGCCGAGCCGTCACTGCAGGCCGCCAGGCCGCCCACGAGCGCGAGAACCCCCAGTCCGGCGCCGAGGGTGCCCCCCAGACGCCGACGGGGGTTGGTGGTGCGCCCGGTCGTGCTCACGCGCGAAGCCGGCTGCTTCTGCCGATCAGTGTCGGTCACCGCTATGCCTTCCATTTCCCCTTTTGTATGACGCTGGGTCACTCTATCCGCGATCCCGTCGGGTTCGTGTAAAACAGGCGTCGCATGGGTATCACCGGTGTTTGCGCTCATCTAGCTCTCAGAACCGCCTGAGAACCTCCTGACGAACCAAACCCGGACCACGCGCCCGGCCCTCTCGTCTCAGGAGTGACGACCACGATGTTCGACCAGATCTTCGGACTTCCCGTCCACGCCCTCGTCGTCCACGCCGCGGTGATCTTCGCGCCGCTGCTCGCGGCGCTGTCGATCGCGTACGCCGTCCTGCCCCGCGTGCGGCATCGGCTCGACTGGGCACTGGTCGCGACGGCTCTGGCGGCGCTCGCCTCCGTGTTCGCGGCCAAGGAGAGCGGGGAGCGGCTGGAGCACCGGATGTTCGGGGGCCGGGTCTCCGAGGCGATCGAGGTCCACTCGGGGTTCGCCGAGACCCTCCTGCCGCTGACCGCGCTGCTGACCGTCGTCTCCCTGGCGCTGGTGTGGCTCACCCGGGCGCGCCGGTCCTCGGTGGGGAAGGGCCCCCGGGCGGCCGTCCTGGTCGCGTCGGCCGTCGCCGTGATCCTCGCCGTGGCCGTCGGTTACTACGCCGTACGCACCGGGCACACCGGCGCGACCGCCGTGTGGGGCGCCTGAGGGTAGTGTCGGCGGCGTGGAGAGCCTGTTCGATTCGGCGGCCGAGGAGGCCCACCGCGGCCAGGAGCCGCTCGCCGTGCGGATGCGGCCGCGCTCGCTGGAGGAGGTGATCGGCCAGCGGCACCTGCTCGGTTCCGGCACCCCGCTGCGCCGCCTGGTGGAGAGCGACGCCCCGATGTCGCTCTTCCTGTGGGGGCCGCCCGGCACCGGCAAGACCACGCTGGCCTACGTCGTCGCGGGCGCCACCAAGCGGAGGTTCGTCGAGGTCTCGGCCGTCTCGGCCGGCGTCAAGGACGTGCGCGCCGCCATCGACCAGGCCCGGCGCGACCTCGGCATGACCGGCAGGCAGACCGTGCTGTTCGTGGACGAGGTCCACCGCTTCAACAAGGCGCAGCAGGACGCGCTGCTGCCGGCGGTGGAGAACCGCTGGGTGACGTTCATCGGCGCGACCACCGAGAACCCCTTCTTCTCGGTCATCTCGCCGCTGCTGTCCCGCTCGCTGCTGCTCACCCTCGAACCGCTGGCCGACGACGACGTGCGCGCCGTACTGGAGCGCGCGGTGACCGACCCGCGCGGCCTCGCCGGGCGCGTCGCCCTGCGGCCCGAGGCCCTCGACCAGCTCGTACGGCTGGCCGGCGGCGACGCGCGGCGCTCGCTGACCTATCTGGAGGCGGCGGCGATGCTGGTCGACGACGCCCCGCCGGGCGCCGGGCCGGACGCCACGCCGGAGGTCACGGTCGAGGTCGTCGAGCGGGCCGTGGACAAGGCCGCCGTGCGCTACGACCGGCAGGGCGACCAGCACTACGACGTGACCAGCGCGTTCATCAAGAGCATGCGCGGCTCCGACGCCGACGCCGCCCTGCACTACCTGGCCCGGATGGTCGAGGCGGGAGAGGACCCGCGGTTCATCGCCCGCCGGATCGTGATCTTCGCGAGCGAGGACGTGGGGATGGCCGACCCGACGTGCCTGCAGGTCGCGGTGGCCGCCGCCCAGGCGGTGGACTTCATCGGCCTGCCCGAGGGCAGGATCAACCTCGCGCAGGCCGTCATCCACTGCGCGCTGGCGCCCAAGTCCAACGCGGTCGTCAAGGCCATCGGCGCCGCCTCCGACGACGTGCGGCGCGGCCTGGTCGGGCGCGTCCCCGGCCACCTGCGCGACGCGCACTACCCCGGCGCGAAGAAGCTCGGCCACGGCAGGGGCTACCAGTACCCCCACGACTTCGAGCACGGCCTCGTCCGCCAGGACTACGCGCCGGAGGAACTGCGCGAGCGCCGCTACTACGAACCGACCTCCCACGGCGCGGAGGCGCGGTTCGCCGAGCGCTGGGCGAAGATCCGGGCCTTCCTGCGCGGCGGCTGAGCGCCCCGGCACCCCGCCGGCCTGTGCGCCGTCTTCCGTGCTCTCTTCGGTGCGGCTCGTGTGCCGGGTGTGTGCTGCGGAACGGCGGGCAGGGCGTTCGCGATAGGGTCTTGCCATTCCAGCTCCGGTGATCCAGGGAGATCGGCACATGCTTACCGCGGGAGAGCTGGCGGGCCTCGTGGTCGCCATTTTCTGGGCGATCCTGGTCTGCTTCATGGTCGTCGTGCTGGTCAGGCTGGCCAGACTGCTGACCGAGACCCGCAAGTCGGTGGCCGAGCTGAGCGACCGCCTCGGGCCGCTCCTGGACGACATGAGCCAGACCGTCACCGAGGCGAACCGGCGGCTGGTCGCGGCCGAGGCGATCTCGGACAACATGCGGGACGTCAGCGGCAACATGGTCAGGATCACCGGGGTGGCGTCCACGTTGTTCGCCGGCCCGGTGCTCAAGATCGCCGCCTTCCGCGACGGCTTCCGCCTCGCGCTGGCCCGCCGCGCCGCCCGCAGGGCCCCGGCCCGGAGGGTGGCCCGCGGCGGTCCCCGCACCGGTCCCCACACCAGGGACAGGATCAGGGAGCGGCACACCGCTGAGCGCGTGGCCGAGCCGCGCGCCATCGGAAGGGGGCGCGGATGATCCGCCGTCTCTTCTACATGTCCCTCGGCGCGTATCTCGCGGTCTGGGCCATGCGTAAGCTTCAGTCGTTGCGGCCCGACCACGTGGCCAGGCGTACCGCCGGCCGCGCGGCGGCCCTCGCGGACCAGCTCAGGGACTTCGCCGGCGAGGTGCGTCACCTGTCGGCGAGCAGGGAAACCGAGTTGCGCGCCGGGCTCGGGCTGGACACCGTTGATGACACCACTACCGGCAACAGCAGAATCTACGACGTAAAGGATGGCCGCTGAGATGGAGTCGGCAGAGATCGCGCGCCGCTTCCTGCGCTTCTTCGAGGAGCGCGGGCACACAGTCGTGCCCTCGGCCAGCCTGGTCGCCGAGGACCCGACGCTGCTTCTGGTGAACGCGGGGATGGTCCCGTTCAAGCCCTACTTCCTGGCGCAGCAGACGCCGCCGTTCCGGCGGGCGACCAGCGCCCAGAAGGTCATGCGCACCCTCGACATCGACGAGGTCGGCAAGACCACCCGGCACGCCAGCTTCTTCCAGATGCTCGGCAACTTCTCCTTCGGCGACTACTTCAAGGCGCAGGCGATCCCGTTCGCCTGGGAGCTGCTGACCCGCCCCGAGTCCGAGGGCGGCTTCGGTTTCCCCGAGGACCGCCTGTGGGCGACCGTCTACCTGGACGACGACGAGGCCCAGGACATCTGGCACCGCGAGGTGGGGCTGCCGCTCGACCGCATCCAGCGCCGCGACCTCGCCGACAACTACTGGCACATGGGCGTGCCCGGCCCCGGCGGCCCGTGCTCGGAGATCTACTACGACCGCGGCCCCGAGTACGGCCGCGAGGGCGGGCCGATCGCCGACGAGAACCGCTATCTCGAGGTCTGGAACCTCGTCTTCATGCAGTTCCAGCTCAGCAAGGTCCGCACCAAGGTCGACTTCGACGTGGCGGGCGAGCTGCCGGCCAAGAACATCGACACCGGCATGGGCCTGGAGCGCATGGCCGCGATCCTCCAGGGCGTCGACAACATCTACGAGATCGACACCACGTACAAGATCCTCGACACGGCGGCCGAGCTCACCCGGTCGCGCTACGGGCGCGACAAGCGGGCGGACGTCTCGCTGCGGGTGATCGCCGACCACATGCGGGCGGGAGTCATGCTCGTCGGCGACGGCGTGCTGCCGTCCAACGAGGGCCGCGGCTACGTGCTGCGCCGCATGCTGCGCCGCGCGATCCGCAACCTCCGCCTGCTCGGCGCGGGCGAGGAGCGGCACATGCACGCGCTCACCGCCGTCACCATCGAGGCCATGGGCCAGCAGTACCCCGAGCTCAAGGCGGACGCCGCCAACATCCACACGGTCATCGACGCCGAGGAGGCGTCGTTCATCGGCACGCTCCGCACCGGTACGGCGATCTTCGACGTCGCGGTGGAGGAGACCAGGCGCAAGGGCGGCGGCACGCTCGGCGGCGAGCAGGCGTTCCAGCTCCACGACACCTACGGCTTCCCGATCGACCTCACCCTGGAGATGGCGGCCGAGCAGGGCCTCCAGGTGGACGAGGAGGGCTTCCGCCGGCTCATGAAGGAGCAGCGGGACCGCGCCAAGGCCGACGCCGCGGCGAAGAAGACCGGCAACGCCGACATCTCGGTCTTCACCACCATCCTGGAGAAGGCCGGGAAGGTCGACTTCCTCGGCTACGACCACACCACCTCCGAGGCCGATGTCATCGGCCTGCTGGTCGACGGCGCGTCGGTCCCGGCGGCGGGTGCGGGGACCACCCTGGAGATCGTGCTCGACCGCACCCCGTTCTACGCGGAGGGCGGCGGCCAGCTCGCCGACCAGGGCCTGATCCGCACCGGCGGCGCCGAGATCGAGATCGTGGACGTCCAGTCGCCGGTGCCGGGCCTGATCGTGCACCGCGGCAAGGTGCGCACGGGCGAGGTGCGGGTCGGCGACCAGGCGCAGGCCGACATCGACCTGGAGCGGCGCCGGGCGATCTCCCGCAGCCACACCGCGACCCACCTGGTCCACCGCGGGTTCCGCAACGCGCTCGGCGAGTCGGCGGCCCAGGCGGGCTCGGAGAACTCCCCGGGTCGCTTCCGCTTCGACTTCACCGCCGCGGGCGCCGTGCCGGCGTCGATGCTGCGCGACGTCGAGGACGAGGTGAACGCCGTCCTGATCGGCGACCTCAAGGTCAACGCGTTCTACACCAGCCAGGCCCAGGCCCGCGCGATGGGCGCGCTCGCGCTGTTCGGCGAGAAGTACGGCGACGAGGTCCGGGTCGTCGAGGTCGGCGACTACTCCCGCGAGCTGTGCGGCGGCACCCACGTGGCCAGCTCCGGCCAGCTCGGCCTGGTGAAGGTGCTGGGCGAGTCGTCCATCGGCGCGGGCGTGCGCCGGGTCGAGGCGCTCGTCGGTCTCGACGCGTTCCGGTTCCTCGCCCGGGAGAGCGTGCTCGTCGCGCAGCTGAGTGAGCAGCTCAAGACCCGCCGCGAGGAGCTGCCCGAGCGCATCGAGGGCATCGTCACCCGGCTGCGCGCCGCCGAGAAGGAGCTGGAGAAGGTCCGCTCGGCCCAGGTGCTCGCGGTGGCCGGAGAGCTCGCCGCGCAGGCCCGCGACGTCCAGGGCGTCTCGGTGGTCACGCACCGCGCGCCTGATGGCACCTCCGCCGACGACCTGCGTAAACTCGCCCTCGATGTGCGCGGCAGGTTCCCTGGCGACCGCGCCGCGGTCGTCGTCGTCTCCGGCGTCCCCTCCGACCGGCCGGTCGTCGTCGCCGCGGTCAGCGAGGCGGGACGCGAGCGTGGCCTGAAGGCGGGCCGTCTCGTCGGCGTCGCCGCCAAGGCTCTCGGGGGTGGCGGTGGCGGCAAGGACGACGTGGCGCAGGGCGGTGGCACGCGGCCCGAGGCGATCGGTGACGCGCTTCGCGCGGTCGAGGAGGCCATCTCCTCCGCGGTGGCCTGATCCGCCGATGAGACATGGCGTCAGGATCGGGGTCGACGTCGGCTCCGTCCGCGTCGGCGTGGCCCGCAGCGACCCCTCGGGCCTGCTGGCCACGCCGGTGGAGACCGTACGGCGCGGCCGGGGCGACCTGGCGAGGATCGCCGAGATCGCGGCCGAGCACGAGGCGATCGAGATCGTCGTCGGTCTGCCCACGTCGCTGTCGGGCCGGGAGAGCCACGCCGCGGAGGCCGCGCGGGCGTTCGCCGCGCGGCTGGCCCGGACGGTCGCGCCGGTCCCGATCCGGCTCGTGGACGAGCGGCTCACCACCGTGGGCGCCCAGCAGCGGCTGCGCTCCAGCGGCGTGAAGGCCCGCGACCAGCGTGACGTGATCGACCAGGCGGCCGCCGTCCTGCTGCTGCAGGCCGCGCTCGACGGAGAGCGGGCCACCGGCAATCCCCCCGGCAGGCCTCTCGGACCACCGGGCCCCCCCGCGGGGCCGGGTGAGGAAGCGAGCGGCGGGACCGCCCGGTGAGGCGGGCGGCGCTCGTCGCCGGCGGAGGGTTCGCCCTGGTCGCGGCTGCGGTGGCGTACGGCGTGCACGCGGTCGTCGGCCAGCCCGGCAGCCCGCCCGACTACTCCGGCGGCGGTTCGGGGACGGTGACGATCGAGATCACACCGGGGACGAGCGCCGGCGAGGTCGGCCAGACGCTGGCCAAGGCCGGCGTGGTCGCCAGCGCCCAGTCGTTCGTGGAGCAGGTGATCAGCCGGTCCAAGGAGAGCGGCCTGCACCCGGGCCGCTACGTCCTGCGGCGCCGGATGTCGGCCTCCGCAGCGCTCGACCTGCTTCTGGCGCCCGCGAGCCGGGTGGTGCGCAAGGTCACCGTGCCCGAGGGACTGCGCCTGCGCGAGGTGCTGCGCGTCCTCGCGGACGGGACGGGCATCCCGCTGAAGGACTTCACCGAGGCGGCCGGCGAGACCCGGCGCCTGCGCCTGCCCGAGTACGCCGAGGGCGAGGCCGAGGGGTTCCTGTTCCCGGCCACGTACGAGATAGAGCCGGGGGCGACCGCCGGCGACATGCTCAGGAAGATGGTGGCCAGGTTCCGCCTCGCGGCGAAGAAGGTGGGCCTGGAGGATCTGGCGCCGCGCCTGAACCTCACGCCCCGGCAGGCGGTGACGGTCGCGAGCATCGTGCAGGCCGAGGGCGGCGTCCCGGCCGATTACCCCAAGATCGCCAGAGTGGTGTACAACCGCTTGGCGCGGGGCGCGAAGCTGGAGATGGACAGCACGGTCAACTACGCGTTGAACCGGCACACCCTGAAGGTCACCGCCGAGGACACGCGCAACGGCTCCCCGTACAACACCTACGCGCGCCCCGGGCTGCCGCCCGGACCCATCGGCAACCCGGGGGAGAGCGCGCTGCTGGCGACGCTCCACCCCGCCGAGGGTGGCTGGTACTGGTTCGTGACCACCGATCCTCGTCGTAAAATCACCAAATTCACTGACAAAGAGATGGAGTTCAGGAAATATCGGGAGGAGCTGAACAGGTATCTCGGGACGAACTAGCGGTGGCCCAGGTGCGTCCAGGGCGCCGCCCGGACGGCCCGCGGTAGGCGAACGTCCCCCTGTCCGGACTCATACCGGACCCGTACCGGACCCCCACCGGACCCCCTCGGTCTGGCACACTCGCTTGACGGGAGGCCTCTCGTACCGAGAGATTGGCCAGCGCACTATGAACGAACTGGACATGGACTTCCTGCTCGGCGCCGAGGACGACGACGGCTCTCCCCGGCGTCGCCCTTCCGGCGGCCGGGCCCAGCAGCGACGCAGCCGCAGACGCCGGAAGCGGCAGCGGCGCAAGGGCAGGGTCGCCACGCTCTTCGCCATTGTGATCATCGTCGGGGTTCTCGCCGGTCTCGGCTACCTGGGCTTCACCTGGGCGCGCGGCGTCATGATCCCCAAGGACTTCACCGGCGAGGGGACGGGTGAGGTCGTCGTCGAGATCCAGGAGGGTGAGAGCGCCACCGACGTCGCCCAGATGCTGGAGGAGCAGGGCGTCGTGGCCAGCGCGCGGGCGTTCGTCAACGCCATCGGCGCGGCCGGGAAGAGCTCCTCGCTCCAGCCGGGCCAGTACGCGATGCGCAAGGGCATGTCCGCCGCCTCGGCGCTGGCCCTGCTCGACCCGAAGAACCGTGTGCTCAACCGTCTCACCATCCGTGAGGGGCTGCGGCTCAGCAAGATCTTCGAGGAGCTGTCCACCGCCTCGGGCAAGCCGGTCGAGGACTTCAAGAAGGCGGCCCGCGCCGACATCGGCCTCCCCGCCTACGCCAAGGGCCGGCTGGAGGGCTACGCGTTCCCCGCGACGTACGAGATCAACAGCAAGCTCACGCCGCAGCAGATCCTCACCAACATGGTCGACCGGTTCAACCAGACCGCCGACAAGATCGACCTGGAGGGCCAGGCCAGGCAGGTCGGCTTCTCGCCCCGCCAGGTAATGATCATCGCGAGCATCGTCCAGGCCGAGTCGGGCAGCGCCGAGGACATGCCCAAGGTGGCCCGCGTCATCTACAACCGGCTGCTGTCGAACCCCCCGATGAAGCTGGGCATGGACAGCACGGTCATGTACGGCCTGAACAAGTACGGCATCGCCGCGTCGCACGCGGACCTGACCAGCACCTCGCGGTACAACACCTACAAGTACGCCGGCCTGCCGCCCGGCCCGATCAGCAACCCGGGCGACCACGCGATCGAGGCCGCGCTGCATCCGGCGGACGGCAACTGGCTGTACTTCGTGACGGTCGACCCGAAGCGGGGCATCACCAAGTTCACCGACAAGGAGTCGGAGTTCTGGAAGCTGCGCGACGAGTTCAACAGGAACTACCAGTGAGCGGGACCGTCCGCCGGGCCGCCGTCCTGGGCTCGCCCGTCGCCCATTCGCTCTCCCCGGTGCTGCACCGGGCGGCGTACGCGGAGATGGGCCTGGGCGGCTGGCGCTACGACGCGATCGAGTGCGCCGAGGACGGGCTCGCCGGCCTCGTCACCGGGCTGGGCCCGGAGTGGGCGGGCCTGTCGCTCACGATGCCGCTCAAGCGTGCCGTGCTCCCGCTGCTCGACACCGTCTCGGACCTCGCGCTGGCGGTCGGCGGCGCGAACACGGTCGTGTTCCGCGACGGCGGGCGGCACGGGCACAACACCGACGTGTACGGCATCGTCGAGGCGCTCGCCGAGGCGGGCGTGCCCGCGCCGTCCTCGGCGGTCGTCCTCGGTGGCGGCGCCACCGCGGCCTCGGCCCTCGCGGCCCTGCGGGAGACGGGCCTGGCGGAGGCCACCCTGGTCGTGCGCGACCCGGCCCGCGCGGGGGAGACCCTGCGCGTCGCCGAGCGCCTCGGCGTCGCGGTGACCGTGCGCTCCTTCGACGACTTCGACCCCGCGGCCGGCCTGGTCGTCTCCACGCTGCCGTCCGGCGCGGCCGACGCGCTCGCCGAGCGGGTCGCGGCCCGCCTGCCCGACAAGGGGGCCCTGTTCGACGTCGTCTACGCGCCCTGGCCGACGGCGCTGGCCCGGGCCGTCCGGGCGCGTGGGCGCACCGTCGTGGGCGGCTTCCCCATGCTGCTGCACCAGGCGGCGCGGCAGGTCGAGCTCATGACGGGACGGGCGGACGTGCCGGTCGCGGCGATGCGCGCGGCCGGCGAGGCCGAGATCGCCCGGCGCGCGGCCTCCTGAGCGGTCTCCGGGGCGGGGCGGCCCGGCCGGAATACACCGGGGGGCGTCCGGGTTTGTGGTAACGTAGGAACTCGATCGGTCCGGCATGAGTCGGACGCGCAAGCGGAGGTCCTCCTCCCACCTGCTTCGCCGAAAGGCGGACGGGTTCAGGATCACAACGGAGTTTTCGGCAGGAGAGCTCAGTGACCCCGCATGCGTGACGTGCGGGGTTTTCGTTTTTCCCGCACGGTCGAGACAAGCGGAAGTCTTTTGGAGGTCCCATCAGCACCGAGCCCCGCATCAACGACCGTATTCGTGTGCCCGAGGTCCGCCTCGTCGGCCCGAACGGCGAACAGGTCGGCATCGTCTCCATCGGCGACGCGTTGAAGCTGGCGCAGGAGAGCGATCTCGACCTGGTGGAGGTCGCGGCAACCGCCCGCCCGCCCGTCTGCAAGCTCATGGACTACGGCAAGTTCAAGTACGAGTCGGCCATGAAGGCGCGCGAGGCCCGTCGCAACCAGGCACACACGATCATCAAAGAGATCAAGCTCCGGCCGAAGATCGACCCGCACGACTACGAGACCAAGAAGGGTCACGTCGTGCGCTTCCTCAAGGCGGGAGACAAGGTCAAGGTCACGATCATGTTCCGGGGCCGTGAGCAGTCCCGGCCAGAGCTGGGCTTCCGGCTCCTGCAGCGCCTCGCGGAAGACGTCACCGATCTGGGGTTCGTCGAGTCGCAGCCGAAGCAGGACGGCCGAAACATGATCATGGTGATCGGGCCGCACAAGAAGAAGGCCGAGGCGAAGGCCGAGAAGGCCGCCGCGAAGGCGCAGCGTGGCGAGGACCGCCCGGCGGAGGAGTCCGCGCAGGAGCAGCAGCCCGCGCAGGCGCAGTGACGCCCGCCTGAACCACCGGGCAGGGCGCCCGAAACGACACGGAGAATCCGAGACCGGGACGGTCTCGCGGAGTCAGGCAGCCGCCGGCTCGGGTTACCGGCCCGGGCCGTCGGCACGGACCAAAGAGGGAGAGACGGCTGAGATGCCGAAGATGAAGACGCACAGCGGTGCGAAGAAGCGGTTCCGGCTCACCGGATCCGGCAAGGTTGTCCGCCGCCGCGCCAACCGGCAGCACCTGTTCGAGCACAAGCCGTCCACCCGTACGCGCCGTCTCGAGGGTGTCGTCGTCATGTCCGACGCCGACACCAAGAAGATCAAGAAGCTGCTCGCCAAGTAGTAACGACCCGGGGAGATAGAACAACATGGCACGCGTGAAGCGGGCGCTCAACGCCAAGAAGAAGCGCCGGGTCGTACTCGAGCGGGCAAGCGGTTACCGGGGGCAGCGGTCGCGCCTCTACCGCAAGGCCAAGGAGCAGATGCTCCACTCGATGACCTATGCGTACCGGGACCGCAAGGACAAGAAGGGCACGTTCCGCCGTCTGTGGATCCAGCGGATCAACGCGGCGGCCCGCGCCAACGGCATGACCTACAACCGGTTCGTCCAGGGCCTGCGTCTGGCGGGCATCGAGGTGGACCGCAAGATCCTCGCGGACCTCGCGGTCAACGACGCCCCGACCTTCGCCACGCTGGTCGAGTCCGCCAAGAAGGCGCTCCCGTCCGACGTGAACGCGCCGGTCGCCTGAGACCTGCTCCGACGAGGGCCCGCCGCCTGCGGTGGGCCCTCATCGACGTTGAGGGGGAATGAGCAGGGATGGCGGAGCTCACCAACATCAGGTCGCCGCGGGTCAAGGCGGCCCGCAGGCTGACCAAACGCGCCTTCCGCGACCGCGACCGGGCGTTCCTGGCCGAGGGGCCGCAGGCGGTACGCGAGGCGCTCGCGGTCAAGGACGTCACGGCGGAGCTGTTCACGACGGTCGAGGCCGAGGCCCGGCACGCCGACATCGTGGCCGCCGCCCACGCGGCCGGCGTGCCCGTGCACCGCGCGAGCGGCGAGGTCATGGCCGAGCTGACCCAGACCGTCACCCCGCAGGGGCTGCTGGCTGTGTGCCGGTTCGTGCACGTCCCGCTGGCGGAGGCCGTCGCGCCCACGTCCCGGCTGGTGGCGATCCTCGCCCACGTCCGCGACCCGGGCAACGCGGGCACCGTCCTGCGTACGGCCGACGCGGCCGGCGCCGACTCCGTGGTCTTCACCGACGCCTCGGTCGACCCGTACAACGGCAAGTGCGTGCGGGCGAGCGCGGGGAGCCTCTTCCACCTGCCCGTGGTGACGGGCACCTCCGTGGCCGACGCCGTGCGGCACGTACGGGAGGCCGGGCTGCGCGTGCTGGCGGCAGACGGAGCGGGCACCCGGACGCTCGACGAGGTCGCGCTGGACGAGCCCACCGCCTGGCTGTTCGGCAACGAGGCGTGGGGGCTGCCGCCCGAGCTCCTCGCCCTGGCCGACGAGGTCGTCCGCGTCCCGATCTACGGACGGGCCGAGAGCCTCAACCTCGCCACCGCCGCGGCGGTGTGTCTCTACTCTTCCGCGCGGGTTCAGCGGCAGACCTTACAAACCGTGGAAGATCCCACCACCCCTGGCGGCTGAGGCTGCTGCCGGGCCGCGGAAACCCGCTATTGTCGGCGAAGGAGCCGTGCAGGAAGGGGCGGCGCGCGCAGTTCCGGAGCGTCAGGAGGCGGTCTCGTGCGAGGTGACGACACCCCCGGTGGCACCCCTGAAGGGGACGCCGGAGGGCGGGCGCGCATCGACGCCGACGACCTTCCCGACGGCCTCGTCGCGACCGACCCCGACGGTGTGATCCTGATGGTCAACCGGGCGGCGGAGCGGCTGACCGGGGTGACCCGGCGGGCGGCCGTGGGCCGGCTCATCGGCGACGTGCTGCCGCTGCGCGACCAGGACGGCCGCGACTGGTGGAAGTGGCTCGACCCGCACGGCGGGCTGCGTACCCGCAGCCGCCAGCCCGAACGGCCGCTGCACCTGCCCGGACGGCAGGAACTGCTGGTCGCCGCGCGCTTCGTCCGGGAGCCCGCGCGCGGCGGCGAGGTGGAGCGGGTCGTCATCACGCTGCGCGACGCGTCGGCGCGCGCGCGGGTCGAACGCAGCCGCGCGGACCTGGTGTCCACGGTCGCGCACGAGCTGCGCTCACCGCTGACCAGCGTCAAGGGGTTCACCGCGACGCTGCTGGCGAAGTGGGAGCGGCTCACCGACGCCCAGAAGCTCGTCATGCTGGAGACGGTCAACGCGGACGCCGACCGGGTGACGCGGCTGATCACGGAGCTCCTCGACGTCTCGCGGATCGAGTCGGGCCGGGTGGAGATCCACCGGCAGGTCGTGGACGTGCCGGCGCGGGCGCGCCGGATCATCGCCGGACGGGTGGCCGCAGGGGAGCCGGAGGACCGCTTCCGGCTGGAGGTCCTCGGCGAGCTGCCCGAGACGTGGCTCGACCAGGACAAGATCGACCAGGTTCTCGGGAACCTGGTGGAAAACGCGGTGCGCCACGGACGCGGTACGGTGACCATAGTGGTGGAGCCGGTCGAGTGGGGTGTGGCGGTGTCGGTGCGGGACCAGGGTGAGGGCGTGGCGCCCGAGCTGGTCGACCGCGTCTTCCGTCAGTTCTGGCGGGGCAACGGCCGCCGCCGCGGGGGCACCGGCCTCGGCCTGTTCATCGTCAAGGGCCTCGTCGAGGCCCACGGCGGCACGATCAGCGTGCAGCGCGCGCCCGGCGGCGGCGCCGAGTTCCGATTTACGTTGCCCACCGGCACCCCCGACTTCGCCTGAGCTTTTCCACAGGCCCTCGCGCGGAGGACGGCCCGGTGGGCTGATCGGACTAAACTGACCACGCTGAGCGCAGGGCGCTCGCAGGCCCCTGGATACGGAGCTCTCTCTTGTCGAACACCTATGACCCGGTCGAGGTGACGCCGCTGCACGCCGACGAGGTCGCGCGGGCACAGGCCGACGCCCTCGCCGCCATCGCGGCGGCGCGCGACCTCGACGATCTGAAGCAGGCCAGGCTGGCGCACGCGGGCGACCGCTCGCCGATCGCGCTGGCCAACCGTGAGATCGGCGCGCTCCCGCCCGCCGCCCGCGCAGAGGCGGGCAAGCGGATCGGCACCGCGCGCAAGGCGATCGGCGAGGCGCTGGCCGCCCGTCAGGCCGAGCTGGAGGCAGAGCGCGACGCGAGGGTCCTCGTCGAGGAGACCGTCGACGTCACGCTGCCGTGGGACCACGCGCCGCGCGGCGCCCGCCACCCGCTCACCACCCTGCAGGAGCGCATCGCCGACGCCTTCGTCGCGATGGGCTACGAGGTGGCCGAGGGGCCGGAGCTCGAAGGCGAGTGGTTCAACTTCGACGCGCTGAACATCGCGCCCGACCACCCCGCGAGGTCCGACCACGACACGTTCTTCGTGGAGAGCGTCGAGTCGGGGAAGGTCCTGCGCACCCAGACCTCGCCGGTGCAGATCAGGGCCCTGCTGTCGCGCCCGCTGCCCGTGTACGTGGTGTCGCCGGGCAAGACCTTCCGCACCGACGAGCTCGACGCCACGCACACGCCGGTCTTCCACCAGGTCGAGGGCCTGGCGGTCGACAAGGGGCTGACGATGGCCCACCTGAAGGGCACGCTCGACCGGTTCGCCGAGGTGATGTTCGGTGACGGCATCACGACCCGGTTCCGGCCGCACTACTTCCCGTTCACCGAGCCGTCGGCCGAGCTCGACCTGCGCTGCTTCGTCTGCCGCGGCTCCTCCGCGGTGCCCGGCAACCCGCCCTGCCGCACCTGCAAGTCGGAGGGCTGGATCGAGTGGGGCGGCTGCGGGATGGTCAACCCGCGCGTGCTGATCGCCTGCGGCGCCGACCCCGCCGTCTACTCCGGGTTCGCCTTCGGCATGGGCGTGGAGCGGACGCTGATGTTCCGCCACAACGCCGCGGACATGCGTGACATGGTCGAGGGCGACATCCGGTTCACCCTGCCGTTCGGGATGGAGGTCTGATGAAGGTCCCGCTTTCATGGCTGCGGGAGTACGTCGATCTCCCCGCGGTCACCGCACAGGAGGTGGCCGACCGGCTCACCGCCGCCGGCCTCAAGCTGGAGGCCCTCCACTCGCACGGCCACGAGATCAAGAACATCGTGGTCGGCCGGGTCCTCGAGATCGAGGAGCTGACCGGGTTCAAGAAGCCCATCCGGCACTGCCGGGTCGAGGTCGGCGAGGCCACGCCGCGCGAGATCGTCTGCGGCGCGACGAACTTCTCCGAGGGCGCGGTGGTCCCGGTCGCGCTGCCGGGCGCGGTGCTGCCCGGTGGTTTCGAGATCGGGTCCCGCAAGACGTACGGGCGGCTGTCGGACGGCATGATCTGCTCGGAGGCCGAGCTCGGCGTCGCCGATTCGTCCCCGGGCATCCTGCTGCTGCCCCCGGACACCCCGATCGGCGCGGACGTCGTCGAGCTGCTCGGCCTGCGTGACGACGTGCTCGAACTGGAGGTCGCCACCGACCGCGGATACGCCCTGTCGATCCGGGGCGTCGCCCGCGAGGCGGCGACCGCCTTCGGTGTGCCGTTCCGCGATCCCGCCGCGATCGAGACGCCGGACGGCGACGGCGAGTCCTGGCCGGCGTCGATCGGCGACCCGACCGCCTGCGACCGGTTCGTGCTGCGCTCGGTGACCGGGTTCGACCCTGCCGCGGAGTCGCCGCTGTGGATGCGGGTGCGGCTGGCCCGCGCCGGTGTGCGCTCGGTCTCGCTGGCCGTCGACGTCACCAACTACGTGATGCTGGAGCTCGGCCAGCCCCTGCACGCCTTCGACCGGTCGCGCCTGTCCGGCCCGATCGTCGTACGGCGGGCCCGTCCGGGGGAGACGCTGGAGACGCTCGACCACGTGGTGCGGACGCTCCACGAGGAGGACATCCTCATCACCGACGACTCCGGCCCGATCTCGATGGCCGGCACGATGGGCGGCCTGCACACGGAGATCTCCGGGACCTCGACCGACATCGTGATCGAGGCCGCCCACTTCTCCGCCACCGGCATCGCCCGGGAGTCGCGGCGGCACAACCTGGTGAGCGAGGCGTCCAAGCGGTTCGAGCGCGGCGTCGACCGGGAGCTGCCGCTGGCCGCGTCGTGGCGCGCCGTCCGGCTCCTCGCCGAGCTGGGGGGGGCCGTCGCCGACCCCGGCGTGACGCACGCGCAGGTGGACGTAGCCCCGGTGCGGATCACGATCCCGGCCGGCCACCCGGACCGCGTCGCGGGCGTGGCCTACGGGCGGGAGACGGTGATCCGCCGGCTGGAGCAGGTCGGCTGCGTGGTGACCGAGGGCGCCGCCGCCTCCCGGCCGGACGGCGGTCAGGGCGTCGCCGCGACCGGGGTGCTCGCGTCGGGCGACCTCGCCGGGAAGCTGTCCGTCGACGGCGAGGACCCGATCACGGTCGTCCCGCCGAGCTGGCGGCCCGACCTCACCGACCCGAACGACCTCGCGGAGGAGGTCATCCGGCTCGAAGGCTACGACCGCATCCCGTCGGTGCTGCCGCCCGCCCCCGCCGGCGGCGGCCTGACCGAGGGGCAGCGGCTGCGCCGCCGCGTCGGCCGGGCGCTGGCTCACGCGGGATACGTCGAGGTGCTCGCCTACCCGTTCATGGGTCCGCGCGACCTCGACAATCTCCTGCTGCCCGAGGGGGACCCGCGCAGGCGGACGACCCGGCTGGTCAACCCGCTCAGCGAGGACGAGCCGTACATGCGGACCACGCTGCTGCCGGGGCTGCTGAAGACGCTGGTGCGCAACGTGGGCCGCGGGTTCGCCGACGTGGCGCTGTTCGAGTCGGGGCTGGTCTACCGGCCCGAGCCGGACGCGCCCGCGTCGGCCCCGATTCTCGCGGTCGACCGCCGGCCCTCGGAGGAGGAGCTGGCGGCGATCGAGATCGCGCTGCCGCGGCAGCCGTTCCGGGTGGCCGTGGTGCTCGCCGGGGAGTTCCACCGCTCCGGCTGGTGGGGCGAGGGCAGGCAGGCGACCTGGGCGGACGCCGTCGAGGCGGCCCGCACGGCCGCGCGAGCGGCCGGCAGCGAGCTCGTCATACGGGCCGACCAGCACGAGCCCTGGCACCCCGGGCGCTGCGCCGCGCTGGCCGTGCCGGACCCGGAGACCGGGGAGCAGGTCCTCGCCGGCCACGCCGGTGAGCTGCATCCCCGGGTGATCGAGGCGTACGGCCTGCCCCCGCGCACGTGCGCGATGGAGCTGGAGCTGTCACTGCTGCGGCCCGCCGGGCCGGTGCAGGCGCCCCCCGTGTCCGCCTACCCGGTGGCGACCCAGGACGTCGCGCTGACCGTCCCCGCCGCGACCCCGGTCGCGGAGGTGGCGGCAGCCCTGGCGGAGGGCGCGGGCGGCCTGCTGGAGTCGGTCAGGCTGTTCGACGTCTACACCGGGCCGCAGGTGGGCGAGGGCAACAAGTCGCTGGCGTACACGCTGCGGTTCCGGGCGCCGGACCGCACGCTCACGGCCGAGGAGACCACGGCGGCGCGGGACGCCGCCGTCGCCCTCGCCGCGGAGCGCACCGGAGCCCACCTCCGCGGCGCCTGACGAGCACGATCGCGGGCGGGCGCCGGTCTGTCGCCGGCGCCCG
>QFZU02000146.1 GCA_003260025.2 Microbispora triticiradicis | reverse complement strand
GGAGCTGCCGCCGGCCGGGACCGGCCCCCAGGCCGCACGCCCGGCCGGCGAGCGGGCGACGGCCCGCGAGGCGGCGCGCAGCGCCGCTGTCTTGATCCCTATAAGCGCAATCCAGCAAGTCGTCCGTAACGTGTAGGGACCACGGGATGACCGTGTAAACCTAACAGGAATCTAGACGATTACGTCGTCGGAATCTACACCAGGAACCACCTCGTCGCCCAGATATTCGACCCTTATCCCCGCTTCAGCAAATGGCTCGCGATCGAATCTGCGCACGGGAGATTTGAGTGTTAAACTCATCAAGCCGGGGATACGGGCAAGAGGACTATGATCTTCTATTTGTGGACACGAAAGGACAACTTCTTTTAAGTGGCCGAATTCTGAGACGTCGCCGATATCGGCCAGTTCCTGCGATGCAACATCAAGAAACTCTAGTTTCTCCAATTTCCCGAGAGGGGCGAGTGTCTCTAGCCATTTATCTTCCCAGATGTAGAGACTTTGAATTCGTTTCATCGCTGGAACTAGCTCAGCAAGCTGCGCTGTGACCGGTGCATGCACGAGGTATAGGCTATGCATTTTGGGGAGAGTGTGAATAGCCTGCATCAAGTCAGGTCGCCGCAAATCTCCCAACCGCAGGACTTCAAGGTTGCCAAGGTCAGCCAGAGGCTGGAGACTCGCAACATGGTCCAACTCGTAGAGCCACAACTCCTGCAACTTACTAAGCCTGCTCACAAACTCAATGTTTTCGAACCTGCCTCCGCTACCAATAGCTAGGGTTTTAAGCCTGGGCATGAGACTTATTGCTTCAATGGAGTCGGAAGACAAACTTACACTAGTCCAGAGGATTATTTCTCGTAGCGTTGAAGCGAGACGACTAATCGTGGTTAGATCCGAGAATGTACCTTCCATCCACAACTCGCTAATCCGCTTCATATTACCTAACTCAGCTGCCACGTCGACTACATCATGAAGCTGCACTCGGCTGATGGCGACTTTCTCTTGCGCTTTCCTGCTCATAGCTTGCAGTGCGCGGAGTTCTGCACGACTGTCGATGAAGAGGCGGGACCGAGATAGGGCAGCATTTTCCAGAACTCTCTCGCCATACTCTTGCGGGTCAAAATACTTAGATTGACTAACAAGATACTCCCCAACCGCTCGTCTGTTATCCCGCGAGTAGAGGGACAGCTTGTGTAGCGCCTCAGGACCCCCGATTAGTGCCGCCGTTGCGATCGTGGCACGTGTGGCTTCTAGAGAGAGACCTGCGATGCTGTCTGGGAGATACTTAAGTATTGCCGCACCCGCTGATACGAGCGATTGCACTTCGTCCATTTTTCGAGGCGGGAGAAGGGTATGGACATATCTGTCTACAGTCGAACGCAGATCCTGATCAATGGGGCCAGCCGTCTCTAGGCACGATGCCGCCAAGATTCTCAAGCGACGAGCATGCCGCTTCTCTCGATCAGCCCGATCTAAAATACCCTTCAGTAGGGCGGTTCGAGTCGGCAGATTACCGTGGCCCACCGCCATCACAACGGTCTCTCGCCACGTATCGAGATGCGCTTTCCCGAGTAGGAGACCTACATCACCTTGTTCTGCAGCCTCACGTGCAGTTAGATATTCCTGAAAAGTTCTATGAACGAAACTGATCCTGCCAGGTACGACTTCACGTATAACGCTACTCCGGTTGAGCAGGTAATCCAGGACTCCTTCGCTATTTCTGACTGCAATTGACAGCATAGCAAGACGTTCAGAAATCTGCCTCACCGCTTGGCGGTAATCTAACTCTGTTCGCCCATTCAGCGACGAACGCCATGCTAGATATTGGAGCGTCTCAAGCTTAGTACTTATATCAAGGAAGGGAACTGCCTCAACCTGCACTCCCCGTTCCACATCACGGCGCTCCAGGAGCATTTCAAGTGCCGCCCTATAGATTCCCATCCTATCCGGCGGCAGAGCGCTGTGGCGATCCAGATTCAGGGCACACAGCATCGCGCACAGAAGCGGATTAGTTGCAAGAGCCTGAAGGTGCGGGGCAGAGTCTAAGGACGATACTAATTTCCGTTCATGGATCGCAAGGCCGGCCGCATCACAAGGCGAGTTTCCGGAAGCTAGGATTGCTTCATGCCAGTGCGCAATAAGAGCTCGTACCTCAGACGGGCCCATTCGGTCTAGGATCGCTGATCCGAATCCTAGGTGTGCAAGCCACTGGTGCTTTGCTGCCGATGGCCGGGCGGTTACGACTACCCTCATGTTCGGAAATTGGGTTAGCAGCCCCTTCAACCAATTGCGTACGCTTGCTCGCTCTCCTGCGGGAAGTTCATCTACTCCATCGACCAGAAGCAACGCTGTTCCTGCGGAAAGAATGCGATGGGCCCAGCCAGAGGGCATAAGGTCAACCATAGGTCCCGCAACCTCATTGATGAACATTTCTGGGCGCGGAAGCGACTTACCCACAAAGCTGCGAAGCTTGATGATGAAAGGAACTGACCCATTCAACTCTTGCAACGCTGTACCGAATGATGACCTTGCAGCGTTTATAGCGAGCCAAGAAATAAGCGTAGTCTTTCCAGAACCCGCTTCTCCTCGAATTAGTGTACGCCGGCTCTCACGTAGTGCTTGCTCTATCCTCAAAGAGGAAGCTTCAGTATCTACCTCTCCTGATTGAAGCTCGCCTCGACTCCAGTCAAGAGATGTCTCGTAGTCCGATGCCGGATCCGACGTAACGCGTAACGGAATATAGGCAACGCTGAGACTCGTGTTGAGACGATAGCGGTGAACATCGACACCGAACAATTCCAGGTCGTCAAGCATTGTACTTATGTGCGTTAGATATCGATTGGTGAACTCCGCATCGTGGGAAGTGCCAGCTGGGGCATCCAGGGTTGGCGCTGGTATCCGTTCCAGGACCAGGTCAACCTGACGACTTAGAGAGGTTGACCGTGAAAGCAATTCAGCGATAGCTCTAGCACTGAAAGGTGCAATGTGAATGAGGAGCTGCACATAGAGGATACAGCACTCATCCAGTAATTTATGAAAAAGCGCACTAGCCGGCTCTCCGAGACTTTGCACTGCAGTCCTCAGTGCTTGTTTCTTCAAGCGTTGTGCCAGAAGGTCTGGATTCACATCGTCTGCAAACAGTGCCGCATCCGATAAGTCCGCAGACTCGAATACGCGGATGACCTCAAACAGCGCGGCATCTTTATCGCTGCGCGACAACCCGGGCCATTCTCGTTCCAACAGTGGCTCTAATCTCTGAGCCACCAGGTCTATAGCCGCCTCAACTTCCCGTGTGAGCGCCCGCTTTTTGAAGTCGTCTGTGATACGCACATTGATGAGCTCGGCTAATGGGAGAGACTGCGACCGCTTCTTCTCGCGATCGGCAAGAATCATACGCGCGATGGGCAAAATCACGGCCCTGGCAATGGCGAGGCTGTAGGACATCTCAGCCATGTTAGGGCAAGACGGTGATCAAACCAGGATGGACGATTGTTGGGCATCCTTATTCAAGGATGTGCCTCCGCCGAAATCTCCGCTAGTGGTCTCGAGCTGCTGGCGGTACCCGCTTCGGGCTCCACTGCGTGGTGGTAGAAACAGCTATGTGATTGATCGACGAGATCGACTGCGTGAGCTGGGTGAACTACTGCGGCGCCTGCGCAGGGGTGCAGGGCTGACCGGCAAGGAGTTGGCGCAGCGGGCCGGGGTGGCGCAGCCGACGATCTCGCGGGTGGAGACGGGGCGGCTGTTACCGAGTCCAGAGACTGTCGAGCGGTTGTCGCTGGCTCTTGACCTCGACCAGGACGCACGGCAGGAGTTGAACACCCTGCTCGCGCGGCTGCGTGATGAGGTGTCCCGGCTGAAGGGTGGGCTGGCCGGCCGGGAGGCGGCGAATGCTGCGCGTGTGCGCTCGTCGAAGTGGGTGGCGGTCTTCTCCTCGGCGATGATTCCGGCGCTGTTGCAGACGGCGGAGTACGCGCGGCTGGCAGTGGCGATCGGCCGGGATGTGGATGAGGACGATGCGGCGAAGGCAGCAGCCGTACGGGTCGATGCTCAGGCAGTGCTGTTCGAGGATGGTCGGCGGTTCGCCTTCGTGCTGACGGAGGGCGGGGTGCGTACGTGGCCGGGGTCACCGTCGTTGATGCTGGCGCAGCTCGATCGATTAGCCCAGGTGTCCACGCTGCCGCATGTCCGGCTCGGGGTGGTGCCGTGGAAGGTGGAGGCGCCGGTCTTCCCGCTGCATGGATTCACCGTCTTCGACGGTTCCGTGAGTGTGGTGGAGAGCTTGACGGGTGATCTCACGTTGACCGAGGCCGCCGAGGTCGGCGCTCATGAAGAGGCGTTTGGTGCGTTCGCGAATGCGGCCGTGTACGGGGGCGAGCTGGAGGCGCTGCTGGGTGAGATCGCGGCGGACTTCCGGGAACTGGTGAAGCAGCTCAACAGCTGACGCATTTATGCGTTCTATTCCTTGAGAACCTTCTATCGTTGGTCATACGCTCCTGCTCGTAAGCATGTCTAGCCCCCTATACGACGGAGCGTGTCCCATGCCCGCATGGCGCCTGTCCCGGCACTTCCTCGGCCGTCCCGCCTCGGTCACCGAAGCCCGTCGCTTCATCACCACAACCCTCGGCACTTGGCCCGTCATCGAGTCGGCCGAGCTCATCGTGAGCGAACTGGCCACCAACGCCGTCCGCCACACCGCCTCCGCCCGCTTCGGCGGCAAGTTCACCGTCAGCATCCAGGCCGAACCCGATCAGGTCTGGCTCGGCGTCGTCGACGAGGGCGGCCCCGAAGTTCCCCGGCTGGTGCGGCCCAGCGACGACGAGGGCGGCCGCGGCCTGCTGCTCGTCGCCAACCTGGCCGACAACTGGGGCGTGTACGGCAACCACACCGGCCGAACCGTCTGGGCCCTGCTCAAGGTCGACCCCATCGCCGCCGCGCAGGCGGCCTGCCGGTGATGAGCTGCCTAAGCCCGCACGTTCCCGACCGCCGGCAGCCCGGCTGTACGAAGCTGGCGTGGTTCGAACCCTGGGGCGGAGCGCGGGTGCGGGTCGTCGCCTGGACCTGCGACTGCCTCGCCATCGTCTATGAGCTGTGCCAGGCGGGCGGGCAGGGGTTCATCCGGCGCACCCTCCAGAACGAGGACGCACCCGAGATCCGCGAGACCCACCGCTGGGCCATCCCACAGGCCCGTGACGTCTGGGCGGCCCTGCTGACGGGGAGGGCGCGGTGAGCCCTCGTGGGGTCCCTAACCGGCGCTCGGCGATCCGGGCTGTGGACCCAACAACGGGCAAACCAGCCAAAATCGTACTGTCAAGAGGGATAGACGACATTTCGTCTAGGGCCCTAGACTCTGGTGAGCACCACCGAGGAGGAACCGTGCCACCGAGTGACCTGGACAAGATCGCCGCGATCGACGATCCCTATCTGCTGCTCCGGGTCGCCACCGAACGACTCAATGCCGCCCAGCAAGAGGTCACCGAACTGGCCCGGCTGCGCCGTCGCGTCATCCAAGAACTCCACGCCCAAGGCATGAGCTACGCGCAGATCGCCGAGAAGGCTGGCCTGTCTCGCGGGCGTATCCACCAGATCCGCCACACCGGCCCCGCTCCCGAGGGCGCCTTCCTGGGCACAGGTGGAATCACGGTAGCCACGCCTCTCAAGCAAGAGGCCGACAACGCCCGCCCCGTGGTCGCGATGGAAGACGTCGCCGCCTCCAAGCGACTGGAGGACCTGGCGCGCGGCTTCGGCCTGACTGTCGAGTTGGAACATGTCCCCCTGACCGGCCAGATCGATCTCAACCGGCCGGGGCTGATCGTGATCTGTGGCCCGCGGCTGTCGCCGGTCATGGGCGCGCTGTATGAGTCCGATCCCGTGTTGGAGTGGGTTAAGGACGGCGCGTGGACACTGCGTGACAGCCGTACCGGCACCGTCTACCGGTCGGGCTCCGACTCGGCCCCGTCCCGGCCAATTGACTACGCCTATCTCGGTCGCCTCGCCCGGCCGGACGGGCAGGGCAATGTCCTGGTGTTCACCGGCATCCACCCGCAAGGCACCCTCGGCGTCGTCCATCTGATCAGTACCGAGATCAACACCCTGTGGGGTCAGGTGGCCGATCGCCGTTTCTCCTGTGTCGTCGGCGTTGAATACGACCCCCGCACTGGGGAACCGGTGAGAGCGGAACTGGCAAGCCCGCTGTATCGGCACGACGAGGACTGAACGACTGGAGGACCCACCGTGCGCGTCGCCCTCGCCACCGAACCCGCCACCCCCGGCCACGAAAACGAAGACTTCGTCGCCGCGACACCTGACGCGGTGGTCCTCCTCGACGGTTCGGGCACCCCGGCGGGGTCGGAGTCGGGATGCACCCACGGCGTCGCCTGGTACGCCCGGACCCTCGGTACGACCCTCCTCGCCTCGATGACCCAAGGCGCCGGCTCTTTGAGTGAGCTACTCGCCGAGGGCATCAAGGCCACGACATCCCTGCACGACTTCACCTGCGACGTCAGCCACCCCGGATCCCCCTCGGCGACCGTGGTCATGCTGCGCCGTAGCGGCGACGTCCTCGACTGGCTCGTCCTGGCCGACTCCGTGCTCATCCTCGACACCGGCGAGCCAGAACCGACCGTGATCACTGACGACCGCGAAGCCCAGGTCGGCGCCCGCTACCGGGAACGGATGGACTCCCTCGACTCCACCAGCCCCGAACACGTCGCCGCGCACCGCGAGTACGTCGAGACCCTGCGCAACCACCGTAACCGCGACGGCGGCTTCTGGGTCGCCTCCGTCGATCCCCTCGTCGCCGAGCAGGCTCTCACCGGCAGCGTGCCGGTTCACCAGGTTCGGGCAGCGGCGCTCCTCAGCGACGGCGCCTCCCGCCTCGTCGACCGCTTCCGCCTGACCACCTGGCGCGACCTCCTCGACCTCCTCGGCAAGGCCGGACCCGACGAACTGATCCGCCAGGTCCGAGCCGCCGAACAGTCCGACCCACACGGGCAACGCTGGCCGCGAGGCAAGACCTACGACGATGCGGCCGTCGCCTACTGCCGTCCTTGAGAGGACTTGCTCACGGCGTCGTCGATGATCCCGTGTAGGGCTCTCGCGCATGCCGAGACCCTGCCGTTGGGCGGGTAGTAGACGCTCGCGACGGGCGGCTGATCACAGTAATCCTTGCCGTGCTGGCTGCAACACTCCTCGGTGGCCGCCACGCTGCTGGGGTCGTGAAAGGCCGGGTTGAACGGCATCACGATCCGGATCTCCATCGGTTCCATCCGGCGACGCGTAGAAGCAGGGCCGCTGTCCGTCGAGACTCTTCCCGCCAATAGCGTCGACCCCCCTAGACAAGACTTGAAACAGCGCGCTATCGTCTTCCGCATAGCCCCCTAGACAGTTCCCAAGATGGACCGGCCATCTGCGTCTAGGGGGGTCGACAAGGAGGTGGTGAACGATGGCACTGCAAGGACCCATCCCGATCAGCTTCGAGCTGCTGTTCCCGCACGGCTGCTACGTCGTGGGCGAGGTGAGCGCGGCGAAGGACTTCGACGCCAAGCGGGACACCCAGGCGAAGGACAAGGTGACCGGGCTTCCTGTGTGGCAGGTCCCGGTGATGGACGCCGACCCCTCGCTCAAGGCCGCGCAGAAGACGGTGACCGTGAAGATCCTCGCCGAGGTTCAGCCGGTCGTCCCGCCGTCGCTGCCCGGGGTGCCACTGGCTCCGGCCGAGTTCGAGGGGCTGGAGGTCAAGCCGTACGTCCATCAGGCGACGGGGCGGCTGGCCTACTCGATCTCGGCTCGGGTGATGCGGGCTCCCCGCTCGGGCACCGCCGGCAAGTCCTCTGCTGCTGCGAAGGACGCGGCGTGATGGGGCGGCGTACGGTACGGCCCTCGGCCGTGATCAGTCTCAACACCGGGGGCGGCGCCTCGGCCAAGGCCCTGCCCTATCCGGCCCGTACCCCGGTGCTGGCGCTGGACTTCGGCGCGACCTCAGTGCTGCTGACCACCTCCGACAGTGACCAGGTGAGCCCGGCCGATGTCGAGTTCGCGCGGCAGCTCGCCCGTGAGGCGGCCTCGTTCGCCCGGTCGGTCGAGCGGCGGTTTCACGGCCTGGCCAACGGGCGCGGGGTGGCCTGATGGCACACAGTCCCTACACCCACGTGTCGATGTCGATCGACCCCGGACGCCGTCCCCGCATCGGCGTCTCGTTCTACACGCCGGTCCTGCGGGCGGGTGCTCGGATGCTGGAGTCCGGGCGGCCGTTCCTGTCGCTGGAGTCCGACGAGGCAAACGTGACGGTCTCGACCACCGGGGCCGGACCGGTCACCGCCGAGGACGTGGAGGTCGCACGGCAGATCTTCAACGCCGCCGCGCGGTACCTCGCCGACTGCGAACGCCTGCACGCCGACCAGTCGGCCGACTCCGACCGGATCACCACGTCCGTCGTCGACGAGACGGCGGCCTGAGATGCAAGCGGGGCCGCAGGAAGCGGCAACTTCCGGCGGCCCCTCAACTCTCCCTGACTGCGAAATCACGAGAGGACACGAAGTCTAATGTTCCGAAAACTGCCTGGCGACGAGGCGCGTAACCTCGTCTCCACCACCCCGGACACGGCCGTGGTCTTCCGCCCGGCCGTCGTCAAGACTCCCGCCATCGTCACCATCGTGATCTGGCTGTCCCGCCTGTTCGCAGGCCTGGTCCGCCTTGTCGTCCGGCATCCGGTCGCAGTAGCGCTGCTGGTCGCCTTCGGCGTCGTGTGGACCCTGTACGGCTGGCGCCAAGCTCTCGTCCTGGCCGGGTTCCTGCCCTCGGCGGGCCTGTCGTGGGCGCTGCTGGATCGGGACTCGTTCCTGCGCCTGGTCGGCTGGCCATTGCTGGCCTGGTGGCGGCTCATCGCCGTCTACCGGCGGCACTGGCAACCGGTGATGATCGTGTCCGGGCTCGGCCGTCACCTTCAGGGCCGCGACTACCTGCCCCGCCTGGTGCGGGTGGAGTGCGACGGCTGGGCCGACCGCGTCAGCGTGCGCATGCTGTCCGGGCAGGCCGTCAAGGACTGGGCCGACCGCATCGAGCACCTGGCCCACGGCTTCGGCTCTCCCTCCTGCCGTGTCGCCGTCGCCAAGGCCGGGCGGCTCGTGCTCACCTTCCCCCGCCGCGACTCACTCGCCGAACCCCTGCCCGCCGTACCCATCCCAGAGACGGCGACGGTCGAGGCGGTGGAGATCGGCCGGTGCGAGGACGGCACACCGTACCGGCTCAAGGTCCACGGCACACACGTCCTGATCGCCGGGGCCACCGGGGCCGGTAAGGGCTCCTACCTGTGGTCGACAATCCGCGGTCTGCTTCCCGCGATGCGGGCCGGGCTAGTGCAGGTCTGGGCGCTCGACCCCAAGCGGATGGAACTGTCCTTCGGCCGTCCCCTGTTCGGCGCCCGGTACGCGGCCGATCCGAGGGAGTGCGCCGACCTGCTCGACGAGGCCGTGAGCGTGATGCAGGAGCGGGCCGACCGGTTCGCCGGCCTCCAGCGCTCCCACACCCCCACGCCAGGCGACCCGTTCGTCCTGGTGCTCGTCGACGAGGTCGCGTTCCTCACCGCCTACCAGTCAGACAAGCACCTGAGGCAGCGCATCACAGCGGCCCTCGCAACGCTCACCACGCAAGGCCGGGCGGTCGGCGTCGGGGTCATGGCCGCGCTCCAGGACCCCCGCAAGGAGGTCTTGAACATCCGCAACCTGTTCCCCGACAAGATCGCCCTCCGGCTGGACGAGTCCGAACAGGTGGACATGGTCCTCGGCGACGGGGCCCGCGACGGGGCGCACTCGCCGACCACATCTCACCCCTCCCCGAACGCGGCGCGGGCGTCGGCTACGTCCGGTTGGAAACCTCCCCCGACCCCGTGCGCGTCCGGGCGGCCTACGTCTCCGACGCCGACATCCGGCAGATGGTCGCCGAGTACAGCGGTCGAAGCGAGGCCGCATGAACGTCCTCGACGGGCTGCGCTGCTCGGTCTGCGGCTCGCTCAACGTCCTGTGGCTCAACCCCATCCGCGGCCTGGTCGAGTGCCACGAATGCGGCCAGACCGCCCTCACCATTCCCGAGCCCGGAAGGGAGGACAGTTGACCGACATCACCGACACTCACCAGGCCGGGGGAGAGCAGCCGATCTCCCCCGCTCGATCCAACGACCGGTCCACGCCTCGGGCCGTCCGGATGGCTCAACCGCTGGCGCGGGACGTGGTCGAAGAGATCGCCAAGCAGTACGGGGTGTGCATCCGCCCGGTGCCGTTGCGGCGGCAGGACATCGTCACTGGTCAGGTTGAGGTCATCGACGTCCCGTGTGGGGCCACGTTGGAGAGCAAGTGCCCGCCGTGTGCCAAGCGCAACCGGCAGTTGCGGCGGGCGCAGTGCCGGGAGGGCTGGCACCTCGACCACGAGCCCGTGAACATCCCCGACAACGCGGACGACTATCAGCGCCACCTCGTCGAACTGCGGGCCGACGTCCAAGCCTGGCGAGACGAGACCGAGAAGGCCGGCGGCGACACCACGGACCTGGACGCCGCAATCGTCGAGCTGGACGAGGAGATCAACGCCGCCGGGATGCGCGGCAACGTCCTCGGCCGCACCAGCGGGAAGCGGTCCCGTTCGACGAAGCGGCGGCAGGACGCACCGGATCTGCCCAAGCGGCAGATGACCAAGACGACGCTCGGGCGGACCTTCACCGGCTCCGACGGCAAGGTCTACCGGCCGTCGATGTTCGTCACCCTCACCCTGCCCTCCTACGGGCGCGTGTTGGAGGGCGCGCCGCTCAACCCGGACGCCTACGACTACGGCCGGGCGGCCCGGGACGCGCTGCACTTCTCCAAGCTCGTCGACCGCTTCGTGCAGAACCTCCGCCGGGTCGCCGGGTACGACGTGCAGTACTTCGCGACGGTCGAGCCTCAGAAGCGGCTCGCACCGCATCTGCACATGGCGATCCGCGGGACCCTCCCGCGTACGGAACTGCGGCAGATCATCGCGGCGACCTATCACCAGGTGTGGTGGCCCTCGACCGACGAAGTCCGTTTCGAGGGCGAGCACCTGCCGGTGTGGGAGGACGGGGCCGGCTACCTCGACCCCACCACGGGCGAGGTCCTGCCGACCTGGGAACAGGCCCTCGACGCTCTCGACCAGGACGACGAAGCCGAACCCCTGCACGTGCTCCGCTTCGGCGACCAGATGGACGTCAAAGGCGTGCTCGCCGGGACCCCGGACGCCGACCAGCTCATCGGGTACCTGTCGAAGTACCTCACCAAGTCCCTCGGCGACGCGCTCGGAACCGACGACCCACGCCGCAAGGCACACGCCGAACGGCTCCTCGACGCCCTCCGGTTCGAACCGTGCTCGCCGACCTGCCCGAACTGGCTGCGGTACGGCGTGCAGCCCAAGGGCGCCAAGCCCGGGATGGCTCCCGGCCGGTGCAAGGGCAAGGCGCACAAGCCCGATCACCTCGGCTACGCGGGCCGCCGCGTCCTCGTCTCCCGCAAGTGGTCCAACAAGACCCTCACCGAGCACAAGCAGGACCGCCGCACCTGGGTCCTCGAAGCCCTCGGCGTCGAAGACAAACCGGTCGACCCCCACCGCTACATCTGGCGACCGGTCAAGCCCGGTGACCCAGAACTTGCACCGATCGGCGTCCGGCTCCTGCGCTCGGTCCACGAACGCCAGCGCTGGCGCAACCACCTCGACCGGCTCCAGGCCGAGGCAGACGGCCAAGATCTTTCGGCAACTGAAGGGAGGGCAGCGTGATGGACAGACTCTTCTACCGACCCAAGGACGCGGCGGTTGTCCTCGGCATGAGCCGTACGGCGGTCTTCCGGCTGATCAAGAGCGGTGAGCTTCGCTCGATCAAGTACGACGGGTACCGCCTCGTCCCGGCTGACGCCCTCCAGGAGTTCGCCCGGCGTCTGAACGAGGCGGCGTGATGGCCGACCGCAAACCGAACGGGCGCTCGTCCATCTACCTGGGTCAGGATGGCTACTGGCATGGCTGGGTGACCGTGGGCATCAAGCCGGATGGCTCCCCTGATCGACGTCACCGGATGGGGAAGTCGGAGGCGGAGGTCACGCGCAAGGTCCAAGAGCTGGAGGGCAAGCGCGGGACCGGACAGGTAGCCAAGCCGGGCAAGGTCCCAACCGTTGCCGAGTGGATGACCGAATACCTCGACGTGATCTGCGAACGGCTCGTGGCCTCGGGCAAGATGGCGCCTCGGACCCTCGACGACTACCGGTCCAAGACCCGTCACTGGATCATGCCGCTGCTCGGCCGTCACCGCCTCGACCGGCTCGCCCCTGAGCACCTCGACAAGGCGTACGCGACGATGCTGGAGCAGGGCCGCTCGTCGAGCACCGTCCTCAAAGTGCACCGCATCCTGTCCCGCGCTCTGAAGATCGCCGTACGGCGAAGCAAGGTCACCAGGAACATCGCCACGCTTGTGGACGCGCCGGTCGCTGCTGACCCTGATCTGGAGCCGCTGACGCGGAACGAGGCGCGCAAGATCCTGGAGGCGGCCAAGTCGCGGCGGAACGCGGCTCGCTGGTCGGTGGCACTGTCCCTCGGCATTCGCCAGGGCGAAGCGCTCGGCCTCCGCTGGTCGTTCGTCGACCTCGGAACCGGCGTGATCAAAGCCTGGTACCAGGCGCAGCGGGCACCGTGGAAGCACGGCTGCGACGACCCTTACGAGTGCGGCAAGGAGTGGCACCGCTGGCCGTGCAAGCCGCGGTGCAGGGTCCACAAGCACGATCCCGACTGTCCACAGGACTGCACGAAGCACGGTCACGTCTGTCCGACGAGGACGTGCGCGAAGGAGTGCACCGGCCACGCTGACAGGTGCCCGAAGCGCACGGGCGGCGGCATAGTCTTTCGGCAACGCAAGGGCCGCAGTCGGCTGACCCTCCAGTGTCCGCCCGAACTGCTTCCGATCCTGCGGGAGCACAAGCAGCGCCAGGACGCAGAACGGGCAGAGGTCGGTGAGCTCTGGGAGGATCACGACCTTCTCTTCCCGACTCGCCGTGGCCGGCCGATGGAGCGCAGCGAGGACTACAAGATGTGGAAGGCGCTCCTGCGCCAGGCCGGGGTCAGGGAAGCCCGACTCCACGACGCTCGGCACACTGCCGGGACGCTCCTCGTCGAGCAGGGCGTCCACATCCGGGTCGTACAGGAGATCCTCGGCCACGCGCGAGTGACAACCACCGAGCGTTACACCCACATCGCCAGTCCCCAGGTGAAGGACGCCAGCGAGCGCATGGGGGCGGCACTGTGGGGCGAGGACTGAAAGCGCCCGTAACCCGAAGGCTGAGGGCAACTGCAACTAGAACTGCAACTAGAGGCCCTTTGAAGATCAAAAAGCCCCTCTCACCGAAACCGGCGAGAGGGGCTCTGAACTGCGGAGGCTCGGGGATTTGAACCCCGGATGGGCTTAAGACCCAAACCGCATTAGCAGTGCGGCGCCATAGACCTGACTAGGCGAAGCCTCCTGGGAGCGCTGCTCAGCACAGCGTACCGGCGATCGCGCAACGCGGCAAAGCGGATTGCCGGGTGGGGCGTGGCACCGTCTCGACCACCCGCGTCGCGGCACCGGAGCGGGCCCGCTCCGGGCGGGCTTCGGCGGGGCCGGAGGTAGCCGCGCGGGTCGGCGAGCGGGCCACAGACTCGCGCCGGAGCGTACGGCAGGATGTCCTCGGCCGCCGGGTGAGCTGGCGTTATACAAGAGCACAGCCGTCGTCCACAGGCTGTGGATGACGGCTGTGCACAAGGTGTGGATTTCCGCCGGTGCAGTCCACAGGCTCAGGCCTGACGGACGGCCTCGCCCTCGATCTCGATCTTGACCTTCTTGCCGACGAGGACGCCACCGGCCTCCAGCGCCTGGTTCCAGGTCAGGCCGAAGTCCTCGCGGTCGATCTCGGTCTCGGCGGAGTAACCGAAGATCTCCTGGCCCCACGGGTTGTTGGCCGCGCCGTTGAACTCGACCTTGAGCTCGACCTCCTTGGTGACGTCACGCACCGTCAGGTCGCCGACGAGCGTGAACTCGTTGCCGGACAGGTCGGTCACGCGCTTGCTGCGGAAGGTGATCTCGGGGAACTTGTCGGCGCCCAGGAAGTCGTCGCTCCGCAGGTGGCCGTCACGGTCGGCCGCGCCGGTCTCGATCGTGCCGGTCTTGATGACGACGTCGACGGAGGACTCAAGCGGGTTCTCGGCGATGGCGATCTTGCCCTCGAAGTCGGCGAAGTGCCCGCGGACCTTGCTGACCATCATGTGCTTGACGACGAAACCGACGCGCGTGTGCGCCTTGTCGAGCGCGAACTCGCCGGCCGTCGGGACCTTCAGGCCCTCCCACTCACGGATGCTCATGGCTACTCCCCAGATCGTTGCGGTGCGGATGTCTCACTGAGCAAATTTCTACCCGAGGATATTCCTCGCGTCAACTATTCTGACGTAGACTTGGACCATGGATCCATTCGACGACCCGCGGCTCACGGCGATGGGCCTGTTCGCGGAGGTCTTCGCCGGGCTGGCCGCCAAGACCACCCCCACCCTGGTCACCGCCGGGTTGTCCGAGGTCGACTTCGAGACTCTGATCCGGCTGGCCCGCTCGCCCGAGCGGCGGCTGCGGATGAGCGACCTCGCGGCCCAGACCTCGCTGTCCACCAGCGGGATCACCCGTGTCGTCGACCGCCTGGAGCGCGAGGGACTCGTCGAGAGGCACGCGTGCGCGAGTGACCGCCGCGCGTCGTACGCGGTGCTGAGCGAGGCGGGGGCGGAGCGGTTGCGCACGGTGCTCCCCGAGCACATCAAGGACATCGAGACCTGGTTCACCGGTCTGCTGACCGACGAGCGGCTCGCCGAGTTCCTGGAGACCCTGCGGGTGATCCGCGACGTCGTACGGCCCTGCGCGACCGCGGGAGCGGACGGAGCCGGCAGGCCGTCGCGGACGAGGACGGGTTGAGCCGCACAGGATCGTGATTCGAGGGAACTGACCGGACGGACTGGCGCATACGATCGTTTTCTGGTGGACTCCGTAATCCAGGAAACGGCTCCACGAAGCCGACGTGTCCCCCGTACCCAAGCCAATGGAGCACTCGTGCGTTTCCCCTCACACGCACTCGCCGTCCTCGCCACCGCGGTCCTCGCGGTTCCTGTGGCCGCGTCCACCAGCGCCTTCGCCGCGGCCGCGAGCCCGAGCCCGAGCCCGAGCCCCAGTCCGAGCGCCAGTCCGAGCCCGACGCCGACCCCGTCCCAGACTCCGGCCGCGACCCCCAGCCCGAGCGCGAGCGCGACGCCGAGCCCCAGCGCCACCCCGAGCACGACCGCGAAGGCCACGAAGACCCCCCGGCCGAAGACCGTGCCCAAGGACGCGGTCGAGGTGACGGTGAAGAAGATCGTGGACGGTGACGCCCTGGACGTGGTGACCGCCAGCGGCCGGACCGTACGGATCGGTCTCCTGGAGGCGGACGCGCCCGAGAAGGGCGACTGCTGGTACGAAGGCGCGGTCGCGCGGCTCAAGGCGCTGCTTCCCGTCGGCAAGCCGGCCTACGTGCGGGCCTCCGAGCAGGTGACCGAGAACGACCGCGTCCTCGTCTACACGTGGTCGCCCAAGGGCCTGTACGTCAACGGCGACATGGTCAGGAGCGGGTTCGCCCAGGCCGTGCCCTACCTGCCCGACCACAGCTACACCGACTGGCAGTTCGCCGAGCAGATGCGCGCGCAGGCCGATGGCCGGGGCATGTGGTCGGGTCCCTGCTGGGCGGCCGACACCTACGACAAGCGCGGTTCGATCCAGGTTCCGCCCGGATCGTCCGGAGACCTCGCGGTGGAGCCCGCCGACGGCGCCTCTCCCGCGCCCGGCGCGTCCGCGAGCCCCGACCCCGACGGGCTGACCGGCGGCACGACCACTCCCACACCCACCCCGACGCCCACTGCGACGCCGACGCCGACCCCCACTCCGACCGCGACGGGTGACGACGACGGCTCGACGGATCCCCGCTTCGGCACCTGCGAGGAGGCCAACAGGGCCGGCTACGGGCCGTACGTCCGGGGCATCGACGTCGAGTACGACTGGTACGTCGACAGTGACAGCGACGGCGTGGTCTGCGAGACCTGAGAAGCGCGGGACCTGAGAAGCGCGGCAGGTGAGGCGCGCGGCGGTCAGTTCACCCGTTCCCGGGGATCGGGGACGACCAGATCGCCGCGTAGCTTCGCCATGCCCCGCGAGACCGTGCTCTTGACCGTGCCCACGCTGATCCCCAGCGTCCTGGCGATCTCGGGCTCGGTCATGTCCTCGTAGTAGCGCAGCACGATCGCCGTACGCTGCCGGGTGGGGAGCCGGTCGAGCGCCTGCTCCAACTCCTCGTACCGGTGCCGCGCGTCCTGCTGCGCCGGTACGTCGGGAAGGGACTCCGAGGGGTACTCCTCCAGCCTGCGCCGCCGCCACCAGGAGATGTTGATGTTCACCATCGCGCGTCGCACGTAACCGTCGAGCGACGACCGGTCGCGGATGCGGTCCCAGGCGAGGTAGGTGCGGGTGAGGGCGGTCTGCAGCAGATCCTCGGCGTCGCTGGGGTTGCCGGTCAGCTGGTTGGCGACCCGGAGCAGCGCCGCCCCGCGGGACTGGACGTACGTGTGGAACTCCTCGTGGTTCACGCTCAGGATCACCAACCCGGCCAGAGAGGCATCTCGTGCCAGAATCGCAGCCACGCGATCGGATCCGACTGAGCCGGAATTCAGGTTTCGCCCCGGCCTGCGTAAACACCGGACAAGCCGGTAGCGGCGGGCCGGACGGGCCGTAATCCCACCCGGGCGGTGGTTTGCCCTCGGCGGGTGGCAACCCCTTGCACCGGGAGGAGGAATATTGATCCCGGACGCCACCATCGCCCGGAAAACGGCATCTCCATCCCGCCCCGGCATGTGAGGCTGGAGGACGTGGAAGGGTCATTACCGCACCGGGCCGGAGCGCGACGGCGCATGCTGGCCGCGGCGGCGCTCGGGCGCGATCCCGGGCCCGCGCCGCGGTCGCCGGAGGAGGAGGCGCCGTTCGACGTGGTCGACGGCGAGATGGTCGACGTCAGCCCGCATCTGATCATCGTGGAGGCCGACGACGGCCGCCAGCGGCGCCTGGTGATCGCGCCGTGGGCGACCGCCTGGCGCGGCGGCGCGGTCGCGCCCGCCGACCTGCCCATCGGGTCGCGGGTGGTCATCAGGGCGCTGCGGTCCGGCACGGTGGCCGAGCGCATCTGGGCCGACGTCACGCGGATCACCGGCGTCATCCGCGACGTCCGGGGAACCCGCGACCTCACCGTGGACCTCGACTGCGGTCCGCACCGCCGGGAACGCTCCATTGTGATCCCCTACCGCTCCTCGGGGCGGATCCGGGTGCGGCACCCGAAGCTGGAGCCGGGGTATCTGTTCGACGCCATCGGCCTGCTCGACCAGGGCACGTCACTGGCGCAGCTTCCCGCGACCTCGCAGCCGCCGTACCACGCCTCGGCGTCGCCCCCGGCTCCCCCGGCGTACGGAGGGGTCCAGGCGAGCGTCGCGGGCACGGCCGTGTGGGCGGACCTTCCGGAGGACGGCGCGGCCTATCCCGTGCTCGAATCCGAGGACACCGGCTGCGACGACGCGGGCGTCTCCTGCGCGGGCCTGCCGTACCTCGCGCTGGGCTCGCTGCTGCGCGTGCGGAACGTGTGCGACGGACGGGCGGACACGCTGCCGATCGTGGCGTGCGGGTGCCTCGCCGGGCGGTTCTGCGACCGCTGCCTGGAATGCGGCACCTCCCCGCGCGGGAGGCTCGTGGAACTGTCGGCGTCGTCCTACGTGGCGCTCGGGGGAGACTTGACCAAGGGCTGCTTCAACGCCCGCGTCGGATTGGGGTGACCGGTGCTTACGATCATCGCGACGGCCGCGTTGCCGGTCCTCGCCCTCACGCTGACGCTGGGCGGCGTCGCCAAGCTGGCCACGGCCGGCCGTGAGGCGTCGCCGGGCGCGCTGACCCGGCTGGGCCCGGTCGCGCTCGCGCCGGAGCGGTTCGCCAGGCCCGCGATGATCGCCTGCGCGCTGACCGAGTTCGCCCTGGCCGGCGGATCGCTGGTGCTGGACCACCCCGTCACACGCTGGTCGCCGGTGGTGTTCTTCGCGATCGCGACGTACGTCCTGTGGGACCTGCGCAGGCGACGGCCCGACGTCGGGTGCGGCTGTTTCGGTGAGGTCAGCGCGGCGCCGGTCGGGCTGCGGTCCATCGGACGGGCCGCCGCGCTGACGGCGATGGCGGTTCTCGTCGCGGCCGGGAACGTCCCGGGTCTGCCCGGAGTCATGGCCCGGCCCGTCCTGCCGCGGGGGACCGCGGCCTGGATCGCCGGCGGCCTCGTCCTGCTGCTGCTCGTCCTCTCGCCGGAGATCGACGAGGTCGCCGCCCGCGTACGGCACCGCGCGCCGTGCGAGCAGCGGGCGCTGCCTTCCGGACGGGCGCTGTCCCGCCTGCGCGGCAGTGCGGCGTGGCGGGCGCACGCGGGGTCGCTGGTGACCGGCGAGCCGTCCGACGTGTGGCGCGAGCTGTGCTGGCGCTTCTTCGTGTTTCCCGCCCAGGACGGCACCGAGGTGGTCTTCGCGGTGTACCTGAGCGGACGCCGTCCCGCCGTCCGCGTCGCCGTAGTCGGCGCGGACGGCCGCGTCGCGGCCGCCACCGGTGACCGTACGGACGCCTCTCTGCGGGAATCTACCCCTGTATCGGCCTGACGCTATACAGGCGTAGATTCCCGCATCGAGGACTTCACTTCAGCTCTCTACGGCTCTCTAGCTTCCCCTCTAGAAAGCCGTAGAGAGGTCGATGGGCGTGCCGCCTCAGACCGGCTGGGCACGCAGGAACCTCCCGAAATGGGGCACGGTGAACCCGATCACGCCGCGCTCGGCGCTGTAGATCAGGCCCTTCTTGATCAGGCTGTCGCGGGCCGGGGACAGGCTCGACGGCTTGCGGCCGAGCGCCTCGGCCACCTCGGCCGTCGGCACCGGGTCGTCGCCGAGCTGGGCCATCGCGTGCATGTAGTCGCGCTCCGCGGGGGTGGCCCGTTCGTACCGGCTGCCGAAGAAGCCCACGGCCAGCTCCTCCTCCGCCTCCGGCGCGGACACCTTGATGTCCTCCGCGGTGATGGGGCTGCGGGGCGCGAGGTCCCAGGCGACCTTGCCGTACGCCTGGACGAAGTAGGGGTAGCCGTCGGCCGCCTCGTACAGCGCGTCGAGCGCGTCGGGCGTGAACTCCACGTCCTCGCGGCCGGCCGGGACGATCAGCGCCAGGTCGGCGGCGTCGCGGTCGAGCCGGTCGATGCGGGCGTACCGGAACAGCCGCTCGGAGTAGCTCTTGCTCGCCGACAGCACGCTCGGCAGGTGCGGCAGGCCGGCGCCCACGACGATCAGCGGGCCACCGCTCTGCGACAGCTCGTGGCAGGCCGCGCAGAGAGCCGAGACGTCCGGCGCCTGCACGTCCTGCATCTCGTCGATGAACAGCGCGATGCCGACGCCGAGGTCGGTCGCCACGCCCGCCGCGTCGACGAACAGCTCGGTCAGGTCGATCTCCAGGTCACCGGAGTCGGCCCGGCCGCGGGCGGCGGGGACGTCGATGCCGGGCGACCAGTGGGAGGTGCCCTTGGCGGCGGCGGGATCGCGCATGGCGAACGCCTTGAGCACGCCGAGGAACTCCTCGATCCGCTCGGGGGCGCGGTGCCGGGGCGCGAGCTCCCTGATGGCCATGTGCATCGCGGCCGCCACCGGGCGCCGGATCGACTGGTCGGGCCTGGCCTCGATCTTGCCGGTGCCCCACAGCCGTTGCATGGCCATGGACTTGAAGGTGTTGAGCAGGACCGTCTTGCCCACGCCGCGCAGACCGGTGAGGACCATGCTCCGCTCCGGGCGGCCCCGGGCCACCCGCTCCAGCACGACCTCGAACTGCTGCAGCTCGCGATCGCGTCCGGCGAGCTCCGGGGGGCGCTGTCCGGCGCCGGGGGCGTAGGGGTTGCGCACGGGGTCCACGCTCTCGGACTTTATGACGGGATATAGCGGCCGTCGTAGATTTCCGTAGAAAGCGCTACGGCGTGTCGCCCGGCGCGGCCCGGGCACGCACCGCACGGCGGCGGGCGGAGCCTGGGCCGGCACGACCGGGACGACGACGGGCGGAGCCGGGGAGGGTACGCCGCGGTCGAACGCCGCCGGGCCGGCGAGGCCGGGGGCGGGAGTGGGAGCGGGGGCGGCGGACACCGTCGGCACAGCCATCGCACACTCCTCACCTGCCGGGACTCGACCGAACCCGTGTTCGATCCGGTGCCCATGACTGTAGCGCCTCATCGAACATGTGCGCGAGCGTTCGGTGAAAAAGCTCCGCCAAACGCCGTCGTTCGGCTCCGGTCAGGAGGGCTTCAGTCCTCGAGGGCGGCGAGGTCCTCCGGCGTCAGGTGGATCCGCCCCGCCGCCATGTTCTCCTCCAGATGATCGAGGACCCCCGTACCGGGGATCGCGAGCAGCGCGGGCGAGATCGCCAGCAGCCACGCGAGCGCGATCTGCGGGGCGGTCGCCCCGTGACGCTCCACGACCGCCGCCAGACGTGTCTGGTCGATGGGCCGCCACCCGCCGCCGAGCGGGAAGAAGGGCACGAAGGCGATGCCGTCCTTCTCGCACCGGGCCAGCAGCTCGGCGTCGCCCCGGTCCTGCACGTGGAAGCTGTTCTGCACGGCGGCCACCGGGGCGATGGACAGGGCCTCGTCGAGCTGGGCGGCGTCGACGTTGCTGACGCCGAGGTGCCGGATCAGCCCTTCCTCGCGGAGCTCGGCCAGGGCCGCGAACCGGTCGGAGACGGAGGCGCCGCCCGGGCCGCTCATGCCGCCGACCCGCAGGTACACGAGGTCGAGCCGCTCCACGCCCAGGGTGCGCAGGTTGTCCTCCACCAGCCCGCGCAGCTCGTCCGGGCCGGCCTCGCCGGTCGGCATTCCGGTCTCCCCGAGCAGGGGGCCGACCTTGGTCGCGATCACCAGGCCGTCCGCGTACGGCGCGAGCGCCTGGCGGATCAGGTCGTTGGCGGCCACGCCCCCTCGCCGGTAGAACCATGCCGTGTCGATGTGGTCCACGCCGAGCTCGACGGCGCGGCGAAGCACGGCGACGCCCGTCTCGGGGTCGCGCACGGCGCCGTCGAAGGTGCCGACCGGCAGCCGCATGGCCCCGAAGCCGAGCCGGTGAACGGGCAGGTCGCCGCCGAGGAGGAACTCGCCGCCGAGCGCGGCGTTCGTGTTGGTCGTCATGCCGTCAGCCTCGCGCGGCCGGGGGCGGCGGCCAACGTGGTTGCAGCAAGCTGCCAGCCTCCCGCCAGGTCATGGAGGGTCATAATGGGCGAATGACAGCCGAACAGGTCATCACCGTCCGTGGCGACGCGGAACTCGTGGCCCGGGCCGGTCATCTGTTCACCGGCGCCCGGCAGGAGTTCGTGTGCGCGGCCCGCGACCTCGCCACGTGGTCGCAGCCCGAGGCGCGAAACTCCATGATCGGGCGGATGCCCGCCCCCGGCAGCTCCGGCCTGGCCGCCAGGAAGCTCTACACCCCCGTCGCCCTCGCCGACGAGGCCTCCCGGACACACCTGCGCGAGGCCGTGGCCAGGGGCATCGAGGTGCGGATCAGCTCCACCCCGCTGCCGCACGAGACGATCGTCATCGACCGGCGCGTGATGATCCTCGCGGGACGGGACGGGCCCGGCCCCCGCGAGTTCACCGTCACCACCTCGCCCACCCTGGTGAGCGGCGTGTACGCCCTCTTCACGGCCGCCTGGGACGCGGCCACCGAACTGACCGCCTACCTGCGCGGCGACGCGCCGCACCTCGACGAGGACAGCCGGGCCGTCCTGCGCGCGCTCGGCGCGGGTCACACCGACGAGACCGCGGCGCGGCACCTCGGCCTGTCGGTGCGTACGTACCGCAGGCGCGTCGCCGAGCTCATGGAGGCGCTGGACGCCGGTTCGCGCTTCCAGGCCGGGCTGCGCGCCGGCGAACTCGGGCTCACGGGATAGACGGACACCGGTCGGACACCGGTCGCCGGTTCAGCGGGGCAGGTGCGGGAGCACGAGGGCCGCGGCGGCGGCCAGGGCGACCAGCCCCAGGTAGGCGAGGACGAGCCGGGTGTCACGGAGATAGCACTTGCTCCTCGTCAGCCCCGCGCGGCGGGCCCGCCAATATCCGGCGACGCCCAGGGCGGCGAAGGCGAGCACCGCCCACGCTCCGAACACCCAGGCGAGCAGCGCCACCGTGGCGTAGACGCACAGTTTCAGCGGATCGTACGGCTGCGCCTGACCGTCCTCCGGGGCCTGACCGTCCTCCGGGGCCTGGCCGGGCGTACGGCCCTGGGCGGCGAGGGCTTGCTCGTAGGCGACGCCGGTGGGGTGGTCGTCCGGCCGGTCACCCGCTCGCGGCCCGGTGCCGGGGTTCACGCGGGCTCCGCGACGCGGCGGCTCACGTGATCTCCACGAGCGGCAGCCGTACACCGGCGTCGGCGGAGGCGACGGCCGACAGGCGCTGACGCGCGAGCGCCGGCCAGGCCTGGACCGCGCAGAAGGGCGCGCACTGGTCCTGGTCGGAGCGGGTGCCGACGTGTACGCAGCACTGGGTCAGGCGCTCCTCCAGCATCGTGGACATGTCCATGAACGGCTTTACCGTGATCCGGACGACCCGTTCGCCGAGCAGCTTCCGCAGGCGCCGCTGCCGGCCGGGCAGCACCGACGACGCGAGCGTCAGCAGGGTCGTCAGCCCGAGATCGCAGTTCTCGCAGATGTCGCGCCAGACCTTCCCGATCTCGGGGTGGGACAGCGACGACTGCTCCGACAACAGGCCGAGCAGCGACTCCTGCACGGCCATGCGAAGCTGGCGGGGGATCTCCGAGTCGGCGATCCGGTTCGAGACCAGGCCGAGGTTCTCCTTGAGACGGTCGTGGCCGATCAGGGCCGTCAGGGAGCGCCACCGGTCGGCGTCGTCCCTGACCATGTAGCCCACCGAGCAGCAGTGGGGGTGCGAGCAGGGCAGTGCCGTGAGGTCCTGCCAGGTGACCAGGCCGTCCGTCTGGGGGCCGAGGCGCTTCAGCACGCCGGTGTGGGTGAGCCGGTCCATGGGGTCGATCACGCCGGACCGTCCCGAGCCGAACTGCGGCTGGATCGACACGCCGCCGACGTAGGGCGTGTCGAGGGCCAGGCGCACCACGTCGCCGATCTCGCCGTCGTTGACGCCGAGGGCGGCCGTCATCACCAGGGTCGTGAAGATCTCCCGCTCCGACAGCCGGCGCAGCGCCTCCGCCTTCTGCCGCCGTAGGTCGCCGCCCCGGTGGTGCCGGGACGCCTCGGCGGACAGGCCGTCGTACTGCAGGTAGACCTCGACGCGCTCGCGGTGCTCGGTGAGCAGGTCGAGCAGCGCGTCGTCCCTGGCCACCAGGAGGCCGTTCGTGTTGACGAGGATGCGGGTGACCGGCCGTGCCACCAGTCCGGCGAGCAACTCGGGCAGGTCGGGATGCAGCGTCGGCTCGCCGCCGCTGAGCATGAGCACGTCGAGCCGGCCGTTCTCCCGGGCCAGCCGCTGGTCGACGTTGGCGAGCACCTCCCGGACCGGTACGACTCCCCGCAGGTCGGGCGAGGACTCGGTGAAGCAGGTCGGGCAGCGCAGGTTGCACGCCTCCGCCACGTCCTCCAGCAGGATGCACGTGTGCTGCGTCTGCATCTCCGGCAGACCCCGCAGGTACGCCTCGGGGATCGGGTCGAAGTTGCCCGCGACGTCGGGCAGGTGGGCCCTGGTGGGAGCGGTCCACTCCTCCAGGTAGGCGAGGATCTCCGGGTCCTCGTCGTACAGGGTCCTGACCATGCCGTGGGCCCGGCAGCCGCGCTCCAGGTAGACGCGGCCGTCACGGGCGGCCAGCCAGCCGGACAGCCGCGGCACCTCCGCCAGCGGGCGGTCCGGCCGCTCCTCGTGGCAGCGGGGGCAGAACGCGTTGACGTAGCGGAGGATCCGGTCTCCCCGCAGCGGCATTCCCATGGTCACAGTCCGCCGTCCGTGTAGAGCGAGGTGTTGACGCCGGTGCAGAAACCGGCGGTGACGATCGTCACGAGCGCCCACCCGATCATCAGGCCGAGACCGAGCCCCCGCGACCACGGCTGCCGGTGGCGGATCAGCAGCGTCCCGCCGCCGAAGACGATCGTGGCCAGGATCACGGCCCCGCCCACGACCGCTATCTCCTTGTGATCGCCGAGGCCGTCGGCGGCCGCCAGGGTGGCGACGGCGAGGATCGCGTTGACGATCACCTCGAGCACGATCCCCGCGAACGTCAACGCGACGACCACGCCGGTGGTGTTCTCCTGCCGCGCCGGTGGTGGCGGCCACGCGTAGGGCGCCCCGCCGCCCGGACCGTACGGACCGCCGGGACCGGGTGCGCCGCCAGGGCCGGGCGCGCCACCGGGGCCGTGCGGCCCGCCCGGGCCGGAACC
>QFZU02000145.1 GCA_003260025.2 Microbispora triticiradicis | reverse complement strand
GTCATCGCCGACACCCCCGCCAGCTCCGCGACGTCTTCCATGACCGCCGCCCTCGGGCGCTCGGCCGGGCTCTCTCCAGGCCGCACCATCGTCATCCCCCGCGTCCCCGCTCTTCCCGATCAGTCGCCCTGAACGAACCCGACAGACTCCGACACGATCCCGGCACAGTCCCGGCACGTTGCCGGGACTGCCGGGACCAGCGGACGGTGTGAGCGCCGACGGCGATCACCGGCGGGACGCGCACCGAAAAGGAACGTTCCGCCTGGCGACCGCGCGCTTCACACCACCCACCCGATGGTACCGTTAACAGCTCGGCTTCCCTGGTCGTGACCCCTGCACCGCCTCCCGCGCCGGCCCCTGCACCGGCCCCTGCGCCGGCCCGCCGCGCAACTCCGCGCGGGCGAGCAAGGTGAGGGCGGTCAGGAGGAGGGCTCCCCCGCCCACCTGTACGGCGGTCATGTGCTCCCCCAGCAGGACGACGCCGGCGACGGCCGCGACGAGGGGTTCGAGCAGGGAGACGACCGACGCGGTGACCCCGCCCACGACTCCCAGACCGGTGAAGAACAACCGGTACGCGAGCGCGGTCGGCACGATCGCCAGATAGCCGAGGAGCAGCACGCTGGTCGTCGTGTGCCCGGTGGGCAGCAGCCCCCCGCCCGCGGCGAGCGGGAGCAGGCACAGCGCTCCCCCGGCGAAACCCCACACCGCCACCCCCTCCGCGGGCATGCGGCGCGTCACGAGGGTGACGAAAGAGTAGGCGGCCGCCGACACCAGGCAGTAGCCGACGCCTGCGGGGCCGGCCGGGGCCGCTCCGCCCGTGAGCATGGCCAGCCCGGCGAGTGCGAGACCGGCGCAGGCGAGAGCCGTACGGCCCATCGGCTCACCCTGGAAGATCCGGCCGCCGGCCGCCACCAGGAGCGGGGCCGCCCCCATGGTGATCATCGTCGCGACCGCGACGCCGGTCTCGGCGATCGCGGCGAAGTAGGCGGCCTGGCACACCGCCATGGCCGGGCCGACGAGCAGCACCGCCCGCCAGGAGGGGCGGCAGGGCGCGATCACGAGCAGCAGTGCCGCCCCGCAGGCGAAGCGCCAGAAGGACACGGCGACGGGGCTCAGCCGGCCCGCGTCGTGGAGCATCGCCCCCGCCGCGCCGCCGGTTCCCCAGGCGGCCGCGGCGGTGGACACGTGGACAAGGCCCTGCCGTACGGACAGGGCTGGAGCATGGTTCATCGACGTCTCTCCAGTGAGGTGGGCCCGATTCCCGTACGCGGGCAGGGGCCACCGGCCGGGCCTTCCAGACCCGGCTCACCGGATGACGCCGCCCGCTATCGGGCGGGCGGCGGAGAGACGATCATTGGCACGCGGGCCACACTAGCGGGCTCTCCCGAAACACGGCATCGGCTTTTCCGGCATTTGGGGGGTGCCGGTGCGCACAGCCGGACATCGAAGTCGTAGTCTTGGCATCGTGACAGCCCGAGGCGAGGTCAGGTCGCCTCGGGCTGTCCGCTGTCCGGCCCCCCGATAGTGCGCGGTGGTGCGGCGGCCGGTAGGTAGCGCGGCGGCGCGGCTCAGGACCCCGCCGGCACACGTTCCAGGAAGGCGAGGACGCGCGACCACGCGTCGGCGCAGGCCTCGGCCAGTTCCGGCCGGCCGAGTTCGAAGAAGCTGTGCGGGGCTCCCGGATAGGTGACGAACTCGTGCTCGACGCCCGCGCTGTCCAGCGCCTCGTCGAACGCTTTCACCACCTCGGGCGAGATGCCCTCGTCCGCGCCGCCGAACAGTCCGAGGATCGGCCCGCGCAGCTCACCGGCCAACTGGGTGGGGCCGGGATTGCCGAACAGCGTGTCCGGATATCCGTACAGGCCGACGACGCCCCTGAATCCGAGGTCGGGGCGGGCCGCCAGGAACGCCAGCCTGCCACCGAAGCAGAACCCGAGCGTGACGACGTCCTGGTGCCCCTCTGCCCGCAGGCACCGCGCCCCGGCGGCGATGTCGGCGAAGAGGGTGTCCTTGTGCGCCTTGCCCAGGTGCTCCATGAAGGGGAAGTCGGCCGGGCGCGGGCCGGTCCCCGCCGTACGGCCGAAGTAGTCGATCGCCAGCGCGGGATGCCCCTGCTCGGCGAGCCGTCCGGTCAGCTGTTCGTAGAACCCCGAAAGGCCCCGGTTGTCGGGGAGGACGAGTACGGCGGCGCCGGCGCGTTCTCCGGGACGGGACAGGAAAGCTGCGAATTCCGCTCCGTCGCCCGAGGTCAGGACGAGGCGCTCGGACGACGTGGTCGTGCGCGGAACACCGTGAACAGGGGGTACGGCGTCGGCGTCATAGCACACGGGCGGGCATCCCTTCATAATCAAATGAACGATGCCCGAAAGGCTATAGGATTACGTCCTAATCATATCACGACAAAATAAATTACCGATATTCCTCCAATATCGGCATCATAACGAGAAGAGGCCCATCTCCCTGTCCCTCGGGAGATGGGCCTCTTCGGACGACCCGCGCCTAGATGACGGGGCCTGGATAACCGCGCCTAGATGACGCGCCTAGATGACCGGGCCGGGCGTGTCCCGCGGCGGCAGAGGTCCGCTGCCGGGGAGCGGGCCCGTACCGGGCGCCGGCGGGATCGGACCACTGCCGGGCGCAGGCAGCGGCGTCTCGCGGGGGTAGTCGGGGTTCACGGTCTGGGGCGGCATCGGCTCGCCGATGTCGTAGCCCGTACCGGACCCTCCTCCGGAGACACTTCCGGAACCCGTTCCGCCCTGCTGGTGCGGGCCGGGCACGTCACCGCGCCAGGCGCCGGTCTCGCCGCCGCGCGACTCGATGAAGGTCTTGAAACGCTCCAGGTCGCCCTTGACGCGCATGCGCACGAGCTGAAGAGCGTCCGCCGCCTTCTCGAGGAAGCCCTCGGGGTCGTACTCCATCTGGAGGGTGACGCGGGTGGTGTCGTCGCCGAGCCGGTGGAACGTGACGACTCCGGCCTGCCGCGGCGTGTCCAGTGAGCGCCAGGCCACGCGCTCGTCGGGGTGCTGCTCGGTGATCTCCGCCTCGAACTCCCGGCGGACTCCCGCGATCTCGACGACCCAGTCGGTGCGTGTGTCGCCGATCTGCTTGACCGACTCGACGCCTTCCATGAACTCCGGGAAGCTCTCGAACTGCGTCCACTGGTTGTACGCGGTACGGATCGGGACATTCACGTCGATGGACTGTTCGATCGAGCTCATGCCTCCTCCTTCTCTCGTGGGCTACACGACAAGCCCTGCCCTCTGAGGGCTGCCTAAACCCGGAGGTGGGAAGCCCCCTCGGCGCCCGCGTCCTCCAGTGTCCGGTCGCCGCCCGCGTACCAGCCGGTGACGACTTGTACGGCGAGCGCGGCGAACAGCAGGCCGAACGGCAGCGCCCAGCCACCGCTCACCTGGTGGAGGAGGCCGAACGTGATCGGGCCCGCGCCCGCGATGAGGTATCCGGCGCTCTGCCCGAAGGCGGAGAGGGCGGCGGTGCCCGGCGCCGTCCTGGTCCGCAGCGCCAGCATCGCCAGCGCCAGCGGGAACGTGCCGCCGCCGAGCGCCACGAGGATCGCCCACGCCCACATGGCGTGCCCGGTCAGCATCCCGGCGAAGCCGGCCGCGTACAGGGCGGCGAAGGCGACCACCAGCGGGCGCTGCCCGGAGAGGCGGGTCGCCAGCGTGGGCACCACCATCGAGATCGGGATGCCGAGCCCGGTGAAGACGGCGAGCACCACCCCGGCCTGGCCGCTGGTGTAGCCGTTGTCCTGCAGCAGCAGCGGCAGCCAGCCGAACATGACGTAGGCGATGAGCGACTGCGACCCGAAGTAACCGGCCACTGCCCAGGCGAGCCTGCTGCGCAGGAGGCTCTCGCCCGCCGTACGGGCGGGGGTGCTACGCCGCTCCGGCTCACCGCGCCTGAGCGCGAGCCACGGAATCGCGGCAACGGCGGCTAGGGCCGCCCACACCCCGAGTGCCACGTGCCAGTTGCCGCCCGCGGCCTGCTGCACCGGGACGGTGGCGGCGGCGGCCACCATCGTTCCGGCCGCGAGGGCGGTCGAGTAGACGGTCGTCATGGCGCCGGACCGTCGCGGGAAGTGCTTCTTGATCAGCGTGGGGATGACGACGTTGCCGACCGCGCCGCCCGCCAGCGCGACCGTGCTGGCGGCCATGAACGGCGCCGCCGAGTCGACGAGGGAGCGTACGGCCTGGCCCGCGGCGAGCAGCACGATCGCGGTCAGCAGCAACCGGTGCTCGCCGATCCTCCGGGACATGGCCGGCGTCAGCGCCCCGAACAGGGCGAAGCTCACCACCGGCAGCGTGGTCAGCAGCCCGGTCATCGCGCCGGACAGGCCGAGCCCGGTGCTCACCTCGTCGAGGACCGTGCCCACGCTGGTCACGGCGGTGCGGAGGTTCAGTGCGGCGAGGGCGATGCCGCCGGCGATGAGCCACGCCATCGATCCGCCCGGCGCTCTCCACGCGGCTCTCCACGGAGCCTCGCCGGTGGCCCTTCGCGTGACGACGGCACTCATCGCCGCAACATCTCCCCTCATCCAGTCATCCTACGTTTGACACCCTACCAAAGGCCTCAAACTCCTCGTTTGTTCCCGGTTCCTGGAGTAGTCCTGGAGAGGATCGTCAGCGGCGGACGCCGCGCAGCAGCCACAGCAGGCCGACGACGGGCAGCACCAGCGGCACGAAGCCGTACCCGCTGCCGTACCCCGACCACACGGTGGCGTGCGGGAAGGCGGCCGGGTCGGCCAGGCTGAGCGTGCCGACGACCAGCACGCCGGCCAGCTCGACCAGGCAGGCGGCGAGCGCCACACGGGCGGCGCCGCGGGCCAGCGCCACCGTCAAGGCGATGTAGACGACCGCCGCGAACGCCGACAGCGCGTACGCCAGTGGCGCCTCGGCGAAACGGGTGGCGATCTGCACGGCGGCGCGTGAGGTCGCGGCCAGCGCGAAGACGCCGTACACCGCCACGAGCACCCGCCCGGGCCCGGACCGTACGGCCGCGTCGCTCACGGGACCATGCTCCAGACCTGCAGCAGCCGCCCGGTCATGACGGCCACGGTGAACGCGGCCACGGCGATGACCCCGGGGCCCCAGCGGGTCCGCTCCGCCCGGCCCCACCACACCGCGGCGGGCGGGATCACCACGGTCCCCGCCAGGTATCCGACGAAGGTCGCCTTCTCCGCGACACGCCCCATCCCGGCGAGGGCGAACCCCGCCTGCGCGAGCACGGCGATCTCCAGCAGCCCCAGCCCGATCAGCAGCACCGGCCCCATCGGCCGGTTCCGTACGGTGGTGACCACGGCGGCCAGCGCCAGCAGCAGGGCCGCGCCGATCAGCCAGCCCGAGTAGGCGCCGTTCATGCCGTGCTCAGGGGGTGGGCGGACAGTGGAGGCATGGCCAGAAGGCTATCGGCCCGACCGCCCACCCCCTCGCGCGGCCCGTCCGCGCGCTCGGCGAGGGCTTCAGCTCTGCCGGGTCTCCGCGAGCAGCAGGTCGACCGCGTCCTCGGCTCTGCCGTTGACGGCGTACGCCCCCCGCTGGCGGGAGGCGGAGCTGCCGCGGAGCAGGGCCTCGTTGGCGAGTTCCGACACGATCTCCCAGTCGCCGAGTTCCTCCAGGGTCGGCCGCAGCTCCTCCAGCATCCACGTGACGAGCCGCGGCGCCGGCGCCGGCCGGCTGGTGACGGGCGACATCAGCTCGCCCTCCAGCCCGTCGCGGGCCGCCCGCCAGTTGGCCGCCCGGAGCAGCGCGAGACGCTGCTCCCCGACCGGCGGCTCACCCCGCTCCACGGCCTCGATCTCCCTGCTCATGAGGGCCCGGAAGAGCCCGGCCAGCAGCACCACGTCGTCCGCCAGGGGGCACGAGTCGCAGACGCGCATCTCCACCGTCGGCACGTGGGCGCTGAGCCGCAGGTCGTAGTAGATCATGCCGGCGTCCTTGATCACGCCGGAGGCGACCAGGTCCTCGGCCGTCCTGTCGTACTCGGAGGCGTCGGCGAACGGACCGAGCGGCCCGGCCGTCGGCCACCGCTGCCAGGTCAGCGCCCGGCTGCTGGCGTACCCGCTGTCCTCGTTCATCCAGAACGGCGAGCTGGCGCTGAGGGCGAGCAGCGGCGGAAGCCACGCCTCGACGCGCTGCGCGGCGAGCACCGCCACGTCCCTGTCGTCGATCTCCACGTGCACCTGCGCCCCGCAGATGAGCTGTTCCTCGGCCAGGAACCGGTAGGACTCCGACAGGTAGCGGTAGCGCTCCCCCGGGGTGAAGGTGTAGCCCTCGATGCCGGTGTTGGGGGTCGTCCCGGCGGCGATGACGCCCACGCCCAGCGGCTCTCCGGCCGCGACCAGCGCCTGGCGCAGCCGTACGATCTCGGCCCGTACGTCGCTCAGGTCCTCCATCGGGGTGCTGTTGGTCTCCACCACCGATCGCTGCAACTCGGCCGAGAACCCCTCGTCCGGCAGCCGCTCCAGCATCGACTCCGCCAGCGGCGTGAGACGCCGGGACTGGAGGTCGACGACAAGAAACTCCTCTTCAACGCCGACAGGCCGTCTCTTCATCATGGCCGGGTCACTACCCCCGTCACGGAAAGTAGGCCTGGCCTGCGCGGAAGGGCGGGAAGCCGGGGCCACCACCGCCCCGCCCTTTCCGACCCCGCCGTTTCCCCGGTACACCGAACCTTTTCCGTGGATGATGGCTCTCATCGGTAGGGGCCCGACATTTCCACTAAGGGGGAAGGAACCGACATGCCGGTCAACCTGTCCAACGGAAAGCCGCTCGCCTGGGATTCGGCGAAACTCGACGCCGACACCAAGGCGATGCTCGACAACCTGCAGCCGAACATCCTGCAGGCGCACGTGCGCGAGAGCATGTCCCTGCTGCTCGTGCATTTCGGCGACGGCGCGGACGGCAGGCGGTTCCTGCGCTCCCTGGTGCCGCTCATGAAGTCGGCCAGGAAGCACCTTGAGGAGGTGCGCGAGTTCAACCGCTCGAAGAAGCGCGGCACGCCGTACGTCGGCGTCGGCATCAGCAAGCTCGGATATCTCAAACTGGGCGAATCAACCACTAAATTCACCGACAACGCGTTCAAGTCGGGGATGAAACGGCGTAAGGACACCTTGAGCGACCCGGCGGTCGACGCGTGGGAGAAGCACTACCAGGGGGAGATCCACGCGATCGTGCTGGTCGGGGACGCCACGCCCGAGCCGGTCGCCGCGACGCGCACGCGCGTCCTCGCGCTGCTGCCGAAGACCGCGAAGATCCTCGGCGAGGAGACGGGCGAGGGCCTGCGCGACGCCCAGGGCCGGGGCATCGAGCACTTCGGCTACGTGGACGGCCGCAGCCAGCCGCTGTTCCTCGCCGACCAGGTGGCCGCCGAGTCCGGCACCAACTGGAACCCGTTCTTCCCGCTGAGCCACGTGCTCGCCGCCGACCCCCTCGCCCCGCACCCGAGCCGTCACTTCGGCAGCTACCTCGTGCTGCGCAAGCTGGAGCAGAACGTCCGCGCGTTCCGCGAGGCCGAGGAGGCCCTCGCCGACGCGCTCGGCTTCAAGGGGGAGGACCGGCCGCTCGCCGGCGCGATGCTGGTGGGCCGGTTCCGCAACGGCACGCCGCTGCGGCTGCACGGCAGGCCGAGCGCCGAGGGCCACCCGGTGCAGAACGACTTCAGCTACCGCGACGATCCCGGGTCCAGGTGCCCGGTGAGCGCGCACATCCGCAAGGCCAACCCCCGCGACTCCCGTGACGGCGGGCTGGAGCGCGCGCTCGGGGTCATGATGGCCCGGCGCGGCCAGACGTACGGCAGGCGCACCGACAGGCCGTGGGACGACGCGTCCCCGGCGACCAGGCCGACCGGCGGCGTGGGCCTGCTGTTCATGGCGTTCAACTCCAGCCTGCAGTCCCAGTTCGAGTTCACCCAGCAGAGCTGGGCCGACGAGCCCGCCTTCCCCGCCGAGGGCACCGGCCACGACCCCGTGATCGGCCAGGGCAGGCGGGACGTCAAGGTGCGCTTCCCCACCGAGTGGGACGGCAAGAAGCTGAGCGCCCCCCGGCAGCAGGTTCCGCAGACGGTGACGATGAAGGGAGGCGAGTACTTCTTCATGCCGTCGCTCGCCTACCTGAAAGGCCTGTGACGCCCGGCTGATTCACCGGCTGAGTGACCGCGCACCCGAGTGGGTGGAGCTATGGGGACTCGAACCCCAGACCCCCTCCATGCCATGGAGGTGCGCTACCAGCTGCGCTATAGCCCCTTGCCACCGCTCCGAGTCCTCCCGGCGCGGCGCTCGGAGAGCATATATCCATGCCCTTCCGTTTACCTAATCGTCACCGGTCACCCGCGTAGCACCGGTAACAGGCGTATCAGCCGTCCGCGGTGGCGGCGGGGCTGTCGTCGCTGCTGACCGGCTCGGGCAGGGTGCCCGCGTTGTGCTCCATCAGGCGCCATCCCCGGCGGCCCTCCTCCAGCACCGACCACGAGCAGTTGCCCAGGCTGCCGAGCGCCGACCACAGCTCCTGCGGCAGGCCGAGCAGGCGGCAGATGCCGAGCCGCAGCGCGGCGCCGTGCGAGGCGATCACCAGCGGGCCGTCGTCGCCCAGGCGGCCCGCCCAGCGCTCGACCGCCTCGGCCACCCGGTCGGCCACGTGCGTCACGTCCTCGCCGCCCGGCGCCTCCCACGCCTCGTATTCGACCGGCCAGCCCGCCCTGATCTCGTCGCGGGTCAGGCCCTCCCACTCCCCGCCGCCGCGCTCGCGCAGGTCCTTGTCGACCATGACGTCGAGGCCGGTGATGCGGCCGAGCGCGGAGGCCGTGTCGTAGGCCCGGCGGAGGTCGGAGGCGACGAGCATCGTCGGGCGCAGCGACGCGAGCAGGGAGGCCGCCCGGGCGGCCTGGGCGATCCCCGTCTCGTCGAGGGCGATGTCGGTGTGCCCCTGGAAGCGCTTCTCCACGTTCCACAACGTCTGCCCGTGCCGCAGGCAGACCACACGGCGGCCCATCACGCCGCCCCGGCGCCGGCGTCCGTCACGGGTTCGCCCCGCGCCCGCGCTGGGCGGCGACCCGCCGTACGCTCTCCGGCAGCTCGATGGACGGGCAGTCCTTCCACAGGCGCTCCAGCGCGTAGAAGGCGCGGTCCTCCTCGTGCTGCACGTGCACCACGATGTCGAGGTAGTCGAGCAGGACCCAGCGGCCCTCCCGCTCGCCCTCCCGGCGTACGGGTTTGGCGTCGGCCTCGACGCGCAGCCGCTCCTCGATCTCGTCGACGACCGCGCGGACCTGCCGGTCGTTGGACGCGGAGCAGAGAAGGAAGGCGTCGGTGATGACGAGCTGTTCGCTCACGTCGTAGGCGATGATGTCGTCGGCCAGCTTCTCGGCGGCGGCCTCGGCCGCCACCCGCACAAGCTCTGCCGCTCTCTCGGATGCTGTCACGATTCGGTTCTGTCCTCCGTTGACGGGCTCTTCAAGGGTGCACAGTCCGCGGCCCCCGTACAACCCGCTTTTCCGTGGAGACCCTACCGTCACACCCTGTCGATACCGGAGTTATGCCCGGGATCGGAGCTTCAACGTCCTCCCGGGCCCGATGATTCCGCCGGAGGGACGCGTGCGGCCCCGCGCCCGTACGGGTGCGGGGCCGCATCGGACAGGTCGCCCGCGGACCACGCGGGCCGGCCGTCAGTGCCCGTGACCAGGCCCGTGATGAGGCTTGGTGTGCTTGTGCTGCTGCTGGTGCTGCCTCGGCTTCTTGTGGTGCTTCGTCGGCTTGTGGGGCTTGGTCGGCTTGACGTGCGGCACCCGCTGCGCCTGGCCGAATCCGGTGCCGTGTCCCGTGCCGTGTCCCGTGCCGTGTCCCGTGCCGGTGGTCGTCACCTGGGCGGGAGCGGCCGAGCCGGCCGTGGCGACGGCCGTACCGCTCAGCAGCGCGGCCCCTCCCACCGCGAGCGCGGAGGCGAGAACTGTCGCGACGGCGAGCCGCATCGATTTCGGGTGCATGGTCCCTCCTTGCGCCCGGTCAGGGCTGGGACGGGTCTGGCGACCAGGCAGGTCCTGGACCGCGGGAACGGACCGCGCGCCTTCCCCGAGCCGGGTCGGGGGACGGCATTCCTCCGGCGACATCGCGCCTTACGGCCGTACTCCGATCCTGTATCGCCGGACCCGAAGGTTTCCAGGGGAGTTGGCGCAAGCCTGCCCGGCGGTCTCGGACCATTTGACCGCGGAGAGTGATCCGGCGGGCGCGGGGCGCCGACGACCACGCGCCCCTTGCCCGCCCGTTGGCGGCCGCGATGGCGCCCGCCGGTTCAGCCGGCCGGGTCCCGGTAGAGGCGGCGCTTGTTGATGTACTGCACGATGCCGTCGGGGACGAGATACCAGATGGGTTCCCCGGCGGCCACGCGGTCGCGGCACTCGGAGGAGGAGATCGCCAGGGCGGGGATCTCGACCAGGCTCACCTTCCCGGCCGGCAGGCCGGGGTCCTGCAGCGGGTGACCGGGCCGGGTGCAGCCGACGAAGTGCGCGGTGTCGAAGAGCTCGCCGGCGTCGCGCCAGCTCAGGATCTGCGCTAGAGCGTCGGCGCCGGTGATGAAGTAGAGATCGGCGTCCGGTCCGTACGCGGCGGCGATGTCGCGCAGCGTGTCGATCGTGTACGTGGGCCCCGGCCGGTCGATGTCCACCCGGCTCACCGAGAAGCGGGGGTTCGACGCGGTCGCGATGACGGTCATCAGATAGCGGTCCTCGCTGGAGGAGACGCGCTGGTCCGCCTTCTGCCACGGCTGCCCGGTCGGGACGAAAACCACCTCGTCCAGGTCGAAGTGGTGCGCCACCTCACTCGCCGCCACCAGGTGGCCGTGGTGGATCGGGTCGAACGTCCCACCCATCACGCCCAGCCGCCGGATCTCCGTCCCGTTTCGCATGGAACGGACCTTAACGTCCTCGCCCGGCCGGTCCGTGAACCGGCCTCCTCCGACGCCGTCAGGGCTCCTCGCGGCGTCCCGCGCGCGTCCGCCCCCTGAGACATAGCATGCGGGACATGACCACTCCCGATCGCAATCGCGTGCAGCTGCCCGGCATCAGCTCACGAGCCTACGAACATCCCGCCGACCGGTCCGCGCTGGTCGCGATGCGTTCGCTCTCCGGGTTCGACGCGGTGCTGAAGCGCACGTCCGGCCTGTTCAGCGAGCGCAGGCTCCGCCTGATGTTCCTCGCCTCCGCCGTGCGCACGACCGACACCCAGTTCCGCGCCCTGTACGACATGGGCCGCGACAGCGCCTACATCCTCGACCTGCACCGGATTCCCGAGATCTACGTGCAGCAGGACCCCAAGGCGTACGCGATGGCGATCGGTTTCGACGAGCCGTTCATCATCGTCTCGACGGGCCTGCTCGACCTCATGGACTCCGAGGAGCTGCGCTTCGTCGTCGGCCACGAGACCTCCCACATCCTGTCGGGCCACGCCGTCTACGGCACGATGCTCGCGATCCTGACCCGGCTGGCCACGCGGGTGGCCTGGATCCCGCTCGGCTACATCGGCCTGCGGATCATCGTCGCGGCCCTGGAGGAGTGGCAGCGCAAGGCGGAGATGTCCGCCGACCGGGGCGGCCTGCTCGCCGGGCAGGACCCCGACGCCGCGCTGCGCGCGCTCATGAAGCTCGCCGGCGGCTCGCGCCTGCACGAGATGAACATCGAGGCGTTCCTCGACCAGGCCAGGGAGTACGACACCGCGGGCGACGTCCGCGACGGCCTGCTCAAGGTCCTCAACATGCTCGGCACGACCCACCCGTTCGCCGTGACCCGGGTCGCCGAACTCGACCGCTGGCGCCGCGACGGCGAGTACGACCGCGTCCTCGCCGGCGACTACCCGCGCCGGGAGGACGACGCCAACGCCCGGCTCACCGACGAGATCAAGGCCGCGGCCAACTCCTACCGGGAGTCGTGGGCGCAGTCGCAGGACCCGTTCATCGGCGTGCTGCGCGACGTCGCGGAGGGCGCGGTCAACGCGGGCGAGCGCATCTTCAACCGCTTCGCCCGGCGGGAGAACTGACCCCGGCCCGGCTGCTCAGAAGAAGTAGGAGACGGCGCGTACGGCGGCCGCGCACAGCGGCACGAAGCCGCCGAGCACGGCGAGCGCCCGCAGGCCCTCCCGCCGCAGGCCCGGAATGGCCCCGCCGGCGCGCTCGATCTCCCGCCCGACGAGCCCGCCGCTGACCACCCCGAAGGCGACCCCGGCGATCGTGACCGGCACCACCTGAGACCACCAGTCGGGGTCCAGGCGCGCGCCGGAACCCACCCAGATCGCCGCGAACGCCGCCGCGGCGGCCGGCAGGCCGGGCCACACGACGGCCGACAGCGCCGAGCCCGCGAGGGTGAGGGGGAACAGCAGCACCCGCAGGAAGGTGCGGCCCCGGCCGGGCCGGCGTCGTCGCACCAGCCAGTGGCTCGTCCAGATCGCCCTGGTCACCACGGCGAACACCGCGGTGATCACGAAGGTGGCCAGCGGGTAGATCACCGCCGTCACCACGCACGGCACCGCGAGGAGCGCGACCAGGACCAGCGCCGCGTTCCCGGTCGGGATCCCGAGCGCCCCCTCGGGCGCGGCCGGGCCGGTCGCCGTCCTCGCCGCCGCCTTCGCCTGGGTCCGGGCCGCGGTCCTCACCGGCGTTCTCAAGGGGCTTCTCAACGGTGGCCGCACCGGGGGCCGTGCCGTGCCGGTGCGGGCGGCGGCCTCCGCGGAGGCACGGACCTGTACCGCCGGGCCGCCCCCGCCGTTCTCCCGGCCGCTCTCCCTGGCGCGCTGCGGGGCGGGCGGCCCGGCGCCGCGGTCCGGCGGGTCGACGGCGACCCGCGCGAGCCTGGACAGGCGGTCGGCGATCAGCGCGGCGGTGGGACGGCGGGAGGGGTCGCGGTGCAGCGCCGCACGCACCAGCGACAGCAGCGCGGGGGGCACCCCCACGAGATCGGCCTTGCCGTTCAGCACGGCGTACATCTGCGACTCGGCGGTGCCCCGGCCGAAGGTGGGCCGCCCGGTGGCCGCGAACGCGACGGTGGCGGCCCAGCCGTGCACGTCGGCGGGCTCCCCCACCGTCTCGTCGGAGAACACCTCCGGCGCGCAGTAGCCGGGCGTGCCGAGGAACGTTCCGGTCATCGTGACCCGCGTCGCGTCGAGCACCTGGGCGATCCCGAAGTCGATCAGGACCGGCCCGTCCTCGCCGAGCAGCACGTTGGCCGGTTTGACGTCGCGGTGCACGATCCCGCCCGCGTGGATGATCGCCAGCGCGGCGGCGAGCCCCTGCGCCAGCGTGATCAGCTGTGGCTCCTTGAGCGGGCCGCCGCGCCGTACGGCGTCGAGCAGGTTCTCCCCCTCGATGTACTCCATCACGAGGTACGGCCGGTCGCCCGACAGGTCCGCGTCGAGCACCTGGGCGACGTACGGGCTCTCCACCCTGCGCAGCGCCCGCACCTCGCGCTCGAGGCGTAAACGCGCGTCCGGGTCATGCTCGATGGGGTCGCGGAGCATCTTGACCGCGACGCGGTCGCCCCGGCGGCCGTCGGCGAGGTACACCTCGCCCATGCCACCCCGGCCCAGCCGCTCCAGCAGCGTGTAGGGGCCGACCCGCCCGAGACGTCCAGCCATAGGAGCGCCAACCATAGCGGGCCCGGAGCCCGAATCGGCGGAGGCGCGCCGATGACCCGATACAAGCGAACACCAACCGGCCCACAAGAGCGTCCCGGCAGAGTCTGCTCCGGAAACACAGGCAAGACGGAGACAACTATGCCGATGACCGACTCCTCCGGCCCGATCACCGTCGTGGTCGCCGCCGATCAGCCTCTGCTCGTCGAGGGCATCCGGTCCGCCCTCGACCAGGCGGCCGGACTCCACGTCGCCGGCACCGCGTGCGACGACCTCGACGCCCTCCGCCTGTGCGTACGGCTGTCGCCGCGGGTGCTGCTGGCCGACCTGGCCATGCTGGGCGCGCTGGAGTCCCTGCCCCGCCGCTGCCCCGCCGTACGGGTGCTCGCGCTCGGCGCGGACGACGGCGAGGCGGGCTTCACGGGCGCGCTGCGCGCCGGGGCGTACGGCTACCTGCTCAACGGGTCACGCCCCTCGGAGATCGCGGCCGCGGTCACGTCGGTGGCCCACGGGCAGGTCGTCTTCGGCGGCGGGCTGGCCCCCCGGCTGCTGGACCGCCTGACGACGCCGCCGGCCCGCAGCCCGTTCCCCGGCCTCACCCAGCGGGAGCACGAGATCCTGGAGCGGCTGGCCGACGGCAGGTCCAACGCCGAGATCGCCCGCGAGCTGTGCCTGGCCACCAAGACCGTGCGCAACCACGTGAGCAACGTGCTGACCAAGCTGGCGGCGCCGAGCCGGGTGGACGCGGCGCTGCGGGCGAGGGACGCGGGCCTCGGCTCGCGTCCCGTGCTCACCCGCGTCTGAGGCCGCCTCTGAGCGCACCCCCGGGCCCGGCTCCGGGCCCGGGTGCGAGGGTCACACCCGGATGTGCCCGTCCCCTGTGTAGATCCACTTGGTGGAGGTCAGCTCCGGCAGTCCCATGGGCCCGCGGGCGTGCAGCTTCTGGGTGGAGATGCCGATCTCCGCGCCGAAGCCGAACTCGCCGCCGTCGGTGAAGCGGGTGGAGGCGTTGACCGCGACCGCGGCGCTGTCCACGGTCGCGACGAACCTGCGGGCGGCCTGCTGGGACCGGGTCACGATGGCGTCGGTGTGGGCCGAGCCGTACCGCCGGATGTGCGCGACCGCGTCGTCGAGCGAGTCGACCACCGCGGCGGCGACGTCGAGCGAGAGGTACTCGGTGGTGAAGTCCTCCTCGGTGGCGGGCACGACGTCGGCGCCGTAGGACCGCACCCGCTCGTCGCCGTGGACGGTCACCCCCGCGTCCTTGAGCACCGTCAGCGCCTTGGGGACGAACTCGTCGGCGATCGCGGCGTGCACCAGGAACGTCTCGGCGGCGTTGCACACCGAGGGCCGCTGCGCCTTGGCGTTCACCAGGATCTTCAGGGCGGTCTCGACGTCGGCGTCGGCGTCCACGTAGACGTGGCAGTTGCCCACCCCGGTCTCGATGACCGGCACCGTCGACTCCTCGACCACGCTGTTGATCAGCGAGGCGCCGCCGCGCGGGATCAGCACGTCGACCAGCCCCCGGGCGCGCATGAGATGCCGGACCGACTCGCGGGTCTGGCCCGGCACGAGCCGTACGGCGTCGGCCGGCACCTCGGTCGCCGCCAGCGCCTCCCGCATGATCCGCACGAGCGCGGTGTTGGAGGAGAACGCGCTGGACGACCCGCGCAGCAGCACGGCGTTGCCGCTCTTGAGGCACAGCGCCGCCGCGTCGACGGTGACGTTGGGCCTGCCCTCGTAGATGATGCCGATGACGCCGAGAGGCACCCGCACCTGCCGCAGCTCCAGACCGTTCGGCAGGGTGCTCCCGCGTACGACCTCCCCGACCGGGTCGGGCAGGTCGGCCACCTCGCGGACGGCCCCGGCGATCTTCGCGATCCGGGCGGCGTCCAGCCGCAGCCGGTCGATCATCGCCTCGGGGACGCCGTTCGCCCTGGCCTGGTCCACGTCGACGGCGTTGGCCGCGACGATCTCGTCCGTGGCCGCCTCCAGCGCGTCGGCCACGGCACGCAGCGCCGCGTCCTTCGGCGCGCGCGGCAACGGCGCGAGCGCCGCCGCGGCGTCCTTCGCCGCCCGGGCGACCGTCAGGAATTCCTCTGCCTCGGACACAACCTCAGACATTGCCTCGCGCTCCGTCGCTTCTTCTCGGTGGACTACAGGATCACGATGTCGTCCCGGTGGATCAGCTCACGCTCGTACTCCGGGCCGAGTGTGCTGGCCAGCTCCCGGGTGGAGCGGCCGAGCAGGTCGGGGATCTCCCCCGCGTCGTAGTTGACCAGGCCGCGGGCGACCGCGACGCCCGTCGGCGCGCACAGGTCGACCGGGTCGCCGGCCGCGAAGTCGCCCTCGACCTTCACGACGCCGGCGGGCAGCAGCGACATCCGCCGCCCCACCACGGCCTCGACCGCGCCCGCGTCCAGGTGCAGCCGGCCGCGCCCGGTCGTCGCGTGGGCGAGCCACAGCAGCCGGGTGCCGGGATGGCGGCCCCCCGGGTGGAAGCAGGTGCCGATGTCGGCCCCCGCGAGCGCCTGGGCCGCGTGCGCCGCCGCCGTGAGCACGACGGGCACGCCCGCCCCGGTGGCGATGCGGGCCGCCTCCACCTTGGTGATCATGCCGCCGGTGCCGACCCGGCCGGAGGTGCCGAGCTCGACGCCCTCCAGGTCCTCCGGTCCCCTGACCTCCGCGATGCGGGCGGCGCCGTCCCTGCGGGGATCCCCGTCGTACAACGCGTCGACGTCCGACAGCAGCACCATGCCGTCGGCGTGGATGAGGTGGGCCACCAGCGCCGCCAGCCGGTCGTTGTCGCCGAACCGGATCTCGTCGGTGGCCACCGTGTCGTTCTCGTTCACGACGGGGACGATGCCGAGCTCCAGCAGCCGGGCCAGCGTCCGCTGGGCGTTGCGGTGGTGCGAGCGGCGCATCATGTCGTCGGCCGTCAGCAGCACCTGGCCCACGCGTAAGCCGTACCTGGCGAAGGAGGAGGTGTAACGGGCGATCAGCACGCCCTGCCCCACCGAGGCGGCGGCCTGCTGGGTGGCCAGGTCCTTGGGGCGGGCGCGCAGCCCGAGCGGGCCGAGCCCGGCGGCGATCGCGCCGGACGACACCAGCACGATCTGCGCGCCGGCCAGCCGCCGGGCGGCCAGCACGTCCACCAGCGCGTCGACCCGGTCGACGTCGATCGTGCCGCGGGGGGTCGTCAGCGACGACGAGCCCACCTTGACCACCAGCCGCGCGGCCTCGCCGATCCGCTGCCTGCCCGTCACGCCGTCTCCCCCTCTCACCGCGTCTCCCCGTCAGCCGAGTCTCAGGTCGGTGCCGCGCGGCCCGAGGACCGCCTCGGCGCCCCGCGACGGCTGCCAGTCGAAGACGTAGCCGCCCTCCATCGGCCCGATGACGACCTCCGCGCCGGCCGTCGCACCGGCCTTGATCAGCTCCTCCTCGACGCCGAGCCGGTCGAGCCGGTCGGCGAGGTAGCCGACGGCCTCGTCGTTGGTGAAGTCGGTCTGGCGGATCCACCGCTCGGGCTTCTCGCCGGTCACCTGGAAGCGGTTCTCGTCGATCCGGCGTACGGAGAACCCGGCCTCGCCGAGCTGCTTGGGCCGGATGACCAGACGCGTCGGCTCCTCGACCGGGGCCTGCGCGCGGGCCGCCGCCACCATCTCGGCCATCGCGAACGACAGGGGCCGCAGGCCCTCGTGGCTCGCCGCGGAGATCTCGAAGACCCGCACGCCGCGCTCCTCCAGGATGGGCGTGACGATGTCGGCCAGGTCCCGTCCGTCGGGGACGTCCACCTTGTTCAGCGCGACCAGGCGCGGCCGGTCCTGCAGGGAGCCGTACGCCGCGAGCTCGGCCTCGATCACCTCGAAGTCGGTCACCGGGTCGCGTCCCGGCTCCAGCGTGGCGCAGTCGAGCACGTGCACGATCGTCGAGCAGCGCTCGACGTGCCGCAGGAACTCGTGGCCGAGGCCCCGGCCCTCCGAGGCACCGGGGATGAGCCCGGGCACGTCGGCGACCGTGAAGACGGTCTCGCCGGCCGTGACCACCCCGAGGTTCGGAACGAGGGTGGTGAACGGGTAGTCGGCGATCTTCGGCCGGGCCGCGGAGAGCGCCGCGATCAGGGACGACTTGCCCGCGTTGGGGAAACCCACCAGCGCGACGTCGGCGACGGTCTTGAGTTCGAGCACGATCTCGGCCTCGTCGCCCGGCTCCCCGAGCAGCGCGAAGCCGGGGGCCTTGCGTTTGGCGTTGGCGAGCGCGGCGTTGCCGAGGCCGCCGAAGCCGCCCTGCACGGCGACGTACCGGGTGCCCGAGCCGATCAGGTCGACCAGCACCTCCCCGGTCCTGGCGTCCTTCACGACCGTGCCGTCGGGCACCGGCAGGACGACGTCCTCGCCGTTGGCGCCGTCCCGGTTGGAGCCCATGCCCTGCTTGCCGTTACCCGCGCGGCGGTGCGGCCGATGGTGGTATTCGAGCAGGGTCGAGGTGTTGGGGTCCACCTCCAGAATGACGTCCCCGCCGCGGCCGCCGTCGCCGCCGTCCGGCCCGCCCAGCGGCTTGAACTTCTCCCGGTGGATGGAGGCGCAGCCGTTGCCCCCGTCACCCGCCTTGATGTGCAGGACGACGTGGTCCACGAAGTCGGCCATCAGCCGCTCCCCCTTACTGCTGTGCCGGAATCGGCCGGAGTACGGCCGGAGAAAACGAATGAGGCGGACCGAATGCTCGATCCGCCTCATCGTGCTGCTTCAGGTGTCCGGGCGGATCTACTCCGCGGCCGGGACGATGCTCACCGCGCGGCGACCGCGCTTGGTGCCGAACTGCACCCGGCCGGTGGCCAGGGCGAACAGCGTGTCGTCGCTGCCGCGGCCGACGTTGTCGCCGGGGTGGAAGTGCGTGCCGCGCTGACGGACGATGATCTCGCCCGCGTTCACCAGCTGGCCGCCGAAGCGCTTCACGCCGAGGCGCTGGGCGTTCGAGTCACGGCCGTTCCGGGTGGACGAGGCGCCCTTCTTGTGTGCCATGGTTCACTCCCTGTCGGGGGTAAGCCGGGGTGTCCCCCGGGAGACTACTTTCCGGGGTTGATATCGGTGACCTTGACCTGGGTGTACCGCTGGCGGTGACCCTGGCGCTTCTTGTAGCCACTCTTGTTCTTGTACTTCAGAATGCGAATCTTCGGTCCCTTGGTCTCGCCGAGGATCTCGGCGGTCACCTGGAACCGGGAGAGGGCGGCTGCGTCGGTGGTGACATCGCCGTCGTTGACGACGAGCACCGCCGGCAGCGACACCGAGGAGCCAACCTCTCCGGCGACCTTGTCCACCTCGAGGACGTCCCCGACGGAGACCTTCTGCTGCCTGCCGCCGCAACGAACGATCGCGTACACCGCGGAACCCTTCTACTGGCTAATGCTGAGATGCCGCGCCCCGCATCCAGCTGCTGTCGATACACGACCGGCGGTCCGGGCAGGCGCGCGAAGCCAGGCACGCCGACACCAGGCGCACCGGATGACCAGGGTACCGGATATCCGGTACCCAGGTCGAACCGAGCGGACCGCCGGGTGAGGAAGTCGCTACTCCGCCGTCTTCCTGCGGGAACGTCGCCGTCCCCGGGAGGACGGCGCGGAGCCTTCGCCCTCGTCTGAGTCGATGGCGTCGGTCACGCTCTCACGCGCCGACCCCGTCGCCGCGGCGACCGATCCCTCGCCCGCCGCCAGTTTGTCTGCCACCGCCTTTTCGATGGCCATCTTGCCCTGCGTGCCGCGTGGCTCGGGCCTGCCCTCGACCGGTTCGGTCGACACGATGATCCCGCGCCCATGGCAGCAGTCGCACGGCGTGGAGAACGCCTCCAGCAGGCCCTGGCCGACCCGCTTGCGGGTCATCTGCACCAGGCCCAGCGAGGTGACCTCGGCCACCTGGTGCTTGGTGCGGTCCCGCGCCAGGCACTCCAGCAGCCGGCGGAGCACCAGGTCGCGGTTGCTCTCCAGCACCATGTCGATGAAGTCGATGACGATGATGCCGCCGATGTCCCGCAGCCTGAGCTGGCGGACGATCTCCTCGGCCGCCTCCAGGTTGTTGCGGGTGACGGTCTCCTCCAGGTTGCCGCCCTGCCCGGTGAACTTGCCGGTGTTGACGTCGACGACGGTCATCGCCTCGGTCCGGTCGATCACCAGGGAGCCGCCGGACGGCAGCCACACCTTGCGCTCCATCGCCTTGGCGATCTGCTCGTCGATCCGGTAGGCGGAGAAGGCGTCGGTCTCCTCCTGCCACTTCGACAGCCGCTCGGTGAGGTGCGGGGCGACGTAGCGGACGTACTCGTCCACCGTCGTCCACGCCTCGTCGCCCTCGACGACCAGCGAGGTGAAGTCCTCGTTGAACACGTCGCGGACCACCCGGACGGTCAGGTCGGGCTCGCCCGACAGCAGCTCCGGCGGGCTGGCCGACTTGGCCTTGCGCTGGATGTTCTCCCACTGGGCCGACAGCCGGGCCACGTCACGGTCGAGCTCCTCCTCCGAGGCGCCCTCCGCGGCGGTGCGCACGATGACGCCCGCGTTCTCCGGCATGACCTTGCGCAGGATCTGCTTGAGCCGGGTTCGCTCCTTGTCGGGCAGCTTGCGGCTGATCCCGGTCATCGAGCCGTCCGGCACGTAGACCAGGTAGCGGCCGGGGAGGCTGATCTGGGAGGTCAGCCGGGCCCCCTTGTGACCCATCGGATCCTTGGTGACCTGCACCAGCACCGACTGCCCGGACTTCAGCGCCACCTCGATCCGCTTCGGCTGGCCCTCCAGCCCGGCGGTGTCGAAGTTCACCTCGCCGGCGTACAGCACCGCGTTGCGGCCCTTGCCGATGTCGATGAACGCCGCCTCCATCGAGGGCAGCACGTTCTGGACCTTGCCCAGGTAGACGTTGCCGACGTACGACTGGCTCGACTCGCGGTCGACGTAGTGCTCGACGAGGACCCCGTCCTCCAGCACCGCGATCTGGGTGCGGCCGCCCTGGCGGCGCACCACCATCATCCGCTCGACCGACTCGCGGCGGGCCAGGAACTCCGACTCGGTGATGATCGGCGGGCGGCGGCGGCCCAGCTCGCGGCCCTCGCGGCGGCGCTGCTTCTTCGCCTCCAGCCGGGTCGATCCCCGTACGCCCTGAACCTCGTCGACGGACGTGGAGCGGGTCGCGCGGGGCGCCCGGATGCGGACGACGGTGTTCGGCGGGTCGTCGGGGGTGGGCTCGGCCTCCTCGCTGCCCCTGCGGCGGCGACGGCGGCGGCGACGGGTGCCGCCCTGGGCGTCGGACTCGTCCTCGGCCTGCTCGCGGTCCTCGTCCTCGTCCTGCGCGGCCCGCGGCTCCTCGCCCTCGGCCTCGGACTCCTCGCCTTCCTCGGCGTCCCTCGTCCGGCTTCCCCGGCCCCGGCCGCCGCGACGGCGGCGACGGCGACGACCGCCGCCCTCGGACTCGTCCTCGCCCTGCTCGGCGGTCTCCTCCGACTCCTCCTCCGGCTCCTCCGGCTCAAGGTCCTCGTCCCCGGCCGTCACCGGCGCCGGGACGTGCGCGGCGGGCCGCTGCACGGGCGCCGCGAAGGGGTCGGGAGCCTGGAAGAGCGGATGGAACAGCGCCGACGGCGCCTGGAAGGTCACCGAGGGCGAGGGCTGCGACCGGGAGGACAGCCCGAAGGGGTCGGCCACCACGTCAGGACGGCCGTTCTCCTCCTCGGTCTCACCGGTCTCCTCGACGTCGATGTCCTCGATGTCGATCGGCTCGTCGTCCAGGGGTTCCTCGTCGGGCAGGTTGAGCCGCAGCGCGGCGGCCACCTCCGCCTCCGCGGCGCTCATCGCCCTGGATCGTTCCGGTACGGACTCGTCCGCCCGGGCACGACGGCGGCGGCGCGGGGCGGGCGTCTCCTCGACGGGCTCGGCCTGCTCGGCGGGCTCGGTCCGTTCGGCCTGCTCCGGCGCGTCGGTCCGCTTGCGGCTACGGCGGCGCCGCGTGGGCGCGGCCGGCTCGTCGTTCCCGCCGTCCACCGGCTCGGCGCCCGCGCTCTCAGGGGCGGCGGCCGGGGCGACGTCGTCGCCGGCCGGGGCCTGCGCGGGCACCGGAGTCTCCACCACCGGCGTCTCCACGACCGGCGCCTCCGCCACCGCGGGCTCGGGAGCCGGCGGTTCGGCGGTCTTGGTGCGGCGGCGGGTGGCCCGCTTCGGCCGCTCCTCGACGACCGGCGCCTCCTGCGCCTCCTGGCCCGGCTGCTCGGGCTCCACCGCCTTCGGCGCCGCGGCGGCGGCCACCGTGGTCACCGGAGGTGGCAGTTCGTCCGGCTCGGGCGGGGGCCCGGCGGGCCGGCTCGCCGACCGGCGGCGCGGCGTGGACGCACGGACCGAACCGGAGGAAACCACGTTCCCTCCGGCCTGGCCCTGGTCTTCTGTTGTCGTTTCACCGTCAAGGCTCACAGCCCCGTCAGTGGGCTCGTTGTCGAGCATGCGGGCGCTCTCCCGTCAGCCCCCGGGCACGTCTCCGCGCCGCGCGGAGGCTCTCGTCTCTCGCGGTCCGCCGGGCCTCCTGTCGGCGCCGCGGCGGCAAGTCTTATCGTTCTCCGCCTGCCCGGTCGAGGTCGAACGGGTCGGCGGGCTCACCGGTCACCGCGTCGAGCGGCCCCTGCGCCAGCCTGGTCACCGCAGCGGGTGACGGCGGCGCGAAGCCTGCCACGAGACGCAGACCCATGAGCACGTCATCGGGTCGTACGGCAGGTGTTTCGTGCCGAACAACCATACGAAGTATGACACACGGCTGAACAGGCTCCTGACCTGCCGTCTTTTCCGGCCCCTCCACAAGGGTCAGCGTACGCACCGCCTGGCGGGCGTCGAAGCGCCGCATTCCCTTCTTGGTCAGGCGTTCCACCTCGACGTGACCGGCCGAGAGGAACTCCTTCACCGCCCGCTCGGCCTCCCCCGGATCGGCCCCGGGGAGCCGCAACTCCCAGACCGAGCCCTCCAGCCGGTCGGCCAGGCCGCCGTCCCGCGCCTCGACCACGTCGAGCACGTCCAGGCCCGGCGGCAGCGAGGCGTCGAGGTCGTCGCGCACCCGGCGTGGATCGCACGCCCGGTGGACTCCGATCTCCAGGTACTCGGCCTCGCTCGCCACCCCGGTGGGGGCGGCGCCGGCATAGGAGATCTTCGGGTGCGGGTTGAAGCCCGCGCTGTAGGCCACCGGGATCCCCGCTCGCCGCACCGCCCTCTCGACGGCGCGGGAGATGTCGCGGTGGCTGGTGAAGCGCAGCCGCCCCCGCTTGGCGTAGCGCACGCGCAGGCGCTGCACCGTGGGTTCGGGCGCGGGCCCCTCGGGAACGGGTTTCACCAGTTCCGTCGTCCTTCCGGTATCCGGTATCGGTCAGTCGTCTTGTCGGGGCGTCAGATCACCGTGAGGGGCAGGAGCTTCCTGCCGGTCGGGCCGACCTGGATCTCCGTCCCCATCGTCGGGCAGACGCCGCAGTCGTAGCAGGGCGTCCAGCGGCAGTCCTCGACCTCCACGTCGCCCAGCGCGTCCTGCCAGTCCTGCCACAGCCACTCGCGGTCGAGACCGGCGTCGAGGTGGTCCCAGGGGAGCACCTCGTGCTCGTCCCGCTCGCGGATGGTGTACCAGTCCACGTTCACCGGCTCGCCGGCCAGGGCCCGCTCGGCCGCGGCCATCCACCGCTCGAACGAGAAGTGCTCGCTCCAGCCGTCGAACCGGCCGCCGTCCTCCCAGACGGCCCGGATGACCTTGCCCACGCGGCGGTCGCCCCGCGACAGCAGCCCCTCCACGATCGACGGCTTGCCGTCGTGGTAGCGGTAGCCGATGGCCCTGCCGTACTCCTTGTCGGAGCGCAGGGCCTCGCGCAGCGCCCGCAGCCGGCGGTCCACCGTCTCGTGGTCGCACTGGGCGGCCCACTGGAACGGCGTGTGCGGCTTGGGCACGAACCCGCCGATGGAGACCGTGCAGCGGACGTCCCGCGAGCCGGTCGCCTCCCGGCCCGCCCTGATGACCTTCTTGGCCAGGTCGGCGATGCCGAGGACGTCCACGTCCTCCTCCGTCGGCAGCCCGCACATGAAGTAGAGCTTCACCTGCCGCCAGCCGTTGGAGTAGGCGGTGGTGACCGTGCGGATCAGGTCCTCCTCGGTGACCATCTTGTTGATCACCTTGCGCATCCGCTCGGACCCGCCCTCCGGCGCGAACGTGAGCCCGGACCGGCGGCCGTTCCTGGACAGCTCGTTGGCCAGGTCGATGTTGAACGCGTCGACCCGGGTGGAGGGCAGGGACAGCCCGATCTGGCTGCCGTCGTAACGGTCGGCGAGGCCCTTGGTGATGTCGGCGATCTCGGAGTGGTCCGCGCTGGACAGCGACAGCAGCCCGACCTCGTTGAAGCCGGACTCCTTGATCCCCGCCTCGACCATGTCGCCGACCGTGGTGATCGACCGCTCCCGGACCGGACGGGTGATCATCCCCGCCTGGCAGAAGCGGCAGCCCCGGGTGCAGCCCCGGAAGATCTCGACACTGAACCGCTCGTGCACGGTCTCGGCCAGCGGGACCAGCGGTTTCTTCGGGTACGGCCACTCGTCGAGGTCCATGACCGTGTGCTTGAAGACGCGCGACGGCACACCGTCGCGGTTGGGGACGACCCGCATGATGCGGCCGTCCGGGTGGTACTCGACGTCATAGAACTTCGGGACGTACACCCCGCCCGTGGAGGCGAGGCGCAGCAGCAGTTCGTCACGGCCGCCGGGGCCGCCCTCGGACTTCCACTCGCGCAGCACCTCGGAGATCGCGATGGCGATCTGCTCGCCGTCGCCGAGCACGGCGGCGTCGAGGAAGGCGGCGATGGGCTCCGGGTTGAAGGCGGCGTGGCCGCCCGCCAGCACGATCGGATCCTCGTCGGTGCGGTCCACCGCCTCCAGCGGGATCCCCGCCAGGTCGAGCGCGGTGAGCAGGTTCGTGTAGCCGAGCTCGGTGGCGAACGACACCCCGAGGACGTCGAACGCGCGAACCGGCCGGTGGCCGTCCACGGTGAACTGCGGGACGCCCTCGGACCGCATGAGCGCCTCGAGGTCGGGCCACACCGCGTAGGTGCGCTCGGCCAGCGTCTCGGGCAGCTCGTTGAGGATCTCGTAGAGGATCTGCACCCCCTGGTTGGGCAGGCCGACCTCGTAGGCGTCCGGGTACATGAGGGCCCACCGGACGGTCGCCTCGTCCCAGTCCTTGACCGTCGAGTTCAGCTCGCCCCCGACGTACTGGATCGGCTTCTGCACCTTCGGCAGCAGCGGCTCCAGGCGGGGAAACAACGACTCGACAGACATGACTCCAGGGTATCGGCTTCCGGGAGTGGCCCCTGCGGATCTTGCCACCCCTCGTGGGGCTCCAGGAGGGGTCAGAAGGGATGCCACAGCCGGCCGTCCCCGGCACGCAGCGAGGCCAGGCGGTGACGCAGCTCCGCGTGCGCGGCCGCGTCCCGGTGCCCGATGCGCAGGGCGGCCGTCAGCGTCTGGAGCTCCCGGATGTCGCGCAGCACCGGATACCCCGGCCACTCCCGGATGTCACAGCCGTAGGCCCGGGCGAAGCCGTCCCGCTGGGCGTCGGACACGCCGAACCGCGCGCCCTGCAGCGTGGGCACCAGGTCGATCTCGCGCGGCCCGGCGCCGGCCGAGTCCCAGTCGCACAGCAGCAGCCGGTCCCGGGTGCGGATCAGGTTGCCCCGGTGCGCGTCGCCGTGGACCAGCCCGTACGGCAGCGTGAACTCGACCCGCTCGTAGTACGCCTCCTCCAGCGCCCCGCACCGCCCGAGCAGCCACTCCCGTTCCTCGTCGTCGAGCACGCGGCTGGCGTGCACGGCCCGCCGCACGCGGCCGAAGGGGTCGAAGGTCGGCAGCTCGAACGGCACGGGCGGCAGGGAGTGCAGGCGGCGCAGCAGGAGGCCGAGCGGGACCGGGTCGCCGTCGCCCGCGCCGTCCTCGTAGAGCCAGAAGGTCGCCAGGCAGCCCTCCACCGCGAGGGGCTGGCGCACGTCGAGCGGCAGCGTGACCGGGAAGCCCTGCTCGTGCAGCCACCTCGTGACCTTGAGCGAGGTGACCAGGCGGTCGTACTTGCCGGGGGCGCCCGACTCGGCGAGGCGGACGACCACCCCCTCGCCCGGCAGGTGGTAGACGACGTTGGCGAAGCTGCGCAGCAGCCGGGCGCCGGACGCGTCGAGCCCCGCCATGCGGCAGGCCTCCGCGAGGGCGGGCGGGGTGCCCGCGACGGTGGAGACGGTCATCCCACGCCTCCTTCGTGCACAGGTGCCTCCGGCAGCGCGCGGGCCGCCGACTGGGGCAGGCCGGACGCGCAGAACGCCTCCAGCCGGTCGGCGAGCGAGCCGCCCACCCGCGGGCGGGCGGCCTGCAGGGTCTCGGCCAGGCTGTCGATCCGGCGCTCGGGCGGCAGGTCGAACAGCGGCGCCATGGCCCGCTCCGCCCCGGCGGGATCGTCCTCCATCAGATGCGCGGCGGCGAGGTGGGCCGCGGCCATCGCCTCACAGCCGTACGACCTGTTCTGCCGGTCCTCCCGCGCGTACAGGTCGAGCGCCGCGCGGGCCTGGTCGATCGCGCGGTCCGGCCGGCCGAGGTGGAGGTACGCGACGGCCGAGTAGTAGGCGTGCTTGGCGGGCCGGAAGGCGAACTCGCCGGCGAAGCCGTCGTGCAGTTCGTCCCCCGCTCCCGGCTCGCGGGCGTCGGCGGCCCTGAGCAGGTCGTCCTCGGCCTCGCGGGTCCAGCCGAGCATGGCGCCGGCGCGGGCGCGCAGCATGTGCAGGCGGGCGCCGCCCTGCCCCCTCGGCAGGTGGGTCAGGCCGGCCTCCGCGTAGCCCGCCGCGTCCTCGTAGCGCCGGTCCCACAGCGCCACCGACGCCTGCATGCCGCGCGCCCATCCCATCAGCGACTGGTGCCCGGCGATCCTGCCGTACGTCCAGGCGGCGCGGGCGAGGGTGTCGGCGGGCATCCGGCGGCCCATGTCCATGCTGGCGTTGGCCATGAGCCCGCACAGCGTGCCCGCCAGGAAGTACAGCTCACCGGCCTGGGCGGGATGGACACGCCGTTCCAGCGCCCGCCGGGCCTGCTCCTGCAGCGCCCGCATCTCGACGAACAGCGGCAGCGGCGACTCCCAGACGTACCGCCGCGACAACCAGATCACCTGTGTGCGCAGCCGCTCCAGCGCGCTGTCGCCGACCTCGCTCGTCTCGGCCCGCTCGGCGTGCTCACTGGCCTCGCGGGCGGCGGCGGTGACCAGGTCCGGTGCCGTCCCGCGCTGCCGTCCACCGTCCGGGCGGCGCAGCTCCTCGGGCGTGTAGTCGCGGGCGAACCCGAGCTGCACCGGCCCGGTCTCGAACAGCCGGCACAGCAGGTCGGTGTAGTCGCGGTCGGGCCGGGCCCCGGCCTCCCACTCCCGCCAGGACCGCTCGGTCAGACCCCTGCGCTTGATCTGCTCGCGGTCGCACATCGCGTGGAAGCGCTCGATCGCCTCCTCGACCGTCCACCCGTACGCCAGCCGCACGCACTTGAAGCGCGACAGCCGCGGGCAGCAGAGATGGATCTCCTCGGCGATCTGGTGGAAGACCGCGGTCGTGGGCGGGTCCCCGAGAGCGGCGAGGGTGCGCTCGCGGATGCCGCCGGCGATCTGGATGGCGGACCGGTCCCCGCCGCGTGAGGGTGTCGTCATCGGCTCTCCCAGTGGTGACAACCGCACGCTAACGGTGTCGATGTCACGAACCGGTCACCTCGCGCACTGCGAGTCGCTCTCCTCCACCCGGAGAGGCGCGATGGTCCCGCCGCTGCGCAACTGCGCCGTGAAGAGCTGTCCGCACAGGCTCGCCGGTGTCTCGGCGAACCACACCGTCGGCGGGTCGCCCGCCGCCGCGGCGGCCCACCGGCCGCCGCCGTACACGATCCGGTAGTCGGGAAAGGCCCTGCGCAGCAGTTCAAGGGCACGCTGGCGGTCCCGCGCCTCGTCGTCCGGAGTCACCGTTCCTCCGTAATGGTTCGTTCAGCCCCCGAACCTGTTCCGTTCCCATACTGTTCGCCGCGCCGTGCGGCCGCCAGTGAGAGCGGGGATCCGCCACCCTGCGAACCGCTCTCATGGGAGTGTCACGACGACATCAGGAGACATCAGGAGGCATCGGTAGGCATCGGGAGGCATCACGAGGAGAAGGGCCGCGACCTGAGGTGGATCGCCTGGAGGACGGCCACCGCCGTCATGTTCGCGAACGTCGCGGTGCCGCCGTAGGACACGAACGGCAGCGGCACGCCGGTGATCGGCATGATGCCGATGGTCATGCCGACGTTGACGAGAGTCTGGAAGGCGAGCCACGCGACGATCCCGCCCGCGACGAGCGCGCTGAACCGGTCGTTGCACATCCGGGCGATCCGGGCGCCGCGCAGCAGGATCACGCCGAGCAGCGCCACCACGGCGACGGACCCGACGAAGCCGAGTTCCTCCCCCGCGACGGTGAAGATGAAGTCGGTGTGCTGCTCGGGCACGAAGCGGCCGGTGGTCTGCCCGCCGTGGAACAGCCCCTTGCCGAACAACTCGCCCGACCCGATCGCCACCAGGGCCTGCCTGCTGTTGTAGCCCACGCCGCGAGGGTCGGTCGACGGATCGAGCAGCGCGGTGAACCGCGCCACCTGGTACGGCTTGAGCAGCCCCAGCGACCACACCGCGGCCCCGGCGGCCGCCGCGAGCAGGATCCCGGCGACCACCCAGCGCTTGCGCACCCCGGAGAGCACGATGATCGCACCGGTGATCGTCGCGAGCACCATCGTCGTGCCGAGGTCGGGTTCGAGCATGATCAGGCCCGCTGCCACGCCGGTCAGCGCGATGCAGAGCGCGACGTTCAGGGCCCGCGGCCGGTCCTTGTCCCGTTCGGACGGCCGCGCGAGCAGCCGCGCGAGCATCAGCACGAGCACCGGCTTGGCCAGCTCGTCCGGCTGTACGGCGAAGCCGCCGCCGACCATGATCCAGGAGTGGTGCCCGTTGATCGTGGAGCCCATCGGGGTCAGCACGAGCACCAGCCCCAGGAGCGCCACGGCGTACAGGACCGGCGCGTACGTGCGGAGCCACCGGTAGTCGCTCACGGCGACGGCGCTGTAGAGGGCCAGCCCGATGAGCAGGTTGATCACGTGCTTCTTTGCCATCGCGGTCGGCTCGATGGACGACCAGGTCCTGGTCGACGACCACACCAGCAGCGTGCCCACGACGCTGAGCGCGAGGACCGCGCCGAGGAGGAGCCAGTCCATCCGCCAGACGACCGCGCCGCGGCCGATCGCCCGCCGCGCCAGCGACCCGCGTCCCACTCTCATGGCCTCGGTCATGGCAGGCGCCTCACTGGGTCCCGTCGCGGCTGATGGCCGGCAGCCGCGTGACCGGTTTGCCGTCGGGGAGCGCCGGCTGCACCGGCTTGCCGTTGTCCCCCTTGCCGAGGCCGAAGATGCCCTCCCAGATCCGCCGTACGGCGGGCGCGGCGGTCGAGGCGCCGAAACCGCCCTGCGCCACCATGACCACCGTGACCAGCCGCGGGTTGTCGGCGGGCGCGAAGGAGGCGAACCACGAGGTGTCCTCCTTGCCGTAGACCTCCGCCGTGCCGGTCTTGCCGCCGATCTTCACGACGTTCAGCGGGAACCCGCGGAACGCGCCGGCCGCCGTGCCGTCCGACGGCACCTCGCTGAGCGCCTTGCGGATGTAGGTGCGGGTCTCGTCGCTGACCGGCAGGTGATACTCCACCGGCACCGGGATCTCCTTGTGCAGCGTGCCGTCGGGCCGCATGAGCGCCCAGCCCAGCCGGGGGCTGCGGACGTTGCCGTCCCCGACGAGCGCGGCGTACGCCCGGGCGAGCTGGAGCGGCGTGACGAGGACGTCGCCCTGGCCGATGGACAGGTTCACCGCCTCGTACGCGTGGAAGATCATGCCCTCCAGGCAGTTCTCGTTGGCCAGCCGCTTGGCGAAGGCGGCGCGGCTCTCGTTCTTCATCTCCGGGTAGCCGATCTTGGCCCGCCTGCACATCTCGGCCCTGGTGGAGTTGTAGAGGTCACGCTTCCACGCGCGGGTGGGGATGCGGCCGGGCGACTCGCCGGGCAGGTCGATGCCGGTGCGGCGGCCGAAGCCGTACGCCTTGGCCATGTTCGGCATCGGCTCCTTGACCTTGGACTTGGGCGTCTTGCCGCCGTCGCGCAGCCACTCCTCGTATCCGGACTTGTAGAAGACGGTGTCGCACGACTTCACCAGCGCCTCGTGCAGCGAGATCGCGCCGAGGCTCATGCCGCCCGCGTTCGGGTACGACCGGCCCTCGACGGTGTAGGCGCCGGGGCACTGGTAGGTGCCGTGCAGCGGCTCCCCATCGGCGATCATGGCGGAGGCCGAGCTGATCTTGAACGTCGAACCGGGGGCGTACTCGCCCGCGATCGCCCGCGACACCAGCGGCTTGCCCGACTTGTCGGACAGGAGGCGCCGGTAGTCCTTCTCGGTGATGCCGCCCGTCCAGACCCTGGGGTCGTAGTTGGGCCGGCTCGCCATCGCGATCACCCGGCCGGTCTTCACGTCGAGCACCACGCCCGCCGCGCCGTCGGAGTTCGGGATCTCCTGCATGGCCTGGTCGAGCGACTTCTCCACGATCCGCTGCACCTTGGCGTCGATGCTGGTCACCAGGACGTCGCCGGGCACCGGATCGGACTGCTGGTCGACCGTGATGACCTTGCCCATCCGGTCGACCTGGACGGCACGCAGGCCCGCCGTGCCGCGCAGCGCGGCGTCGTAGGTCCGCTCCAGCCCGTCGCGGCCGGTGAGGTCGACGCCCGAGTAGTTGGCCTTGAGGCCCTCGCGTTTCTCCAGCTCGCTCTGCGTCACCGGCTGCAGGTAGCCGAGAAGCTGGGCGGCGTCCCTGCCGTTCGGGTAGTCGCGCATCGCCTGGATGTCGGCGGTCACGCCGGGGAAGTCCTCCTGGCGCTCCAGGATCTGCAGCGCCGCCCGGGGGTTGACGTTCGTCGCCACCGGGATCGGCGTGTACGGCGAGCCGGGCCAGCACGGGCGGCTGACGCCGGGGCCGCACGCCCGGATCTCCATCTTCAGCTTCGGCAGCGGCACCTTCAGCACGCCGGACAGCCGCCTCAGCACCGCGTCGCCGCCGTCCGGCATACGCTCAAGCCGGCCACGGTCCACCGAGACCACCAGCGTCGTGCGGTTGCGCACCAGCGGACGGCCCGAGGAGTCGAGGATCGCCCCCCGCAGGGCGGGCACCCGCACCTCGCGGGTGCGCGTCTCCGTCGCGACCGTGACGAACCGCGATCCCTGCACCACCTGGACCTGCCACAGCCGGACGACGAGCACGACGATCATGGCGATGACCATCACCTGCAGGACGATCAGCCGCCCGCGCAACCGTGTCATGCCGCCCCCCGTCTATAACCCGGAACGAGCTCCGTACGACCCGCGCGTCTGCGGTGGCCGCCGTACAGGACGTTGACCGCCCACAGCACCAGTGGAGCGGCCACGAGATTGCAGACGGCCGCCCGGGGCCACGCCGTCGCCAGCACGCCCCAGGTGACCCCCGGCGCGCCGAGCAGCGCGCCCAGACCGGCCACCATGCCGGGCGCGAGCACGCCGCAGCCCGCCATCACGAGCAGCGGCAGGCGGTCGCCCGCACGACCGGCCGCGTAGCCCAGGAAGCACAGGACCAGCGCGTACTGGCCCAGCGTGTGGTTGGCGGGCGGCAGCAGGTCGTAGGCGAGCCCGCCGCAGAAGCCGATCACCGCGCCCGGCAGGGGCCCGCGCCTGGTCGCGAGCACGGCGACCGTCAGGAGCACCAGGTCCGGCGCCCACGTGAACAGCAGCCGGTTCACCAGGACGACCTGCAGCACCAGGACGGCGAAGAGCAGCAGCGCAGGGGTGACGTTGCGGAGCATCGTTCAGTTCCTCCCGCCGCGGCCCTCGCCGGCCGCCATATCCTCGCGGGCACGCTCGTCACGCGGTGGCGCCGGCCGCCGGAGCCCGAACCCCTCCTCCAGCGACCTCTGACCGGTCCTGTGCTCGCCGGGCCGCCGTTCGTCGCGCGGCTTCGGCGGCGGCGGCACCGGCGGAAGCACGGAGTCGCGGGGGTCCCTCTTCGGCGCCGCGACCACGACCCCGACGACGTCCAGCGCGGAGAAGTCGGTGAAGAGCCGCGCGTAGGCGGTCCTGGTGACCTCGCCCGGGGTGTTGTCGATCCGCTCTACGACCCCGATCGGCACGCCGGGCACGTACGGCAGGCTCCGCTGGGAGCCGAACGACACGATCCGCCGTCCCACTCCGATCGGCACGGTGGAGTCGAGCAGCCGGAACTTGATCAGGTTGCCGCCGCCGCCCGCCTCGCCCAGCCCGTTCACGACACCGAGTTCGTTGCCGCCCTCCAGCCGGGCCCCCGCCGACAGGGCGGGATCGGTCAGCAGCGCGACCGTCGAGCTGGCCGGGCCGGCCTGGATGACCCTGCCGACCAGCCCCTGGTCGCTCAGCACGGTCATGTCGGCTCGGATCCCGTCGGCCGCCCCCACGTCGATCTCGACCGTGTCCTCGAACCCGGCCACGGTACGCCGCGCGACGACCTGGGCCGGCACGATCCGGTAGCGACCGAGACCCGCCAGCCCGAGCATGCGGTCCAGCTTGTCGGACCGGGCCCGGTCGAGCCGCTGCGCGGAGACCTCGTCCCGCAGCCGCGCGTTCTCCTTGCGCAGGTCGCCGATCACGCGGCGGGCGGACGGCGCGTCGCGCAGCATGCCGACGAAGCCGGTGATGGGCCCGGTCACGGCGGCGCCGACGCGCTCGACCTTCCCGAACACCGCCCCCGCGAAGCCGCGCACCGGGCCGAGGACGCGGTCGCTCCCGGCCCGGTTGTCCACGGTGATCAGGATCAGCGCGACGGCGAGAAGGAGGCCGAGCGTGAGCCGGGCGCGGCGGGTGTCTCTCATGACCGCTCCTTAGCTGCGGGGCTCCGGCACGAGCACCTGCTGGAGGGCTTCAAAGTCCTCCACGCACTTCCCGGAGCCCAGCGCGACGGAGTCGAGCGCGTTCTCGGCGAGGTGGACCGGCATCCCGGTCTCCTCGCGCAGCCGGTCGATCATGCCGCGCAGCAGGGCGCCGCCACCGGCCACGGCGATCCCCCGGTCCATGAGATCGCCCGACAGCTCGGGCGGGCACTTGTCGAGCGTGGACTTCACCGCGTCCACGATCGCGTTGACCGGCTCGGAGATCGCCCGGCGGATCTCCTCGGCGCTGATGACGACGGTCTTCGGCAGGCCGGTGACCAGGTCACGGCCCCGCACCTCGGCGTGGAAGTCCTCACCCGTGGCGCAGGCGGAGCCCACCGCGATCTTGACCTCCTCCGCCGTGCGCTCCCCCAGCATCAGGGAGTACTCCTTCTTGGCGAAGGAGATGACCGCCTGGTCGAGCTCGTCGCCGCCGACGCGGATCGACTGGCTGGTCACGATGCCGCCCATCGAGATGATGGCCACCTCGGTGGTGCCGCCGCCGATGTCGACGACCATGTTCCCGGTCGGCTCGTGCACCGGCAGACCGGCCCCGATCGCCGCCGCCATCGGCTCCTCGATGATGTACACACGGCGGGCGCCGGCCTGGTAGCCCGCTTCCTTCACCGCGCGCTGCTCGACCGCGGTGATGCCACTGGGTACGGCCACGATGATGCGCGGGCGCACGAAGTGCCGGCGTTTGTGGATTTTCTGGATGAAGTACCGCAGCATCCGCTCGGTCACATCGAAATCGGCGATGACCCCGTCCCTCAGGGGCCGGATCGCGACGATGTTTCCGGGCGTCCGCCCGATCATCCGCTTCGCTTCGATCCCAACTGCCACGATCTTGCCGGTCGTGACGTTGATGGCGACGACGGACGGCTCGTTCAGGACGATGCCGCGCCCTCGGACGTAGACGAGAGTGTTCGCCGTGCCAAGGTCGACAGCCATGTCACGGCCCAGGAATGTCAGCTTGCTGCCCATGCGGAAGGAAGCCTTCCTTCAGGTGGTGAGCGGTTACCGGGTTCAGCGGGAGTGCGGGATGACGCATCGCATTCGAATCGTAACCGCACGTGCTCATCACTGGGCACATCGAGCTCCCAAGCCCCCGGAAAAACCGGCCTGCTCCGGTCTAAGCTCGATCACCACCCGGGAAAACACGAGAGGCCCCGGTTTAAACCGGGGCCTCTCGTGGGGCAAGGACTAGAAACGGTCGGGAAAGAAAATCTTGGTTTCCCGGGCCGCGGACTCCGGCGAATCGGAGCCGTGGACGACGTTCTCGCCGATCTCCAGCGCGTGGTCGCCGCGGATGGTGCCGGGCGCGGACTTCACGGGGTCGGTGAGCCCGGCCAGCGCGCGGAACGCCTCGACGGCCCGCGGGCCCTCCAGCACCATCGCGACGAGCGGGCCGCCGGTGATGAACTCCACCAGCTCGCCGAAGAACGGGCGCTCGGAGTGCTCGGCGTAGTGGGCCTTGGCCGTCTCGGCGTCGAGCGTGCGCAGGTCCATCGCCACGATCTTGAGGCCCTTGCGCTCGATGCGGCCGATGACGTCCCCGACGAGCCCGCGACGGACCCCGTCGGGCTTGATCAGGACAAGCGTACGCTCGGACACGGTCTTCTCTCCTATTGTCGTCGTGGGTGACGCTCACGTGGCGTCCGACCCGCCGGTTCTCGGGCACGCCCGGGAGCTCCAACGCAACGGCAGCTTACCGGTCCAGGTGCGCCACTCCGCTCACCCGGCGTGGTCAGCGCACGGTGTCCGGCTCCTGCGGTCCGGGGTCGTCGCCCTCGGGCGAGGGCGTCGGCAGGGGGATCACCACCTGACCGGCGGACGCGGCGGCGGCGCTCCGCCGCGCCAGGACCGACGAGAGCACGATCACCCCGACCACGACGAAGCCGCCGACCAGCGCCCACATGTGCAGCGCGTCGACGAACCCCTTCACGAGCGCGTTCCCCCCGTCCCGGCCGGCCGGCGCGGACCCGGCGGCCTCGCGCAGCCGGTTGACCTGGATGCCGGTGCCGAGCAGGAAACCAGCGAGCACGGCGGGGAAGCACAGCGACAGGCCCAGCAGCGCGGAGCCGAGGCCCGCCAGCCGGAACGCGCCGACCAGCGCCACCGCCGCCCCGGCGGCCAGCAGGACGAACGGCACCACCAGCGGCGTGCCAGAGGGTGCCGGAACGAGAAGCCTGACGGCGCACATCCCGCCGACCACGGCGGCGAGACCGACAGCGGTCATCCGCGTGGCGGACGTCTCCGGCGCCCTCCCCGCCAGGACGGCCGCCGCGAGCGCGGCCAGCCCGGCCACCAGGAACGGCACCCACAGACCCAGCAGCCCGGGACCGCCCAGCGGGCCGCCGAGCTCGATGTAGGTCATCTGCGCGGCGGTCGGCAGCACGACCAGCCCGACGGCCACGTTGACGAGCGCGAGGGTCCGGCCGCCCTGTCCCTCGATGGCGCCGAACGCCGCGAGGGCCAGCATCGCCACCGTCGCGAGCGCCGCCGCGGCGACCACCAGCAGGGGCGGCCAGTCGAAGGTGACGCCCACGCCCAGCGCCGCGATCGCCGCGGCGGGCACGGCGGCCAGCGCGAGCCTGCCGCGTTCGGCGGAGGTGGGCCGCCTCAGGGGCAGCACCTGCCGCTCGCCCTCCGCCTCGGCCGCGCCGGCGCCGCCGGTGACCATCCACAGGACGAGGTACACCGCGGCGAGGGCCAGCGCGACCCCGGTGAGCAGCGGGTACGGCTGGAGGGTGACCCGCCAGGACGACACGTCCCGGATCGCCCACAGCGCCAGTGCCTGCGCCGACAGCAGCGACACGGAGAGCGCCCCGGCCCAGATCGGCAGCAGCACCCGGTGACGGGGACGCTCGGCCACCGCGGCGAGCGTGGCCGGGACGAGCATGCCCGCGCCGATTCCGTGGAGCACGCGCAGCACGCCGACGAGCGTGACCGTCTCGGTGTATCCGCCCGCGGCGTCCGCGAGCGCGAGCAGGGTCAGCCCCGCGACGAGAATCGGCGCCGCGCGGAACCTGCGCACCGCCGCCGCGGCGATGGGCACGGTCACCAGCATGGCGGGCAGCGCGAGACCGTGCGCGCGGATCATCTCGACCTGCGAGACCCCCGGCGGCAGGAGCGCCGCCACGACGGAGATCGTGTTCGGGATCGCGACGACCGCGAGAGGAAGGGCGACCACGGTGAGCAGCCCGATGACGACGTCGACCAGCATGGGGACGCGCACGGCACGGACCTGCACGGCGGCCCGTGCCTGCGGTACGGGAGGGACGGCCATGGAAGCCGACTTTAGCGCTTCGTCGTCCCTTCGACACGGCGAGCGACGAAGATGGCGGTTATCCACAGGGCGGCGAAGATCACCCCGAGGAAGAACATGGCCGGGACCAGGAATCCTGTGGCGATCGTCAGGATCTGCAGCACGCTGCCCGCGATGTAGGCGTACGACCGCTTCAACTGACCGGCGATCAGCACGCACAGGACGGCCAGGCCGAGCCCGACGGTCACCGCGACCGGCGGGGACACGTGGTTGATGGTGATCGCGACGGGAGTCACCAGCGCCACGACGATCGCCTGCATGCCGAGAACGCTCGCGCAGAGCCGCCGCATGCCGGGAGTCACCTCGAACATGCCGCCGCTCACCGCCCTCACCTGGCGGCCTTCAGCAGGACCCGGGCGTCGCCGGCCGTGACCACCGACCCGGTGATCAGGACCCCGGAGCCCAGTTCGTCCCCCTGGTCGGCCAGTCCGATGCCCGTGTCGATCGCGTCGTCCAGCCGGTCCTCGATGTGGACGCGGTCCGGGCCGAAGACGGCCTGCGCGCGGACCGCCAGGTCGTCGGGGCTCAGAGAGCGCGGGGAGGAGTTGCGGGTGACCACGATCTCCTCGGCCACCGGTTCGAGCAGGTCCAGGATCGTCTCCACGTCCTTGTCGGCCATCACCGCCACCACGGCCACGAGCCGGGTGAAGCCGAACGCCTCGGTCAGCGCCTCGACCGTCGCCTCCATGCCCGCGGGGTTGTGCGCCGCGTCGACCAGGACGGTGGGCCCGCGCCGGACGACCTCCAGCCTTCCCGGGCTGCTCACCTGGGCGAAACCCTGCCGTACGACCTCGTCGCCCAGCGGGTCGTCCCCGGCCGTCAGCGCCTCCACCGCGGCCAGGGCGCCGGCGGCGTTGCCGGCCTGGTGCGCGCCGTACAACGGCAGGAAGACGTCCTCGTACACACCCTTGAGGCCCCTGAGCTGGAGCATCTGGCCGCCCATCGCCAGTTCGCGGTGCAGCACGCCGAACTCCAGCCCTTCCCGGGCAACGACCGCGCCGACCTCGGCGGCCCTCCGCATCAGCACCTCGGCGGCGGGCAGCGCCTGCTGCGCCAGCACCACGGTCGCCTTGGGCTTGATGATCCCCGCCTTCTCACCGGCGATCGTGGCGATGTCGGGGCCGAGGTACTCGGTGTGGTCGAGAGCCACGGGGGTGATCACCGCGACGGTGCCGTCGGCGACGTTGGTCGCGTCGAAGGTCCCGCCCATGCCGGTCTCGACGACCGCGACGTCCACGGGGGCGTCGGCGAACGCGGCGAACGCCATCCCCGTCAGCACCTCGAAGAAGCTGAGCTTCCCCACCCTGGCGTCGATCAGCTCCAGGTAGGGCGCGATGTCCTCGTACACCTCGGTGAACCGCTCCTCCGAGAGGGGCTCACCGTCGACGGAGATGCGTTCGCGCATCGACTGAAGGTGCGGGCTCGTGTAGCGGCCGACCCGGAGGTTGCGCTCGCGCAGCAGGGCCTCGGTCATGCGCGCGGTGCTCGTCTTGCCGTTGGTCCCCGCGATGTGAACGACCTTGTACGACTTCTGGGGATCGCCGAGGATCTCCATCAGCGCGGCGATCCGATCGAGAGAGGGATCGAAATCCCACTCCACCCCCCGCGCCATGATCGCTTGCTCGACGGCTCGATATTCCACGACCCTCAGCGTACGGGACGTCGTCATCGCCCTTCACCTCACACCCATCGCCGGGGCGGGGCTCCGGGCACAAAAAAAGGGGGGTCATCCCATACGGGATGACCCCCCTCAAAAAATTGTCCGGCGGCGTCCTACTCTCCCACACCGT
>QFZU02000144.1 GCA_003260025.2 Microbispora triticiradicis | reverse complement strand
GCCGCGCCGCCGGCTGGGGAGTCCGCCGCGCGGCCGGCCGGGGCGCCCCCGGCCGTCCCCTGGGTGCTGTCGGGCCGGTCTCCCGAGGCCGTGCGGGCGCAGGCCGCCCGCCTGCGCGACCTCCTGCGTGCGCAGGACCGGCCCCACGAGCGCCCGGAAGCGGCGCGGAGCGACGCGCGGACCGGGGAGACGGCGCGGAGCGGGGAGGCGGACGGCCTCGCTGCGGTGGCGCGGCGCGGTGAGGCGGCGCAGCCTGCGGAAGCGGCGCGGAGCGGGGTGGCGGCGTGGAGTGGGGAGGCGGCCGGCCTCGCGGCGGTGGCGCGGACGCTCCTCGGCGCGCGGTCGTCGTTCCGCCACCGGGCGGTCGCGCTCGGAGAGGACGCGACCGAACTGGCGCGTGAGCTGGACGCGCTCGCCGCGCCCGGCTCGCCGGTCACCGCCGCCCGGCCCGCCCCCACGGTGGCGTTCGTGTTCTCCGGGCAGGGAACCCAGCGTCCTGGCATGGGCCAGGAGCTGCACCGGAGGTTCCCCGCCTACGCGGAGGCGTTCGACGCCGCCTGCGCCGCCCTGGACCGCGCGCGTGCGCTGCGGGACGCGCGGGGGCCGCGGGTGGCGGAGGTCGTGTTCGCCCCCGCGGGATCGCCGGAGTCGGCGTCGCTGCGGCGGACCGAGTACGCCCAGCCCGCGCTGTTCGCCGTACAGATCGGGCTCGTCCGGCTGGCCGAGGACCTGGGCCTGGTCGCGCACGCGCTGCTCGGCCATTCCATCGGGGAGCTCACGGCGGCGCACGCAGCGGGGGCGCTGTCGCTCGACGACGCGGCGTCCCTCGTGGTGGCGCGGGCGCTGGCCATGCAGGCGGCGCCGGAGGGCGGCGGCATGGTGTCGCTGCGGGCGCCGGAGCCGGAGGTCGCGGCCTCGCTGGACGGGATGACCGGCCTCGTCTCGGTCGCCGCCGTGAACGGGCCTCGCTCGACGGTGATCTCCGGGGACGCCGCTGCGGTACGCAGGCTGGCGGCCGAGTGGCGGGCGAAAGGCGTGCGCACCAAGGCTCTCGCGGTGAGCCAGGCGTTCCACTCGCCGCACATGGAATCCGTACTGCCCGGCCTGGTGGAGGCCGCTCGCGGGCTCACCGTGCGGGAACCCGCGACGGCCCTCGTCTCCACCCGTACGGGACGGCCCGTCACGCGCGAGGACCTGGCCGCGCCGGAGCACTGGGCCGCCCAGGTGCGTGAACCGGTCCGCTTCCACGACGGCGTCCGCGCGCTGCGCGAGCTCGGCGTGGACACCTTCGTGGAGATCGGCCCGGACACGACGACGACCGGCATGGTCGCCGACTGCCTCGCCCAGGAGGGCGACGACGTGGCCGCCGTGCCGCTACTGCGCGACCCGTCCGCCGAGGCCCGCTCGGTCCTGCGGGGGCTCGCCCAGGCGTACGCGCGGGGCGTGCCGGTCGCCTGGGGCAGGGTCGTCGGCGAGGGGCCCGCGGCCGACCCCGCCGCCGTCCCGACCTATCCCTTCCGGCACGAGCGGCACTGGATCACCGCCTCCCCCCGCGCGCGGGGCGGCTCGCCGCGAGAACGCGAGCTGTGGAGCGCGGTGGACGACCTCGACCCCGAGAGGTTCGCCGCCCTCGTCGGCGGCGTCGACGCGCCGCCGGGCGCTCTGCGTGAGGTCGTGACGGCGCTGCGGCGGTGGCGGTCCGAGGAGGCCGGGACACCGCCCGACGGAACAGCCGGAAACGCCGGGACGCCGTCGGTGGCGCTCGACGGTGTGCCGGCCGAGGAGCGGCACGGCGTGCTGCTGGCGATCGTCCTGGCGGCGGTGGACGGCGCCCTCGGCCACGCGGGCGGAGCGGTCGGCCCGCACGACGACCTCACCCAGGCCGGCATCACGTCGTTCGGCGCCCTGGAGATCGCGGGCCGCGTCGCCCGCGAGACGGGCCTGGAGGTCCCCCCGGGCCTGGTGCTCGACCACCGCACGGCTCACGAGCTGGCGGCCCGCCTGGACGAACTGCTCGCCCCCACAGCCACGAGACCTGAGGCCGAACCAACCACGACCACCGGGACCACGGCCAACGGAGCCGAGGTCACCGGGAGCGCGGCGGGGGTCGCCGTGCCGTCCGGCGTGGTCCCGACACATGGCGGCACCGGCACCCACGGTGCGGACGACCTGGAGTCCCGATGACCACTGACACCGCCGCGGCGCTGGCGCGGCTGCGCCTGCTGCACCGCGAAGGGGCGCTCGCCGAGCGCTTCGACGAGGTGGCCCCGCTCCTCGCCGCGATGTCCGCCGAGGACGCCGCCCGGGCGGCGCGGCTGCTCGCCCAGGCCGACCTGGACGCCGTACGGGAGCGCCATCCGGATCTGCCGCGGGTGCGGGTGACCGTCACCGGGCACGGCACGCTGGAGGCGCTGCGCGTCGCGCTCGTCGGCGAGCTGGCCCGCCATGGGTACGTGCCGTCCGTGCGGCCGGCGGGGTTCGGGTCGTACGTCTTCGAGCTGGGCGACCCGGGCAGCGAGCTGTACGCCGAGCGGCCCGACCTGGTGGTCTGCGTGCTCGACCACGCCACGGTGTTCGACGAGGTGGGCGTGCCGTTCACGGCGGAGGACGTCGAGCGGGTGCTCGGCGAGAAGCTCGCGCTGTGGCGGGGACTCGCCGCGCGGTACGCCGCGAGCGGCGGCTCGGGGACGCTCGTGCTCAACACGGTGCCGCTGCCCCGCCTGTGGCAGGCGCGGCTGCTCGACCACGGCTCGCGGGCCCGGCTGGGCGCCGCCTGGCGGCGGGCCAACGCGGAGCTGCTGGAGCTGGGCGCGTCCTCCGGCCGGGTGGTCGTGACGGACCTCGACCCGCTCCTGACGTCCGCGACCGAGCTCGCCGACTCCCGCTTCGCGACGTACGCCGGAGCGAACCTGTCCGACGGGCTGCTCGGCGCGTACGCGCGGGAGCTCGCCCATCTTGTCAGGGCGCGGACCGGCCGGGCGAAGAAGGTGCTGGCCCTCGACCTGGACGGCACGTTGTGGGGCGGCGTCCTCGGTGACGACGGCGTGGAGGGCATCGAGGTCGGCCGCGGCCCGCGCGGCGAGGCGTTCCGCCGGTTCCAGGACGTGGTCAAACAGCTGGGCTCCCAGGGCGTGCTGCTCGCCGCAGTGAGCAAGAACGACCGGGAGCCGGTGCTCGCCGCCCTGCGCGACCACCCCGGCATGGTGCTGCGCGAGGACGACTTCGTCCGCGTCCTCGCCAACTGGAGTCCCAAGCCGGGGAACCTGCGCACGCTCGTGGAGGAGCTCAACCTCGGCGGCGACAGCGTCGTCTTCGCCGACGACAGCCCGTACGAGTGCGCCGCGGTCGCGGCGGAGCTGCCGGAGACCGTCGTGGTCCACCTGGACGGCGACCCGGCGACGCACGCGGACGCGCTGCTGGCCGATGGGTGGTTCACCACGACCGAGGTCACCGCGGAGGACCGGGTGCGGACCCGCCGCTACCACGAGGAGGCGGCGCGGTCGGACTTCCTGGCGGCCGCCGGCTCGGCCGAGAGGTTCCTGGCCGGTCTGGGCGTGTCCGTGCGGCTGGCCCCGGCGCGGCCGGAGGAGGTCGCCCGCCTCTCCCAGATCACGCTGCGGACCAACCAGTTCAACCTCACCACCGAGCGCCTGTCGCCCGAGGAGGTGCGGGAGCGCGCCGGGCGTCCGGACTCCCGGGTGCTCACGATCTCCTCGGCCGACCGCTTCGGCGGCAACGGCCTGGTCGGCGCGGTCTTTCTGAGGGCCCGGCCCGACGGCCTGCTGATCGAGAACTTCCTGTTGAGCTGCCGGGTCTTCGCGCGGGGCATCGAGCAGGCCGTGCTGTCGGCGGTGCTCCACGCCGCCAGGGACGCCGGTTTCCCCGCCGTGCGCGGCCGCTTTCTGCCGACGGCCAAGAACGGCAAGGTACGCGACCTCTATCCGCACTACGGCTTCGCGGCCGACGGGGAGACGCCGGGAGAGTCGCCGGGGGAGGCGTGGTTCGTGCACGGCCTGGAGGCCGTCACCGGCGTTCCCGCCCACCTCACGTTGCACACCGAGGGGCGGGTGGTCCCGGAGCCGTCCCTGAGCCGTTGACAATCTGAGGCAACCTCAGGTTGACTGTCCGGCGACGTAACATGAGGAATCCTCCGCATATGCCCCTTTGACTCCCCTGAAGGAGAGGACGTTGGCCGAGGGAATCGCCGTCTCCGTGCACGACACCGCACCCGTCTGGCGTGGCGACACCGCGGGCGACGCGCTGCGCCGCTCCGTCGATCTGGCTCAGGCCGTGGAGGCGCTGGGCTACCGGCGTTACTGGGTCGCCGAGCACCACAACACCCCGGCGCTCGCGACCTCCAGCCCGGCCGTGCTCGCCGGGTCAATCCTCGCGGCGACCTCCACCATCCGCGTCGGCTCCGGCGCGGTGCTGCTGCCCAACCACTCGCCGTACGTGGTGGCCGAGCAGTTCGGCGTCCTGGCCGGGCTCTACCCGGACCGGGTGGACCTCGGGCTCGGCCGCGCCGCCGGAGGCTCCGGCGAGGCCGCCGCCCGCATGGGCGACCCGCGCGGGCTCGACTTCCCGAGCGCGCTGCGCGAGCTGGGCGAGTACTTCGCCGGCGGCAGCGGCGGCGTCCGGGCGATCCCCGAGCCGGCCACGCCGCCCGAGATCTGGCTGGTCGGGTCGAGCGCGTCCAGCGCCGCCGCCGCGGGCCGTCTCGGCCTGCCGTACGTGTACGCGCACGCGATCGTCGGCGCGGGCGCGCCGGAGGCCCTGGAGGCCTACCGCCGGGCGTTCCGGCCCTCGGCGGCCCTCGCCGAGCCGCACGCCTGCGTGGCCGTGATCGCGGTCGCGGCCGACAGCGACGAGCGCGCGCACCGGCTCGCCACGTCCTTCGTGTACGGCCAGATCCTCATGCGCACGGTCGACCCCGCGACCGTCCTGCCGACGGAGGAGGAGACGGCCGCGCACCGGTTCACCCCGGAGGAGGAGCGATTCCTGCGGGACAAGATCGGCCCCCAGTTCGTCGGCAGCCCCGAGCGGATCGCCCCCCGGCTCGGCGACCTGCTGCGCGCCACCCGCGCGGACGAGCTGTTCGTGCTCACCCAGGTGCCCGACCACCAGGCCAGGATCCGCTCCTACGAGCTGATCGCCAAGATCGTCTCGTCGCTGTAGTCCCCTCACGCGACGGCGCCGCCGATTCAGCACGGCTTTAGAACCGGCGAGCACTGTGTCTGTGGCCGGAGATCCCTTCCGGCCTGGACGTCGCAACGATTGGGACGAGGATGGGTGCTGCCCCGAGGCCCGGAACCACCGCCTCCGCCGTCATGGCGGGGGCCGCCACGCTGATGCTGGCTCTCACCGCCTGCTCCTCCGGAGCGGACGACCCGGCCCCCGCCGCCCAGGGGAAGGCGGAGGCAGCGGGAGCGGTGTCCCCCCGCACCGGGGGCACGCTGCGCCTGGCGGTCGAGAAGGAACCGGAGTGCCTGGACCCCCACCAGAGCCCGACGGAGTCGGCCCGGCTGCTGACCCGGCCGTTGGTCGACTCCCTGGTCTACCAGGACCCGCGAGGCGGCCTCCATCCCTGGCTCGCCCGCGAGTGGACGGTCTCCGGCGACCGGCGGACGTACACGTTCCGGCTGCGGGAGGGCGTGACCTTCACCGACGGCGCGAAGTTCGACGCGGCGGCGGTCGTCGCCAACCTCGACCACGTGGTCGCCCCCGAGACCAAGTCGCTGCTCGCCGGCAGCCTGGTCGCGGCCTACGACTCGGCGAAGGCCGTCGACCCGCTGACCGTGGAGGTGCGGCTGAAGCGGCCCGACTCCGGCTTCCTCGCCGCGCTCGCCCAGCCCAACCTCGGGATCGAGTCCCCGGCCACGCTGAAGGGCCCGGCCTCGAAGCTGTGCGCCACCGTCGTCGGCACCGGGCCGTTCAAGAGCGACGGCGGGCTCACCCCGCAGAAGGGCATCGACTACGTCAGGAACCCGGCGTACGGCTGGGCTCCGGAGGGGGCGCCACGCACGGGCCCCGCGCCGCTCGACCGCATCGAGGTCACGGTCGTGCCGGACAACTCGGCCCGGCTCGGCGCGCTCACGAGCGGCCAGGTCGACGTGATCACCGGCCTCGCGCCGTCCTCCGTCGGCACGTTGAAGGGCACCCCGGGCTTCGCCCTGCACACCACGCCGTTCCCCGGCGCCAACTACAGCTACTGGCCCAACACCGCGAAGGGCCCGCTGAGCGACGTCAACGTGCGCAAGGCCCTGCGGGCGGGCGTCAACTGGCGGCAGATCGTGAAGAACGTCTACTTCGGGGTGTACGACGGCGCGCAGGGGCCGTTGTCGGCCAGCACGCCCGGTTTCGACGGCTCGCTCTCCTCCGCGTACGGCTACGACCCGGCCGAGGCGAACCGGCTGCTCGACCAGGCCGGATGGACGCAACGGGACGCGCAGGGCTACCGGACCAAGGACGGCAGGCGGCTCACCCTGCGCCACATGTGGTCCGACCCGTCGGTGAGCACCCTCGCCGTGCAGATCCAGGCCTCGGCCAAGCAGCTCGGCGTCGAGCTGGTCGAGGAGAACCTCGACGGCGGCACCTTCGTCAACCGCCTGCTGGACGGCGACTACGAGCTGATCGACACGAGCTTCTCCTCACCCGGGCCGGACGTGCTGCGGGTGCTGTTCGGCGCCGACAACATCCCGACGCCCAAGCGCGGGATCAGCAACAACATGGCGAGGTACGACAACCCGCAGGTGGAGGCCTACTTCAAGCGGGCACTCGACGCCCGGGACCAGTCCGAGCAGTTCGGCGTCTACGCCGAGGTGCAGCGGCGGGTCACCGACGACGCGGCGGTGCTGCCGATCTACTCGCCGCTGTCCACCGTCGCGGCCCGCGAGGGCGTCCGGGACGTGCGGTTCAACGTCGACGGCACGCCCGACCTGTCCGGCATATGGCTGGCGTCCTGAAGACGTCCCCGGCGGGAGCGGCGGCGGCGCGGACCGAGGACCGCCGCTCCGGCCGGGGCCACGGGTCGCTCGTACGGCTGGTCCTCGTCCGCCTGGCCGCCTCGGCCGGTGTGCTGTGGGGAGCGGTGACGGTGACGTTCGTGCTGCTGCAGGTCATGCCGGGGAGCACGGCCGACGTCCTGCTCGCCCGGACCTCGGTGAGCCCCGAGGTCCGCGAGCGGATCGTGGCGGAGTACGGGCTCGACGACCCGATCCCGGTGCAGTACCTCACCTACCTCGGGCGGATCGTGCGGGGCGAGTTCGGCGAGTCGTACGTGCTGCGCAGGCCGGTGTGGGGCGAGATCGCCGCACAGCTCCCCTCCACGCTTCTGCTGGTGGCCACGACCCTGCTGGCGACGATCGTCGCGTCGGTCGCGCTCGGGGTGGTGAGCGCCAACCGCCGGGCCTGGGTGCGCTCGCTGTTCGCGTCGGCCGAGTCGCTGGTCGTGGCCCTGCCGCCGTTCTGGCTGGGGCTGCTGCTGCTGACCGTCTTCTCCTTCACCCTGCACTGGTTCCCGGCCATCGGGTCCTCCTCGCCGGCCGGGCTGGTCCTGCCGACCGCCGCCCTGGCCGCCGGGCCCGCGGCCGTCGTCGCCGGAGTGCTGCGGGAGGGGCTGCTGCGTGCGGCGGACGAGCCGTTCGTGGTCACCGCCCGTGCCCGGGGCCTCGGCGAGACGGCCCTGCGCCTGCGGCACGTGCTGCGCCACGCCCTGATCCCCGTCACCACGCTGCTCGGCTGGATCGCCGGCTCTCTGATCGGCGGCGCGGTCATCATCGAGATCGTCTTCTCCCGGCAGGGCATCGGGCGGCTGGCGCTGTCCGCCGTGGCGAACAAGGACATGCCCGTGGTCGTCGCGGTCGTCCTGGTGACGGCGATCGCGTTCGTGCTGGTCACCATCGCGGTCGACATCCTCATCTGGGTGATCGATCCCAGGACGCGGGACTCGGGGAGGTAGGGGTGCCCAGAAGTCTCTGGCCCTGGGCGGCCGTGCTGGTGCTGCTGGCCGCCATGGCGGCGGTCCCGTCGCTGTTCACGGGGATCGACCCGGACGCCGCCGACCTGGACGCGACGCTGCGGCCGCCCGGCGCCGGGCACTGGCTCGGCACCGACCAGAACGGCCGCGACCTGTACGCCCGGATCGTGTACGGAGCCCGGCCGTCCCTGCTGATCGGGGCCGGCGCGGTCCTGCTGGCCCTCCTGGCCGGCGTCGTGATCGGGGTCGCCGCCGCCCAGCTCGGCCGGGTCGCCGACCAGGTCCTCAGCCGGTCGCTCGACGTGGTCCTGTCCGTCCCCGGCCTGCTGCTGGTCTTCCTCGTCGTCGCCGTGCTCGGCCCCGGGAGCGGCACCGCCGCCGTCGGCCTGGCGGTGATCTCCACGCCCGGCTTCGCCCGGGTGGCCCGGGCCGAGGTGATCCGCCTCCGCGCGGCGCAGTACGTCGAGGCCGCCCACGGGTTCGGCTGGTCCCGCGCGCAGGTCGTCGTCCGCCACGTGCTGCCCAACGCCGCCGCCCCCGTGCTGGCGCTCGCGACGGTGAGCCTCGGCGCCATGATCGTCGCCAGCTCCTCGCTGAGCTTCGTGGGCCTCGGCCCCCGGCCGCCGACGGCCGAGTGGGGCGCCATGCTCTCCGACAGCCGCGAACTCCTGGCCCTCGCCTGGTGGCCCGCCGTGTTCCCTGGGGTGGCCATCACCCTCGCGGTCCTGGCCGTCACGCTCGTCGGCCGCCATCTCAACGCCCGCGCCGAAGGGAGGCGGTCGTGACCACCGAGGGAGGGGGCCGCCCCCTCGTCGCCGTACGGGACCTCGCGGTGGGCTTCCCCACCCGGCACGGGACGGTGGAGGCGGTGCGCGGCGTGTCGTTCCGGATCGACCGCGGCCAGGTCGTCGCGATCGTCGGCGAGTCCGGCTCGGGCAAGAGCGTCACGGCGCGCAGCCTCGCCGGCCTGGCGGGGGAGGGCGCCCGGGTCGCCGCGGCCGAGCTGACGTTCGACGGGATCGACCTGCGCCAGGTGCGGGGCCGGGCCTGGCGGTCGCTGCGCGGGCGCCGCCTGGGGTTCGTCCTGCAGGACGCGCTGGGGTCGCTCGACCCGCTGCGCCGGGTCGGCGCGGAGGTGGCCGAGCCGCTGCGCACGCACCGCGTCGTGCCCCCGAAGCAGGTGGACGCCGAGGTCGAGCGGCTGCTCGGCGAAGTGGAGATCCCGGCCCCGCGCAGCCGCGCCCGGCAGTATCCCCACCAGCTGTCGGGCGGGCTGCGCCAGCGCGCGCTCATCGCCTCGGCGCTGGCCGCGCGGCCCGACCTGCTGATCGCCGACGAGCCGACGACGGCCCTGGACGCGACCGTGCAGCGGCAGGTGCTCGCGCTGGTGCGCGAGCGGGTGAGCGACGGCACCGCGGTGCTGCTCATCAGCCACGACCTGGGCGTGGTCGTGGAGATCGCCGACTACGTGTACGTGATGAAGGACGGGCTGTTCGTCGAGGAGGGCCCGGCCGCGGCGGTTCTGGAGTCGCCGTCGCATCCCTACACCAGGACGCTGGTGGGCGCGGCGCTCGGGCACGGCCGCCGCGCGCCGCGGCCGGCCGGGCGGCCG
>QFZU02000143.1 GCA_003260025.2 Microbispora triticiradicis | reverse complement strand
GGGACGGTGTGGGAGAGTAGGACGCCGCCGGACAATTTTTTGAGGGGGGTCATCCCGTATGGGATGACCCCCCTTTTTTTGTGTCGCCCGGGGATTGGAATGCCGCGATGACCGAGGAGATCCGCCGGTTGCTGGCCCGCCATCTGCCCGGGTACGAGGTCCGGAAGATCGACCGGCTGGGCGAGGGACAGGATAACGCCGCGTACGAGGTCAACGGCGAGTTGGTTGTGCGGCAGAGCAAGGCCGGCGACCCCGATGAACGCGGCGAGACGGTCGAGCGTGAAGCGGCGCTGCTCGCCGTCGTCGGTGAGGTGTCGACGATCCCGGTTCCGCGGCCGGTTCTCGTCGTCCCCGAGGCGGGGATGCTGGCGTATCCCAAGCTCCCGGGCCTGCCGCTGAACCGGCATCCCGTACCCGAGCCGGCCCGCCTGGCGGCGCCCCTGGGCGCCTTCCTCAGCGCACTGCACCTGCTGCCCGTCCCGCGCGTGGAGGACCTGGTGCCGCGCGACGCCTACCCATTGCGCGACCTCAGGGAGGAGGCCGAGGGAGACTACGAGGAGATCGCCGGCCGTCTCCTCGCGGAGGAGCGCCGGCTGGTCGAGGGGTTCCTCGCCGCCGAGGCGCCCGCGGACCCCGAGACGCTGACGTTCTGCCACAACGACCTGGGCAGCGAGCATGTGCTGGTGGACGTCGCGACGAGCGCGGTGACGGGGGTCATCGACTGGACAGACGCAGCCGTCGCCGACCCCGCGTACGACCTCGCGCTCGTCTACCGGGATCTCGGCCCCGCCGTCCTCGCCCGGACGCTGGAGCACTACCGGGGCGGGCTGGACGACGCGGGCCGTGAACGGATGCTCTTCTACGCCCGGTGCGCGCTGCTGGAGGACGTCGCGTACGGCCTGCGCACGGGCATCAGGCCGTACGCGGAGGCCGGCCTCGCGAACCTCGGCCGCACCTTCTCCTGAGCGGGTGGAACCGGCGGGCTCTCAGCCGCTGACGAGCCGGTAGCCGACTCCGCGCACCGTCTGGATCATTGTGTCCTCGACGTCGCCGAGCCGGGCGCGCAGGCGCTTCACGTGTACGGCGATCGTGTTCGTCGACATGCCGTCGGTCGAGTGCCAGACGTTGCGCATGATCTGTTCGCGGGTGACGGTCCTGTCCGCGTTCCGCATCAGGTAGTGCAGCAGCTCGAACTCCCGCAGCGGCAGGTGGACGATGCTCCCGGCCACCTTCACCTGGTACGCCGTGACGTCGAGCTCGACCTCGCCGATCGTCAGCACGGTCCGGTGGTTGTCCTGGCGCCGGAAGGCGGCCTGGACGAGGGGGAGCAGTTCTGGCACCCGGTACGGCCGGGCCACGCAGGCCGTCGCCCCGGCCTCCAGGGCCCGCAACGCCTGCCCGGCATCGCTGCCTAGGTCGATGCCGAGCAGGACGGGCATGGTTCGCGCGAGCCGTACGGCCCGGACGAAGTCCACGGGCCCGACGATGGGGAGGGAGGCGCAGATCAGCACGGCGTCCGGCCGGAGCGCCCCGGCCTGCAGCAGTGCCTGGGCGCCGTCCGGCACGCCGGTAACGTCGACGCCCTCGGCCTGCATGGCGGCCGAGAGCTGCCGCACCAGTCCCGCGTCCGGATCGGCCACCAGGAGCATGGGCGCCGTCCGAGTGTCCCCCTCCACTGCGGGTGCCGTCACCCGGTCCCTCCAAAGCTCGTCGGCAGGAAGTGCGCGTCAGCCGAAGCGGCCGGTGATGTAGTCCTCGGTCGCCTTCTCGGCCGGGTTGGTGAAGATCTTCGAGGTCTCGTCCATCTCGACGAGCTTGCCGGGCTGTCCCTGGGCGGCGAGGTTGAAGAACGCCGTCCTGTCGCTGACCCGGGCCGCCTGCTGCATGTTGTGGGTCACGATCACGATCGTGTAGTCCTGCTTGAGCTTGGAGATCAGGTCCTCGATCGCGAGCGTCGAGATGGGGTCGAGGGCCGAGCACGGCTCGTCCATGAGCAGCACCTGCGGCCGTACGGCGATCGCGCGGGCGATGCACAGGCGCTGCTGCTGGCCGCCGGACAGGCCGGCGCCGGGCCGGGCGAGCCGGTCCTTGACCTCGTTCCACAGGTTGGCGCCCTTGAGGGACTCCTCGACGATCCCGTCCAGCTGGGAGCGGGACACCCGGCCGTTCAGCCGCAGCCCCGCCGCCACGTTGTCGTAGATCGACATCGTGGGGAAGGGGTTCGGCCGCTGGAACACCATGCCGATGGTCCGGCGGACCGACACCGGGTCGATCTCCGGGCCGTACAGGTCCTGGTCCTCCAGGCGGACCTTGCCCTCGACCCGGGCTCCGGGGATGACCTCGTGCATGCGGTTGAGCGTGCGCAGGAAGGTCGACTTGCCGCAGCCGGAAGGGCCGATGAACGCGGTCACCGAACGCGGCTCGATGGTCATCGAGATGCCCTCGATGGCCTTGTGCGAGCCGTAGTAGGCGTCGAGGCCGGCGACTTCGATCTGCTTGGCCATTCCTTACCTCCTCCTCGCGGGCGAACGCCACCAGGTGATGAGGCGCGCGACCAGGTTGAGCAGCATGACGATCAGGATCAGGGTCAGCGCCCCGGTCCAGGCGCGGGCGACGGCCACGTCGGTCGGCAGGATCGTCTGGTTGAAGACGTACAACGGCAGACCCATCTGGGGGCCGTTGAACGGGTCGTTGTTGATGGAGTCGGTGACGAAGACGGTGAGGAGCAGCGGGGCCGTCTCACCGGCGACCCGGGCGACGGCCAGCATGACGCCGGTCACGATGCCGGGGAGCGCCGTGGGCAGCACCACCTTGACGATCGTGCGCCACTTGGGCACGCCCAGCGCGTACGACGCCTCGCGCAGTTCGCGCGGGACGAGGCGGAGCATCTCCTCGGTGGCCCGGACCACCACCGGCATCATCAGGATCGACAGCGCGAGCGCGCCGGCGAAGCCCGAGAACGGCATGCCGAGCACCAGGATCCAGAAGGCCAGGACGAACAGGCCGGAAACCACGGAAGGGACGCCGGTCATGACGTCCACGAAGAAGCTGATGGTTCTCGACAGCCGGCCGCCCTCGCCGTACTCGACCAGGTAGACCGCGGTGAGCAGGCCGATCGGGACCGCGATGAGCGAGGCGAGCAGCACCTGTTCGAGCGTGCCGATGATCGCGTGGTAGGCCCCGCCGCCGGCGTCCCTCGCCCCGATGTTGCGCATCGAGTGGGTGAAGAACTCCATGTCGAACCGGCCGATGCCGTTCTTGACGACGAGCCACAGCACCGACACGAGCGGGATGACCGCGAGCGCGAACGCCAGATAGACGAGCACCTGGACCAGGCGGTCCTTCGCTCGCCGCGTCGCGGAGATGGGCTGGATTCCGGTCTGTACGGTCACGCTGCGGCCCTCGCGTACTCCTTGCGGCGGGCGATGATGAAGCGGGCGGCCATGTTCACCAGCAGGGTGATGAGGAAAAGGACGAGACCCGAGGCGATCAGCGCGCCGCGGCCAACCTCGGTCGCCTCGCCGAAGCCGTTGGCGATGTTGGCGGCGATGCTGTTGCCGTACGGGCCGAGGATCTGGAACGAGATCTTGAACGTCGCCGGGAAGATGAGCGCGACGGCGATGGTCTCGCCCATGGCCCGGCCGAGGCCGAGCATCGCGGCGCTGATCACGCCGGGCCGGCCGAACGGCAGCACCGCCGTCCGGATCATCTCCCAGCGCGTCGCGCCGAGCGCCAGCGCCGCCTCCTCCTGCATCTTGGGGGCCTGCAGGAAGACCTCGCGGGAGATCGCGGCGATGATCGGCAGGATCATGATGGCGAGCACGAGAGAGGCGGTGAGCATGCTCTTGCCCACGATGGACTCTCCGCTGAACAGCGGGATCCAGCCGAAGTAGTCGTTCAGGAACTTCGACGGCCCGAGCATGAACGGGACGAGGAAGGCGACGCCCCACAGCCCGTACACCACGCTCGGCACCGCGGCGAGGAGGTCCACGACGTAGCCCAGCGCCGAGGCGAGCCGCCGGGGCGCGTAGTGGGAGATGAACAGCGCGACGCCCACGGCCACCGGAGTGGCGATCAGCAGCGCCAGCAGCGAGCTCAGCACGGTGCCGAACGCCAGCGCACCGATGCCGAAGATCGGCTTGGTCGCGTTCGGCTGCCAGGTCAGCTCGGTCAGGAAGTGGGAGGTGTTCGCCTGGAGGGCGGGAAGGGCCTTGACGACCAGGAACAACCCGATCGCGGCCATGATCGCCAGCAGGACGACCCCGGCGCCGGTCGAGGCGAAGCGGAACGGGCCGTCGCCGCGGCTGCGCCGGAAGGCGGACCGGCGCACGGCCGGTCCGCTCTCCGTGGTTCTGGTTGGTGTGGCCATGTGGTTAGGAGATGGCCTCGACGGCGGTGCGGACCTTGGTCAGCAGGCTCGACGGCAGCGGCGCGTAGCCGAGGCTGGTCAGCGCCTGCTGGCCCTCGTCGCTGGAGGTGTAGCCCAGGAACGACTTGACCAGCTTCGCGTCGTCGGCCGACAGGCCCTTCTCGCAGGTGATCTCGTATGTCACCAGGACGATCGGGTAGGCGCCCGCGGCCTTGGTGGCGTAGTCGATCTTCAGCTTGAGGTCGTTGCCGGTGCCCTCGACCTGGGCGGCCTCGACGGTCTTGGCCGCGTTCTCCGGGGTGAGCTCGACGAACTCGCCCGAGCCGTTGGCCACCTTGGCCTTCTGCAGCTGCGAGTTCTCCGCGAAGGACAGCTCGACGTAGCTGATCGCGCCTTCGGTGCTCTTGATGCTGGAGGCGATGCCGTCGGAGCCCTTCGCGCCCTGGCCCTGCGCCTCGGCCGGCCACGCCTTCGCCGGCTCGTACGGCCACTCGGCGGTGGCCTTGAGGAACTTCGTGAAGTTGTCGCTGGTGCCGGACTCGTCCGAGCGGTGGAACGCCTGGATGGCGGTCGAGGGCAGCTTCGCGTCGGGGTTGTCGGCCTTGATGGCCGGGTCGTCCCACTTGGTGATCTTGCTGTTGAAGATGCCGCCGATGGTCTTCGGCGAGAGCTGCAGGCCGTCCACGCCCGGCAGGTTGTAGACGACGGCCACCGGGCCGGTCACCATCGGCAGGTTGATCGCCTTGCCGGTCTTGCAGCGGGCGTCGGCCTGGGCGGGCTCGCCCTTGTCCTCCTTCAGCGCGGAGTCGGAGCCGGCGAAGGCCACCGTCCCCTGGATGAACGCCTGGACACCGGCGCCCGAGCCGCTCGGGTTGTAGTTGACGCTGACGCCGGGGTTCGACGACTGGAAGTTCTTCTTCCACTCCGCGATGGCGTTCGCCTGGGCCGAGGAACCGGCGGCGTTGATGGTGCCCTTCAGGCTGTCGTCGCCCTGAGCGGGAGCGGCGGCGCCGGCGGTCGCCCCCGCCCCGCCGGAGTTGTCATCGGTCCCGCATGCGGCGAGCGAGAGCACGCCGGCGAGGGTGGCGGCTGCGAGCCGGCCTGCATACTTCACGGTTGTTCCTCCCCTTGTCTTCTCAACACCAGGGACGGTAGGGAGCCGAGGTGACCTAAAACCTTGGTAAAGGTGAACGCGTAGTGAACGCCCCTGGTCGCTCTTGTGCGGCTTTCAGGAGATAACGGGCAGGTCACGGGCGTTATGGGAGAGACTTGAGTTCATGAAGCGTGTATGTCTGGTCTGCATGGGCAACATCTGCCGCTCCCCGATGGCCGAGGTGGTGCTGCGCCGTACGCTCGCCGAACGCGGGCTCGGCGACGTTGAGGTGGACAGCGCCGGCACCGGCGGCTGGCACGCCGGGGAGCCGATGGACGAGCGGGCGCTGGCCACGCTGGCCGACCACGGGTACGACGGCTCGGCACACCGGGCCCGTCAGTTCGACCCCGCGTGGTTCGCCGAGCGCGACCTGATCCTCGTGATGGACCGCGACAACCTCCGTGCCGTACGGCGGCTCGCGCCGCCGGGAGCCGACGTGCGGCTGCTGCGCTCGTTCGACCCGGCGGCCCCCGAGGGCGCCGAGGTGCCCGACCCGTACTACGGGGGACGGCAGGGGTTCACCGACGTGCTGCGCATGGTCGAGGCCGCCTGCGAGGGGGTGGCGAAGCACCTTGAGGATCACTAGGGATCTGGGCGACGGCCACGCGTGGACCCTGCACGAGGGCCTTCTCGACGACGGCCGCCGCGTGTTCGTCAAGCAGGGCGCCGGTGACGTGGCCGGGGTGCTGGACAGCGAGGCGGCCGGCCTGCGGTGGCTCGCCGAGCCGCGGGCCGTGGCCGTGCCCGAGGTGATCGCCGCCGGCGGCGGGACGCTGGTGCTGGAGTGGATCGACACCGGGCCGGCGACCGCGGCGGCGGCCGAGCGGTTCGGGCGGGACCTCGCCGCCCTGCACGCGGCCGGGGCCGACGCCTTCGGCGCGCCCTGGCCCGGTCACATCGCCGAGTTGCCGATGGACAACGACCCCGCGCCGGACTGGCCGTCGTTCTACGTGTCCCGCCGGGTGCTGCCGTTCGTACGGCTGGCGCGCGACCGGGGGGCCCTGTCGGCGGCCGACGTGGCCCTGGTGGAGGAGGCGTGCGACCGGGTGGCGGAGGTGGCCGGGCCGCCCGAGCCGCCCAGCCGGATCCACGGCGACCTGTGGAGCGGGAACCTGCTGTGGTCCCACGGCGGCGGAGCCGTGCTGGTGGACCCGGCCGCGCACGGCGGCCACCGCGAGACGGACCTGGCGATGCTCGCGTTGTTCGGCGCGCCGCGCCTCGACACGATCCTCGGCGCCTACCGTGAGGCGGCGCCGCTCGCCGCCGGGTGGCGCGAGCGGGTGCCGCTGCACCAGCTTCACCCGCTGGCCGTGCACGTCTGCCTGTTCGGCGAGGCGTACCGCGGCAGCCTGCTCACCGCCGCCGGCGACGTGCTCGCCCTGTGACGGAGCACAGTGACGGGAGCACAGTCACCGGAGCACAGTGCTGTGAGCCCGGCGAGGTGAGCCCGGTGAGGTGAGCATGGCGAGGTGAGCATGGCCGGTTGCGCCCGGCCGGTTGAGCACGGCCGGTTGCGCCCGGCCGGTTGAGCACGGCCGGTTGCGCCCGGCCGGTTGAGCACGGCCGGTTGAGCACGGCCGGTTGAGCACGGCCGGTTGAGCACGGCCGGTTACGGCCGGTTGAGCACGGTGATTTGAGTACGGCCCTACTCATGCGGCGCCCGGCTCCCCGCGCGCACGCTCGTCTGCGGACGAACGTTGACGAACGGCGGGAGCCTTGCTGTGACGACCGACATCGGAGGGGTGTCCTTCGCGTTCAACGCCGGCGACGGTGATCTCGACCTGGCCGGAATGCTGCCCGAGCTGCCCGGACTCGACCGGATCCGCGGCGCGCGGATCGGGGACCTCTTCCAGGCTCCGGACAGGGTCGCCGGTGCCGACCGGCTAGGCGTCGGCGTCTCCCTCGGTGAGCTCGACCAGGTCGGCACGGACCTCGGCCACCAGGACCTGGGCCGCCTGGGCCTGGGCCGCCTCGGCGTGGGCACCGACGAGCCGGGCATCGACGAGCTGGGCCTTCACCCCGGCGTCGACGGGCGGGAGCCGCCCGACAAGCCGGGCCTCGCCACCGACCCGCCCATCTTCGTGGACCCGAATCGCCGGCTGCCGTTCGTCTGGCGGGATCCGATCATCATCGACCGGTCCCTGCTGGGCGAGGACTCGCCCGACCCCTGGACGTGGGTGCCCACGCCGCCGCGGAACTCCGTGCAGAGGGGTGACCTGGACGTACCCGTCGCGCCGAGCGCGTCGCCCACGGACGGCGACCTGTTCGAGAGCCCCGACGGAGACACCCGCTACGCGCTGCCGCGATACTCCCTGGCCTTCGAGACGACCGGTGATCCCCGCATCTCGATCGTCGAGCGGGACGGAACGGCGATCCTCGTCATGGCGTTCGCCGAGACGCCCTCCCCGGCGGCGGCACCGGGCGTCGCGAAGCTGCCCCACCTCGTGACCGTGTCGCTGAAGTACCGCGTGCCGGTGATCACCGGTGGGACGGTGGTGCTCGACCTGCCGTTCCCCAGCGTGCGGATCGACGGGACCACCGTCGTCGCCGAGATGCCGCTGACCACTCCGGGGCTGCGGCAGCAGTTGCTCGCGGCCCTCTCCTCGCTGGAGGCGGGCGTCTCGCTCGTCGTCGGCCGCGCGGTTACGGTGGGCGTCCCGACGGGGGAGACGATGGAGGACGGCCGTCCCGGCTACCGCAAGGAGCGGCTGCTGCTGGAATGGACCGCTCCACCGGCCCCACTGGTGATCTCGGAGGCCCACCGGAACAGGCTCGGCGGGGTGGCCGGTGGGATCCAGCCGATGGGACGCACGCGGATTACCTTCGACGGTCGCAGCCACTCCTACTGGCAGGATCCCGCGCGGCCGGAGCGCTTCTACTTCCTGCCCGACCGGTTCCTGCTGGCGCGGCTGCCCGGCGCCGGACGCCCGCCCGCTCTGAAAGCGCGGGCGACGAGCGCCGCCTCGGTGGACGACGTCCGGGTGACCTTGGAGTTCTACGCCCAGCCGGTCCTGGTGCGGGAGCGTCTTGAGGCGGCCCGCCCGGTCCTGCAGGAGGAGGCCAGGGCGAGAGGGGTCGACGCGCCCGTGCGCCTCGAGGTGCTCCCGGACCCGCAGCCCTCCCTCCGGCTGGCACTGCCGCGGGGAGGCGCCCCCTCGACCGGCCTCGTCGAGCGGCCGGAGGCCGAGATCGACCTCGAACTGGGCGTGACCCACGCGGAGACCCTCGCGCTGGAGGACTTCCGCCTGGTGTACGACGCGCTCTTCGGCGCCTCGCTGAGCCTGCTGCGAGGGGAGGTGCGGGTCGGCGTCGGCGGCGCGCCCGAGGACGTGCCGCTGGAGCTGCGCTTCGACCGTACGGCGGGCGACGTGCTCACCCTGACCGTCACGGCCGCGTCGGCGGCCCACATCGAGGCCCGTCTGACGAACGCGATCGAGAGCCGCGTCCGCCCGGGGAACCCGGCCGCCCTGGCCGTCTGCGCCGGCCGTCAGATCCCGCTGCGGATCGAGGGGCTCGCGGACGATCTCGTCCTGTCCCCGGGCGAAGGGCTGGACGTCCGGCTGGTCCCGCGGACCCCGCTGCCGGAGACCGGCGCGCAGGGCGTCGTGCTCGACCAGAGCGAGGTCGTCGTCGATCCGGACCGGGACGCGATCTGGGCGCTGGTGTTCGACCGCACCGCCCAGCCGCAGCTCGTCCGCGAGGTCTCCGTCGAGGCCGTTCCCGCGCTCTTCGCCGGCCCTCAGGGAGCCGGCCCTCAGGGAGACCGTGTCGCCGCGTTCGTCGTGACGGTCGAGAGGGGCGGCACCGTGCGTCTCACCGAGGACGTGCTCACCGGCGTCACGACCGTTCGCGTTCCGGTGGGGCCGCTGCTCACCGGGGCCCCGCCGCCTCCGCTGCGCTACCGCACCGAGACGTGGTGGCAGTCCGGCGGGATCGGCGTGAGCGACTGGCGGGAGACCGAGGCCACGATCCTGCTGCCGGTGCGCACGGCTCCCAGCCCGTCACCACAGGGAGGTGGCGGGCGATGACGACCCTGCGCGGGCTGCCCGACCTCGGGGCGCCGCTGGTTTCCCTGCCCGGCACGGTCTTCCGCGGCTACGAGGACTCTGGCCTGGCGATCGCCCTGCCGGACCGGCTCGACCTCGAACGCGCGGCGGACGGCACGCCCGTCCTGCTCGTGACCCTGGTCAGAGGCGAGCAGGAGCCGTACGGCCGGATCGAGGCGGGCTTCGCGATCGGCTCACCGCTGAGCGAGATCGGGGAGGCCGCGGCACGCCAGGCCGAGAAGCAGGGGGAGCTTCTGCGGGTGGCGGCCGCGGACCTGCGGGGCGGCGTGCTGGAGGTCACGGCCCGTCTGGGGCCGGTGGCGGAGGAGGTGCTGACGCCGCCGGTGGAGCTCGCGCCCGACCTGCTGACCCGCGCCCGGGTTTCCGTGGCCCTCGCCCCGCGCGCCGCCGTGGCCGCCGCCCGGCTGGTCGAGGACGCCACGCTGCCGGTGACCGCGACGCTCCGGCTCACTCTGCGGGCGGTGGCGCCGCGGCTGCCCCTGGCCACCACGGTCGACCCCCACGAGATCGCGGTACGGCTGGCCGCACGCTTCGGCGCGCAGGCCGCGCTGACCGTGGAGGATCTCGCGGGCGGCCTCGGCGAACTGCTGGCGGGCTCGCTGACGCCGTCGGCCCCCGGCCCGGGGGACGAGGCCGGCGGACCGGTGACGGACGAGGCCCGGGGGCGGGCGCTCGCGCTGCGCCTGAAGGAGATCCTGGCCCGCCCGGAGGTCTCGGCACAGGTCTCGGCACAGGTCTCAGTGCAGGGCCGCTACCTGCTCCGCCACCCCGACGAGGTGCTGCCGGGCCAGGAGCGGGTGGACCTGGCCGTGCCCGCCGCCGTGCTCGTCGACCGGGTGGTCACCCTCGATCCGTTCGCCGCGGCCCGGGCCGTGTCCGGCGGCACGCTGGACCGGCACGTGCGCCGGGTGACGACGCCGCCGCTGCCCGCGGGCCACGTCGTCGTCGAGTTCGCCGCCAACCTGCCCGAGCCGGTGGCCGGGCTGCTCGCGCTCCTCGCCGACCTGCGGATCCCGCCCGCCCCGCCGCTGCGTCCGCAGCCCGTCACGGCCGGGGCCGCGCTCGACGGGCCGGGCCGTACGGGGACCGCGGGCGTCGTGCTCGCGGCCGGGGAGGAGCCGATCGGGGAGGCGCGGCTGCGGGCGCTGCTCGACCTGCCCGGCGGACCGGCGGAGGTCGCGGGTCCGTGGCGGCCCGCCGCGGACCGGCACGTGCTGCTCGGGCCGGCGGACTTCCCGCTGCCGCTCACGGTCGTGCGGGCCCCGGCCGAACTGACCCGCCTCGCCACGGCGGAGGTGGTGACGGCGGACGGGCGGGTGACGGCCCGCCTGGACGGCGCCACCCCGATGACCGCCGTCCCGCTCCGGCCGGAGGACCTGCCCGCCCGCGTGGTGATCCGGCCGACCGGGCCCGGGCGGGTGATCGAGCTCCCGCTCGGCGGCCGGGACCGCCTCGACCTCAATCTCGTGACCCTGCCCGGATACGGCGCGCAGCGCGCCACGATCGCCTGCCGCAAGCCCCCCGTGCGGGTCGAGTGGCGGGCGGAGGGCGCGGACGACCCGCCCCGGTCCGTACGGCTCGACCGGGACCGGCCGGCGGCCGAGATCCGATGGATCGCCACCTCCCCCTTCCAGCCCGGTCTGGTGTGGCGGGTGGCCGACGGCGACCAGGCCGGTCCCTGGTCCGCACCCGTGGCTCCCGCGGAGCGGCTCGTGATCGTCGTGGACGAGGCGAAGCCGATCGTGGTGAACGGCGTCGAGATGCGGCCGGACGACGCCGAGCCAGGCGTGTGGACCTACCTGCCGCCGGGGCCGTTCCTCGAACTCGGCCAGGACGGCCGTCCGGCGATCGGCCTCATCGAGGCGGGCGCGACCGCCTTCCTGCAGGTCACCAGCCGGCTCGACCTGCCCGAGGCGGCGCGGGCCGCCCTGCTGGGCGAGTTGCGCCGCAGGGCGTCCGGCGAGCCGGAGCGGGTGCGTCCCGCGCCCGTCGCCGTACGGCGGGTCGCCCTTGAGGCGAGGCCGCCGGACGGCGCGTGGGCGCCCGTCGCCGAGGGGACCAGTTCGGGCCTTCCGCCGTGGACCACGGCGCTGGCGGCGACGCTCGACCCCGGGCAGGCCGCCGCCGTGAAGGCCGCCCTGTCGGGGACCAGGGGCCGCCTGCGCCTGGTCGGGGAACTGGACGCCCCCGCCGGCCCGGAGATCCGCGTCCGCGACGTCGCCGACCTGCTCGAACCCACTCGATGATCGAAACATCAGCCAGCGAAACCCAGGAGGGGATTCCATGCTTCTGCTCTACGGGGCCGTCGACCTGCCCGAGGCGACCGCCTATCTCGACGACGAGAGCGAACTGCGGTTCCACGTTCTGCCCAAGGTGCCCATGCTGCGGCGCGACGGGGGCCTTCCGGTCTTCAAGTTCGTCAAGTACCGGACGCTCAAGCCGCTGCCGAACGGAGACGTGGGGGCCGCGCTGGCCTTCATGGACATCGAGCTCGGACTCGACGCGCAGCAGGAGCAGTCGGTGCGCGGCCGGCTGGCCCAGATGGTCTCCGCCCGGCGGGGGCCCGGCGCCCAGCCGGTCGACCCGGCCACGATCGTCCTGGTCAAGCCGCAGGTCCTCACCGCCGCCGTCACGGTGGACGTGCTCGGGGACAGCGGCAACCTGGTCCAGAAGGTCAACCACGCGGGCACGCCGTCGATGTACGGGAACAACGTCGTCGCGGTCTCCGCGGAGCTCAACCAGTTCGGCGCGCCCGTCTTCGAGGCCGTGATGAGCAGCAAGGGGGCAGGCGGCGTCCGGGTCGTGTACGACCTGACGTTCGCCGCCCGGCTGCCGCCGGTGCGCGCCGTCGGCACCTGGACGGCGACCAAGTTCTACAGCTTCGTCCAGGAGGTCGACTTCGAGGAGAACTTCTGGTCGGAGGACGACTTCAGCGAGCGGGTCAGCGAGATCTTCCGCAACTCGGAGTCCCGGACGATCGAGATCGACTCCGGAGCGCTGCCCGGCGACGACCCCGCGACCGCGAAGGTGCTGGACACGATGCGCAGCGCGGTCACCCAGCAGTTGGACGAGGCCGTCAAGCGGAACCTGCTGGAGGCCGTCCCGCCGGAGAACCGGGACTTCTCGAAGATCCGCGACGACGACTTCGAGAACATCCGGCGCAGCGTCATGGTGGACAAGCGGTCGGACGTCCGCATCGAGTTCAGGGAGAACCAGGTCGCCTCGGTCGGGGTCCATCCGCAGGCGAACATGCCGTCGCTGGTCAGCCAGGGCTTCGCCTGGGACGACTTCGCCATGGAGGTCGACCTCGACGACCCGTTCTTCCGGCAGCTCAACCTGGTCATCCAGGTGAACGCCGATTTCGCCGACCTGCCCATCTTCAGCGTCGACGTGAAGATCGACTATCCGCCGCACACCGCGACGCACGGCGTCCAGACCTTCGGCTTCCGCAAGGCGGACGACATCGGGAAGTTCACCGCCTTCACCGAGGGCGGGCCGACCAAGTTCAAGTACCAGTACGTCGTCAACTACAAGGGGGAGAGCCGGGTCTTCACCTCCCAGTGGAAGGAGGACGACACCACCGACCTGAAGATCAACGTGGACGAACTGGGCCTGTGGCTGGTCGACGTCGAGATCGGCGACATGAACTTCGAGCAGGTGAGCAGGGCCGTGCTCACGCTGGAGCACCCCGAGATCGCGCCCGGCGTCCCAGCGGTGCAGCGCTTCCAGATCGACCAGAACACCAAGAAGGCCACCGTGCGGGAGCTGCTGCTGGAGCCGGTCCAGCCGTACGGCGGCTCGATCAAGTACTTCATGAAGGACGGGCGCGAGTACGTCAAGGAGCTGACCGGCCTCAAGGGCCGGCGGTTCTACGTCGACGACCCGTTCTCGGCGACCCGGACGGTGCAGCTGCGCACCCGGGGGGACTTCGAGCGGCGGATCGACAGCATCTTCGTCGACCTCACCTACGCCGACGCACGCAACGACTACCGCCAGACCTCCTCGATGGCCCTGGACAAGGACAACCGGTCCGACGACTGGTCGTTCCCGGTGATCGACGAGGGGCAGGGCGAGGTCACCTACCGCGCCATCACCACCTACCGCGACGGCACGTCCACCGACAGCGGCGAGCTCGCCGTCACCGGGCGCACCCTGCTGCTCGGCGAGGAGTCCGTCACGCTGACGGTCACGGTGGTGCCCGACCTCATCGACTGGACCCTGGTGAAGCTGGCCACCGTCGAGATCCACTACACCGACCCCGCCCACGGCATCGACGAGAGCGAGACCCTCACCTTCCGCAAGCCGGGCGCGGAGCAGAAGTTCGAGCTGGCGATCCAGGACCGCACGCACAAGAGCTACACGTGGAAGGCCAGATTCTTCATGGCCGACGGAACCCGCAAAGAGGTCGCGTCGCCCGGAGCGGTGACCGACGAGACGCTCGTCGTCGAGCTGCCGGCATGAGCGAGCGGAGCGAGCGAAGGGGCCACTCATGCTGATAGAGGCACCGCCGTACTACCTGATCGACGGGGTGTCGATCATGCGGGACCACGCGGACCCGCTGCAGTTCTACTACCTGCCGCTCGCTCCCCGGTTTTCGGCCCGGACCGAGGACGGCGTGGAGGTCCCCGCGTTCCTCCTGCTCAAGATCCGCTCGCAGTCGCTCAACGGCGGCTTCGCCGAGTTCGACGTCGATCTCGGCATGCCCCCGGGCGAGATGGAGACCGTACGGCGGGAGCTCCAGCGGCTGGCCGGTCTGGCCGAGCCGCCCAGGCTCGCCCCGGTGCCCGTCGTCGACGGCTCCGTGCAGCTCATGATCTTCGGGGCCACGGACGGGGACACGGGGAGCGCGGGGTTCGTCCGGGCCGTCCGGCACGCCGCCAAGCCCGCGCTGTTCGGCGACAACCGCGCCGCGTTCTCCGTCGAGCTCGACGAGCGCGGGGTCACGGTCCTCGACCAGGCTATGGCGGGGGATCTGGCGCCCATCGGCGTCGTCTACTCCCTCGACTACCTGGCGCTGCGCCCCGCGTACCACGTGCGCCTGTCGATCGACTGGGACCGCACGCAGGACATCCTGGACGAGACGTTCGGCCACGAGGGCCAGTTCACCGACATCCAGATCCAGGACGTCGTGGAGCGCCTGGAGGACGAGCGGGCCGTCACGTACGAGGTGGACACCACCGTCCCCGAGGACGACGACACCGGAGGCGTCCTCGACCGCAGGAACGCCGCGGCCGCCCGGGTCCGCGACATGATCACCGATGCCTTCTTCGAGAGCTCGCTGGACCCCTTGCGGCGGCCGCCCGACGGCTGGGACCGGGCGCGTGAGGTGATCAAGTCGTTCGCCCCGGAACGCACCACACCGACCGGCGTCTTCACGTACAAGAAGCTCCACTACACGCGGATCGACGCCAAGCGGCTCGACGTGAACTTCTCGGAACGGACGACGGCGCGGCGCACGATCTATCCGCAGGGGCACCTCGACGGCCTGTTCCGCGTGTTCGGGGCGGGTCTCGACCGCGACCGGCTGGTACGGAGGATCGACGCCGACGACCCCTGGTTCAAGAGGCGGAAGGTCCAGGTCGTCTCCCACGCCGACTTCGCCCACGACCCGGTCCGCTCCATCACCGCGACCCTGACCTACCAGGGGCAGCCCAGAACCGTACGGCTGGACGCCGGCGCGCCGTCCGCCGTGGTGGAGTGGCCGTCCGTCGTCGCCGACGGGCAGATGATCCAGCCGGTGGACCTCACGTTCGCGGTCGACCTGGAGCCGGCCGAGGCGGGGGAGCGGCCGGCCAGGCTCGTCTCGGAGGCGCCCACCCAGGTGCTGGGCGAGATCCAGGGGATCGAGCCGCGCGACCTGTTCTCCCTGGAGACCATCCCGGTCCTCACCCTGCCGAGCTTCCCGTTCGACCGCTATCCCCGGATCGACGTGCAGCTCCGGTACGACGATCCGGCGCACGGGATCCGGCAGGACGACGTGGTGCACCTCACGTCGGACGAGCCGCAGACGGAGTGGCTCCGGTTCCTCGTCGGGCCGCCCGCCGGGCCGGTCATGGCACGGCTCACCTACCGCGCGGCCGACAACCGCGATCACGTCACGCCGTTCGCGCCGCTCGCCGGGCCGCAGCTCGACGTGCTTGATCCCTTCCCCCACCGGCTGAAGGTGACCATCGTTCCCGTGTTGGACTTCGCCGTGGTGGACCGGGCCTGGGTCGACCTCGTCTACGACGATCCGGCGAACGGGATCCGCGCCGAGGACTCGATCGAGATCGTCTCGGGCCGGTCGCCGCGGACCTTCGTCGCCGAGCGGACCGACCCCGGCGCCGGTCACACCCGCTACCGCGTCACCGTGCTCATGAAGGACACCACGCTCATCGAGGGGCCGTGGTCGACCACGGTGGGCACGAGGATCTTCGTCCGGGCCGACGTGCGCGGCCATCGGGCGGTGACGCTGCGGGCCCCGGCGGACTTCGCGACGCAGGGCCTCAAACGGATCCACGTCGAGGCCCGCGCGAAGGACGAGCCGGCCGGGCTCTCCTTCGAGGACGCCGTCGACCTCTCCGCTCCGGACGCGACCGCCGTGTTCGAGTTCGACTTCGCCACCGCCGACGCGTACGAACTCAAGATCCGCCGGTTCTTCCGCAACGGGCTCAGCCCGGAGCAGGACTGGAGGCGCTTCGACCAGGACGACGTCACGATCCCGGCCAGGCCCTGAGCGAGAAGGGACGGACCATTGCTTCAGCTCGGCTCCGACACGTTCGAGGTCGACGGCGTGACGGTGTTCCGCGACCACGCCGACCCGACCCAGTTCTGGTACCTCGCGACCCAGGTCGCCCTCGGCCGGCGGCCGGACGGGCGGCCGGCGTTCAGCTTCATCAAGTTCCGCCAGGAGGTCGCGGACGCGGGGATCGAGGGCGGCGGTTTCCTGATGTTCGAGGCCGTTGTCCAGTTGCCCCAGCGGACCCGGGACACCATCATGGGGCGGCTCGCCGGGCTCGTCCCGGACGGCGGAGCGAGGCTGGCCCCCGCCCCCGTCGAGCGGGGCACCGTACGCGTCGTGGCGCTCAACCTGGAGGGGCCGGGTGGCACCACGGCCGCCGAGGCGCCTCCGGGCGGCTTCACCGCCGTCACCAAGATCCTGGGCGCGACCACGCCGTCCCTCACAGGTGAGGAGACCGCGGCGTTCTCCCTCGTGCTCGACCGGGAGGGCGCGATCATCCTGGAACAGGCCTTCGCCCACGGCCTCACCCCGATCGGGGTCGTGTACGAGCTGGAGTACTCGGGTCTGACCCCGGACCTCAAGGTCGAGATCACCGCCGATCTCGAACGCGTCTACACCCACTTCTCGGCGAGCCTGGAAGCGCAGGTCTACTGGGTCCGGGCGGGCATCGACGCCGGATTCGAGAAGCTGGTCCAGGACGGGGCGATCCAGATAAAGGTCATCGACTTCGACGGGACGGCGGACCGCGAGGCCAAGGAGAAGTGGGCCCTCGACTTCTTCAAGAACGACCTGCTGGCCAAGTGGTTCGAACCGTCGCTCGACCTGGGGCGGCTGCAGGGCGCGGACCAGCCCGAGGGACTCGACGCGGTGCTGGAACGCCTCAGGAAGCTGGGCCAGTCCACGCCGTCACCCACCGGCGCCGCGGGCTCGCCCGGTACGAGCCCCGGTACGAGCCCCGGCGCGGGCGCCGGTGCCACGGGACCGGCGGCCACGGCGGCCACAGGGGCCGGGACCGGGGCCGGGGCGCCGCCGGCCGCCACCTTGACCGTCATCCGGTCGGCCCCCTCGCCTCTTCCCACCGGGTACGGAGTGTCGCTCGCGCCGGGTTCCCACGAGCAGACGGAGACCCTGCGCGTCGAGGGGCCTCCCGGCGCGACCGTCACCGTCGGCGGCCGGGCCCTCGTCCTCGACGGCGCGGGGACGGTCAGCGTCGACGTTCCCGCCGGCACGACCCTCCCGGTGACCGTGGACTGGCCCGCCTCCCCGCCCGCCGACGAGACGTTCACGCTGGGGTTCACCTTCGACCAGCCCCGGGAACAGGGCTTCTCCGCCGCCCCGGGCAACCCGGTCTACACCTCCTACCTGCTCGACGCCCCGACGCCCCCGGACGCCCGTTTCTCGCAGAGCACGGCCCCCGGTCGTACGGCTCCGCCGTCCGGCGCGGCCGCGCTGCGCGACTGGCTGGACCACCGGCTCGTCCCGCCGAAGAACGTGACCGTCGTCGCCCACGCGAGCTACGAGGGCGACTCCTCGCCGGGGACGACCGCGCTCAACCAGCGCCTTTCCGAGCGGCGGCTGGCCGTCGCCCGCGGTGTCATCGCCAACCGGGCCACGATCGTGGCGAGCGAGGCCAAGGGTTTCTCGCGCGCCCAGGCCGCGGGACGCGTGGGCCGCGACGAGGACCGGGTCGTCGAGATCACGGGCAGGGTGCAGGGCGCGGACCCGGCGGTGTCGATCCAGGCCGTCCTGGCGCGGCCGGCGGCCCCGGTGACGCCGCCCACCCCCACGCCGACGCCCACTCCCACGCCCACACCGACTCCCACCCCCACCCCCGCGCCCTCCGGCGGCGGTGGGGGGATCCCGGCGCTCGTGTCCTTCCGGCTCAGGTTCGTACGGCAGGAGGAGCGCAAGCGGCTCACCGTCCTGTACGACCGCAGGAAGGCGGTGAAGCGCGTCTACGCCCCGCAGGGGTTCATCGGGCTCCTGCTGGACCAGCTACCCGACAAATCCGCCCACTTCCTCAGTGTGGATCTGCGCGACCCGTTCTTCCAGCAGTTGCAGGTCGACGTGGTCACGCCGGTGGACTTCGAGCGCATCGGGCTCTTCGCCACCGACGTGCGCATCGACTACGGCGACCCGCACGACCATCGCGACGCCGATTTCCGGCTCACCGCGCTCGATCCCGGGCCGAAACGGTTCACCACCTTCCTCGACGAGGCGCGCGACCTCGGGTTCCAGGTCGGGTTCCAGCACCACTTCCGCGCCGACTCCGGCTGGGCGGGGGAGAGGCTCAGCTACGACATCACCCCCAGGCGGAGCACGGACCGCACGCTGAAGGCCGACCCGAACGACGATCTGGGCTTCCTGGAACTGGAGATCTTCCCCAACAGGATCGACGCCGGCGTCGTGGACGCCGTCGACGTCGAGGTGTCGTACGACGACGGGGCGACGTTCCAGCGGCGCGACGTCTTCCGGGTGCGGCCCGGCAGCGCGGCCCAGACGTGGCGGCTGCGCCTCACCCGCCCGGACCGGCGCGGCTGGACGGCCCGCTTCACCCACCACCTCAGGAACGGCTCGGTCCGCACCTCGGGACCGGTCGCCGGCGACGCGTCGTTCCTCCCCGTCGACGATCCGTTCCTCGACGCCCTCGACATCCGTGCCGTCCCCGTCTTCGAGCCCGGCACGATCCGGATGGCCTTCCTGGACGTCGAGTACGACGATCCCGGCAACGGCTACCACCGCAGCGAGCGGCTGGAGATCCCGGCGGACGCCCGCGTGCCCCTGCGGCTGCGCATCGCGCTGCTGGACCCGGCGGTGCGGACCTTCCGGCACCGCGTCACGATCGTGACGGCCGAGGGCCACCTGGTCCAGGGACCCCCGGTGGACGGGGAGGAGACGCTGATCCCCATCGGGCCGGCGACATGAGACGGACGCTTGAGCGGCTGGTTCGCGAGGCCGCCGGTCTGCGTGCGCTGCCGCCGCCGCTCGACGCCGCCGTGACCCGGCTGGAGGAGAGCACCTGGCCGGAGGCGGTCACCCGCTGGAGCCGCCTCACCCCGTCCGGGTTCCCGGTGGAGCTGACCATCGGCGGCGACGCGTTCCGCTGGACCGCGGAGGTGGCTCCTCCGGAGGTGGCGGACTCCGCCCGGCTGGACCTGGCCGTCGCGATTCTGGTGGCGCACGGTCAGGCCCCCGATCCGGCGCTCGCCGGCGCCCTCCGGCACGCCCAGGCGGGGGCGGGGTTGCGCTTCGGCGCGTGGATCGGCGGGCGCGAGTCCCCGGCCCGCGCCGGGTCCTCCCGGCTGAAGCTCTATGCCGAGATCCCCCCGGAGTTCCCCCCTCCCGGCCTGCCGGTTCCGTCGTCGTTCCCGTGGGGCCTGCTGCCGTACGGCGCCCGCGCGCGGATGCTGGGCGTCGAACCGGCGCGCGGCCGGACCGAGGTCTACGTGCGCCTGCCCGAGGTCGATCCGCTCGACCTCCTGCCGTTCCTGCACGCCACCGGCCACGGCGCCGCCCTCGGCGCGGTCGAGCGCGGCCTCGCGGACGGGCTGGGGCGGCTGCGGGGCCGCCGGCTCGGGATGAGCGTCGCCCGGGGGAGCGACGGCGCGACCGAGCTGGCGCTGTTCGCGTCGGCGCGCACGCTCTTCCCCGCCGGGCCCGCGATGCTCTCCGCCCTGCTGAACGGCATGGTGAACGGCATGGTGAACGGCATGGTGAGCGGCACGGTGAACGGCATGGTGTCAGGCGCGGCGGGCACCGGGGCGTGGCGCGCCGGTCTCGTCACGCTCGGCCTGGACCCGGAGGGCCGGAGCCTCCGTACGAGTGTCGGGATCTCGCCCGGAACACCAGCGCGAACAGGAAAATCGCCGCGAATCGGAGTAGGGGCCTACTCATGCCCGGACGCGCGTCCGCGCGGTGCCATGGACGTATGACCGGTGACACTCTCCCGCCCGTCGAGCCCAGGCCTGAGCCCGGGCCCGCGCCGGGCGACCCGCCCCAGATCTTCGAGGAGCCCGACTACGACGCGATCGACGAAGAGGTGACGCGCGATGCCCAAGGCCAGCGAGCTGCTCCGTGAGATGAGCAGGTATCTCGGCTACCACGAGCCGCCGAGCCGCGAGACCGTGTTCGGGGTGACCTTCCGCAAGCGGAAGAACCTGCGGCCCGCGGAGGCGTTCGACCGGGGGCCGTGGTGCGACATGTTCGTGGCGCAGTGCGCGCTCGCGGCGGGCGGGCCGGACATGCTGCGTCTCGTGGGCGACTTCAGCCTGACCACGGCCCACGCCGCCTGGTTCCGGGACAACGGGCGCTGGCGCCGCGGCGCCGCGGGCATCCGGCCGGGCGACATCGTCTTCTTCGACTGGCACGGCGAGAAGGAGCTCAAGTTCATCGACCACGTCGCCGCGGTGGAGAAGGTCTTCTCGCCCGACGACATCCAGACGATCGAGGGCAACATCGGCGATTCCTGTGTCAGGCGCCGCCGGACGAGCGCCTTCGTCGCCGGGTACGGCCGCCCGGCCTACGACGGACTGCCGTCGGAGCCCGACGTCTCGCTCATCTCCGTTCTCGCCGAGCTGGGGGACGCCCCCGCGTTTCCCGGCGTCGTCCAGCTCGGCCGGAAGGGCGCGAACGTCCGGCGGGCGCAGGAGAAACTGCGGCGGCGCCGGTTCGGCCTCGGGCCGTCCGGGATCGACGCCGACTTCGGCCCCGCCACCAGGTCGGCGGTCATGGACTTCCAGAGGAGTCAGGGGATCGAACCGACCGGCATCGTCGACGCGAAGACCTGGAAGGCGCTGTGGGAGGCCCCGATCGCCGTCTGAGCCGTACGCCGTCGAGGTCGTCGCCCTCTCCCGCTTCAGGAGTCGCGGGGGAGGGCGACGACGTGTCGCCGCCGGAGGTCAGACGGTGACCCACTCGGTCGTGAACGCGGTGTCACCGGCCCGGCAGCGTACGCTGAACGGCCCGGACGGCACGTCGCCGATGACGAAGCGGCCGAGGCCGTCCGTGGTCACCGTGCGGGGCGCGGCCCCTCGCACCTCCACGGTCGCCTGCTGCGCGGGCATCACCTGGCCGACGACACGTCCGCCCGCGCCGGACGGGGTGATCTCCAGGTCGATCGACACCCCGGGGCCGTCGAAGGTCAGCAGCCGGGGTTGCGCACCGCCGCGCACCGGGGCCGGTCCGGCCAGGGAGTCGAAGGTCAGATCGGCGAGCTCGGCGTCGGCCGTGCGGAAGGCGTAGGCCCCCCTCGCGACGCGCAGGAGGCTCTCCGGCACCGGGTCGAAGAGCTCGGCGGCCCGGCGCAGCCGCCCTTCCAGCTCGGTGTCCTCGTTCACGCGGCGCCTCCTCGAATCCGGCGGCTCATCCGGCGAGCAGCTTCCGCAGATGTGCCAGGCAGCGGCCCCGGGTCGGTCCGATGCTCCCGATCGCGATGCCGAGGCCGGCCGCCACCTCGGCGTACGACGGCGGGGGCGAGGCCATGAGCACCCGCAGCAGGCGCCGGCAGTTCTCCGACAGCCGCTCGTACGCCTCCCAGACGCTCCGCAGCAGCGCCTCCTGGCCGTCGGCCTCCTCGGCGTCCAGGACCGCCCGTTCCGGCGACCGGTCGTCGGCGCCGGGGGACAGCACGTCCAGGTCGCTCGTCGGGATGACCCGGCGGGAGCCCCGGATGACCTTGAGGCACTCGTGCCTGGCGGTCGTGGCCAGCCACGAGCCGACCCGGTCCGGTTCCTTGATCCTCCCGAGGTTGTCGGCGAGCCGGAACCAGCAGGTCTGGAAGACCTCGTGGGCGTCGGCGTCGATGAGCCGGTAGGACCGGATGACCGACCACACGAGCGGGCTGAGGCGCCCGACGAGCGCCTCCCAGGCCGCGCCGTCGCCGTCGGCCGCGGCCCGGAAGAGGTGTTCCGTTGAGTCGCTGTCCACGCGGCCCGTCCTCACATCCGGGGGTGAGCATGGTACGCAGTATCCCCGGCCCGGTGCTACCGGACTTCCTGGTCCACGAGCAGCCGCGGCAGCGGCTCTCCGTCCCGGTCCCGGACGGCCTGGGCGTGGGCCCGGCCGAGCAGCCACCGGGCGGCGACCCGGCTCGACTCCCCGGCGGCCGACATGCGGGCGGCGATCAGACCGGCGACGAGCGGCGTGGCGAACGACGTGCCGCTCCACCGGGCCAGGCCGTGGAACAGCCCGTCACCGGGGTCGTCGTAGCCGTCCTCGACCTCCGGCCTCTCCCCGAAGATCTCGTCGTCGGGGTGCAGGGGGGTGTAGGAGCCGAACGCGAAGGCGTTCACCAGGTAGGAGCCGCGGGCGTACACGCTGACCCAGGGGCCGTGGTCGCTGTACACCGCCCGGCGGCTCTGCGTGGCGTCGAGCGCTCCGACGGCGATCACGCTCGGGTCGTGCCGGGCGTACGCCGCGGGGTAGAAGGGCTGATCGCTCGCGTCGTTCCCGGCGGCGGCCACCAGCACCGTGTTCTCGTGCCTGTGCAACTCCTCCATGAAGGCGTCGAGGCTGCGGAGGGACTCGCCGGGCAGGGGACGCACGCCCGCGGAGAGGCTGATGACGTCGGGCCAGGCGCCGTTGCGGTCCTCGTAGTCGGCGAGGGCGTCGAGCAGATGGCGCCCGAATCCGTCCGCGTCCGTGGTACCCGCCCACTGGAGCCGGTTGTAGGTCCGCACCCTGGTCCTGGGCGCCACGCACCGCACCACGCCCGTGATGAACGTCCCGTGGCCGACGTACTCGTGGACGACGCCGCTCGCCGCCTGGCCCCTCAGCTCACCCGCCACCTGTCCGGTGGGGAGCGACGTCGAGTCCCAGGGCTCGCCAGGCAGCACGCGCGGGGGCACGTCGTCCAGAAGGTCCGAACCGTCCCGCTGCTCCAGCCTGCCGGTCACGCGGCCGTCCTCGTCCCGCAGCCAGGGGTAGACCGCAAGGCGCTCGTCCAGGTCCCAGTTCACCACCAGGCCGGTGTCGATCACGACGACCGACGTGCCGAGCCCGGCGCCGGCGTCCCTGTTCACCGGAGGGACGGGAAGCCTGCGGGACGGCACGCGGGGCTCGTCCGCCGGGCAGAGGTTCACGTTGCAGATGGAGACGAGGTAGTTGGGGCTCACCCGCGCGCCGTCCGGGAGGCCGCGCAGGGCGTCCAGCACGCGAGAGCCGCCCGTCCCGGGCTCCGCGGTCAGCCGCATGACGGTCCCCGCGGACGACTCGCGGCTCCGCGCGACGTCCTCCTCCACCCCGGGCACGAGGCGCCGCAGCTCGTCGCGGCCCTCCTCGTCATGGCAGACCAGGACGTCCTTCTCGTAGACGTATCCGGGCTCGAAGTCGTCGAGGGGCGGAGGAGCGAGCGTCGTGAGCCCCGCGGCGAGCGCCTCGCGATACCCGCGGTCCTCCGGAGACCGGACCACGTGGCATCGGGCGACGGGGCCCTCGGGGTCGCGCGTGGCGGACGCCTCGGCCACCTCCAGCCACATCCCGGCCGGCAGTTCCGCCAGGACCAGCCCGAACTGCCGCCAGAACCGGCGGTGGAGGGCGTCCCTGGAGGGCTGCTCCGGCGTCGTGTCCATGACGGTCCCTTTCCTGTGGTCGCTCGGATCCTCTATCAGGAGCGGCGTCACCCGGCGCTGATACACCGGCCGGCGAGAGCCCGGGCGGAACCGCCGGCAGGAGGCGGGCCCCGATGGGCAGCAGTGTGGACGAACCGGCGGGCCCGCGTCTAGCATCCCTTCCGTGGCCGGGGACCCCCGAGATCCGCTCGACCTGCTGCCCCTGGTCTTCTCCCAGCCGCGGAAGGCCCTCGCGGGCGCACGTGCCCTGCTCGCCAATCGGCCCGGCCCGTTCGAGGCGTCGGTGGCCCACCACGTCCTCGGCCTGTTCGAACGGGACTTCGGCGACCTCACGACCGCCCTCGGGCATCTGCGGCGGGCCCGCGCGCTGGCCCGGAGGACGGGCTCGGCCACCCGCGAGGCCGACGTCCTGGCGACTCTGGGCATCGCCCTCGTCCACTCCGGCCGTACGCGGCCGGGCCTGGCCGCGCTCGACCAGGCCCGCGAACGCTCGGCGGGCGTGTCCGCGGCCAAGATCCTGTTCCTGCGGGCGGGGGCACTGTGGATCCTCGGCCGGCACCGGGAGGCCCTCGACGACCTGCGGCGGGCGCTCCCGGAGCTGCGCGGGGCGGGCGACACGATCTATACGGCCCGGGCGCTCACCCTCCGCGCCACCCTGCTGCTCGCGCTCGGTTCCGTGGAGCGCGCGGACCAGGACTTCCTCGTCGCCGAGCGGCTGTGGGCGACCACGGACCAGGAGCACGACAAGGTCGTGGCGCTGGAGAACCGCGGTCGCGCCGCCTTCCGGTCGGGAGACCTCCCGGCCGCGCTCGGCCACTTCGACGAGGCGGCCGGACGCTACCTCGCCCTGGGCACGCCCGCCTTCGTCCTGGAGATGGAACGCTGCGCCGCGCTCATGGCGGCGGGGTTGCCGCGCGAGGCACTCGAACGCGCGGACGCCTCGATCGACCTGCTCGACCGGACCGGCGGGCAGCCCACGAGGCGGGCGCAGCTCCTGTTCACCGCCGCGGGCGCGGCGCTCGCGGCGGGCGACCCCGACACGGCCATCGCGCGGGTACGGCCGGCGATCCGGCTGTTCGCGGCGCAGAAGCGGGAGTGGTGGGAGACGCACGCCCGCCTGACACTGTGCCAGGCCCGCTTCGCCTCGGGGCGGATCTCCCCGAGCCTGGCCCGGGACGCCGCGGCCCTCGCCGCGACGTTGTCCCGGCTGGGCTCACCCGAGGACGTCCAGGCGTTCCTGCTGGCCGGCCGGGCCGCGCTCGCGCTGGGCCGGGCCGAGGAGGCGGCGCCCCACCTGGCGCGAGCCGCGCGGGGGCGGTTCAGGGGGCCGGCTTTCGCGCGGGCCGACGGCTGGCTCGCCCACGCGTTGCGGGCCGAGTCCGAGGGGCGGCCCCGGGGCGTGCTCGACGCGTGCCGCCGGGGGCTCGACGTGCTCGACGAGCACAGGCTGACGCTGGGCGCGTCCGAGCTGCGGGCCCGCGCCACGGCCCGGGGGGCGGAGCTGGCCGCGCTCGCGCAGCGGGTCAGCCGCCGGTCCGGGGACGCGCGGCGGCTCCTCGCGTGGAGTGAACGCTGGCGGGCGACCGCCCTGGCGGTGCCGCCCGCGCGCTCGCCCGGCGACCGGGAGCTGCTGCGCGATGTGACGGCCTTCCGCGAGATCGCGAGCCGGGCCGACGCGGCCCGCTCCGCCGGCGCCCCCGTCGCCTCGCTCGATCGGGAACGGGCGCGGCTGGAGCGGGAGATCCGCGGCCGGACGCTGACCATGCGCGCCCGGGGAGAGCCGGGTGGCGACCGTTTCGACGCCGGGGCGCTGCTCCGCAGGCTCGGCGGCACCAGGCTGGTCGAGATCGCCGAGGTCGACGGTGACCTGCACGTGCTGCTGTGCGGCGAAGGGCGGGTCCGCGGGTACGGCGCGGGGCGGATCGCCGACGCGGCGGCCGAGGTGGAGCATCTGCGCGCGGGGTTGCGGCGGCTGGCCTACGAGGGAGCGCCCCGGCGGCTCGCGCTGGTCGAGGAGGCCGGCCGGCGTCTCCAGGACATGCTCTTCGGGCAGGCCGCCCGGCATCTCGGGGAGGGGCCGATCGTGATCGTCCCGCCGGGGCGCCTGCACGGCGTGCCGTGGGCCGTGCTCCCCGCGCTGCGTGACCGCGTGGTGAACGTGTCGCCGTCCGCCCGCGCCTGGCTGCGGGCGGTCGATCTCGTCCCTCCGCCCGCCGGCGGCCCGGCGTCGGGAATCGTGCTCGTCCGGGGCCCCGGCCTGGGCAGCGGCGGGGGAGAGGTGCCGCCACTCGCCCGGCTGTACGGCGGCGCCGCCGTCCTGGAGGAGGGTGGCGCGACGGCCTCGGCCGTCCTCAAGGCGATCGACGGCGCCCGGCTCGCGCACATCGCCGCCCATGGGATCTTCAGAGCCGACAGCCCGATGTTCTCCAGCCTTCGCATGGCCGACGGTCCGCTGACCGTGTACGAGTTCGAACGGCTGGGCCGGGCACCCCACCGGATCATCCTGCCGAGCTGTGACTCCGGCGGTCTGCAGCCCGTGGGCGCCGACGAGCTGCTCGGCCTCGCGGCCGTGCTGCTCCCGCTGGGAACTGCCGGCATCGTCGCGGGTCTTGTCCCGGTGCACGACGAGGCCGTGATCCCCCTGATGCTGGCGCTCCACGCCGGGCTGAGCGCCGGGCGTTCCACCGCGGAGGCTCTGCGCGACGCCAGGCGGGAGATCCCGGACGATCCTCTCCACCAGGCGACCGCGTGGTCCTTCACGGCGATCGGCGGGGCCTGACGGGAACGTTCCTACGCCAGGCCGATCAGCCGTCCCAGAGAGCTCCTGTCGCTGCTGCCGAGCCTCTGGTAGGCGCGGCACAACTGGTTGCCGACGGTGCGGATCGACAGGCCGAGCCGCTGGGCGATCTCCCGGTTGGTGAGACCGGCCGCGGCGAGCGCGGTGATCTGCCGCTGCCGCGGGGTGAGCCGAGGGGTGGCGAGGCCGGTCAGCACCGGGGTGCGGGCCCCCTGGCAGGCGCGGGCCAGCGCCGACGCGTGCGCCGGTGAGCCGAGGGGTGGCGAGGCCGGTCAGCACCGGGGTGCGGGCCCCCTGGCAGGCGCGGCCGTTCCGGTGGGCGTTCGCGGCGTGCCCGGCGGCCTCGGCCGCGTGCAGCAGCAGGCCGAGGTCGGCCAGCCTGCGCGCCGCCTTGTCGAGCGCCGCCCCGTCCCGTGCGGCCAGCGCCGCCGCGTGCTCGGCGAGCACGGCCGCGAGATCGCCGCTCATCGTCTCGGCCAGGCGGTCCAGCCGCTTCTTCACCAGTTCGGGCGCGCCGAGCCGGGCCACGTCGTGCAGCGCGAACAGGTCGTCCGCACCGTCACGTCTCACACTCCCCGCCGCCGCGAGCGCGCACCGCAGCGCCCCGTCCAGGTCGCCCCGCGCGGCCAGGACCCACGCGCGGGCGGACGCGTCGTCTTCGCACCGGCCCAGCGCCTCCTCGGCGGTGCGCAGGTCACCGATGTGGGCGGCGGCCCGGGCGAGCTCGGCGGAGCAGGCGTGGTGCCCGGGGGCGCGCCGGGTCCCCTCGCCGCTCCAGGCCACCGCGTCCCGGACCTCCCCCCGCAGCCGGGCGAGCCACGCCCTGCGGGCGCAGAACTCGGCCATCCCGGGCTGCTCCCAGCCCGCGTCATCCTCGGTGAGGCGTTCACCCGCACCCGGGACGAGCCCCGTGAGATCTCCCGCGTAGCCGCGTGCCGTCAACTCCGCGACCTGCGCGGAAAGGGCACGCGCCACATCCCGCGGCGGCCGGGCCGCACCGGCGAGCCGCCGTGCGCGCAGGCGGCCGACACCGGCGCGCAGAGCGGCGCCGAACAGGGGGTGGGCCAGCCGCACCCGTAAGTCGTCGTCGATCACGACCAGGCCCCTGGCCTCCAGCCGTTCCAGCACGGGAGCGGCGGCGGCCCCGGCCTCCAGCGGTTCGGCGAAGGCGACGAGCTCCAGGGCCTCCCGCTCCGCGTCGTCGACCTCTCCGATCTGCGCCGACACCAGATCGCGCAGCGTCGCCGTGACCGGCACCTCGCCCCGCCAGCGCCACACGCCGTGGGCCCGGTCCAGGGTGGACGCCGCACGGGTGGCGGCGACCAGCTCGCGCAGCAGCCGCAGGTCGCCTCCGCAGACCCGGTGGAACCGCCGTACGGTGAGATCCTCGACGTGGGCCCCGAGCACGTGGGCGAGGAGCTCGCCCGTCCGGGGCACGGACAGCGGCGTGAGGTCGAGACGGGGCAGCAGGTGCCGCCGCCATAACTCCGCCACGGCCTCGGGCGCCGGTTCGTCCGCGCGGACCGTGACGAGCAGGTGCGCGCCCCCGTGCGCGGCCAGGTGGTGGACGAGGGCCGCGGACGCGTCGTCGAGCAGGTGGGCGTCGTCGATCACGAGCACCCGCACCCGATGCAACGCCTGTACGGCCCGGCTGAGCGAGTCGGCGGCCGATCCCGGCAGCAGATGGGCGAACGCGCCGAAACGGAGTGACGCGCCCCCGCGGGTCCCCGACACCCGGACGTGCGCCAGATCCGCGACGGCCTCCGCGGCCAGCCTGCTCCTCCCCGTGCCCGCCTCACCGGCGACGACGATGCCGCGCCTGACGCCGCGTACGGCGGCGCGCACCGTCTCCAGCTCCTCCGCCCGGCCGCAGAACCGCCATCGGTCTCGTGGATCGTTCATGTCCTCATGAGCCTTGTGGCGTGCGCCTGATACATCCGCTCTTGTGAGTAGGGGGCTACTCTTGGCGGGCCCTCGCGGCCTTCTTACCGTCGCCCCATGGGACGCCGCAGGACAGCGATTCGCAGAGCCGTTCAGGCACGGGCCGGGACGAGCCCGCGACACCGGTGGGCATGGATCCTGCCGATGGCGCTCGTCGTGATCGCGCTGGCCGGCTGTGGTGATCCGCAGGCGGACGGGGGAGCGGCCTCGGCCGCGACCGGTGCCGCGACCGGCGCGGCGGCCGGCGGTGGGAAGGGGCTGAAGGGCGGGACGGGGCCCGGAGGCGGCGGGGGAAACGGGCGCAAAACCGGGCACTTCACCCTCACGTCGGGCCCGACGCTCGACGGCGACTTCAGCGGCCCCCAGGGTACGGGGGGCGGCGGCAGCACCTGCGTGACGCTGTCCAGCCCCGTCCCCGGCGAGGTGCGGGTCGTGCGGGTGCGCCTGGTGCAGGACGGTCCGGGAAAGATGACCGCCGCTCCCGGAGGTTATCCGTGTACGTTCGACGGCCCGGCCGCTTCCTGTGAGGGGACGGTGCTCACCCCGGGGGGATCCGTCTGCCCGTTCGGGCTGGACGGAGAAGGAGACGCCGACTCGAAGGCACGGCTGGTCCTGACGCTGGAGCGGACGTGCGTCGACCACGAGGCCCCCGTCTGCGACGGCATCCCAGCATCCCCCTCGCCCGCCCATCCGGCCGCTGTGACCTGGAAATACGTCCTCACGTACTACTACTGCCCCAATCCGTCCGAGGGCTTCCCCGGCATCCGCAGCATCCCCTGCCCCCCGCCGTCGGGGCCGCCGTCCACCACGCCGATCCCCACCGACGAACCCACCGACGAACCCACCGATCAGGTGCCGACGGACGAGCCTACGCAGGGGTGAGGCCATGACCGAGGAGAGGGAGGAGGAGGCCCCGCAGCCGAGCCCGCTCGAACGCAGGTTCGCCGCGTTCGCCCAGGCCGTGGGCATCGGCGCGCTGCCGCCCAGCATCGCCGTCGGCCTGCTCTTCTACTTCGGTTACGTGTCGAGCCGCCGCCGCTTCGCCCTGTTCGGCCTGGATCTCGACATCCTCGACCTGCCGACGCAGGCGGTGCTGCTGTACGGCTCCGAGGCGCTGTGGTTCCCCCTGGCCGCGCTGTTCCTCGTCGCGCTCCTGGCCCTGTGGGGCCACGTCGAGATCAGCCGCCTCGTACGGCGCCGCCGGCGCGCGTCGATCGACGATCCCGCCGTGCGGTCGCCCGCGCTCACGGTGACGGGATGGGCGTTAATCGTGGTGGGCGTCCTCCTGGTCGCCAGGGGCGTGGCGGGGACGCTCGCCCCCGACGTCGCCGCCCGCGAGGCGCCCGGGACCAGCGCGCTCTGCCTCGGCGCCGGGACCCTGCTCGGCGCCTACGGCCGCTGGCTGGTCACGTGGCGCCGCGTCCACCGGCAGCGGCTGCTCGAACGCGCGGCGGCCGTGGCCGTCGTCTCGCTGGCGGTCGCGAGCCTGTTCTGGGCCAGTGCCGGCTACGCGATCGCGTACGGCAGGAGCCGCGCGGCCGACTTCGTCGCCGGCCTCGACCGCCGGCCCGAGGTCGTGCTCGACACCACCGAGCCGCTCGACCTGGGGCCCGAGTTCGCGGGAGCCACCGAGTCGAGGCTCCCCAAGGCCAAGGGCCGCCGGTTCGCCTACCGGTACCACCACCTGCGCCTGCTCACCGAGTCCGGCGGCCGCCTGTTCCTGATCCCCGCCGAATGGCCGACCGGCTCACGGTGGCCTCTCGTCTGGCGGGGCGGCGGCACGCTCGTCGTGCCGTACGACGAGCACGTCCGGCTGTCGTTCCTGCCGTACGCCGGTCCCTGAGGTTCAGATACGGTTCAGCGGGGGGACAGGCGCTTGAGCACCTCGTCGTGCAGCAGGCCGTTGGTGCAGACGAGGTTGCCGCCGTCGAGCGGGGAGGCGCCGTCGAGCGAGGTGCAGGAGCCGCCGGCCTCCTCCACGATGATCGTGAGCGCCGCCATGTCCCACGGCGACAGCTCGGGCTCGGCGGAGACGTCCACCGCGCCCTCCGCGACCATCATGTGCGACCAGAAGTCGCCGTAGCCGCGGCTGCGCCAGCATGCCCGGGTCAGGTCGAGGAACGGTTCGAGCCGCCCGGCCTTCTCCCATTCCTCCAGGTCGGAGAAGGAGAACGAGGCGTCGTCGAGCCGGCCCACCGACGAGACCTCGCAGCGGGACGCCTTGCTCAGGCTGCGGCCGGTCCACGCGCCGCCCTCCTTGGCGGCCCACCAGCGGCGGCCGAGCGCGGGGGCCGAGACCACGCCCGCGACGACCCTGCCGTGCTCCATCAGGGCGATCAGCGTGGCCCACACGGGCACCCCGCGGACGTAGTTCTTCGTCCCGTCGATCGGATCGATCACCCACGAGCGCATGCCGTACCCGGTCGTGCCGAACTCCTCGCCCACGACGGCGTCGCGGGGCCGGGCGCGGCGGAGGGTGCCCCGGATCGCCTCCTCGACGGCCCGGTCGGCGTCGCTGACCGGGGTGAGGTCGGGCTTGGTGTCGACCCGCAGGTCGACGGCCTTGAAACGGCGCATCGTGATGTCGTCGGCGGCGTCGGCCATCAGGTGCGCGAGGTTCAGGTCGTCGCGATACTCCGTCACATGCCCCAAGGTATCGCGACCCTCCCCGTTCGCATCGGCGGACGGATCACTCCGGGTCGTACCAGTCGGTAACATCTCGGCCATGGACATCGCCGCCTTTCTCCTCGACAGCGTCCCGTTCGCCCGGCTGCTCGGCATCACGTTCGACTCGGTCGGCTCCGGTACGGCGGTCGCCCGCCTGGCCGACCGGGAGGACCTGCGCAACCACGTCGGCGGCCCGCACGCCGGCGCCCTGTTCACGCTGGCCGAGACGGCTTCGGGCGCGGCGATGCTGTCGGCGTTCGGCGACCAGCTCACGCGGGCCGTGCCGCTGGCCACCGGGGCCGCGATCCGCTACGTGAAGCTCGCCACGGGCGAGGTCACGGCCGCCGCCACCCTGCGGGCGGGGCGGGAGGAGGTCGTGGCGCGCCTGGACGCGGGCGAACGGCCCGAGTTCGAGGTCGGCGTCGAGATCCGGAACGCCGAGGGCGTCGTCGTCACCGAGATGACCGTCTCCTGGACCCTCCGCCCCAACCGGGACGCCTGAGCCGGTCCGCCATCAGTCCGCGAGGACCTCGTCGGGGGAGGACCGGGCGAGCCGGGCGAGGGTGGCCAGGGCGAGCTCCAGCGTCTCCGCCGGAGGGGAGGCGAGGCCCAGGCGGACGGCGTTCGGCGTGCGGTAGTCGCCGACCGCGAACGCCGCCGCCGGGGTGACGCCGATGCCGTGCCGCGCCGCGGCGGCCACGAACGTGTCGGCCCGCCACGGGGGCGGCAGCTCCCACCAGCAGTAGTACGACCTCGGGTCGGCGCGCACCGCGAACCCGCCGAGGTGACGCGCCGCGATCTCCTGCCGGGCCTCGGCGTCCCGCCGTTTGCCGCGGCCCAGCGCGTCCAGCACACCGCCCGCGGCGAGCCGGGCCGCCGCGTCCAGCGCGAACCGCGAGGGCGCCCAGCCTCCCGAGTGGAGCGCGGCGGTCACGCCGGGGACGGCGGCTTCGGGTACGACGGCGAACCCGATGGTCAGGCCGGGCGCGACCCGTTTGGAGAGGCTGTCCACGAGGATCACGCGTTCGGGCGCCACGGCGGCGAGCGGGGGCGGATCGGGCCGGAGGAACGACCAGACGCCGTCCTCCACCGCGGGCAGGTCCAGCCGCGCCAGCACGTCCGCGAGTTCGGCGCGGCGCTCGACCGGCATGCTGACCGACAACGGGTTGTGCAGCGTCGGCTGGAGGTAGAGCGCCTTCAGCGGGGCCCGGCGCGCGGCGGCCTCGACGGCGCCGGGGACCAGGCCCGCCTCGTCGGCCGCCAGGGGCACGAGGGTGACCCCGAGCCGGGCCGCCATCGTCTTCAGGACGGGGTAGGTGAACTCCTCGACGCCCAGCCGCGAGCCGGGAGGGGCCAGCGCGGCGACGGCGGCCGCGATCGCCTGGCGTCCGTTGCCCGCGAACAGCACCCGCGCGGGATCCGGCCGCCACCGCGCGCGGGCCAGCAGGTCCGCCACGACCTCACGGGCGTCGGCGGTGCCCGCCGCGCCCACCGGCCGCAGGGACGCCTCCAGCAGGTCGGGGCGCAGCAACGGCCGGATGCCCTCACCCAGCAGACGGGCCTGCTCGGGGATGAGGGGGTGGTTGAGCTCGAGGTCGATCCGGGTGGCGGCGGGCTCGGCCAGGACCGTCCCGGCGTGCCGGGCGGAGGCGCGGACGAAGGTGCCCCGGCCCACCTCTCCGACCGTCAGGCCGCGACGGGTCAGCTCCGCGTAGACCCGTGCCGCCGTGGACCCGGCGATGCCGCGCCGCCGGGCGAAGTCCCGCTGCGGCGGCAGCCGGTCGCCCGGCCTCAGCCGCCCGGCCGCGATGTCGGCGGCCACCTCGTCGGCCAGCTTCCGGTAGTCGTCCACGGTCTCCTCCTCTCAATTGCTCCGAGAGCAATATAAACATTGCACTCGGTAAAGCGCGTGAAATAGCCTGAAAAAGCCTTCCGGACCGGCATCAGAGACTTTTCGACGAAGAAGGCGGCATCGATGGTGGAACGGAACGCGGTGCTGGGCGTGGTGTCCGTGGCGCTCGGAATGGTGCTCTCCCCGGGCCCGAACATGATGTATCTCGTGTCGCGGAGCATCGGCCAGGGACGCCGGGCGGGCCTGGTCTCCTTGAGCGGTGTCGTCGCGGGCTTCCTCGTGTACCTGGCCGCGGCGAACCTCGGCCTGGCGGTGCTGCTCGCGGCGTTCCCCCAGGTCCTCGCCGCGATCCGGCTGGCCGGGGCGGCCTACCTGCTGTGGCTCGCCTGGCAGGCCGTCCGTCCCGGCGGCGTCTCGGTGTTCGCCGTACGGGACGTGCCGCCCGACCCCCCGCGGCGGCTCTTCGCCATGGGCCTGATGACGAACCTGCTCAATCCGAAGATCGCTGTCCTGTACGTGTCCGTCATCCCGCAGTTCGTCGAAATGAACCGGGGAGACGTGCTGCTTCAGGGCGTCGTTCTCGGCGCTCTCCAGATCGCGGTGGCCGCCACGGTGAACTGCTCGATCGTGCTGGCCGCCGGCGGCGTCGCGGGCTTCCTGGCGCACCGGCCGGGGTGGCTGCGGGCGCAGCGGATCGTCATGGGCGGGATGCTCGGAGTGCTCGCCGTCGCGCTCGCCGTCGGCGGCGCCTCGTCCTAGTCCTCGTCCGGGGCGCCCTCGCGGCTGGCGAGCAGCCGCCGCAGGGACTCCAGGCGCGCGGGATCGGCGTGCCCCTCGGCGACGTAGCCGACGAGCGCGCAGTCGTCGTCGAGATGGGTGCAGCCCTTGGGACAGCCGGCCGTGGCGTCCACGAGGTCGGGGAACGCCGCGAGCACGGTCTCCACCGAGACGTGGGCGAGCCCGAAGCTGCGCACCCCCGGCGTGTCGATGATCCAGCCGCCCTCGGGCAGTTCCAGCGCGACCGCCGAGGTGGAGGTGTGCCTGCCCCGGCCGGTGACCGCGTTCACGTGGGACACGGCCCGGCGGGCGTGCGGCACCAACGCGTTGACCAGGGTCGACTTGCCGACACCCGAGTGGCCGACCAGCACGCTGATCCGGTCCGCGAGCACCCCGGCCAGCTCGTCGAGCGCGCCGCCCCTGCGGACCACGACGTACGGCACGCCGAGGGGCTCGTAGAGGGCCACGAGGTCGCCGGCGGGGGCGAGGTCCGACTTGGTGAGGCAGAGCAGCGGCTCGATGTCGGCGTCGAAGGCCGCGACGAGCATCCGGTCGATCATGCGGGGACGCGGCGGCGGATCGGCGAGCGCGGTCACGATCACCAATCGGTCGGCGTTGGCGACGATGGGCCGCTCGATGTCGTCGGTGTCGTCGGCGCTGCGGCGCAGCATCGACGTCCGCTCCTCGACGCGGACGACGCGCGCCAGTGTGTCGGGCTGCCCGGTCACGTCGCCCACCAGCGCGACGCGGTCGCCCACGACGATGCCCTTACGGCCGAGCTCGCGCGCCTTCATCGCGACGACGAGCGTCCGCTCGCCCCTCCGCCGCCCGGACGTCTCGGTGCCGGGCACGCCCTCACCGACCAGGCAGGTGTAGCGCCCGCGGTCGACGGCCACCACGAACCCCTCGACCGCCTCGCTGTGGGCAGGCCGGATGCGCGTCCGGGGCCGCGAGCCCTTGCCCGGCCTGATCCTGACGTCGTCCTCGTCGTAGCGCCGTCTGCTCAGTTCCCGTGCCCCGATCGTCCCAGTGCCGCCATCAGTGCCCCTCGCCGAGCCCTTCGCTGCCCAGCATCGCGGCCCACATGCGCGGGAACTCGGGCAGCGTCTTGGCGGTCGTCGCGATGTCCTCGACCTCGACGCCCGGCACGACCAGGCCGACGACGGCGCCCGCCGTGGCCATGCGGTGGTCGGCGTAGGAGCGGAAGACACCGCCGGTCAGCGGCCGGGGACGGATCTCCAGGCCGTCGTCGGTCTCCCGCGCGTCGCCGCCCAGCCGGTTGATCTCCGTCGCGAGAGCGGCGATCCGGTCGGTCTCGTGCCCCCGGATGTGCGCGACGCCCCTGATCCGGGAGGGGCCGTCGGCCAGCGCGGCGAGCGCGGCGATCGTGGGCGTGAGCTCGCTGACGTCCCGCAGGTCGGCGTCGATGCCCCGCAGGGATCCGCTGCCGGTCACCCGCAGGCCCTCCGGCACCCGCTCGACCCGCGCGCCCATCTCGGCGAGCAGCCCGCGCAGCGCGTCGCCGCCCTGCGTCGTCTCCTCCGGCCAGTCCGGCACGACGACGGCGCCACCGGTGACCAGGGCGGCCGCGAGGAAGGGCGCGGCGTTGGACAGGTCGGGCTCGACCGTGACGTCCCCGGCCCGGACCGGCCCGGCCTGCACCCGCCACACGTCGGTCTCCGTGTCGTCCACCTCGACCCCGGCCCGGCGCAGCATCTGCACGGTCATCTCGATGTGCGGCATCGAGGGGACGGGCGGGCCGTCGTGCCGCACCGTCACGCCCTTCTCGAAGCGCGCGCCGGCCAGCAGCAGGCCCGAGACCATCTGGGAGGAGACGGACGCGTCGAGGACGACCTCCCCGCCCGAGATCGGCCCGCGGATCGTGAACGGCAGCGCGTCGTTGTCGACCGACGCGCCGAGCGCGCGCAGCGCGCCGAGGATCGGGCCCATCGGGCGCTTGCGCGCGTGCGGGTCGCCGTCGAAGAAGACCGGCCCGCCGGCGAGCGCGGCGACCGGAGGCACGAAGCGCATCACGGTCCCGGCCAGCCCGGCGTCGATCGACACCCCGCCGCGTACGGGACGCGGGGTCACCGACCAGTCCACGCTGTCGGCGCTCTCGTTGGACGGCGTCATCTCGGCGCCGAGCGCGCGCAGCGCCGCCGCCATGAGGTCGGCGTCGCGGCTGCGCAGCGCGAGCCGTACGGTGCCGGGGGCGTCGGCCAGCGCGGCGAGCACCAGCGCGCGGTTGGTCACCGACTTCGAACCGGGCAGGCGCACCGTCGCGCGGACCGGCCCGGCGGCCACCGGAGCGGGCCAGAGCGGTGCGTCGACCCTGGGCTCGTCGACCCTGGGCTCGTCGACGTCGTGCTGACGGGTGGCATGCGGCTCGGCGCCGCCGGACGCGGACTGCGGAGAGGCCATGCGGGCAAGCTTATCGGGCCCCTCTCCGGCGGCCGCACGCCGCGCGGAGCCCGCCGTGACGGCGGTCTTTGTGCCAGTCTTGATGCCATGTGCGGGAGGTACGCGTCTGCGCGCAAGAAGCAGGAGTTGCTGGAGGAGTTCGAGGTCGAACTGGACGGCGTGCCCGACCAGGAGCTGCGGCCCGACTACAACGTCGCGCCCACCAAGACCGTCTACGCGGTGATGTGCCGGGTGCCGAAGGACGAGGGCGGCGAGAGCGCCGGAGACCGGCCGGTCAGGCAGCTCCGGCTGGTCCGGTGGGGGCTCGTGCCGAGCTGGGCCAAGGATCCGTCCGTCGGCTCCCGGATGATCAATGCCCGGGTGGAGACGGTGGCGGAGAAGCCGTCCTATCGCAGGGCGCTGAAGTCGCGCCGCTGCCTGCTGCCGGCGGACGGCTACTACGAGTGGATGCCGGTCGAGGGGAAGAAGAAGCAGCCCTTCTTCATCCACCCGGCCGACGGTGGCGTGCTCGCGATGGCCGGGCTGTACGAGTTCTGGAAGGACCCCGGCCGGGCGGACGACGACCCGCTCAAGTGGCTGTGCACCTGCACCGTGATCACCACCACGGCGGAGGACAGGCTGGGCCGCATCCACGACCGCATGCCGATGATGGTCGAGAAGGAGCGCTGGGCGGAGTGGCTCGACCCCGGCGTCACCGATCCCACCGGGCTCCTCGTCCCGGCCGGCCCTGACCGGCTGGAGGCGTACGCCGTGTCCGACGTCGTGAACAACGTCCGCCACAACGGCCCCGAGCTGGTCGAGCCGCTGGAAGGCGACGACGTCCCGAGGCTGGGCTAGAGGGTGTAAGCGGCGTGGGAAGTGGGAATCCGTTCGAGAAAGCGGTTGCACGGTAAGTGAGCGGCCGCTGACCGACCGGGAGGCCGGGGGCTCCTGGACGGATGACTCCCCACTCCCGGAGGTGCGGATTCGTGGACGTCGCGACCGCGCGTATGCGCCTGGAAAGCATGCTGCACGAGCTCGACCGGTCGATCGGCGTGCTGCGCGCGGGCACGGACCGGCACGGCGGGTCCTCGGCCGACGCGGGAGCCGGTCTCACCGACGCCGACCGCGCCCGGGCGATGCTCGACGCCGCGGGCCGGCAGCGTACGGCCGTGCTCGCGGCGCTGCGCCGGCTTGACGACGGCGGTTACGGGCGGTGCGTCGACTGCGGGTCGGCCGTGCCGGACGGCAGGCTGGAGGCCCGTCCGGAGGCGGCGCGCTGCGTGCAGTGCCAGTCGCGGGCCGAGCGCCGGCGCTGACCGGCCGACCCGCCCTGCCGACCCGGCAGCCGACCGGCCCTGCTGACCGGGCGGCCGCGCTCAGGACGGCTTGCGCACGCTGGCCACGAGGTGGATCCCCACCGTGTCGTCGCCGTCCGCCTGGGTCTCGAGTTCGGTGCGCACCAGCCAGGACAGCGACTTGCTCTCCGAGCTCAGCACGTGGTCCACGGTGGACGGGGACAGCACGGTGCGCGGGCGCACCCACTCGACCTCCAGCCCGGCGCCGGTGACCAGTTCGCGCACCTGCTGGGTGGTGAAGCAGCGCGTGATGCTGCCGTCCGGCCAGGGGATCAGCATGACCTCCCCGGTCTGGCACAGGTGCGCCCAGTAGTTCTGCTCGGCCAGGATCGCCATCCCGAGGACCAGCGAGTCGACGCACAGCAGAGCACGCCCGCCGGGCCGCAGCACCCGGGCCACGTCCTCGACGACCGACTCCGCCATGATCTCGACAGACAGCACGCGCTCCTCGGCGATGACGCCGTCCACGCTGCCGTCGGGCAGGAAGCCCAGATCGTCGGCGCGCACCTTCTGGATGCGCTCGGAGGCGTCGCGCAGCCAGGGATCCGCCGGCCTGCGGAAGTCGACGACCTCGACCACGCGGTGCCCGGCGCGCGCCGCCTGGGCCGGCCACCGCCCCCGTCCGCCGGACAGGTCCAGCAGCAGGGAGGGACGGGCGGGCAGCCACCGCCGGAGCTGCTCGGCGACCACCGCGTGATAGAAGGTCCAGTACGGCCCGAGTGTGCCCGGGCCGTTGAGTTCGTTGGCCGGTATAGGCAACACGAGCGGCTCCTGCACTCTGGCCGTCCCCGCGCACTCGCGTGGAACGGCGAAACTCGGTCTCCGGGCCACCTCGGTCGTGTCCGGCACACGCACGCGACGGACGGCATCGGCCGGACACTCCCTCGCCGGTGCCTGGTTTTTTCCCCGCACCGGGTCGTTCGTCACCTCAATCTGCACCGGGAACAGACTCTACGCCCGCCCTGTTGCAGTTGTGCATGAAGACGTTGGTGCTGTCAGAAGGCCTCGACTGGCCCGGCCTGGGCGGACCGGTATCCTCGGCTGGGTACGGCGTCCTGAAGGGGGTGGGTCCGGTCTCCAAGACAGCCGAGGAGACTCTGGAGCAGCGCAGCGAGCGGTTCGAGCGCGACGTCATGCCGTTTCTCGACCAGCTCTACTCCGCGGCGCTCCGGATGACCCGTAACGCAGCGGATGCGGAGGATCTCCTGCAGGAGACCTTCGCCAAGGCCTTCGCCTCCTTCCACCAGTTCCAGGAGGGGACGAACCTCAAGGCCTGGCTCTACCGCATCCTCACCAACACCTTCATCAACAGCTATCGGAAGAAGCAGCGGGAGCCCAAGCAGGCGGGCACCGAGGAGATCGAGGACTGGCAGCTCGCGCGGGCGGAGTCGCACACGTCCAGCGGGCTGAAGTCGGCCGAGATCGAGGCGCTTGAGCATCTTCCCGACAGTGACGTGAAGGATGCTCTCGCCGCACTTCCCGAGGAGTTCCGCATCGCCGTCTACCTGGCGGACGTGGAGGGCTTCCCGTACAAGGAGATCGCCGAGATCATGGGCACGCCCATCGGGACCGTGATGTCGCGCCTTCACCGCGGCCGCCGGCAGCTCCGCAACCAGCTCGAGGACTACGCGCGCGAGCGCGGCCTCGTACGGCCGGACTCCCGCGGCGCGGATCAGGGCGGGACGGTTGGCGAGGAGGAGCGATGAGCTGCGGGAAACACCACGACACGCCGTGTGGCGAGGTGCTCGACAAGGTCTACACCTACCTGGACGGCGAGCTCGACAACGACCGGATCGCCGAGATCAGGAAGCACCTCGACGAGTGCGGCCCCTGTCTTGAGGAGTACGGCCTGGAAGAGGCCGTCAAGCGCCTCGTGGCCAAGCACTGCGGATGCGATCCCGTGCCGCAGGACCTGCGCGCCAGGGTCCTGACCCGCATCCAGCAGGTACGCGCCGAGATGGCCGAATAGGCCGCGTCCCCTGGGCAGAGTGAGGACCGGGCGGTCGCGAGGCCCGGGCCGCGGCGCGGCCCGTTAGGATCTTCCCCGTACGGGGCCGGGAGGGGGCGGGGCATGCGTGCGCTGGTCACGGGCGGAGCGGGCTTCATCGGGTCGACCCTCGTCGACCGGTTGCTCGCGGACGGACACGAGGTCGCGGTGGTGGACGACCTGTCGTCCGGGCACCCGCGCGACTCCGACACCCCCCTGCACGTCATGGACGTGCGCGATCCCGCGCTCGCGGAGGTCGCCGCCCGGTGGCGGCCGGAGGTCGTCTGTCACCTCGCCGCGCAGATCAGCGTGCGCCGGAGCGTCGCCGACCCGGTGACCGACGCATCGGTCAACGTCGAGGGCACCGTGAACGTCCTGGAGGCCGCCCGCCGCGCCGGCGCCCGCAAGATCGTCTACGCCTCCTCCGTGGCCGTCTACGGCAGGCCGGCCGTCATCCCGGTCCCCGGCGACGCGCCCGCCGATCCCCGTTCGCCGTACGCCGCCTCCAAGCTCGGCGGCGAACTCTACCTCGCGACCTACCGCGCGCTGCACGGCCTCGAATACACCACGCTCGTGCTGTCGAACGTCTACGGGCCGCGCCAGTCGCCCGAGGGCGAGGCCGGGGTGGTCGCCATCTTCACCGACGCCCTGCTGACCGGGAAGCCCACGGTCGTCTACGGCGACGGCTCCCAGACCCGCGACTACGTGTTCGTGGACGACGTGGTGGACGGCTTCGCCCGCGCCTGCGGCCCGGACGGCGACGGCCGCCGGTTCAACCTCGGCACCGGCGTGCGGACCACCGACCGGGAGCTGCACACTTTGGTCGCCGCGGCGGCGGGCGTCCCCGACGAGCCGCGCTTCGAGCCCGCGCGACTCGGCGACCTCCCCGACATGGCCGTCGACCCGGCGCCCGCGCTGGAGGGCCTCGGCTGGCGTCCCCGCCACGATCTGGCCACCGGCCTGAAGGCCACCGTCGAATGGGCCCGCGAGGCGCCGGCCTGAGTCGAACCCCTGCAATTGCACGCGGTGTGATTGCTTGGTTACGTTTTGGCTGCGATGGTCGCGACATCCCGGACCGGCCCGCGCCCCTTCTGTAGCCTGAGGGCGCAATCGACGTGGAGGCGGCGCAATGTTTGGGAAGACCGTCGTCAGGCTGATAGTGGCGCTGGCGCTGCTCACTCCGGTGGTCGCTCTGGTCGGCCTCGCTGCCGGCACCCCGGGGATCTCCTGGACGTAGTCACTGCCTGTGGGCCGGTCAAGGAGGCCGGCCCACAGGTCCGATCCGCATTCGAGGTGGCCGCCAATGCGGGAACTTCCATGGCCCGCCAGGGTCTATTTCGCCGCGCTCGTCGGGACCGCCGGCGTCGTGATCGCGCGTGGCCTGCTCGCCCGTCACGGGCTCACGCCGGAGGACTGGTCCACGCTCCTCGTCCTCGCACTGCTGTTCCTGCTGTGCGAGTCGGTGCCGACGCTGCTCAGCGTGCCGAACGTCGCCGTGTCGGTGAGCTTCTCCGCCGCCCTGGCCGCCGTGGTGCTCGTCGGCCCGGAGGGGGCCGCCCTGGTCGGGCTGGCCGCGGTGGTGAGCGCGCGCCCCGGCCTGCCGCTGGTGAAGCGGCTGTTCAACGGCGCGCAGTACGCGCTTTGCGGATACGCCGCCGGGTGGGCCTACGAGAGCGCGGGCGGGGTGCCCGGGCTGCCGGAACCGGCCGACTTCCCGGGTGTCCTCGTGCCGTACGCCGCCGCGACGGCGGCCTTCGTGGCCATGAACTTCGCGCTGACCGCGGTCATCCTGCGGCTCGCCGCCATGGTGCACCGCGACCAGGTCTCGCTCCGCGTGATGGTGCAGTTCCTCAGCTCCTACGTCGGCTTCGCCACCTTCGGCCTGCTGATCGCGGCCCTGTGGTCGACCGTGCAGTCGATCTCCGCCGTGCTCGTGCTGCTGCCGCTGTTCGTCGCCCGGTGGGCGCTCGGGCACTACCACGCCGAGCAGCGCGCGTACGACGCGACCATCGCGGCGCTGTGCCAGGCGGTGGAGACCAAGGACTACTACACGCGCGGGCACTGCACACGGGTCTCCGCCGCCTCGTCGATGATCGCCGAGGAGATCGGCATGAGCACCGAGCGGCTCCGCGCGATCCGGTACGCCGGCATGCTGCACGACGTCGGCAAGCTCGGCGTGCCGACCAAGGTGCTGCAGAAGGAGGGCAGGCTCACCGAGGAGGAGTACGCCGCGATCCAGCTGCATCCCATGCGGGGGCTGGAGATCGTGCGGGGCATCGACTTCCTCGACGAGGCGTTCGCCGGGATCATGCACCACCACGAACGGCACGACGGCAAGGGCTACCCGATGGGGCTCGCCGGGTCCGAGATCCCGGAGTTCGCCCGGATCATCGCGGTGGCCGACGCCTTCGACTCCATGACCTCCGACCGTTCGTACCGGAAGGCCAAACCGATCGAGGTCGCGGTGGCGGAGCTGCGCAAGAACGCGGGGACGCAGTTCGACCCCGACATGGTGGTCCGGTTCGTCAGGGCGCTCGACCGGCACGGGTGGCAGCCGGCCCAGCCGGCGCCCGTCCCGCCGGACGACGCCGTGGAGACCACGGCCAAGGACCACGACGACCCGACCACCCCCATCCAGGTGGTGTCCGAGCGGTGAGGACACGCCGGCCGGCCACCGCGCAACTGGGACTCGACTCGGGTCAGCTCCTGCTGATCTGCGCGGCCGGGATGCTGACCGTCGCGGGCATCGCCCACACGGCGGCGCGGGGACTGACCGACCCGCGGGTCGCCATCGGGTTCGGCGCGCTCATCGCGGCCGGAGAGCTGGCCCGGCTCACCATGCCGGGCAACCGCGAGGTCGCGCCGGTCTCCACCGCGGCCTCCCTCGGGTACGCCCTGCTGCTCGACGTGGGCGGGCGGCCCGCCGGCCACTCGGCCCTGGAGGTCGTGGCGGTGATGTCGGTCGGCATGATCGCCGGAGGGCTGCCGCATCTGGCGGTCGGCCGGCCGCCGCGGCTCGACGCGATGGCCCGGAGACTGCTCGCCGGGTCGCTGCTCGCGTTCGCCTACCGGCCGCTGACCGGCTCGCTGGAGGCGACCGCCCGGGACACCGGCGCCGGCCACGGCAACTGGTGGCCGGCGCTCGGGGTGATGGCCGTGCTGGTCACGGTCATGCTCGCGGCCGACGTGGTGATCGCGGCCATGCTCCGGGCCAACCAGGTCAGGACCGCGTTCGGCGTCGCCGTACGCGACGAGATCAGGATGGCCGCGCCGCTCGGCGCCGCCGTCGCGGCGTCGGGCATCCTGCTCGCGCTCGCCTCGCACAGCATGGACATGACCGCCCTGCCCGCGTTCGCCGCGCCGCTGCTCGTCACGCAGGTGGCCTTCCGCAAGTACGCCGGCATCCGCGCGACCTACCTGCAGACGGTGCGCGCGCTGAGCCGGGTCACCGAGGTCGGCGGATACGTGGAGCCGGGTCACTCGCGCCGCGTCAGCCGGCTGTCCGTCGGCGTCGGACGGGAGCTCGGCATGTCGGAGCCCCAGCTGCTGGAGCTGGAGTACGCCGCGCTCATGCACGACATCGGCCAGCTCTCGCTGCGCGATCCGATCCCCGGCGGGGCCACGGTGCTGGCCGACGCCGACCAGGCCCGGCGGATCGCCGGCCTGGGCGCCGAGGTGATCAGGAAGACCGGCGTGCTGCACGGCGTGGCGGAGATCGTCCGGCGGCAGTGCGACACGCTCGGCGAGTCGCCCCCGATGGCCAGCCGGATCATCAGGGCCACGAACGCGTACGACGACCTGGTGGGCGCGTCGACCGACCGGGACAGGGCGGCGGCGGCGCTGGAGCGGCTGCGGCTCGACGGCGGTTCGGCCTACGATCCGGGTGTGGTGGAGGCTCTGGCGCGTGTCGTCGACCGGCTCGTGCTCGTTACCCGGTTGTAGCAGACGTAACACTGCGGCACCGTCGGCGCCACGCCGATGACATCATCGTTGTCGCGACCCTACAGATTCACCCGCCGGGTTCAGTCGGAACGGGCGGAGGGTCCGGGCGGGTGATCCCCCTAGAGTTGGCAACGTGCTCGACTCAGTTCTGATCGCCAATCGCGGTGAAATCGCCCGGCGGATCATCCGTACGGTCCGGGGGATGGGGCTGCGCGCGGTCGCGGTCCACTCCGAGGCGGACGCCGACCTGCCGTTCGTCCGCGAGGCGGACGACGCCGTGCTCCTCGGCCCGGCGAACCCGGCCCAGAGCTACCTCGACATCGACAAGGTCCTCCAGGCCGCCCGTACGACGGGAGCGCGGGCGGTCCACCCCGGTTACGGGTTCCTCGCGGAGAACGCCGCGTTCGCCCGTGCGGTGATCGACGCCGGGCTCGTCTGGATCGGCCCGGACCCCGAGGCCGTCGAACGGATGGGCGACAAGATCAACGCCCGGAACCTGATGGAGGCGGCGGGCGTCCCGGTCGCCGCCGGGACCAGGGAACCGGTGTCCGACCTCGCGCAGGCCGAGCGGGCCGCCAAGGAGATCGGCTACCCCGTCATGGTCAAGGCGTCCGGCGGGGGCGGCGGAATCGGCATGGGCGTCGCCCGCGACGACGACTCGCTGGCGAAGGCGTTCGAGCAGGCCTGCCGGGCGGCCGCCCGGTTCGGCGGCGAGCCGGCCATCCTGCTGGAGCGGTACGTCGAGCGGGCCAGGCACGTCGAGGTGCAGATCCTCGGCCTCGCCGACGGCACGGTGGTCGCGCTGGGCGAGCGGGACTGCTCGGTCCAGCGGCGGCACCAGAAGGTCGTGGAGGAGAGCCCGTCTCCCGGCGTCACCCCGGAGCTGCGTGAGCGGATGCTCGCGGCCGCCGTACGGGCGGGGGAGGCGGTGGCCTACCGCGGCGCGGGCACGGTCGAGTGCCTGGTGGACGCCGACGCCCAGGACTTCGTCTTCCTGGAGATGAACACCCGCCTCCAGGTGGAGCACCCCGTCACCGAGCTGGTCACCGGCCTCGACCTGGTGGAGCACCAGATCCGGATCGCCGCCGGGGAGGTCTACTCCGTGGAGCCGCGGAGCAGCGGCCACGCGATCGAGTTCCGGGTGTACGCCGAGGACCCCCGCCGGTTCCTGCCCGGCCCTGGCAAGATCGGTGTGTGGGAGGAGCCGGAGGGCGAGGGGGTGCGCGTCGACTCGGGATACACGGCGGGCAACACGGTCACGCCGTTCTACGACCCGCTGATGGCCAAGCTCTGCGTCGCCGGCGCCACCCGCGAGGAGGCGCTGGAACGCGGACGGGCGGCCGTCGCGGCGTTCCGCGTCGAGGGTCCCAAGCACAACCTGCCCTTCTGCGCCGAACTGCTCGATCATCCCGAGTTCGTGAGCGGGGACTACGACACCGGTCTGGTCTCCCGGATGAGAAAATCCTGATCTGCTGAATCCATGTTGAGGGGAGTGTCCGGGTGGCCGAGGTGCACGCCGAGATGGTGGCGAACGTCTGGAAGATCGTCGTGAGCGAGGGCGACGTCGTCGACGAGGGCGACACGCTGGTGATTCTGGAGTCGATGAAGATGGAGATCCCGGTCCTCACCGAGGACGCGGGGACCGTCACCAAGCTCCAGGTCAAGGAGGGCGACGTCGTCCAGGAGGGCGACCTCATCGCCGTGATCGACTAGAGACGGGCGAGGAAGCGCTCGCGGTCGACGACGACCCGTTCGATCGTGCCGGTGGCCACCTGGGCGCCGGTCTTGTCGACGGCGCTGACGGAGAAGACGAGCCGCCTGCCGTCCACCTCCGTGAGTTCGGCGGCGATCCAGACGTGCATCCCGACGGGGCTGGGCAGGCGGTGCTCGATCAGCACCCTGGTCCCCACCGAGGTCTGCCCGGGCTCCAGGTGCTGGTGGACGGCCTTGACCGTGGCGCCCTCGGCGAACGAGAGCAGCCGGGGCGTCCCCAGCACCGGCACGTCACCGCTGCCGACCCGGATGGCCGTGTCCCCACGCTCCACCATGATGAGGACCTCGGCGCGCAGACCTGGAGCGAGACTCATGCCGTGAGCCTATTGGTTCGGCTTCCGATTGGAAGCGGCCGCAACTTTTCGCGGCGCGGAGACGTCTTAGAGAGGGGCGTCGCAGGAAGCGGCGTCTTGGACAGCGGTGTCTTAAGAAACAGCGGTGTCTCAAGAAGGGGGAAGAGCAGGCGGCCACCGGCTAGGGTGATGCACCGTGGACCTCTTCTGCGATCACTGCGGCCGTCCGGCCGAGGACGGTGATCACGCGGCCTGCCTGGCCGCGAGGACGATGGAGCCACCGCGCTACTGCCCGCAGTGCCGCCGGCGGCTGGTCGTCCAGGTGACGCCGAGGAGCTGGTCGGCTCGGTGCTCGGTGCACGGTGCCAGCGGCGGATAACAGGTAAGCTCGACATCCGGCCCTCGAGCCCGGATCCCTCGCCTTACAGGGTTCCGTGATCCTGTCGTTATCTTCCCGCGACGCGAGCCTGCTTTGTTGGACACCTTCGGGGGTCGAGTGACTTAGGGGGTACGGGGCGCAAATGGTGGCCCAAGGGATGACCCTGGCCGGGCGCTACCGGTTGGACGCCCGGCTCGGCGCCGGGGGCATGGGCGAAGTGTGGCGTGGTGAGGACACGGTCCTCGCGCGCACGGTCGCGGTCAAGGTGCTGCTCCCCGGCCGCCTCGACGACCCCGGATTCGCCGTGCGCTTCCAGGGCGAGGCGCGGGCGATGGCGACCGTCAACCACCCCGGCGTCGTCGACGTCTACGACTACGGCGTGACGGACGTCCCCGGTGACGGCTCGACCGCGTACCTCGTGATGCGGTTCGTGGACGGCGAGCCGCTCGACCGCCTGCTGACCCGGATCGGCCGCATCGGCCCCGAACCCGCGATGGAGCTCATCGCGCAGGCCGCCTCCGCGCTGCAGGCCGTGCACGAGCGGGGGATCGTGCACCGGGACATCAAGCCCGGCAACCTGCTCGTCCGCCCGGACGGCACGCTGGTGCTCACCGACTTCGGCATCGCCCGCGCCGACTCGGGCAGCCGCCTCACCGACGCGGGCATGGTGCTCGGCACCGCGGCCTACTGCGCGCCCGAGCAGGCCGAGGGTGCTCCGGTCACGCCCGCCGTCGACATCTACGCCCTGGGTGTGGTGGCGTACGAGTGCCTGGCGGGCCGGCGCCCCTTCGACGGCGATTCGCCGGTGACGATCGCGCTCAAGCACATCCGCGAGGAGCCGCCGCCGCTGCCGCCGGACGTGCCGCCCGCCGTGCGGGCCGTCGTCGAGCGGGCCATGTCCAAGGACCCGGCGCTCCGCTGGCCGTCGGCCGCCACGATGAGCCAGGCGGCCCGGCAGGCGGTGCAGCCCGGCGCCCAGATACCCGGTGCTCAGACACCCGGCGCTCAGATGCCCGGCGCAGGCATGTCCGGCGAGGTCTCCCGGGCGATGGCCGTCCCCCCTCCGCCAATCGCGGCGACCCAGGCCGGTCCCTACCCGGGCGGGCCCGAACCGGTCCCCTCCACCGGCCACACCTACCGCGTCACCCGCGAGTCGTGGGACGACGCCCCCGCCGTGCCGCCGGCGACCGTCGCGGCGCCGCAGCAGGGCACGCGGGTGTCGCGGCGCGCGGCGGCGAGAGACGCCGCCCAGCGGTCCAGACGGGGCCGCGGGCTGCCGCTCGCGGCGGGAGTGGCGGGAGTCGCCGTCGTCGGGGCCCTAGCCGTCCTGGGGATCAACATGGCCTCGGCCGGGTCCGGCACGCCCGAACCCTCGAACACGGGGCCCCTCATCGTGGAGACCCCCACGCCCAGCCCGTCGCCGTCCCGTTCCCGCCCCCGCAGGACGCCGACCCCGACGGCGGCCGTGCCGTCGGTGCGGCCCAGTTCGCCCAGGCCGAAGCCGAGCCCGACGCCCACCCCGTCGCCGAGCCCGTCCGCCTCTCCTTCGCCCTCTCCCTCGCCGAGCCCGGCCGAGGATCTCGTCGAGGTCCCGTCCGTCGTGAAGGTGACCGAGAGCGTCGCGCTGGCGCGGATCAACAAGATGGGTCTCAAGCCCGCCGGCACCACGACGGGTGAGGGCAAGTGCCGAGGGCTCGTCGTCAGCCAGAGCCCGGCCGCCGGGACGAGGAAGCCCGAGGGCTCTGTGGTCAAGTTCGTCGTGCAGCTGAAGCCCTGCCCGTCCGCCTCGCCCAGCGCCACGCCGAGCCCGTCCCCGGCCCGCACGCCCGCCCCCTGACGGTCACGCCCCGCCCGCCGGAGCGGGCGGGGCGCTCATGCCCGTAAGACGTCAGGCGCACCCGTCAGGCGCCCTCGTCAGACGCCCGAGGTGGTGCGCGGGTAGGCGACGGCCGGGTCGGTCGCGATGTTCACCATGTACGGCACGCCGGAGTCGAAGGCGCGGCGCAGCGCCGGGCCGATCTCGTCCGGCGACGTGACCAGTTCCCCGCCGCCGCCGAGCGCGGTGACGACCTGGTCGTAGCGGCACTCCGGCTGGAGCTCGGCCGCCACGTCGTAGCCGTACAGCATCTGCATGGGGTGCTTCTCCAGCCCCCACATGCCGTTGTTGCCGCAGATCATCACGACCGGCAGCCGGTGCCTGACCAGCGTGTCCACGTCCATCAGCGAGAAGCCCGCGGCGCCGTCGCCGAGCAGCAGCACGACCTGCGACGACGGCCGGGCCAGCCGGGCCGCGATGGAGTAGCCGAGCCCGGTGCCGAGGCAGCCGTACGGCCCGGGGTCGAGCCAGCTGCCCGGGCGGCGCGGCTCGACGTACTTGCCGGCGTAGGAGACGAAGTCGCCGCCGTCGCCGATCACCACCGCGTCGTCGGCGAGCACCTTGTTCAGCTCGCCGTAGATGCGCATGGGATGGATCGGGTCGGAGCCGGACTCCAGCAGCGGCACGTCCTCGGCGATCGCCGCCGCCGCCGTCTCGCCCAGCCGGGTCACCCAGGGCTCGTACGCCTTGGGGTTCACCCCGGCCGTGCCGCACGCGGCGCCGAGGCCCCAGAAGAGGAGGGACAGGTCGCCGGACGCCGAGCCCGACAGGCCGGTGTGGGTCGCGAGCTGGGAGGGCGCGTCGACGATGTGCACGACCCGGGCCAGCGGCGCGCCCTCCTTGCCGCCGAACCAGCCGTACGCGAGGCGGAAGTCGAGCGGGGTGCCGACGACGACGACCAGGTCGGCCTGGCTGAACGCGAGGCCGCGGGCACGGGTGACGAGCAGTTCGTGCCCGGCGGGCAGGATGCCCCGCCCCTGCCCGTTGGGCACGACCGGCAGGCGCCACTCCTCGGCGAAGTCCCGCGCCGCCTCCTCCGCGCGGTCCATCCACACGTCCGAGCCCAGCACGAGAAGCGGGCGCTCGGCCTCGGCGATCAGCCGCGCGATGCCGGCGAGCGCCTCGGGGTCGGGCTCCAGCGGCGACGGGGTCAGCGTCTCCGAGTCGTACTCGGCCGACGGCGCGAACAGGTCGTCCATGTGGACGTCCAGGAACACCGGTCCGCGGTGCGGGGCGAGCGCGGTCCGGAAGGCCATCTCCACGTCCTGCCCGATGGAGTCCGCGCCCGATCCGGTGAAGGCGAGCTTGGTGATGGGCTCGAACAGCGGGGGATGATCCATCTCCTGCAACGCCCCGGAGCCCCAGCGCGAGCGCGGGGCGCGCCCGCCGAGGACGACGACCGGGGAGCCGTTGAAGTGGGCGGTCGCGACCCCCGAGACGCCGTTGGTGACGCCGGGACCGGCGGTGAGCACCGCGAGGCCGGGCCTGCGCGTCAGCCGGGCCGTCGCCTCGGCGGCGAACACCGCGCTCTGCTCGTGACGCACGTCGAGGATGCGCATGTTCTGATGGACGGCCCCGTCGTAAAGGGGGAAGACGTGCCCGCCGGAGAGCGTGAACATGGTGTCCACGCCGTAGGCCTGGGAGACGGCGACGGCGATGTCGCCTGCGTGTTTGGGGGACTCCATAGGGTGAAACCTACCAGTCGGTCACTTTTGCCAACAGACGGACGGCCAATGCCCTCCCGCCACAGGAGAACGTCGGTCACCTCCGCTGATGCCCGTTGCCGCCCGGGATAAGCCAGTCAGAGGGTCTGGGAGAGCGCCTTGATGGGCATCTTGAGATCGGCGAGCAGCTCCAGGTCACGTTCGGGCGCCCGGCCCAGTGTGGTGAGGTAGTTCCCGACGATGACGGCGTTGACGCCGCCCAGCATGCCCTCCCTCGTGCCGAGGTCGCCGAGGGTCAGCTCACGGCCTCCGGCGTACCGCAGGATGGTGCGCGGCAGAGCGAGGCGGAACGTGGCGATCGTCTTCAGCGCCTCGGCGCCGTCGACCAGCGGGTGATCGGCGAACGGCGTGCCCGGCCGGGGGTTGAGGAAGTTGAGCGGCACCTCGTCCGGCGCCAGCTCGCCGAGCTGGGCGGCGAACTCGGCCCGCTGCTCCGGCGTCTCACCCATGCCCACGATGCCGCCGCAGCACAGCTCCATGCCCGCCTCCCGGACCATGAGGCAGGTCTCCCACCGTTCCTCCCAGGTGTGGGTGGTGACGACGCGGGGGAAGTGCGACCGGGCGGTCTCCAGGTTGTGGTTGTAGCGGTGCACCCCCATCTCGGCCAGTTCGTCCACCTGCGCCTGGGTGAGCATCCCGAGCGAGCAGGCGACGTTGATCTCGACGGCCTCCCGGATCGCCCGGACGCCCTCGCGCACCTGGTCCATCAGCCGCTGGTCCGGCCCGCGCACGGCGGCCACGATGCAGAACTCGGTCGCCCCGGTCCGCGCCGTCTCGACGGCCGCCTGGACGAGGGAGGGGATGTCGAGCCAGGCCGCGCGGACCGGAGAGGAGAACTGCCCGGACTGCGAGCAGAAGTGGCAGTCCTCCGGGCAGCCTCCGGTCTTGAGCGAGACGATCCCCTCCACCTCGACCTCGGGACCACACCACTTCATCCGCACCTCGTGCGCCAGGGCGAGCAGGTCCGGCAGGCGGTCGCCGGGAAGCGTCAGGCACTCCAGCGCCTGCGCCGCGTCGAGCCCTCTGCCCTCGTCGAGAACCTGAACGCGGGCGATCTCCAGGATGTCGGTCTTCACGCGGCACTCCCGTCGGTCCGTTGGGGCACTGCTGTCACAGGGGCAGCTTAAAGGTCGAACGGAACGCGGCCGGGTTGAAACCGCCGCCGAACGCGGGAGCCAGGCCCGCCCGCGCCACGCGGGCGAACGCCTCGGGGCCGAGCGACCCCGCGCCCTCCGGCAGCGCGCCGGACAACGGGCGGGCGGCGAGCATCTCCAGGTCGGCGACGTTCGAGCGGTCCGCGAGGCCCGGGACGGCGGGCCAGGAGCCGATCACCACGCCTGCGAGGTCGAGGCCCCGGCCCGCCATCGCCTCAAGCGTCAGAGCGGTGTGGTTGAGGGTGCCCAGCCCGGCGCGGGCCACCACGAGCACCGAGGCGTTCAGGCGCCGGGCGAGGTCCGCGAGCGTGCCGCCCTCCTCGTCGTACCGGACGAGCAGTCCCCCGGCGCCCTCGACGAGCACCAGCCGGTGCGACTCGGCCAGTTCCCCGATCCGGGCCGCCGCGGCCTCGATCGACAGCGGCGGCAGGCCGGAGAGGCGGGCGGCGGCCGCGGGGGAGAGGGGGTCGGGATACCGCGCCATCTCGAAGGTCGAGGTCACCCCCGACAGGCGGATCACCTCGTCGAGGTCCCCGGGCTCCCCGGCCGCGACCCCCGTCTGCGCCGGCTTCACCACGGCGGCCGTCGCGCCCCGCGCCACCGCCAGCGCCGCGAGCGCGGCCGTCACCACCGTCTTCCCCACCCCGGTGTCCGTCCCGGTCACCACGAGAATGCTCATGCCGGCAGGCTAGAGCCCGAGCGAGCCGGAGGTGAGCGCCCCGATGAGCGAAGCGGGAAACGCTAAGCGAGCCGGAGGGGCGCGCCGCCGATCTGGACTGAGGAGCGTGCGGGAGCGAAGCGACCAGAGCGCGACGAGGGAAGGCGGCGGAAGTGAGCGCCCCGATGAGCGAAGCGGGAAACACAGTCAGGGTCTGCGGAGGCGGGTGACGAACTTGTAGCGGTCGCCGCGGTAGAGCGACTGGGCGTACTCGACCGGGTTGCCGTCGGCGTCGAAGGCGTGCCGGGTCAGCAGCAGCATCGGCAGGCCGACGTCCACCCCGAGCACCTGCGCGTCGTACGGCGTGGCGAGCACGGTCTCGATGACCTCCTCCGCGTCGGTCAGCCGCACGTTGTAGGCGTTGTGCAGCGTCTCGTACAGCGAGGCGTGCACCTCCAGCTCGCGCCGCAGCCGGGGGAAGCGGCGGGCGGAAAGGTGCGTGGTGTCGATCGACATCGGCTCGCCGTTGGCCAGGCGGAGGCGGTGGATGCGCAGCACCCGGCTGCCGGGGTTGACGGCCAGCCGCCGGCCGAGCGTCTCGTCGGCGGTGACGTAGCTGATGTCGAGGATCTTGGTATCCGGTTCCAGGCCGACCGTGCGCAGGTCGCCCGTATAAGAGGTGAGCTGGAGCACCTGCGCGACCTTGGGCTGCGCGACGAACGTGCCCTTGCCCTGGATGCGCAGCAGCCTGCCCTCGACCACCAGCTCCGACAGCGCCTGCCGGACCGTCGTCCGCGAGGTCTCGAAACGTACGGCCAGGGCGCGTTCGGGCGGGAGCGCGCTGCCCGCGGGGAGGCTCTTGGTGAGCTCCAGGAGACTCCGCTTCACGTCGTAGTACTTCGGCACCCGCGGAGAGTCCTCGCTGTGCTCCGTCACCTGTCCCACCCTCGACCCGGCCCTTTCGTCATCTCGGCCACAGCGGTGAGCGCACCCCGGACCACCACGAGATCATCGGACCGCAGATCGGCACGTGCGGTCAACCGCAGACATGCGCGGCCCTGGGGCACCGACGGTGGGCGGAAGCATCCCACGCGCACCCCGTGATCCGCACACAGGGCCGCCGCGGCGAGCGCGAGCCGGGGCGGGCCGAGCACGACCGGCACCACGGCGGCGGCGGGGTCGGCCGTCTCCAGGCCGAGCCCGCGG
>QFZU02000142.1 GCA_003260025.2 Microbispora triticiradicis | reverse complement strand
CGCCCTGCGCACCCCCGTCGACGTCGCCGCCGGCGAATACCACTCCACCCTCACCCTCTCCCTCTTCAACCAGTCCTGACCCAGCTCCTGACCGCAGGGTGCCCCGCGACGCGTGTCGCGGGGCACCTCGCTGCCGGGTGGCCGGAATGTCGGTGGCGGCGGCTACCTTCGTCGGCGACGGAAGGAGAGCGTCCGATGGTCACAGCCGACGACGTCCGGCAGGTCGCGCGGGCACTGCCGCGCACCGAGGAGGCACTGGTCCGCGACCACGTGAAGTTCCGGGTCAGGGGCATCGTGTACGCCTCCGTGTCCCCGGACGAGACCCTGATGGGCTTCGGGTTCCCCAAGGAGGAACGGGCGGCCCTCGTGGCCGCCGAGCCGGAGAAGTTCCTCATGCCCCTGCCCTCGGACGAGCGCTACCAGTGGGTCCGGGTCCGGCTGGCGGCCATCGACGTGGCCGAGATGCGGGAGCTCGTCACCGACGCCTGGCGGATGGTCGTCCCCAAGAAGGTGGCCGCCGCGTACGACTCGCTCTGACCCCCGCTCCGACCCCCGGGCTCCGCTCAGAGCCGGGCGCCGCCGTCGACCCGGAGCACGGCGCCGGTCACGAAGGAGGAGCGGTCGCTCAGCAGCCAGGCGGCGGCCTCGGCGATCTCGGCCGGGTCGGCCCCGCGGCGAAGCGGCGTCATCGCCGTGAGCCGCTCCTGGAGTCCGGGGGACTCGGCCTCCCAGGCGCGGATCATCTCGGTGAGCGTGTTGCCGGGAGCGATCGCGTTGACCCGGATGCCCTCGGGGCCGTAGGTGACGGCGGCCGACTCGGTGAGGCTGTTGACCGCCCGCTTCATCGCGGCGTAGGCCGGGAGTTCGGGGTTGCCTCCCCAGCTCCCGACGGACGAGTTGTTGACGATGGCGCCCGGGCCGGCCGTGGCCCGGATCGCCTCCACCTCGGCGGTCATGGCCAGCCAGACGCTCTTCAGGTTCACGGTGTAGACGTGGTCGAAGTCGGCCTCCGGCATCCGGTCCATCGGGCCGGGCTGCTGGATGGTCGCCCCGTTGTTGAAGGCGACGTCAAGCCGGCCGTACAGGTCCACGGCGCGGTTCACGGCGGCGCGCACGCTGGCGGCGTCGGCCAGGTCGCACACCACGTGGTCCGCGGTCCCGCCCGCCGCCCGGATCTCCTCGGTCACCGTCTTGAGCTGGGCCTCCGTCCGGGCCGCGAGCAGCACGCGGGCACCCTCCCGGGCGAACAGCCGCGCCGCCGCGGCTCCGATTCCGCGTCCGCCGCCGCTGACGAAGGCGACCTTGCCGGCCAGCAGGCCCGCACCGGTACGTGTGTTGTCCATGGCGACGAGCCTGCGCCGGTGGGCGCGGCCCATCCAGGCACCGGCGGTACCTGGATCGCCTCCGCGCCCCCGGCACACTGGAGGTATGGACCGACGAGAACTGGCCGCCTTCCTGCGCAGCAGGCGCGAGCGGATCAGCCCGGCCGACGTGGGACTGCCCGCCGGGACCAGGCGGCGCACCCCGGGCCTGCGCCGTGAGGAGGCGGCGCAACTGGCGTTCATCTCGACCGAGTACTACACGCGGCTGGAGCAGGCCCGCGGTCCGCGCCCGTCCCGTGAGGTGCTGGCCGGGCTGGCCCGGGCCCTGCGCCTGTCGGACGCCGAACGCGCCCACCTCCACCACCTCGCCGGCGCCCCGGCCGCCCCGCCGCCGGGGCCCCCGCGGGAGGTGCGGCAGAGCATCCTGGACCTGCTCCGGAGGCTGCCGCAGTCCGCCGCGTTCGTGACGTCCGCGACGCTCGAGGTGCTCGCGTGGAACGAGCTGGCGGCCGCCCTCATGGAGGACTTCTCGGCTCTGCCGAGGCGCGACCGCAACCTGGTGCGCCGCGTGTTCCTCGGGCCGGACCAAGGGGGACGGCGCCTGTACGGAGTCTCCGACGCCGACGCGTTCGCCCGCCACGCGGCCCGGCGGCTGCGCGCCGCCGCCGCCCGCTACCCCGGCGCGCCGGAGGTGACCGGGCTGGTGGACGAGCTCCTCGCGGGAAGCCCGGAGTTCGCCCGCCTGTGGGCGTCCCACGAGGTGGAGGGCCCGCCGACGCTGTGCAAGACCTTCCGGCACCCGATGGTCGGCCCGGTCACCGTCAGCTGCGACGCTCTCGACATCGCCGACCGCGACCAGCAGCTGGTGATCTACACCGCCGTCCCCGGCTCCCCGTCCGAGGAGGCGCTGCGGCTGCTGTCGGTCATCGGCACCCAGCGGATGGACGCCCCTCGCTGAGCCGCGCATGTCGTTCACGCCGGCTTATCGATGCCCGCGGCCGTTCAGGGCGATGTCGGGGTGATCCATAAGCGTGGGTGATGAATCCGGCGCGGCGGAACCGGGCGAGGGGAGGATGCGGGGCGTCCTGTTCGACGGAGCGAGGAGCCGTGATGACGTCGTCTTTTCCCGCATCGACCGTGCTGGGGTATCCGAGGATCGGACCCGATCGGGAGTTGAAGCGGGCGCTGGAGGCGTACTGGGAGGGCCGTTCGGACCGCGCGGCCCTGGAGGAGGTGGCGCGGCGGCTGCGGGAGGACACCTGGCGGCGGCTGGCGGAGCTGGGTCTGGGCGGGTCGCCGTCGAACACCTTCTCCTACTACGACCACGTCCTCGACACGGCCGTGCTGCTGGGCGCGGTGCCCGAGCGCTACCGGCACGACGACGACCTGACCGCCTACTTCGCGATGGCCCGCGGCGCCGAGGGGCTGCCCCCGCTGCGGATGACCAAGTGGTTCGACACCAACTACCACTACATCGTCCCCGAGATCGGCCCGGAGACGGTCTTCTCCCTCGACGCCGCCAAGCCGCTCTCGGAGGTCCGCGAGGCTCGCGCGCTGGGCCTGGAGACGCGGCCGGTGCTGGTCGGGCCGGTGACGTTCCTCCTGCTGTCGCAGGCCGCGGCGGGAAGCCCGGACGGCTTCGCGCCGCTCGACCGGCTGGACGACGTGGTCGAGGTGTACGGACGCCTGCTGGGCGCGCTCGCCGCGGAGGGCGTCGGCTGGGTGCAGCTCGACGAGCCCGCGCTGGTCGCCGACCGGACTCCCGCCGAACTCGCCGCGGTCGAGGCGGCGTACGGCCGGCTCGGCGGACTGGCGGAACGGCCCGCGCTTCTGGTCGCCGCCTACTTCGGGGACCTCGGCGAGGCGCTGCCCGTGCTGGCGCGGACGCCGGTCGAGGCCGTGGCCCTGGATCTCGTCCGGGGCACGCCCGGTGACGTGGGTCTCCTGGCCGGCAAGACGGTCGTCGCCGGTGTCGTGTCGGGCCGGGACGTGTGGCGCACCGACCGGGACCGGGCACTGGCCACGCTGCGCGCCGTACGGGAGCGGGTGGGACGGGTCGCGGTCGCCACCTCGTGCTCGCTCCTGCACGTGCCGTACGACGTGGAGCGGGAGACCGGCCTCGATCCCGCCCTGCGGGGCCGGCTGGCGTTCGCCGAGCAGAAGGTCGCCGAGGTGGTCGGGCTGGCGCACCTGCTCGTCGAGAGGCCCGGCGCCGACGTCCCCCGCCTCTCCGCGCCGCAGGCGCGGCCCTCCACGTCCGGGGCCCGGGTGACAGAGACCCGGGCGCCGGAGGGGGGCCGGGCGCCCTACGCCGTACGGGCGGCGGCGCAGGCCGAGCGCCTGAAGCTGCCGCTCCTCCCGGTCACCACGATCGGCTCGTTCCCGCAGACGGAGGAGCTGCGCCGGGCCAGGGCGGCGCTGGCGGCCGGGGAGATCGGCGAGGCGGCGTACGAGGACATGGTCCGCGCCGAGATCGAGCACGTCATCGCGGTGCAGGAGCGGCTGGGGCTGGACGTCCTCGTGCACGGCGAGCCCGAACGCAACGACATGGTGCAGTACTTCGCCGAGCATCTCGACGGCTTCGCCGTCACCCGGCACGGCTGGGTCCAGTCGTACGGCTCGCGCTGCACCCGGCCGCCCATCCTGCACGGCGACGTGCGGCGGCCGGAGCCGATGACGGTGCGCTGGGCGCGGTACGCCCAGTCGCTGACGAGCAGGCCGGTCAAGGGCATGCTCACCGGCCCGGTCACGATCGTGGCGTGGTCGTTCGTCCGCGACGACCTGCCGCTGCGCGACGTGGTCCTCCAGGTCGCCGACGCCGTCCGCGAGGAGGTGCGCGACCTGGAGGAGGCGGGCATCGGGGTGATCCAGGTCGACGAGCCGGCCCTGCGCGAACTGCTGCCGCTGCGCCGGGCCGGGCAGGCCGCCTACCTGGAGTGGGCCGTCGCGGCCTACCGCTGGGCGACCTCCGGCGCCGGCGATCACACCCAGATCCACACGCACCTGTGCTATTCGGACGCCGACCAGATCCTCGCCGCGATCGACGCCCTCGACGCGGACGTGACCAGCGTCGAATCGGCCCGCTCACGTGGCCGGGTGCTCGCCGTGATGGCCAGTGGGGTCGCCGGTGGGGACGGCCGCGGCTTCGGCCGGGGGCTCGGCCCCGGGGTCTACGACATCCACTCGCCGCGCGTGCCCGGCGCCGACGAGGTGGAGCGGCTCCTGGAGGAGGCCCTGCGGGTGGTGCCCGCCGACCGGCTGTGGGTCAACCCCGACTGCGGCCTGAAGACCCGGTCGCACGAGCAGGTCGAGGCCGCGCTCGCCAACGTGGCCGAGGCTGCGGCCCGCCTCCGCGAGCGGCACACCACTCGGTAGCGGCACACCCCTCGGTAGCGGCACGGCCGAGGCCGTTCACCGCGGTGAGGCGGGACGCCGGGGCGAGACCAGGCCGGACTCGTAGGCGAAGACGACGAGCTGGGCGCGGTCGCGCGCGCCCAGCTTGGTCATCGCCCTGCTCACGTGGGTCTTCGCGGTGAAGGGGCTGATCACCATGTGGGCGGCGATCTCCTCGTTGGTGAGGCCGCGGGCGACCAGGGCGACGACCTCCCGCTCCCGGTTGGTGAGCGCGTCCAGGGTGGCCGCCGGCGCGGCGTCCGGCGGGCGGGAGACGTACTCGCTGATCAGCGTCCGGGTGACGGCGGGGGAGAGCAGGGCGTCGCCCCGCGCGGCGACCCTGAGGGCCTGGAGAAGCTCCACCGGATCGGTGTCCTTGAGCAGGAACCCGCTCGCGCCCGCCCGCAGCGCGTCGAAGACGTACCGGTCGAGGCCGTAGTTCGTGAGGATCACGACCCGGGTGGGGGCCAGCCGGGGATCGGCGGCGATCCGCCGGGTCGTCTCGATGCCGTCCATCACGGGCATCTGGATGTCGACGAGGGCGACGTCGGGCACGTGCCGCTCGGCCAGGGCCAGGCCCTGGGCGCCGTCGCCCGCCTCGCCGACCACCTCCACGCCGTCCTCGGCGTCGAGCAGCGCCCGGAAGCCCGCCCGGATGAGCGCCTGGTCGTCCACCAGCAGCACCCTGATCACGCCGCTCCCTCCCGCAGGGGAAGCTCGGCGTGGACGCGGAAGCCGCCCCCCGCTCCCGGGCCGGCCTGGATGTGCCCGCCGAGCGCGGACACCCGCTCGCGCATGCCGGTGAGTCCCACCCCCGGCTCATGTGCCGCGTCCGCGGCGCCGGTCCCGCCCCGGCCGTCGTCCTCGACGCGTACGACGAGGGCGTCCGGCTGGTAACCGACGTGTACGGAGGCCGACGCGGGCCCCGCGTGGCGGGCGACGTTGGTGAGCGCCTCCTGCACGATCCGATAGGCCGCGAGATCCACCTCCGGCGGCAGGCGGCGGGGCGTGCCGGTGACCGCCAGCGTGGCCGGCACGCCCGCCGACCGGGCCCGCTCGACCAGCTCGCCGATCCGCCCGGCGCGGTCCTCCTCGCCGCCGCCCTCCTCGCCGGGCTCGCGCAGCACCTCCAGCGTCGCGCGCAGCTCCCGCATGGCGTCCGCGCTCGCGTCCTGGATCGCCAGCAGCGCGGCCGGCACCTCCTCGCCCCGCTTGCGCGCCAGGTGGACGGCCACGCCCGCCTGCACCTTGATGATCGAAATGCTGTGGGTGAGCGAGTCGTGCAACTCCCTGGCGATGCGCAGCCGCTCCTCGCCCGCCCGGCGCAGCGCGACCTCCTCGCGGGTGCGCTCCGCCTCGGCGGCCCGCTGCTCGGCCTGGCGCAGGTACGCCCGGCGCTGCCGCGACACGATGCCCGCTACGTTGGCCGCGACGAACCAGCCGACCAGCAGACCGGTCCGGTCCAGGACCTCGCGCGGGGTCCGCGTGCCGAGGTCGGCCAGCTCCGCCAGCAGGGCGCCGCCGAGGTAGACCGCGCTCGCCGACAGCGCCCACACACGCCGCCCGGCACTCGCCGCCGAGTAGACGGTGATCAGGACGGGCAACGTGGGCGCGGTCTCCGGATACACCACCTGGGCGTAGCCGAACATGCAGGCCGTCGCGACGGCCATCGCCGCGACCGGCGCGGCCCGCCGCGCGGTCACGGCGGCGCACCCGCCCACCAGGAGCAGATAACCGATCACCCCCACCCGCGCCGGGCTGTTCGGGGCGCCGGGGATCAGGGTGCCGGCCACGAGCAGCGCCGCCAGGACGGCCGCCGCCGCCCCGTCCTCGGCGTACGGCCGCAGGCCGCGATCACGCTCCATGTCCCGAAGCGTAAACCGCGTCCGGTTCGTCCGCCTCCTCCCGGCGGACCCTTCGGGCGCTACTCCCGCTGGAGTACGCCGGGCTGCGTTCACTTGCCGGGGGAGCGGCCCGCGGACTCTCCCGCCGTACGACGACTCGGCGGGCCGTGACCGGCAGGATCGGCGCCGGACAGTTCAATCCCAGGGAGGCCGATATGCCGACGCCGTACCGCTATGTGACCCCCGTGCCCGTGGAGGCGGCCACCGGGCGGGTGGCGGAGGTCTACCACCAGATCGCCCGCGACTTCGGTATGACCCGGATGCCGCTCTTCCTGACGTTGTCGCCGGCGCCGGACGTGCTGGCCGCCACCTGGGCGCTGCTGCGCGAGTCGCTGCTCGTGGGCGAGGCGCCCAGGGCGGCCAAGGAGGTCGTCGCCGCCGGGGTGTCGCTGGCCAACGAATGTCCGTTCTGCGTGGACGCGCACACCATGCTCCTGCACGCGACCGGCGAGCACCGGCTGGCCGAGACGCTCGCGCGAGGCGAACGGCCGCCGGATCCGGAGCACGCGCGGCTGTTCGACTGGGCCACCGGCACGACCGGCGGCGGGCGGACGCCGCCGTGCCCTCCGGAGCAGGCCAACGAGCACATCGGCACCGCGCTCGCGTTCCACTTCATCAACCGCATGGTGTCGTCCCTGCTCACCGCCGACCTCCTGCCGGCCGGTCTGCAGCGGTCCCGGCTGGTGCGCCGCCTGGGCGGCGGAGCCCTGTCCAGAGCGGTGCGCCGGAGGCTGCCGCGCGGGGAGGCGCTGCCCCTGTTGCGCGGGCTGCCGGCGTACCGGGACCCCGGCTGGGCCGCGGGCGCCCCGATGGGCGCCGCGTTCGCCGCACTGCTGGCCTGCGCGGGAGAAGGGGCCGCCCTGCTGGACGACGAGGCGGTGGAGGCGGTCCTGGAGGCCGTCGCCGTCTGGGACGGCGGGCATCCTCCGCTGTCCGGGTGGCCGGCCGGGCCCCTCGCGGACGTCGCCCCCGCGCGGCGCCCGGCCGCCAGGCTCGCGCTGCTCGCCGCCCTCGCGCCGTACCGGGTGACCGACGCGGACGTCGCCGCGTGGCGGGAGGCCGGGCGCGGCCGGTCCGACGCCGACCTCGTACGGCTGCTGGCGTTCGGGGCGATCTCCGCCGTCGAGCGGGTCGAGGCGGGGGTCGCCGCCACCGCCTAGACACGGCCTGGACCCGCCTAGACCTCCAGTTCGCCCGACCAGATGGTCACGGCGTGGCCGGCGAGTTCGACGCGGTCACCCTGCGGGGTCGTGCGCACAGTGGTGCGCACGGTCCCGCCGCGCTCCGACACCTGCTCGCCGACGAGCGCGTCCCGGCCCAGCCTGGCCGACCAGTACGGCGCGAGCACGCAGTGGGCCGAGCCGGTGACGGGGTCCTCCGGCACGCCCGCCCGCGGGGCGAAGAACCGTGACACGTAGTCGGCGGAGGTGCCCTCGCCGGAGGCCGTCACGATGACGCCGCGGGCCTCCACCCCGATCAGTCGCTCCATGTCCGGGTGCACGGCCCGCACGTCAGCGACGGACCCGACCTCGATCAGGAGGTCGAAATCGCTGCGCCCGGTCCACACCGGAGTGACGCCGAGAGCCTCGACGAGGCCGTCCGGCGGCGGGCCGGGTGTGGCCGGCTTCGCCGGGAAGTCCATCGCGATCAGGCCGTCACCGGTCTGCTCGGTGGCGAGCACCCCGCTCCTCGTGGCGAACTCCAGTCGCCCGGACTCGCCCAGGGAGTACAGGACGTGCGCGGCCGCCAGGGTCGCGTGCCCGCACAGCGCGACCTCGACGGCCGGGGTGAACCAGCGCAGCGAGCGCGGCCCGTCGTCCTGCGGCAGCACGAAGGCCGTCTCCGAGTGGCGCATCTCGGCGGCGACGGCCTGCATCCACTCGTCCGGCACGGTGTCGTCGAGGAGGCAGACCGCCGCCGGGTTGCCCCGGAACGGCCGGTCGGTGAAGGAGTCAACGGTGAAGACGCGCATGCCGGCTGATTCTACGGTCGCCCCGCGCGATCAGGCGGTCAGGTGGGGTGGCCGAGGGCGGCGAGGGTCTCCCGGGCTACCTGAAGCTCCTCGCGCGGCCGTACGACGAGGACCGGCACCCGGGCACCCTCCGGGCTGACGACGCCGTCCCGGTCCACGGCGCCGACGGCGGGAGGCGCCACGCCGAGCGGCGACAGCCTCCGGCACACCGCCTCGCGCACCTCGGGCTGGTCCCAGCCGATCTCGCCGGTGAACACGAGCGCGTCGAGCCGGTCCAGGGCGGCGGTCGAGGCGGCGATCTCGCGGCTCACCCGGTGGGCGAACACGTCGAGCGCCAGCGCGGCGGCCGGAGCGCCCGACGCGACGAGGTCGCGGGTGTCCCCGGACAGGCCGTCGGAGAGCCCGAGCAGCCCGGACGAGTGCTCCAGCCCGTCGCGCAGCTCCTCCAGTGTGAGCCGCGATCCGGACAGCAGCCACAGGAGCATGCCGGGATCGACGCTGCCCGACCGTTTGCTCATGGGCACCCCCTCCAGGGGCGTGAACCCCATGGAGGTGTCCACGCTCCGCCCGGCCCGTACGGCGGACACCGAGCATCCGCCGCCGAGATGCGTGACGACGAGCCGCATGTCCTCGCGCCCGAGCAGCTCCGCCGCCCGCCGGGTCGCCCAGGCGTACGACAGCCCGTGGAAGCCGTACCGGCGCAGACCCCAGCGGCGCCGCCACTCGGCGGGCAGCGCGTAGGTGGCGGCGGCGTCGGGCAGTGCCGCGTGGAAGGCGGTGTCGGGGCAGAGCACGTGGGGCACGGACGGCAGCACCCGCCGGGCCGCCTCGGCCAGGGCGAGCGCGGGCGGCACGTGCAGCGGCGCGAGGTCGGCGTAGCCGCGCACCGCCTCCACCACCGCGTCGTCGGCGATCGTGGGCGCGCGCACGGCCTCCCCGCCGTGCACGAGCCGATGACCGACCGCGGTGACCTCCGCACCGGTGCCGGACAGGGCGCCGGACAGGAAGTCCGACAGCGTGCGCTCCGCGGCGGCGGGGTCGGGACTCTGTTCGCTGTGCTCGCCGCGCAGCACCCGGCCCTCCCGCACGAGGTGCAGCTGGAGGCTGGAGGAGCCGGCGTTGACCGTGAGCACGACCGGTGTCATGGCGATCCGTCTCCCCGGCGTCCCGCCCCGCAAACACGTCAGGCCGGCCGGCAGGTGACCGTGGGCCAGGTCCGGTTTCCGTTGTGCCTGATCGACACGCCCCACGTGTCGCCGTGACCGTCGGGCCGGGCCGTCATGACGCTCCGGGCGGAGTTCACGGTGGTGGCGGCGTTCCAGGCCGAGATGAACCTCTCCGGGTACGGCAGGGTCATGGTCACGATCCAGTCGTCCGAACCTGTGACGGTGACGACGAGGTCGTACCGGTCGAACCACTTCGGACCCGCCTTGAGGGTCGCGGTGCAACTCCCGGCGGGCGGCGTGGGGCTCGGGCTCACCGGCGGGGTGGGGCTCGGCGAGGGGTCGGTGCCGGCGGCGTTGAGGGCGTCCAGCACGGCGGTGTACGCGGGCTTCTTGCCGCCGTTGCCGTCGAAGAGCAGCGGGGTGTCACTCGACCGCCAGGAGTCGGGGTCGCGGACGCCCCACACGGTGATGCCGTTGCACCGCGGCACCGCCAGGCAGTCGTTCACCACGTTGGCGTAGGTCGTGGCCGGGGCGCCCTGGATGTCCAGCTCGGTGATCTGGACGTCGACGCCGAGCGCGGCGAAGTTCCGCAGCGTGGTGCGGAAGTCGGCGCTGTACGGGGTGAGGCTGTTGAAGTGGGCCTGGAAGCCGACGCAGTCGATGGGCACGCCGCGGGACGTGAAGTCCTTGACCATGTTGTAGACGCCCTGCGTCTTCGCCCAGGACCAGTTCTCGATGTTGTAGTCGTTGTAGCAGAGCTTGGCGGCCGGGTCGGCGGCCCGCGCGGTGCGGAACGCCACCTCGATCCAGTCGTCGCCGGTCCGCTGCCAGTTGGAGTCGCGCCGCCCGCCGGTGCTGTCGGAGAAGGCCTCGTTGACCACGTCCCAGGCGTAGATCTTGCCCTTGTAGTGGGACATCACTCCGTTGATGTGGTCGATCATCGCCTGGCGGAGCGCGCTGCCGGTGAGGCTCTGCAACCACGAGGGCTCCGCGGCGTGCCACACCAGGGTGTGGCCGCGGACCCGTTTGCCGTTCTGCACGGCCCAGTCGAAGATCCGGTCGGCGGCGGTGAAGACGAACTGGCCCTGCCGGGGCTCGGTGGCGTCGAGCTTCATCTCGTTCTCGGGCGTCACCATGTCGAACTCGCGGCCGGCGATCGTGGTGTACGCCGAATCGCCGAGCTTGCTCGCACTGATCGCGGTGCCGAAGTAACGCCCGCTGCGGGCCGCCGCCGTGCCCAGGGTCGTGCCCGGGGGCGGAGCCGTGCTGGGGCTCGCGACGGGCGCCGAACCGGCGGCGTCCGCGCCGGTCGTCCCCGCAACCGCGATGCCCAAGGAGAGCGCCGCGACCACGCCCGCGACGAGCGCGCGGCGCACGCCGGGGGCCGCTGATGGTGCCAGGACACTGGGACGTTTCACGGTGGTACGTCCTTCCTCTGGGATCCTGAGCCATGACCAGGTGCGGCGACGCCGCGAGCCGAAGGCCGAATGTTTCGGATTTTTATCGAAATATTGCGATTGGACAAGCCGTGGACCGCGCTGGGTCATCTGTAACTGTCATGTAGGATTTCGCCAGTCACGTACTGGAATGCGAAGGCGTAACCGTGAACTTCAACAGTCACACCGACGCCGTGGTGGTCATCGCCGTCGGTCTGGTGAACGCGCTGACGGCGGGCGAGGCGCGAGGGCGTCCGTACGAGCCGCCCGCGGACGGGGCGCGGGCCGAGGTCGTCGCCGAGATCCTCGACGCCGGCCGCGGCGGGGCACTCAAGATCGGCGAGGCGGAGGCCGGCGCGCTGGCGGAGACCGCGCGGGCGCTGCGCGGCGTGTTCGAGGCGGTGTCACGCGGGGACGTCGACACGGCGGCGCTCACGGTCAACCGCCTGCTGGCCGAGACCGACGCCCGGCCGCACCTCGACCGGCACGACGGCGAGCCCTGGCACCTGCACTTCCACGGCGCGGGCGGCACTCTCGCGGGCAACTACGCGGCCGGCTGCGCGACGGGCCTCGCCGTCGTGCTGGGCAGCGAGCTGCACGACCGGCTGGGGGTGTGCACCGCGCCGCACTGCGACCGGGTGTACGTGGACACCTCCCGCAACGGCACCCGGCGCTTCTGCTCGACCGCCTGCCAGAACCGGGTCAAGACCGCCGCCTTCCGCGCCCGGGGCGCCTGACGCCCTGGTGACGGGCCCGAGTGACAGGTCCGAGTGACAGGTCCGATCGCCGCCGGACCCGCCCGCCGCCCTTCCGGCAGGCTCGACGCCATGAACGAGACGAACGGCATCAACGACATGCACGGCAGGGCGGCCCTGGTCACCGGGGGTGGGCGGGGCATCGGCGCGGCGGTCGTGCTGAAGCTGGCCGAGCGCGGCGCCGACGTGGCGCTGACCTATGAGCGGGACGAGGACAGCGCGGCGCGGGTGGCCGAGAAGGTCAGGGGGATGGGCCGGCGGGCGCTGGCCATCAGGGCCGACGGCGGTGACGCGGCGGCGGCCGGAGCGGCCGTGGACGAGGCCGCCGCGGCGTTCGGCAGGCTCGACGTCCTCGTCAACAACGCGGCGGTCTTCCCCGTCGCGCCGATCGAGGACCTCGGGCCGGAGGAGGTCGACCGTACGCTCGCGGTCAACGTGCGGGGGCCGTTCCTGGCCGCACGGGCGGCGGCGGGCCACATGACCGAGGGCGGCCGTATCGTCAGCATCGGGAGCAACGTCGCCGAGCGGACACCCTTCCCCGGGTTCGCCCTGTATGCGCTGAGCAAGACGGCGCTGATCGGGATGACCAAGGGGCTCGCGCGCGACCTCGGGCCGCGGGGCATCACGGTCAACCTCGTCAACCCTGGTCCGACGGACACCGCCCTGAACCCGGCGGACGGCCCGATGGCGGACACGATCCGGGGACTGACGGCCCTCGGCCGCTACGCGGCGCCGGCGGAGATCGCCGAGATGGTCGCCCACCTCGCGGGCGACGGCGGCCGGTACGTCACCGGAGCGACGATCGACGTCGACGGCGGCTGGACCGTCTGACGGACGTCGCGAGCGGTGTCCGGACGGCCTCAGGCCTCGGCGGGCTCGACGTCGGCGACCACGCAGGAGATGTTGTCGGGGCCGCCGCCCTCGTTGGCCAGTTCGATCAGCCGGTCGACCGCCTCACGGGGGTCGGCGACCGTGCTGAGGACGTTGTGCAGCGCCTCCGCTTCGAGGACGGCGGTCAGGCCGTCGGAGCACAGCAGGTAACGGTCGCCCGGATACGCCTCCCGCAGCGACAGGTCGGGCTCGGCCAGGCCGCTCGTCTCCAGCGCCCGCAGCAGCAGGGACCGCCGGGGGTGACGGGCGGCCTGGTCGGGGCTCATCCGGCCGTCGTCCACCAGCGACTGCACCAGGGTGTGGTCCCGCGTGATCTGGTAGAGGGCGCCGTCCCGCAGCATGTACGCCCGGGAGTCGCCGACGTGGGCCAGTGCGAACCTCCCCTCGCCGTCCCACAGCATGGCCGTGACGGTCGTGCCCATCCGTTCTAGCGTGGGGTCCTGCGCGGCGAGATCGCCCAGGCGCTGCCCGGCCTCGCGCACGGCGTCCGCCAGGGCGGCGACCGGGTCGCCGGGGGCGGGATCGTCCTCCAGGCGGGCCAGTTCGGAGATGACGGCGGCGCTGGCGACCTCACCGTGTCCGTGACCGCCCATTCCGTCGGCGATGGCGAGCAGGCGCTCGCCCGCGTGCACCGAGTCCTCGTTCTTGGCACGCGAGCGTCCCACGTCCGACCCCGCGGCATACCGAATGCGGCTGTGCGTCATGGTTTTGAGTAAACCATTGGTTGAGTCACTTCACAAGCATGGTGCTAGGCTCATGTTCATGGATCACGAGGCCCCGGCGGACGCCGGCGTCGAAGCGACCGTGAACGCGGGTGACATCGCCCGGCTGGCCGACGTGGGCAGGGCCGCGGTCAGCAACTGGCGACGCAGGTACGACGACTTCCCCCAGCCCGTCGGCGGAACCGCCTCCAGCCCGCTCTTCTCGCTGCCCGAGGTCGAGGCGTGGCTGCGCAGGAACGGCAAGTCGTTCGAGGTGTCCCAGGGCGACCGCGTCTGGCAGCGGCTGCGCGCCTCGGCCGACGACCTGCGGCTTGGCGAGGTGATCCGCGAGGCGGGCGCCTTCCTGCTCTACGTCCAGCGCGACCCCGGCGGCTGGAAGCGGCTCGCCAGGTCCGCCGACCTCGCCGTACGGCTCCCGCGTGCCGTGGCCGAGGCGACCGGCGACCTGTTCCCGGGGGCCGCGTCGAGTGTGGAACCGGGGCTGCTCCGCCTGGTCGCGGCCATGGCCGAGCGGCACGGCGCGGCCGCGACGTTCGAGTTCCTGTGCGAGCGGTACGCCGAGGCGCACAGCCGCAGGCTCGCCCTGACCCGGCCCGACGTGGCCGCCCTCATGACCCGGCTGGCCTGCGCGGAGGCGCGGACCGTGCTCGACCCCGCCTGCGGCATGGGAACGCTCCTGCTCGGCGCCGCCGAGATCATGACCGGCCCGGCGGGGGAGGCGGACGGCTTACGGCTCCTCGGCCAGGACATCAACGAGACGGCGGCGGCGCTGGCCGCGCTGAGACTGCTGCTGAGCGGGCGGGACGCGCGGATCGTGCCCGGGGACGCGCTGCGCCACGACGCCTTCCCGCCGGAGCGGCCGGTCGACGCGGTCGTGTGCGACCCGCCGTTCAACGAGCGGGCCTGGGGACACGAGGACCTCGTCGGCGACCCCCGCTGGCAGCACGGCATGCCGCCGCGGGGCGAGTCGGAGCTGGCCTGGGTGCAGCACTGCCTCGCCCACGTGCGGCCCGGCGGGCTGGTGGCGATCCTGATGCCGGCCGCCGCGGCGAGCCGCCGCCCGGGCCGGCGGATCCGCGCGAACCTGCTGCGGGCGGGCGCGCTGCGCGCCGTCTTCACGCTGGCCGCCGGAGGGCCCGACCTGTGGCTGCTGCGCAGGCCGGAGCCGGGCGAGCGGGGGCCCGCCACGATCGTCGTGGGCGACGCGGGCGACGACCCGGAGTCCGTCGAGCGGTGCTGGCGGGCCCACCTCGCCGAGACCGAACCGCCGCGCGGCGGCCGCGTCGTCCGGATCATCGACATCCTCGACGACGAGGTGGACGTGAGCCCGGCGAGGCACCTGTCCCCGCGCGTCGACACCCGGGGCTTCCCCGCCGCGCGGGACCGCTTCCGGGAGGTGTCGGCGGCCCTGGCCGACGGTCTGCCGGACCTGGAGGTGCTCACCGGGGGTGGGGCGGGCTGGGACGTCTCCTGGTCGACCGTGGCGGAGATGGCCAGGTCCGGGCTGGTCACCATCCGGCATTCGCCGCTGAGAGCCCTCCCGGACGGCGACGCCCCCGAGGACGGCGAGGACGGCGTGCCCGTGCTGACGGCCGACGACCTGGCGGCCGGGGTGACGGGGGCCGCGCCGGCGCGGCGGATTCCCCTCGCCCCCGGCCTGGTCGCCGTACGGCCCGGGGACGTCGTGGCGTCCGCGCTGACCGCGCGTGTGGTCGCAGCGGACGGTGCGGTGCTCGGCCCGTACCTCAGCCTGTTCCGGGTCGATCCCGGCAAGGTGGACCCCGAGTTCCTCGCCGGGTTCCTGCGGTACGCGGCAGGCGGGGGCCGTCCGCACCCCGGCAGCGGCCGGGTGGAGGCCCGCCGGGCCCGGGTCCCTCAGCTTCCCCTGACCGTCCAGCGGGAGTACGGCGCGGCCTTCCGGCGGCTGCTCGCGCTGGAGGACGGCCTGCGGGAGGTGGCCGCCGCCGGGGAGGCGCTCGCCCGCCTCGGCGTCGAAGGGCTGGTCGGCGGACGTCTTCGCCCGCGCGGGTAACGGTGTAGCTTTTTCCCCGAAAGGTCGACGGGAGGGGCGCATGGTCATCGGCGACCGGTATGAGCTGGACGACCTTCCCCTGGGCCAGGGAGGAATGGGCGCCGTGTACGGCGGCCACGACCGGCGGCTCGACCGCAAGGTGGCGGTGAAGTTCCTGCGCCTGCCCGACGGCCCCGACGAGGAGCTGCAGCGCCGGTTCATCCGCGAGGCGCGCATCCTGGCGAAGCTCGACCATCCCGGGGCGCCCGTCCTGTACGACTTCGGCACCTACGAGCAGCGGCTCTTCCAGGTCATGCAGTTCATCGAGGGCGTGACCGTGGCCGACCTGCTGAGCGAGCACGGCCCGCTGCCGGTGCCCTGGGCGGCGGCCGTCGCCGCCCAGGCCTGCGCCGTGCTGACCGCCGCGCACAAGCTGTCGATCTGCCACCGGGACCTCAAGCCGACCAACCTCATGCTCTGCCCGGACGGCAGCGTGAAACTGCTCGACTTCGGGCTCGCGATGCTCCGCGAGCCGGACCGCGCGGGGGTGGCGGCCCAGTTCACCCGGATCGGGCAGATCCTCGGCACCCCGGCGTACATGTCGCCCGAGCAGATCCAGCGCGGGGTGGCCGGGCCGAAGAGCGACCTGTACTCCCTCGGCTGCGTGCTGCACGAGATGCTGACGGGCAACCAGCTGTTCACCGGGCCCACCGAGTACGCCGTGTTCGACAAGCAGGTGAAGGAGCGGCCGCCCCGCGTGCCGGGGGTCCCCGCCGCGCTCGACCACCTGATCGCCGAACTGCTGGAGAAGGACCCGGACCGGCGCCCGTCCGACGCGTACACCCTGTTCGAGCGGCTGCAGCCGTTCGCGGTGGACCTGCCCCCGCTGCCCGGCTTCCTCAACCCGTCGTCGGTGCCCAGCCCGGGGCGCATGTACGCCCAGATGATCGGCCGCGTCCGCTGACGCACCGAGAGCCGCTCAGGCCCGCCAGGCGGTGAGCACCTCGTCGACGCGGGAGCGGATCCGCTCGCGGGCGGCCATCCGCGGCACCCCCGACATGAGCAGCACGTCGTAGTCGGTGTCCAGGTGGCGCACGCTCGCGACCACGGCGAGCGTGACGGCGCCCTCGTCCAGCGCGCGGGCGGCGGCGGTGCGGCCGACCCGCCCGCTGCCGCGTACGGCGGCGTGCCCGGCGATGGCCTCGGCCCGCCCGGCGGGACAGCCGGGGAACAGCCGGCGGATCTCCGCGGCCATCCGGTCCCGGAACCCGGCGTCCTCGTCCGCCCGGCGCTCGCGGTCGCGCTCCCGGCGGCGCAGCCGCACCTCCTCGTCGGCCAGGCACTGCTCCTCGGCCCGCGCCAGCGCCTCCTCCTCCACGAGGACGCCGAGCCGCTCGTACCTCTTGCGCCGCCGGTTGAAGCGGACCACGACGGCCGACAGCCCGCTCTCCTTCTTGGCGCGGCGGCTCAGCGCGGCGTTCCCCGCGGGCAGCAGGCACAGATGGTCCATGTCGGCGCACGTCAGGCAGTGCGGCGCGGCGTCCTCCATGATCAGGTACGGTCCGCTCTCCCCGCAGCCGGCGCAGGTCCACGGCTCCGACGGTGCGACGACCACGAGGTCGGGGGCCCGGCCCTGCCGGTCCTCGATCTGCCGCCGCCGGGCCTCGCTAAGGTCGGGCGACAGCCAGTGGATCCGGAAGGCGCGCTCCGTCTCCTCGCCGCCCACGGCGGTGAAGCGCAGGGGCCGCCGGTCGCGGGTCCCGGCCGTGTACGCCGCCTCGCTCTCCAGGAGGTTCCGCGACCGGGCCCACTCCCGCAGATGCGACAGGGCCTCCTCCATCCGGTCCGCGTCCACGGCGGCCAGCCGTTCCAGGCTGTCCACGCGGCCCTGCCGCCAGGTCTGCACATGGCGGTCGTGCAGCCAGCGCAGGCCGGTGAGGACGTCGATGGGGGTCACGTATCTGCGGTTGGCCAGGGCGATCTCCGCCGCCTGGGCCACCCGTCCGCCGAGCTTGCTACGCACTCCTCCTAGATTGCCGTATGCGGGGCGTGCGGGTGCGGCGGTTCACGGCGGCGAGCAGCCCCACGGCCGCCAGGCTGGAGATCGTGGCCGACCCGCCGTACGAGACGAAAGGCAGTGGCAGCCCGGCGATGGGCAGCAGGCCCATCGTCATCCCCACGTTGACGAACGTCTGGAACGCCAGCCAGCACACCACCCCGCCGGCCAGGACCGTGCCGAACGGGGAGGGGCTCCTGGCCGCGATCCACAGACCCCGCCACAGCAGGGCGAGCATCAGCAGGATCACGCAGGCGCCGCCGAGGAAGCCGAGTTCCTCGCCGGCCACCGTGAAGATGAAGTCGGTGTGCTGTTCGGGCACGAAGTGGCCGGCCGTCTGCTCGCCGTGGAACAGGCCCTTGCCGAGCAGCCCGCCCGAGCCGATCGCGATCCTCGCCTGCGTGGCGTTGTAGCCGACGCCCATCGGATCGGCGTCGGGATCGGCCAGCACCATCAGCCGCTGGAGCTGGTAGGGCCGGATGAGGTCGAGCCGCCACACCAGCAGCACCCCGGCGGCGCCGGCCGCGGCGAACGCCGCGAACCACCTCTTGGGCGCGCCGGAGACGGCGATCATCCCGAAGGTGAGGACCAGGAAGACCAGGGCGGTGCCGTGGTCGGGCTGCAGCGCGATCAGGCCGACCGGCACCGCGGCCACTCCCAGCGCGAGCAGCACCGCCCCCGCGCCCGGCCTCCGCTCCCCGTCGCGCAGCTCACCGAGGATCGTCGCGAGCGCGAGCAGCGTGGCCGCCTTGGCGAACTCGGACGGCTGGAACTGGAGGCCGTTCCCGAGGACGATCCAGGCGTGCGAGCCGTTGATCGTGCGGCCGAGCGGGGTCAGCACGGCGACCAGCCCGGCGAGCCCGAGCAGGTAGAGCAGCGGCACGTAGGCCCGCAGCAGCCGCAGGTCGATCCGCGAGACGGCCCACATCAGCGCGAAGCCGATGCCCACGCTGATGGCCTGCCGTTCCGGCAGCGTGGAGCCCGGCCGGCCGCGGGTGGCCGACCACACCAGCAGCAGCCCGATCGCCGACAGCGCGGCGGCGGGCAGCACCAGTCCCAGGGCGGGGAGGGCGACGCCCGCCGAGGCCCGCCGGCGGGTCGCGCGGGCCGGCGGCAGCCGTACGGACAGGGGACCCAGCGTCGTCATCGCCCACCACCCTTCTTGTGCTTCTTGGGGTGCTTCTTGTGGTGGGTGAGCGCGTCGATGCCCTCCCAGATCTCCCTGGCCGCGGGGGCCGCCGTGGTCCCGCCCGTGCCGCCCTGCGACACCACGACCACCACGACGTACCTGGGGTCCTTGGCGGGGGCGAAGGAGGCGAACCACGAGGTGTCCTGCCTGCCGTACGCCTCGGCGGTGCCGGTCTTGCCGGCCACCGGGAAGCGCTTGAGCGGGAACCCCGCGAACGCGGCGGCGGCGGTTCCCTCGCGCGGCACGCCGGCCAGCGAGTCGCGGATGAAGCGCAACGTCTTTCGGGAGACGTCTATCCTGCCCACGACGGGCGGGGCGATGGTGCGGACCACCGTGCCGTCGGGACGCTCGATCCGCTTGCCGATCCTCGGGCTGAAGACCGTGCCGCCGTTGGCGAGCGCGGCGTAGCCCCGGGCGAGCTGGAGCGGCGTCACCAGCACGTCGCCCTGGCCGATGGAGAAGTTGGCCGCGTCGCCGGCCCACCAGACCCCGCCGGAGCGGCAGTTGTCGGCCGCGAGCGCCTTGAGGTAGGCCGCCCGCCCGCGGTTGGACTCCTCCGGGTAGCCGCTCTTGGCGCGGCGGCAGGCGTCGGCCCGGGTCCGCTCCCAGTTGGCCTTCTTCCAGGCCCGGTCGGGCACCCTTCCGGCCGCCTCGTGCGGCAGGTCGATCCCGGTGGGCGTGCCGAACCCGAACTCCTTCGCCATCTTCTGCATCGGGTCCTTGGGCCGCTTCACGGGCGTCAGCCCGCCGTCGCGCTTCCACATCCGCTCCGCGAAGCGGTAGAAGATCGTGTCGCAGGAGACCACCAGGGCCCGCCGCATGTCCATCCGGCCCAGTTCGGCGCTCTCGAAGTTGTGGAACACCCGGCCACCGATCTTGTAGCCGCCCGGGCAGTCGTAGGAGTCCCGCAGCCCGTAGCCCGCCTTCGCCGCCGCGGCCGTCGAGGTGACCTTCCACGTCGACCCCGGGGCCCACTGCCCCTGCACGGCGGCGCTGATCAGCGGCAGGTCCTCGTAGGCGCGCTGGGAGATGCCGCCGGTCCACACGCCGGGGTCGTAGCTGGGATAGTCGGCGATCGCCGTCACCCGCCCGGTCCTCGCCTCCAGCACGACCGCCGCGCCGCTGTCGGCGGGCTCGCCGCGCCGGCGCGCGCCGGTCACCGCCCGGGCCAGCGCCCGCTCGGCGACCTCCTGGACGCGCGCGTCGATGCTGGTCACCAGCGTCTCGCCGGGTACGGCGGCCTCCTCGCGGATCAGGCCGGTGACCTTGCCGGTGCTGTCCACCGCCACCTCCCTGATCCCGGTGCGGCCGGCCAGGTCGCGGTCGTACCGCGCTTCGAGGCCGTCGCGGCCGATCAGCTCCGGACCCCCTTCGGGGTCGTCGGGGGAGGGCGGCTGCAGGTAGCCGAGGACGTGCGCCGCGGCCGGGCCGAGCGGATAGGTCCGGACCGGCCGCAGCGCCGTGCTGACGCCGGGGAACTCGTTCTGCCGCTCCGCGATCCACAGCGCCGTGCGCACGCTGACGTCGTCGGCGACGACGATCGGCTGGTACGGCGAGCCGGGCCAGCACGGCCGCGGCACGTCCCTGCCGCACAGCCGGGCCCGGTCGGCGAGCTCCTGGTACGGCCGGCCCAGGGCCCGCGCCAGCCTGGTCAGCACGTCCGTCCCGCCGTCGGGCTGGTGGAGGAGGGCCATGTAGTCCACCGACACCTGCGGCCGGGTCTCGTTGGCCACGAGCGGCCGGCCGCGCACGTCGAGGATCTGCCCGCGCACGGGCGGCAGGACCACCGAGCGCACCCGCGACTCCGTCGCGGCCCTCGAATACGACGAGCCGGTGACGACCTGCAGGTACCACAGGCGGCCGAGCAGGGTCAGCATGAGCGTGGTGACCACGACGAACACCACCGTGAGGCGCCCCCGGTTGGCGTTTCCCCGGATGCCGCCGGGGGCGCCGCTACGCACGCCGTCCCCCGCGCGGGTACAGGGGGCGGGAGGCCGGCACCCGTCCGAAGGACCGGCGCCGGGGGAGGAGGGCGAGCCCGGCCGTCACGAGTGCGGCGCCGCCGGTGGTCCAGGCGATCGCGCCGGGGGCGAGCGCGGAGGCCCAGGGGGTCCCGTCCAGCAGGGCCGCGAGCACGCCCTCGGCGAGTGACGCGCCGAGGGCCACGAGGGCGGCGCCCGCGACACGGCGCGCGGCCCCGTCGTCGGCGGGGATCCGCATGGCCGCCCAGCCGGCCAGGCACAGCACCAGCGCGAGCCGTCCGATGGTGTGGTCGGCGGGCGGGGCGACGTCGGCGGCCAGGCCCGCGGCGAACCCCAGGAGCGCCCCGGCCCCGGTGCCCGGCCCCGCGCCCGCGACAGCCCTGGTCCGCAGGAGCGGCACGAGTGCGATGACGCAGATCAGCACGAGGTCGGGCACTCCCCCGGGAAGCGCCCACCCGTTGACCACGGTGACCTGGAGAACCGGCGCGGCGAGGACGAGCAGCACGGAGAGGATGACCGCCCTCATCGCGCCCCCTCCGCGTGCCTGGACGTGTCCTTCTTCTTCGCTTTCTTCTTTTTCTTCAACTTCTTGGACTTATTGGTCTTCTCGGACTTCTTCTCGGGCTCCTTCGTGGAGGTGTCCGTGACGGCCGGGGCGTCCGGCAGCGGCCCGAGGACCACCGTGACGTTCTCCAGCGCGGTGAACCGTGCGAAGGGGCGCACGAGCGCGGTCCTGGTCAGGGCGTCCGCCGCCGGCTCGACCGTGACGACGGTGCCGATCGGCACGTCCGGCACGAAGGGCCGCAGGTCGCGCGAGCCCAGCGTCACCACCCGGTCGCCCGGCTTCACGTCGGCCGAAGGATTGAGCAGGCCCAGCCGCAGCAGGCCGTGCTCGGGGACGCCGGTCACCAGGCCGACCTCCCGCGAGCCCTCCAGGCGGGCGCCGACGGAGGCGCCGGAGGCGGTGGCGAGCTGCACCGTCGCCGTCCCCGGGCCGGTCCGCAGGACCCGGCCGACCAGCCCGTCGGCGTCGAAGACCGTCATGTCGGGGGTCACCCCGGCGTCGGCGCCGGCGTCGATCGTGACGGTGCCGTCCCGGCCGAAGCCGACGGCGTGGGCCGAGACGACCTGATAGCCGTTCCCCTCGGCCGGGGGCGGGGTGGCCCGGCGGGCGGCGAGCAGTTCGGCGCGCAGCCGGGTGTTCTCCCGTTCGAGGTCCTCCAGGCGGCCCGCGCCCGACGCCCAGCGGACGCTGGAGGACGCCGCGTCCTCCAGCCCGCCGTAGACGGCCGACCCGAACGCCCGCAGGGGGTCCAGCGGGATCACCGTGTCTGCCGCGATCAGCGCGACGGCGGCGAGCGCCAGCAGCACGGGCACCCGGCGACCGGGGCGACCTGGGTGACCTGCCGTCCTCATCTGCGGGTTTCGGGGAGGAACACGTCCCGCATGTCGTCGAACCGCTCGGTGCAGCGGCCCGCGCCCAGCACGACCGACTGGAGCGGCTGGTCGACGAGGTGGATCGGCATGCCGACCGCCTCTTCGAGCCGCCCGGCGAGGCCTTCGAGCAGCGCCCCGCCCCCGGTCAGCACGATCCCGTTGTCGAGCAGGTCGCCCGCGAGCTCGGCCGGGCACTGGTCCAGCGTGGTCTGGACGGCGTCGACGATCGTCTGGACCTGGTCCTCGATGGCCTCCCTGACCTGGCCCCTGGTGATCGTCGCCGTCTTGGGCAGACCGGTGACCAGGTCGCGGCCCCGGATCGGCTGCGTCGTCGTGTCGTCGCCGCCCGGCCGCGCGCTGCCCATGGTGATCTTGATGTGCTCGGCCGTGCGCTCGCCGAGCAGGAGGGAGTGTTCCTTCTTGACGTAGTTGACGATCGCCTCGTCGAGTTCGTCGCCGCCGACCCGCACCGACTTCGACACGACCACCCCGCCGAGCGAGACGATCGCGACCTCGGTGGTCCCGCCGCCGATGTCCACGACCATGTTGCCGGTCGTGTCGCCCACGTTGAGGCCCGCGCCGATCGCGGCCGCCATGGGCTCCTCGATGATGTGGACGCGCCGGGCGCCCGCCTCGTACGCCGCCTCGCGGACCGCGCGCTGCTCGACGCTGGTGGTGCCGCTCGGCACGGCGACGACGACGCGGGGCTTGGCCAGGTAGCGGTTCCGGTGCGCGAGCTGGATGAAGTGCCGCAGCATGCGCTCGGCGGCGTCGAGGTCGGCGATCACGCCGTCCTTGAGTGGGCGCAGAGTCGCGATGTGGGGCGGGGTCCGCCCGATCATCTCCTTCGCGGCGGTCCCGACGGCCACGATCCGGTCGCTGTGCAGGTTGATCGCCACGACCGAGGGCTCGTCCAGGACGACGCCCTTCTTGCGCACGTACACCAGCGTGTTGGCCGTACCGAGGTCGACCGCCATGTCCCGGCCGAGCAATCCCCACGGGAAACCCATCGGCGACCAGCTTTCAGAGAGGAGGGAGAGCACGCGTGATCGCTGCCCGCCGCCCCCGCCTCTGAAACAGAACACATCCGCACGAAAGCGGGCCGCTAGGTGACGCTGAGATAGAGGTCTCTCGCCAGCTTCGTCACCCGTTCGGCCGACTTCGCGAAGGACGCCCCCGAGGGCTGCAGGGTGAGCACGACCATGATCAGCCGGTCGCTGATCACGCCTGTAGTGTGGAGCACCGGACGGCCGAAATCAACCGGTTCGCGGCCCATCGTGACCGGCCCGATACGGTATGACGCGGTCTTCGCGCGGGCGCACCGGACCGGGGGCACCGAGCCGTACCCGGACCATCCCTGCTTGATCGCCCAGGGCCGGGGGACGGCGCGGGGAATGCCGAAGTACTGGTCGAAGCCGTCGCTCGCGCACCGCCAGGCCTGGCGCAGGTTGCCCAGGACGAAGTCGCGGACGCGGGGTTCGGCCCGCTTCAGCAGATATCGGTAGACGAGCGCGATGTCGGCCGCGCTGATGGCGGTGTAGCCCCAGAAGCCGGGTTTGGCCGCGGGCGGCGGGGAGGTTTCGGACAGGCCGATCCGGCGCGCCATCCGCCGGACGATCTCGCCCTGACCCCCGCGCCGCCACAGGGCGGTGGCGGCGTCGTCGTCGCTGCCGCGGAGCATGGGCGTCAGCAGCGCCCTGTCCCGGGCGGGGATCGCGCCCCGGTGCCGCTCCAGGTAGTCGGTCGCGATGAGGATCTTGACCACCGACGCCGACCGGAACCGGTGGTGCGCCAGATGCTGCGCGACGGTCCTGCCGGTCGCCAGGTCCACCATCGAGTATCCCGCCGTGACCCCGGCCGGCACCCGCACCGGTTTCGCCGACGACCGCACTGACGACCGCGCGGCTGCTCGCGCGGCCGCCTGGGGCGCCGGCTTCGCGGTGGTCGCGGCGGTCGTGGTGGTGGCGGCCGCGGGGGTGCCGTTCGCCGAGCAGGCCGTCAGGAGCGCCGTGAGCACGACGGCCAAGGCAGTCGATGCGGCCGTGGGTGCGGCGGTTCTCGATCGCGTCACCCGGCCATGACTATCAGATGGAGCGGGTCAGCGTCCGTCGAGGAGGGGACGCCTGGGGTCCCAGCGGGTGCCCTCGGCGGCGTCCCTGCGGCGCCGGGCGATGGCCGACAGCGCCTCTAGGACGACCCGGTTGCCGAGGTAGGCCGTGATGTCCGCGTGGTCGTACGGCGGGGCCACCTCGACGATCTCCAGCCCGACGACCGGCAGCTCGTAACAGGTCCTGCGGACGGCGTCGAGAAGCTGGCGGGCCGACAGGCCGCCCGGCTCGGGCGTGCCGGTGCCCGGCGCGTGGCCGGGGTCGCAGACGTCCACGTCGACCGACAGGTAGACCCCGTCGCAGTCGTCGAGCGCGATCGCGTACGCCTCGGTGAGGCACTCGTCGAGCCCTCTGGCGACGATCTCCGTCATCTCGTACGACCGCATCCGCTGACCGGCCATCCAGTCGAGGATCTCGGGGCCGGGCCAGTAGCCGCGCAGGCCGATCTGCAGGAAGCGGTCCCCCCGGATCGCGCCCGACTCGATCAGCCGCCGCATCGGCTGCCCGTGGCCGTGCAGGTGGCCGAACTCGATGTCGCCGGTGTCCGCGTGCGCGTCGAAGTGGATCATGGAGACGCGGCCGAAGCCGTGGTGCCGCGCCACGCCGGTCGCGTCGGGCAGGGCGATCGTGTGGTCGCCGCCGAGGACGACGGGAACGGCCCCGGAGGCCGCGATACGGGCGACGGCGTCCTCGATCGCGCGCAGGCTGCCCTCGATGTCGCCGGCGTAGGTCTCCACGTCCCCGGCGTCCAGCACGCGCAGGTCCCTGAGGGCGTCCACGCGCAGCGCCAGGCTCGGCCGGGAGCCGTCGTGGGGGAGATAGCACGTCTGGCGGATGGCGTTCGGGCCGAAGCGGGCCCCCGGGCGGTGCGAGGTGCCGCCGTCGAAGGGCGCGCCCAGGATCACGACGTCGGCTCCCGCGTAACCGGCCGGGTCGTCGAGGTCGCAGCGCTCGACCCCGAGGAAGGTGATGTCGGGGCCGAACATCTGGCCGTAGCGGCTCATCCCACTCCTGGCAGTCAATCGGTCTTATCGGACATCACATGCTATTGGCTGACAGAACCGGCACGTTGCAGGAACGGGTCGAGCAGGCCGGGGGTGCCCGCGGTGGCCAGGCGCAGCGCCTCGGCGAGTTCGACGTCGCGCACCTGGTAGCTCTGCCCGCCCGCCGCGGTGGTCGCCGTCAGCGTGGCGAGGCCCGCCCGCCGCTGGAAGAACGACCGCTCGACGGTCCAGCCGATGACGCCGTCGCACCGCAGCACGACCCGGCGGCGGACGAGCGAGCCCCACCGGGTCACCAGATATCCCGAGGTCAGGGCGTGTCCGAGGGATCGGTAGCGGTCGGCGGCGAGCAGCGCCGTCACCGGTAGCAGGGCGGCGGCGGTGAGCCAGGGCCACAGGGGCGGCTCGCCCAGCGCCCACAACAGGAGCAGCGCGACCAGGATCGGCACGTGCACGCCGAACGCGCGGGTGAACCGGCGGCGCAGCGCTGCGGGCCCGTGCGGGATGAGGGGCGCGGTCAGGGGCTCGGGGAAGGGCGCGGTGAGGGGTGCCGGGCCGGTGGCGCCGGGCGCGTGGGACAGCACGAGCCGGGCCACCGCGGCGGCCTCCACGCGGGGCGCGGGCGGCAGCAGCATCGAGCCGCCGCGCTGGCCGCCCTGCCCCGAGCGCAGACCGGTCGTCACCGCGGACAACCGGGCTCCGCGTACGGCCCGCAGCAGCAGGGGCTCGTCGACCTCGACCCCCCGCAGCCGCCGTTCCTCGATGGTGGTGGCCCGCCTGGTCAGCAGGCCCCGGGTCACGTGCAGGGTGCCCTCGGCGTGCCGGGTCAGCCGGAAGTTCCCGTACGCCAGGACGTAGCCGAGCGTGGACGCGACGCCCACGAACACCACGAGCACGAGCACCACCGTCGCGATCTCCAGCGCGAGCGACATCGCGCTGAACCACCGCCAGGTCTCCCGGACCGGCCCCACCCGGTCGAGGTCGATGTTCCCCTCCGAGACCAGGCGGGACACGAAGCCGCCGACGACGCCCACGGTGACCAGACCGGACATGGTGAACGGCCCGAACCTGACCCACCCGGGACGCATCCGCGCGAGTTCGGTCTCCCCGGCTAGCGTGCTCCCGGCGGGCGGCGGCACCGGCGACGCCGGGGACTGGGCCGCGGAGGACTGGGCCACCGTCGATTGGGCGGCGGGGGAGCGGTGCAGCAGTTCCACGCGCAGGTTGGCGGCCTCGGCGGCGCTCAGCGCGTCGAGCTTGAGCCGGCTGTCGTGCCTGCGGTCGGAGGTGCCCGTCCCCACCTCCACCCGGGCCAGGCCGAGCACGCGGTGCAGCACGTGGGAGGTGACGTCGACGGTGCGGACCCGGTCGCGGGGCACGGTCAGCACCTTCCGGTTCAGCAGCCCGCGCCTGACCTGCACGTGCTCGGGGGAGATCCGGTACGTCGTGGTGAACCAGCGGAGCATGCCGAACAGGACCGTCAGGCCGACGCCCGCGAGGGTCCACAGGTGGCCCTTCCCGCCGCTGCTCGTTCCCGCCACCAGCAGGCCGAGCAGCGCCGGGGCGGCCCGCACGACCTCCTGGACCGGATGGACCAGCAGCATCCGCGGGCTGAGCCGCCGCCAGTCGGTCGGGGCCGGGCCGCTTACGGGACCGGTCATCGAGCCGCTCACCGAGCCGCTCATGTCGCGTCGCCCGCCGTCGCCTGCGCGTTGGCGGTGAGCTCGGCGACCAGGCGCTGGGCCGTGTCCCGGTCGAGACCGCCGACCTTGATGGGACCGGCGGCCGAGGCCGTGGTGACGGTGACGTTGGCGAGGCGGAAGAGCTGCTCCAGCGGGCCGCGCTCGCTGTCCACCGTCTGGATGCGGGAGACGGGGGCGATGCGCCACTCCTGCCGGAACCAGCCCGACTGCGTGAACACCGCCGCCGGGGTGGCCTCCCAGCGGTGCACCCGGTAACGCCACAGCGGCATGAGCGTGACGTGCGCCGCCGCGACGACGGCGGTCGCGGCGAGGCCGATGACGTGCGCGGAGAGAGGCACGCCCGCATCGTCGGCCACCAGCCAGATCACCTGGGCCGCGAGGAGGATGAGCCAGCCCAGAGCGGCCCGCGCGGCCCAGTACCAGATGGCGGTGCGGCTCACGCGGTGCCGAGGGGGTCGGAGGGTCGGGACGTCCACGCCTCAACTCTGCCCGATCCGCCGACCTCCCGGGCATCCGCCCATGCCGCCCGTGCGGAGCCGCGGGTGAGGGGGTCGCTCCCGGGTCAGAGGGCCGACAGGAGCTCGCGGACGTGGGAGAGCGGGTCGGCGCCCACGGGGCGGACGGCGACCGTGGTCACGCCCGCCTGCCACAACGCCCTGACGTGCGCGGACGCCTCCTGCGGGGAACCCACCGCCATGGCGACCTCCTCCGGCGCGACCCGCAGGAACGCCGCCTGCTGCTCCGCCGCGGGCCGCATGACCTCGCGTGCGTCGTCGCCGACGCAGAGGTAGACGAACGCCACCACTTCGTGATCACCGGTCGCGCCGACGTGCTCGATGACCGAACGCAGCCGCTCCGGGCCGAGCCCTTCGGGGAGGATCGTGCCCTCGGCCACCCGGCCCGACAGGGCCAGGGAGCGGGGGCTCACCACTCCGGCGAGGACGGGCGGCGGCTCGGCCGGCGGGTGGACGAGGCGGACGCCGTCCAGGCGCACCTCGCGTCCGTGCAGGGTGACGGTCTCGCCGCGCAGCAGCGCCCGTACGGACGTGATCGTCTCCTCCAGCAACGACAGCGGTGACGAGGCGGCGGCGCCTGCCTGACGCATCCACGCCTGCACTCCGTGCCCGATCCCGGCGGCCAGCCGCCCGGGATGGAGGCGGGCCAGGTTGGCCAGCTCCATCGCCAGCAGCATGGGATTGCGCAGGGGCGCCGGGGTGATGCCGATGCCCACGCGCAGGCGTGTGGTCACGGCCAGCGCCGTGGCCGCCGAGGAGATCGCGCCCGTCCAGCCGAGGTCCTCCACCACCCACAGGTCGGAGACCGCGGTGCCGTCGAGTTCCCGGGCGAACCGGGGGAGCGACTCCGGCGGGAGGTCGCGGTCGAAGACGACTCCAAGCCTCACGGGCGGCCCTCCAGTGTGCGAGATCGGCTCCACGGCCTTCCAAGTATCCAGGACGGAGGGAGGCGAGGACGGCACAGGCACCTGCCGTGAGACAGGTGCCTGTGCCGGAGAGCCGGAGCGTGCCTCCGGCGGACCCGAACCCGCACGCCTCTGCGCCGGTCGGGCGGTCAGGCCATCTGGTGCTGCTCGGCGCTGAGGGGGGCGGCGATGTCCTCCAGCGAGCGCCGGGCGGCCTCCACGCCCATGAACCACTGCACCAGTCCCGCCGCGATCATCAGTAGAGCGCCGATGACGTAGCCGACGACGACGTTGCCCACGCTCTCGCTCTCCACCAGGCGGCCGAACAGCACCGGCCCGATGATGCCGCCGAGCCCGGTGCCGACCGCGTAGAACAGGGCGATGGCGAGGGCCCTGGTCTCCATCGGGAAGATCTCCGAGACCGTCAGGTAGGCGCTGCTCGCCCCGGCGGAGGCGAAGAAGAAGACCACCATCCAGCAGATCGTGAGGGTCACCGGCGAGAGCACCTGCGCGTTGAACAGCGCGGCGGTGCCGAGCAGGAGCAGGCCGGACAGCGCGTAGCTGCCCGCGATCATCGTGCGGCGGCCGATCGTGTCGAAGAACCGGCCGAGCAGGACCGGGCCGAGGAAGTTCCCGATCGCGATCGGGATGAGGTACCACGGCGTGCTGCCGTCCGGCACCTTGAAGAAGGTCGACAGCACCAGCGCGTACGTGAAGAAGATCGAGTTGTAGAGGAACGCCTGGCCGACGAACAGCGACAGGCCGACGACGGTGCGCTTGGGGTAGCGCCGCAGCAGTGTCGCCGCCACCTCCGTCAGCGGGGTGTGCTCCCGCTGGGTGATCCTGATCTCCCCGTGCGCGGGTTCGAGCGTCTTGCCGCTCTCGTCGCGGACCTTCGTCTCGATCTCGCGGACGATCTCCTCGGCCTCCCGTTCCCGGCCGTGGATGAACAGCCAGCGTGGACTCTCCGGCACCGTACGGCGGACCAGCAGGATGGCCGCACCGAGGACGGCGCCCAGCCCGAACAGCAGACGCCAGCCGAGGTCCGCCGGCAGCAGGCCCGTGTCGAGCGCCGGGATCGCGATGAGGGCGCCGAGCGCCGTGCCCAGCCAGAAGGAGCCGTTCACCACCAGGTCGACCGTGCCGCGCACGCGGGCCGGGATGAGTTCGTCGATCGCCGAGTTGATCGCGGCGTACTCGCCTCCGATACCGGCGCCGGTGAAGAACCGGCACAGGTAGAAGTACCAGGCGTCGTGGGCGAACGCGGTGGCCACGGTGGCGGCGAGGTAGACGGCGAGCGTCACCAGGAAGAGCTTCTTGCGCCCGAACCGGTCCGTCAGGTGGCCGAAGAAGAGAGCGCCCAGGCAGGCTCCCGCGACGTACACGCCGGCGGCGACGCCGACCTCGCTGTCGCTGAGTCCCAGCCCGCTGCTCGGGTCGGTGATGCGCGGGCCGATGACCCCGACGATGGTCACTTCGAGCCCGTCGAGAATCCAGACGGTGCCGAGGCCGATGAGCACCAGCCAGTGCCAGCGAGCCCAGGGGAGCCGATCCAGCCGCGCGGGAATGTCGGTACTAATCTGCGCCATATCATCCCCTTCTTCGGAAGATATGGCGGCCGACTACCCGATATCGGGCCGGAAATTCACGTCAGACCGTCCGGGCGCCTTCACTCCCCACGCCTCCGGGCGGAGGGACCACGCCGTCGTGCCCGAGTTCGAACCACACGCAGACTCCGGCGCGGCTGGCCGACACGCCCCAGTGCCTGGTGAACAGGTCCACCAGGTGGACGCCGCGCCCCGGCGTGAGGTTGGGAGACGTCCAGCAGCCGCAGCCCTGGGTGGACAGCGTGACCCGGGCGGCTCCGGGAGTGGCCAGGACGGACACGCCGTAGCCCGGCGGCCGGCCGCACGAGTCGGCGTGCCGCAGGGACTCGGCGATCAGCTCGCCGATCAGCTGCACCGCGTCGTCCCGGCAGGGGTGGCCGTCGCCGAGGCGGGCGGCCACGAACCGCCGGGCGGCCCGCACCTGGGACGGGTCTCCCGAGAAGGGGCGTGAGATCGCGATTCTCCCCGAGAGGTTGAGAATTGTCATCCCGTGATAGCTCCCTGTGCACCCGCCTGCCGTCGGGGAATCGAGGCCGATGTAAGACTGCGTTCATCCTGCACTTTGCAATTCGGCTCCGCAATATGGCGAATGCGATTGCATGGTCTCCTTTCGTGAGATAAGGGGGAGCGCGGCGCAGGGGAAGAGGGGCGGATGCGGCCGGAGACGTCCATGGAGATCATCATCCCGGTCGCGGCCTTTGCGGGCGGGCCGGTATGGGGCTCGTCTCACCGGGCAGGAGACCTGGCATGCGAAGAGAAGACGGTCGCTATATCGATATCGACGCGGACGAGCCGGACATCGCAGGCGAGTGGATGCCGTCGGAGACGGATCCGCCGAACGCCAAGCCGGACGACGGAAAGCCGGACGAGCGCTGGGACAAACCGACAGAGGTGTGAGGAGAACGGTGATGACGATGGGTGTCGACCCCCGGGACCTGGGCGACGAGGATCTGCTCCGCGAGCTGCGCCATCTGCACGAGACCCGCAGCGAGACGTTCTTCCACGGGTCGGACGACGCGCTGGAGCGCCACACCTCCCGGACGCAGGAGCTGGAGGGTGAGTACCTCGAACGCTACCCGGACCGGCAGGTCGATCCGGAGCGGCTGCGGGAGGGGGCGAGGCAGCGCAGTGCGTGAGGACGAGGAGAGCCTGGGCGACGCCCAGGAGATGTCGGGGACCGAGCTGACGGTCTACGAGGCCGTCGCCGCGCTGAACGTGGACGAGCGTTCGGCGACCGTCTCGGCGGTCGCCGAGATGACCGCGCTCGGCGAGGACGACGTACGGCGGTGCCTCGGCACCCTGGTCGAGGGCGGCAGGCTGGTCCCCAAGGGGGACGCCTACCTCCTCGGCGCGCACGACTGGGGACTCGAATACTGACACTGACAGATGGGGCCCGGCCGGCCCGCGGCGACGGGGAGGGCGGCGGTGGTGCGCCACACCGCGCGTGCCTCGCCCGGATCGCCGGGACCGGCCGGGAGTTCGTGGGTGACCCGTCAGCCGGGGTCAGGAGCAGGCGCTCGCGAGTTCCTGGGTCGCCTGGGTGGCCTTCTTGCCGAACTCGCTCAGCTTGGCCGCGGCCGCCGGGTCCGACAGGTCGATCTTGAAAGAGCCCCACGAGTCGGCCATGCCGGCGAGCGCCACCTTCAGGTCGCCGTCGGCCTTGCCGGACAGGTCCTTGAGCTGGGCGGCCAGGTCGCCGGTCGCGGTGTTGAGGCCCTTGATGTCGCCGGCCGCGGCGGCGGCCTTGGTGCTGTAGTCGGTGAACGCCTTGGTCGCCTCCTCGCAGACGGCCGTCTGGCCGCCGCCGCAGGCGGCGGTCAGGCTGAGAAGGGCGGACGCCGCGATGACGGCGAGGCTGTTCCTGAGGATGTTCATGACGCCTTCCTGAGTGATCTGCAACGCCCCGGACACTACGGACGCCCCCTTTCGCTCCGCTTTCAAGCCGCTTGCAGCGCAGGTGCGCGTCGTATGCTTGCCGCCATGACGCGGCGGCTTGCGGAGGTTGCGAAGAAGGTCGGGGTCAGCGAGGCCACGGTGAGTCGCGTCCTGAACGGCAAGGCCGGGGTGTCGGAGGCCACCCGGGAGGCGGTGCTGACTGCCCTCGACGTGCTGGGATACGAGCGGCCGACGCAGTTGCGCGGGGAGCGCGGCCGGTTGGTCGGCCTGGTCCTGCCCGAGCTGCAGAACCCCATCTTCCCGGCGTTCGCCGAGGTCGTCGGGGGTGCGCTGGCCCAGCAGGGGTTCACCCCGGTGCTGTGCACCAGAACCGTCGGCGGGATCTCCGAGGCCGACTATGTCGACCTGCTGCTGCAACAGCACGTGTCGGGGGTCGTGTTCGCCGGAGGCCTCTACACGCAGACCGGCGTCGTCCATGAGCACTACCTGCGGCTCGTCGAACGCCGGCTGCCCACCGTGCTGGTCAACGCCGCCGCCGAGCACTGGGACTTCCCCCGCGTCTCCTGCGACGACGCGATCGCGGTGGAGCAGGCGCTCGGTCACCTGCGCGCCCTCGGCCACCGCCGCATCGGACTGATAGTCGGCCCCGCCGACCACATGCCGTCCGCGCGCAAGCTGGAGGCGTACCGCGCCTTGGGCGGCGAGTTGGTCGAGCACACGATGCACTCGCTGGAGGGCGGCCACGCGGCGGCCCTGAAGCTGGTGCGGCAGGAGGTCACCGGCATCGTCTGCGGCAGCGACCCGCTGGCTCTCGGGGCGATCCGCGCCGCCCGGCGCTCGGGCAGGCGCGTGCCGGAGGACGTGTCCGTCGTCGGATACGACGACTCCGCGCTGATGACCTGCGTCGACCCGCCGCTGACGACGGTGCGTCAGCCGATCGAGGCGATGGGCCGGGCGGCGGTGGAGCTGCTGGTGAGCCAGATCGAGGGCACCGCCGTCGCGACCGGAGAGCTGTTGTTCGAGCCGGAGCTGGTCGTCCGCTCCTCCACCGGACGCGTCGGCGTCCCCGTCACCTGACGGCCTGCCGGGGGTCATGCTGTGGGGGAGCCCGGAGGAGGAGGCGTCCACTCCTCCTCCGGGCGTCCCGTTCCGGGTTACGAGGCGTACGCCTCGAACTCGGAGATCTGCGCGGCCGGCCAGCCGGTGTTACCGGTGACGCTCAGCCGCAGGTAGCGCCGGGCGGCGGCGGGCACGGCGACGGTGACGGTGTTGCCGGTCACCGGGTCGAAGGTGTGGCCCGCCGGTCCGGCGATCGTGGTGTAGTTCGTGCCGTCCGTGCTGCCGAGGATCGCCAGCGTCTGGGTGCGGGAGCCCCAGGCGGCGCTCGGCGGCAGCTTGAGCACCACCCTGCCGACCGTGACGGACGCGCCGAGGTCCACGGTCAGGGTCTGCGGAAAGGCGTTGTTGACCGACTCCCAGTAGGTGTTGGCGTCGCCGTCCACGGCGTTGGCCGGGACGTACGTCTGGGTGTTGCTCGTCGCCGTGACCGTCTTGCCCCGGGCGAGGTTCCCCGTGGGCGGCGGGCTGGGCGACTGGCTGGGGGAGGCACTGGGTGACGGGCTGGGGGTGGCGCCGGTGCCGTACACCTCGAAGGCCGACAGCTGCCCTGCGGGCCAGCCGGTGTTGCCGATGACCGTCACCCGGACGTAGCGGACGTTTGCGGTCGTGAAGGGGATGTTCGCCGTGTTCCCGGTGGCCGGGTCGAACGTGCGGCCCGCCGAGGGGGACAAGGTGGTGTAGTTCGTGCCGTCCGTGCTGCCCAGGACCGCGAGGGTCTGGGTGCGGGTGGCCCAGGCGGCGCTCGGCGGCAGCTTGAGCACCACCCGCTGGACCGGGGTCACCGCGCACAGGTCCACGGTGATCGACTGCGGGAAGGCGTTGTTGGCCGACTCCCAGTAGGTGTTGGCGTCGCCGTCCACGGCGTTGGCCGGGACGTACGCCTGCGTGCTGCTCGTCGCCGTGACCGTCTTGCCCCGGGCGAGGTCGCCGCTGCCGGGAGCGCACGCCGTGGGGCTGGGCGAAGGCGAAGGCGAGGGGGAGGCGGAGGGAGAGGTGGACGGCGACGGGCTCGGGCTCGGGCCGCTGCCGTCGTAGATGTAGTTCGGCGCGGGCCACTGGCCGGTGCAGACGGTGGAGCTCAGGCTCCAGCCGGAGTTGCCCGTGCCGTACGTGGGAGCGAATCCGGTGCCGACGCAGTTGTGGATCGCGACGCCCGCGCCGATGTGGGCCGCCCGGACGTTGGTGAAGCTCGTCTTCGCCGCCGCCTGCGCCTGGATCATGTACGTCCCGGTGCCGTCGATGTTCACGTTCGAGAAGTTGACGGTCTGGGTGCTGCCCTCGATGAACTGGATGGCCTCGTAGGAACTGTCGATGATGTCGGTGTCGGTCACGTTGATCGTCGCGTTGATCGGCTCGTTGAGGCCGTCGAACCAGATCGCGCCGACGCCGAAGTTCCAGTTGTAGTCGCTGTTGCCGGCCCGGATGAGGGTGTTGCGGGCGGTGGTGATCGTGCCGGCCACCGCCGTGCCCTGGCCGGAGTTCACCCCCGGGTAGCGGTTGGCGACGTGGATGCCGCCGCCGTTGGTGAGCGTGTCGCTGACCACGTTGTCGGTGATCTTTATGTCCCGGCCGCCGTACGTCACGATGTTGTTGGCCAGGACCGGCGCGACCACGGTGTTGAACGTGAAGGCGTTGTTCACGTTGGCTATCCGGTCGGGCCACATCGCCAGGCCGTCGTCACCCGTGTTGCGGACGAAGGTGTTGGTCACAGTGGAGTTGGTGACCCCGGTGTGGAAGTTCACGCCGTCGGCCGTCTGGTCGAGGATGCGGCTGTTCTTCAACGTGAAGTTGTCCATCGGGCCGTCCATCCAGGCCCCGACCTTGGTGTGCTGGATCCACAGGTTGTCGACCACCGAATTGGTCATCGCGCCCCCGAGGGCGTTGACCTGGTCATCGTCCACCCGTTCCGTGATGTCGCCGATGATCGCGAAGTCCCGCAGGGTGACGCTGCGGCTCGGCCCGCCCGCCTCGTGCGGCCGGATCCCGCCGGTGTAGCCGCCGCCGCTGACGTACTTGCCGTAGACGCCGACGGCCCGGTTGCGCTGGGTGGGATGGCGGCCGGTGAGCACGCTGTACCAGGGCCCGGCCCCGCGCAGCGTGACCCCGTCAACGACCACATGGTCCCACAGGGTGTACGTCCCGGCCGGGACGTAGACCTCCTTGCCCTGGGCCTTCCCGGCGTCGACTGCGGCCTGGAAGGCGGCGGTGGAGTCGCTCGTGCCGTTGCGGTCGGCGCCGAAGTCGTCGACCGACAGCGACCCGGCGGGCCGGGGGATCGCGTCCGGCACGAGTTCGAAGTCGGCGAGGTCCACGACGACCCACGGCGCGACCGAGGTGGAGGCCACCTGGATCCTGACCTTGGTCCCCGCCGCCAGGGTGGACCCGAACATCGTCCGGGTCTCGTCGTAGAAGTGGTGCGGCTTGTCGCCGGGTGTGTTGCCGAACGGGTAGCCGCCGTAGAACCAGCCGTACCGGGAGGTGAACTGCAGGTCCTTGAGCTTGGTCCCGTTGATCCTCAGGTCCACCGGCGCTGTAATGCCCGTTCCGGCCGCGTTGTCCGGCACGCTGTAGCGCACGGTCATGGCGTTGGCGGACTTGGGCAGGGTGAACTCGACGTACTCTCCCGGCGCGTCGAGCCGTACGGCCCGGCGGCCCGACGCCTCGGACGGCAGATGGGTGTAGACGCGGTCCGGGCCGATCTGCTCGCCGTTGGTCGCGGCGGCCTCGGCCTCGATCTCCGTGAACGGCACGGCCGCGCCTCTTCCCGGCACGGAGAAGGGCGACGGCGAGGTCGCGGCCGACGACGTGCCGGGGAACGCCACCATGCTCCCCACAGCGATCAGCGCCCCCGCCACCGTGATGGCGGCTCCGGATCTTCTCATGAGGTTCCTTTCTGCATGCGAGACCCGGGAGATGCGGCGTGGACGCTGGACCGCCACATCTCCGAAGAAGGTGAGTGGCCCACACGATAAGTTGGCGGACAACCTTCTGCAATATTCCGACGAGAAGTCGCAAGATGACATGTACGTTACGACATCACGTCATCCCAGCCCCGAGCCTTCTGGAACGCTCCGCATGTCGGCCGGAGGAGTGCGCGGGGCGGCGCTCAGGGGATCGCGATCGGCGCGGCCCCCGCCCGCGCAGCGAGACAGTGGCCTGACGTGCTGTTCACGATCACATACGCAAGCGGATGAAAGCACTTGCGCTCGCTGTCGTATAGTTGCGTCCATGACACGACGGCTTGCGGAAGTGGCCAAGAAGGTGGGCGTGAGCGAGGCGACGGTGAGTCGCGTGCTCAATGGCAAGCCGGGGGTCTCCGACGCCACCAGAGAGGCGGTGCTCACCGCGCTCGACGTGCTGGGATACGAGCGGCCCACCCAGTTGCGCGGCGACCGCGGCCGGCTCGTCGGCCTGGTCCTCCCCGAGCTGCAGAACCCGATCTTCCCGGCCTTCGCCGAGGTCGTGGGGGGCGCGCTGGCCCAGCAGGGGTTCACGTCCGTGCTGTGCACCCGGACCGTGGGCGGCGTCTCCGAGTCCGACTACGTGGACCTGCTCCTCCAGCAGCACGTGTCCGGCATGGTCTTCGCCGGCGGCCTGTACGCCCAGGGGGACGCCTCCCACAGCCACTACCGCAGGGTCCTCGAACGCAAGCTGCCGACCGTGCTCGTCAACGCCGCGGTCGAGCATCTCGGGTTTCCGCAGGTGTCGTGCGACGACATCGCCGCGGCCGAGATCGCGCTCGCCCATCTCATGGCGCTCGGGCACCGCCAGGTCGCGATGCTGCTCGGCCCGCCCGACCACGTGCCGTCCCAGCGCAAGCTCGCCGCGTTCCGGGCGTATGCGGCCGCCAACGGCCTGGAACTCGACCCCGGCCACGTCGAGCACACGATGTTCTCGCTGGAAGGCGGGCACGCCGCCGCCACGCGCATGGTCGCCAGGGGCGTGACCGGCATCATCTGCGCCAGCGACGTGCTCGCCCTCGGCGCGATCAGGGCGGCCCGCCGGGCGGGGTTGTCGGTGCCCGAGGACGTCTCCGTCATCGGCTATGACGACTCGGCGCTGATGAACTGCGTGGACCCGCCGCTGACCACAGTCCGCCAGCCCATCGACGCGATGGGCAGGGCGGCCGTCGAGCTGCTGGTGGCGCAGATCGACGCGGCCGTGGTGTCGGGGGACGAGCTGCTGTTCGAGCCCGAGCTGGTCGTACGCGCCTCGACCGCCCCCGCGCCCCGCTCTTAGCGGGGGCGGGCGGGTGCGGAGGCCGGCGTAAGACCGTGCCCTGTACCACCGCGCCCGCGATGGCCGCTCCCGCGGCTCACCGGACCGCCACTGTCACGGCCGGCCGGAGCACCCGCCCGCTCTTGAGCGCGTCCCTCCTCAACCGCTTCCGGGCCGTCGTGCCTGGCCACGCCGACGCGCCCGGCTCCCGAAAAGCCGCCTCTTCATGGCATGCCAGCGACAGACCAATCACTGTCACTTTTTTGCAGAGTTAATGACGAACTATTGCTCAGTCCTGCATGCCTCTGTATGTTTCTCGCAACCGAGCGGATCGGGGCGCTCCAGTCGGCCCCGAGCCGTGTGCTTCGACGGGTCGTGGTGCGCGGTTCCAGAAGGGAACGAGGATGAAATCCCACAAGCTCTCGATACTGCTGGTCTCGGGACTTGCCATTGCAGCGGCCGCGGCGTGCGGCACCGACGACAGCGGTAACAGCGGCGACAAGGCCAGCGCGGCGCCCGGCAGCGCCGGGCCGGTGTCGATCTCGGTCAACTGTGAGCCGCCGAAGACGAACAAGGCGGAGCGTGCGACCTTCGAGGAGGACCTGGCGGCCTTCCAGAAGCTGAACCCCACCATCAAGGTCTCGAAGGTCACGGACGCCTTCCCCTGCTACGACCCGCGCACCTTCGAGCCCAAGCTGGCCAGCGGCGAACTCGAGACCGTCTTCTACGTCAACTTCCCCAACGTGGGCCGCCTCATCGAGAGCGGGCAGGCCGCCGACCTCACGCCGTACGTCAACGAGCTGAAGACGTTCGCGGACTACAACAGCTCGATCGACCTCTTCAAGAAGGACGGCAAGATCTACGGCCTGCCGACCGACGGCTACGGCATGGGCCTCGTCTACAACAAGGAGGTCTTCACCAAGGCCGGGCTCGACCCGAACAACCCGCCCAAGACGTGGGCCGACGTGCAGGCCGCCGCGAAGAAGATCGCCGGGCTCGGCCCCGGCTACGTCGGGTACGGCGAGTACAGCGGCAACAACGTCGGCGGCTGGCACTTCACCGCCTCCATCTACGGCCGCGGCGGATCGGTCATCACCGACGACGGCAAGAAGGCTGCCTTCAACACCCCTGAGGGCAAGGCCGTGCTGGAGAACCTCCACCAGATGCGGTGGGCCGACAACAGCATGGGCTCCCAGCTCTACATCGACTGGCCGGCCCTGATGAAGGCCATGGCCGGCGGCAAGATGGGCATGATGCTGGGCGCGCCCGACGTGCTCATCTCGCTGCGCAACGACTTCGGCGGCAAGTTCGAGAACTACTCCATCACGGCCCAGCCCGAGGCCAAGGCCCTGTTCAACGGCGGCGCCGGCTACATGATCAACCCGAAGGCCACGCCTGAGCAGATCAAGGCCGGCCTCAAGTGGATCGAGTACAAGTTCCTCACCCCCGGCAAGGGACAGTTCGACTACGTGCGGGCCAAGGGCGCGAACCTCACCGTCGGCCAGCCGTACCCCGACCTGTACGGCGCGGACACGCCGTCCGGCCAGGCCGTGAACGACCTGCGCAAGGCGAACGCCAACATCGACGCCGCGCAGTTCGCCGGATGGGTGGAGGGCTCCAAGGGCATCCCGCCCAAGGCCGAGCCCGGGCCGTACGCCCAGGAGATCTACAAGATTCTCGACACTCCGATGTCGGCCGTGCTGACCCGCAAGGACGCGAACATCGACCAGCTCCTTTCCGACGCCGAGTCGAAGGTCAACTCCCTGCTGGCCTCGAAGGGCTGAGCGCCCTGATAATCCGGGCCTAACCCGGGGCGCCGCCCGCGGCCGTCACCGTCGCGGTCGGCGCCCCGGCAATCACGTCGAGATCGGATTCACAACGATGACCACAGCGAGCATCCCGGCAGCGGGCGGCAGCCGGCGGCAGCCGACGAAACTGCGGCGCGCCGTGCGGCGCAACGTGACCGCCTACGGCTTCCTGTGCGGCGCTCTGATCTGTTTCGCGTTCTTCTCCTGGTATCCGATGGTCCGGGAGGTCATCCTCAGCTTCCAGAAGACCAACTTCGTGGATCCACCCAAATGGGTGGGGCTAGAGAACTTCCGCACCATCGTCAACGATCCGGCGTTCGGACCGGCCTGGGTCAACACCGCGCTCTTCACGGTGCTCGCCCTGATCTGCGGCTACGGAATCCCCTTCGTCGCCGCGATCGTCCTGAACGAGCTACGGCACGCCCGCGCCTACCTGCGCTTCGTGGTCTACCTGCCGGTCATGCTGCCGCCCGCGGTGAGCGTCCTGCTGTTCCAGTGGTTCTACAACCCCGACTACGGGCTGTTCAACCAGGTTCTGGACCTGTTCCACCTGCCCGGCCTGCAGTGGCTCAACTCGACGAGCACCGCGCTGATCTCGCTGGTCATCGTCTCCACCTGGATGAACATGGGCAGCGGCACGCTGATCTACCTCGCCGCCCTGCAGACCATCCCGAGCGAGCTGTACGAGGCCGCGGAACTCGACGGCGCCGGCCTGTTCAAGCGGATCCGGCACGTCACGATCCCGCAGACCAAGCTGATCCTGCTGGTGATGCTGTTGCTGCAGATCGTGGCGACCATGCAGGTCTTCATCGAGCCCTACCTGCTCACCGGCGGCGGCCCCGAGAACGCCACGGTCAGCGTCGTCTACCTCATGTATCAGTACGCCTTCAACTTCGGCAATCTCAACGCGGGCAACGCGCTCGGCCTGATGCTCATGATCGTGCTCATGGTGTTCTCCGCGATCTACCTGCGCGTCTCGCGCGACAACACGGTGTGAGGGGAGCGACCATGTCCAACATCACGGTCATGCCCGACCGCTCGGCCGGGACGCCGGCCACCTCCGCCCGGCACGAGCGCCGCGGGCAGCGGCGGCCCCGAAAGCCGATCAACACGCAGTTCCGCACCGCCGTCTCGCCGCACCAGCTCAACACGACGCGTGGCCGGATCATCTACTGGATCGTGCTGGTGATCGTGGTGGTGAGCTTCACCGCCGCGTTCGTCTTCCCGCTCTACTGGATGATCACCGGTGCGATGAAGTCCACCGAGGAACTCAACGCGATCCCGCCGACCTTCCTGCCGTCGCACTTCTCCCTGGACGGCTACCTGGAGGCGTGGGATCTGCTTGGCCTCGGCACGCTGCTCGGCAACACGGCCCTGTACGCCGGCGGCGCCTGGCTGCTGACGCTCGCGGTGGACGTCTCGGCGGCCTACGCCCTGTCGAAGCTCCGCCCGGCGCTCGGCAAGGTCGTCCTGGCCCTGATGCTGTCGACGCTGATGATCCCGCCCATGGTCATCATGCTCCCGGCGTACCTCACGGTGAAAGAAGTGCCGATCTTCGGCTGGAACCTGCTCAACACGCCGTGGGCGATCTGGCTGCCGGCCGCGGCCAACGGCTTCAACGTCTTCCTGCTCAAGCGGTTCTTCGACTCGATCCCGAGGGAACTGCTCGAAGCCGCCGAGATCGACGGCGCGTCGCCGGGCCGCATCCTGTGGTCGGTGGTGATACCGATCTCCCGGCCCATCCTCGGCGTGGTCTCCATCCTCACCGTCGTCAACGTCTGGCGCGACTTCGTCTGGCCGCTGCTGGTCCTGCCGGACAGCGACAAGATGTCGGTGAGCATCGGCATCGCCTCGCTCTCCTCGCAGATGCCGCAGAACGTGCTGGTCGCCTCCCTGGTGATCGCGAGCATCCCGACCATCGTCGTGTTCTTCCTGTTCCAGCGGCACATCATGGCCGGTCTCACCGCCGGCAGCCTCAAGGGCTGACGCCCCAATCTGTCGCCTTTCACACCGTCGTCGCTTCACCCGTAAGGAGTTGGATTCAGCATGCCCGGCAACACCTCGACCCCCGATTGGTGGCGCGGGGCCGCGATCTACCAGGTCTACCTGCGCAGCTTCGCCGACGGGAACGGCGACGGGACGGGTGACCTGGCGGGGCTGCGGTCACGCCTGCCCTACCTGGCGGATCTCGGCGTCGACGCGATCTGGCTGAACCCGTGGTACCCCTCTCCCATGGCCGACGGCGGCTACGACGTCGCCGACTACCGCAGCATCGAGCCGGTCTTCGGCACCCTGGCCGAGGCGGAGAAGCTGATCGAGGAAGCCCACGACCTGCGCATCCGTACGATCGTCGACGTCGTCCCCAACCACACGTCCGACCAGAACGCCTGGTTCCAGGAGGCGCTGGCGGCCGGTCCCGGTTCGGAGGCCCGGGAGCGGTTCTGGTTCCGCCCCGGCGTCGGCGACGGCCCGCCCAACGGCTGGCAGTCGATCTTCGGTGGCCCGGCGTGGACGCAGGTGCCGGACGGCGAGTGGTACCTGCACCTGTTCGCCCCCGAACAGCCCGACTTCAACTGGAACAACCCGGCCGTACGCCAGGAGTTCCTGGACGTGCTGCGGTTCTGGTTCGACCGGGGCGTGGACGGTGTACGCATCGACTCCGCGGCCGTCCTTGTCAAGGACCTCGACAGCGTGGAGGAGTCCTACACCGACCACGACGGGGTCCACGAGATCTACCGCGAGTGGCGGCGGGTGTCCGACTCCTACGGCGGGCGGATCCTCATCGGCGAGGTGTGGCTGCCCGACCAGGAGCGGTTCGCCAACTACCTGCGCCCCGACGAGCTCCACACCGCGTTCAACTTCGACTTCCTGTCGAGTGCGTGGGAGCCGGCCGCCCTGCGCGCCAGCATTGACCTGACCCTCGCCACCCACATGCCGATCGGCGCGCCCGCGACCTGGGTGCTGTCCAACCACGACGTCGCCCGTCCGGTCACCCGCTATGGCCGGGCCGTCACGTCCTGGGACAACGCAGAACGCCGGGACGGCATGCCGTCCGACCTGGAGCTCGGCCGTCGCCGGGCGCGGGCGGCCGCGCTGCTCGCGATGGCGCTGCCCGGGAGCGTCTACGTCTACCAGGGGGAGGAGCTCGGCCTGAACGAGGTCGAGGACATCCCCGAGGAGCTCATCGACGACCCGATGTGGGAGCGCTCCGGCCACACGGTCCGCGGTCGCGACGGCTGCCGGGTGCCGCTGCCGTGGTCGGGCACCGAGCCGCCCTTCGGATACAGCACCGGCGAGCCCTGGCTGCCGCAGCCGACCGGCTGGCGCGACCTCACGGTGGAGGCTCAGGAGGCCGATCCGGGCTCGATGCTCTGCCTCTACCGTTCGGCCCTGCGCCTGCGCCGCGAACTGCTCGGTGACGGCACGCTGACCTGGCTGCCGTACGGGGACGAGGTGATCGCGTTCCGCCGCGACTCCGGCCTGGTCTGCCTGGTCAACCTCGGCGCCGAGCCGGTCGCGCTCCCGGAGACGGGTTCTGTGCTGCTGGCCAGCGGCCCTCTCGACGGCGACCTGCTTCCGTCCGACACCGCGGTTTGGATCAAGGAGGACCGATGAGAATTCTGCTGGCAGCGGCCCTGGCCACCACCGGGCTCGCGGTCTTACAGACGCCCGTGTCCGCCTCGGCGAAGGCCCCCGTCGTGACGCGGGCCGCCCTCGACCCGGCACTCGTGTCCGGGCGCGGCGCCGATGTCGACTTCGCCGAGCAGGAGGCGGAGAACGCCGCCACGAACGGCACGGTCATCGGCCCCGGCCGCGACGCGTACACGCTGCCCGCGGAGGCGTCCGGCCGCAAGGCGGTCAAACTGGCCCCAGGGCAGTACGTCGAGTTCACGCTGCCCAAGGCGGCCAACGCGATCACCGTGCGGTACAGCATCCCGGACGCCCCCGGGGGCGGCGGCATCACCGCGCCGCTCGACGTCGCGGTCAACGGCCACAAGCGGGCCACCATGACCCTCACGTCGCAGTACGCCTGGCTGTACAACCAGTATCCGTTCTCGAACGATCCGAACGCCGGGCTGCTGCACCCCGACTGGTGGATCACCGAGTGCTCCTGCGTGCCGAACGCCACCACGCCGGCCCCGGAGATCGCCAAGCCTTTCCGCCCGAACCACTTCTACGACGAGCAGCGCCTCCTGCTCGGCCGTTCGTACCGAGCGGGCGACATCGTACGGCTGACGGTCCCAGCCGGGAGCGACGCGGCATGGACGGCCGTCGACCTGCTCGACTCGCACCTCGTCGGCCCGCCGCGCGTCGAGGTCGTCGCGGCGAACGTGCTGGCCTTCGGCGCCGACCCCACGGGCAGGCGCGACTCGGCCGGGGCGATCGACAAGGCCATCGCCTTCGCCAAACGGGCGCACCTGAAGGTCTACATCCCGCCGGGCACCTACCAGGTGAACCGCCACATCGTCGTGGACGACGTGACGATCACGGGCGCCGGTAGCTGGTACACGACCATCAAGGGCCGCCAGGTCGACCTGGACACCCCGGCCCCGGACGGCTCGGTGCACACCGGTGTCGGCTTCTACGGCAAGGACGCCTCGGCGGGCGGCAGCCGCAACGTCCACCTGTCCGGCTTCGCCATCGAGGGCGACGTCCGCGAGCGGATCGACACCGACCAGGTCAACGGGGTCGGCGGCGCGATGAGCGACGCGACCATCGACGGGCTCTACATCCGCCACACCAAAGTCGGCATGTGGTTCGACGGCCCGATGCGCAACATCAAGATCACCAATAACGTGATCGTCGACCAGATCGCGGACGGGCTCAACTTCCACACCGGCGTGACGGGCTCCGTCGTGTCGAACAACTTCTTCCGCAACACCGGGGACGACGCGCTCGCCATGTGGTCCGACAAGACCGCCGACGCGGGCAACACGTTCGACCACAACACGATCCAGACGCCCGTGCTGGCCAACGGCATCGCGATCTACGGCGGCACGGACAACACGGTCTCGAACAACCTGATCGCCGACCCGATCAGGGAGGGCAGCGCCATCCAGGTCGGCTCCCGGTTCGGCGCCGAGCCGTTCGCCGGCAAGCTCCGCATCGCCGGCAACACGACCGTACGGGCCGGCACGTTCGAGCTGAACTGGAAGATCGGCCTGGGAGCCATCTGGTTCTACGCCCTGGAGAAGGACATCGACGCCGACATCGAGGTCAGCGGCGACCACTACCTGGACAGCGCGTACAACGCGATCATGCTGGTCAGCGAGTGGGCGGTGAAGGACCTGTACGCGATTCCGAAGGTCCGCTTCACGGACATCCGGGCCGACGGCACGGGCACCTCCGTGGTCAGCGCCCGCGTGAAGGGCTCGGCGTCCTTCGAGAACGTGGACGCTCGTAACGTCGGCGCGGTGGGCGTCAACAACTGCGGGTCCTTCAACTTCCCGCCCACCGGGTCGGAGTTCTCCCTGACCGACCTCGGTGGCAACGACGGCGGCTGGCTCGCTCCCTGGATGCTGCCCAAGACCATCACCTGCGACGACCGCCCCCCGGTCGTCCCCCCACCCGCCCCGTCCCCCTGGTAACCACCCTGGTCAAAGCGATCCGGTCTGAACCCGGTGCGAATTGGACTCCCAGCCTCAATAGGGACTGAGAGTCCTTTTGCTATACGTGCCACCCAGTGGGTCTGTATTCCGGCTGGGAGAGGAGGCCGCCTACCCGCAGACCTTGGTGTCCAGGGCGCAGAGCTCGGCCTCGGGGTAGCGGGACGAGGGCTTGTCCAGGAGAGGCCGCGGCTCGCCGCGCAGGTGCAGGTCGAGGAAGGCGCGGACGTACGCGCGGGTGATCTCGGCGCCGCGGGCCGCGGACACTGTCCCCGGGACGCCGAGGCCGAGAGCGCCCGCCAGGAGCGGCACGTCGGTGAAGGACTGGTGATCCGCGCCGGGGAGCACGACCCAGCGCTTCCATCCGGTCAAAAGTCTCCAGTCGCGGTCCCAGGAGTTGTCGCGGCCTCCGGGCGCGTGGCCCGCCGACCCCATGAACATGAACGGCCGCGACAGGCCGCGCTTCGGGATCCGGGCGTACGTGGTGCCGTCCATGTCGATCCCGCCGCGTATCCGGGGGTCCTTCAGCATGGCCGCCACGGCGCTCGCCCCACCGATGGAGTGGCCCACCATCGCGATCCTGGACGCGTCGATCAGCGTGGAGCCCTCCCACTTGGCGCCCCGCCCGGTGAGCCGGTCGAGCACGAAGGACACGTCGGCCGCTCTGACCCCGACCACTTTCGTGCCGAAACCGGGGTCGCTGTCGCTGTCGCAGGCGACGCACTCGGCGACCCGCCCGTCCGGGAAGGTCGTCGCGTAGTTCTCGTAGGCATGGTCGACGCCGGCCACCACGTACCCACTGGCGGCCAACTCCTCGGCGAGCGCCGTGAGCGTGCCGCGGGGCATGGTGAAACCCGGGGAGAGCACCACCAGGGGCAGGCCGGCCCTGCGCCCCGCCGGTTTCGCGTCCTGGTAGGCGTTGGTGCGCGTCCTGCTCAGCAGGTCGTACGGCACGCCGGTCACCTTCTTGCCCCTCAGCGTGAGCTCCGACTCCTTCGCGGTCATGTACGGGGCCCGCCGGCCCCCGCTCACCCGCGCCGGGTACCACAGGGTGACCATGAGCTCCCTGGCCTCCGCCTCCGGCACCCACGGGTCGGGGCGGGAGGCGTCCTTCAGATACAGGGTGGTGGTCCCGACGGGCCGCCCGCCGGCGGTCGGCGCGGGAATGACCGGGACGCCGGTGGCCGACGGGCGGGCGGACGCGGCGGCCGGGACGGACCGGGGGAGGGCGGGCGTGGAGCAGCCGGTCAGGGACAAGGCGGTCAGGGAGAGAGCGGTCATGGAGAAGGCGACCAGTCCGGAGGTGGCCGGCAGGCCACCGCGCGGGACCGGCGCCGATCCGACGGCATGACTCATGAAGCATCCGTCCTTTCGGGGCACGGCGGGAGATGGGCGCGTCACCCGTGCAGCAGGGCCAGGGCCTTGTCCAGAGCGGGGTCGCGCCCGGCGGCGGCGTCCTCGGGGGTCGGCGGCACGTGGTAGTCGGGTGCGACGCCGACCCGGTCGATCACCTCGCGGCCGGGGGCCAGGTGATGCCTCGACGGGAACGCCAGAAGGGTGTTGTCGCCGAGGAGGTACGGCTGCGCCGGGCCGGAGACGGCGCCCGCGGTCCGCGTCCCCACCAGCCGGCCGAGACGGAGGTCCTTGACGGCGGAGCTGAAGTGCTCGCAGGCCGACGCGCAGCCGCGGTCGGTGAGCACGACAAGCGGCAGGCCGAGCAGCGCGACGCTGTCGTCGGTCCTCATGGCTTCGCACCCGCCGTCCGCGGCGCACTGGTACGCGGTGACCTTGTCGTGGGCGAACGCGCCGAGCAACCTGTTCACCTCGTCGGGGCTGCCGCCGCCGTTGCCGCGCAGGTCCAGGACGACACCGGTCAGAGTGCGGCCGCCGCCCATCCTGGAGATCGCTCTGAGCGTCCGGTCCGCGACGTCGGGCGCGAAGCCGCTCAGCCGTACGTAGGCGACGCCGTGTTCCAGCAGTTTCGACGTCACCACCTGCACGGCGGCCGGATCGGGCTGGTACAGGCCCGGCTTGAGCGTCACCGTCCAGCGCCGGCCGCTGCTCTGCCGCAGCAACCGGAGCCGGACCGGCCGGTCTTCCGGGTACTGCGGGTACAGCGCGGTGACGGCGGCAGGGGTGACCGTTCCGTCGACGAAGGGCGCCGACCCGTCGATGGATTCGACGACGTCGCCCGGGCGCAGCCCCGCGGCCTTCGCCGGTCCGCCCAGGACGGCGGTGACGAACAGCGGGGGCAGGGCGGTCCCGGGGTTGACGTTCACCTGGGGACCGGCGCTGGCCCGCAGGCCCAGGCCGTACTGGTCGTCGTCATAGGAGTCCGGCGGACGCCGGCGGCCGTGGTTCCAGCGGGCGTGGTCGTCGTCCAGGGCGGCCACGACGGCCTCCAGCGTGGCGGCGGCGAGCTTCTCCCGGAGCCCGGCGTCGGCCGGCAGGCGGTCGACGACTCGCCGGTAGACCGTCTCGAACGCGGCCCAGTCGCGTTTCCGGTCACCGGTGAACGCCGGCATCGTGGCCTCGGGCACGTCGCGCCCGCCGCGGTTGAGCTCCTGCGTGAACGCGACGAATCCCGCGCTCAGCAGCGAACGCGCGTCCAGTGTGGCCCCGCCGTAGTAGTCGGCGAGGATGCAGAAGTACGCCTGCTCGACCACGTCGATCGTGGTGGGCGTCTCCGGCGCGGGAGCGCCCCGGGGCGGCGCGCACACGGCCGACCCACCGGCGGTCGTCGGGCCGGGCTCCGCGCGGGGCGGCGTCTGTGCCGTACAGGCGACCGTGAGCAGGAGGACGAGCCCGGACGCCACGGACCTGACGGTCACGACAGCCGCCTCCGGAGCCACCGGAAGCAGAAGGCGGTGAGGCCGAGGGTGAGGAGCGCGTAGACCCCGGTCTCGATCCACTGGAACGCCCAGAAACGCTCGAACGGCTGGTAGGTCGCCCGCTGCCGGTAGCCGAGCCGGTTGATCTCGGCGAGGCAGCCGTCCATGCCCCGTCCCTCCTCCTGAGCCTGCTGCGACGGCGCGCACGGCCCCGACGTCACCGACACGCGAACGGTGACTGGGGCGCCGTCGCCGCCCACCACGCGCCCGGACGGATCGACGAGGCGGCTGGACAGCACCCAGGCGCCCGTGTGACCCGGTATCGCCGAATCCAGGACCACCTCGGGAAACTCCCTGTCGCTGGACTTGCCGAACGAGTCCACGTTCTCCGGGCCGAGCTCGAAGGCGGAGCTGACCGGAGGGAGGAGATGGGGCCGGACCGTCAACGGCATGACGATCTGGATCGCCGCGAAGACGGCCAGGGTGACGGCCATGGCGGGCAGGGTTCGCCTGACGACCAGCCCGGCGGTCACGCCGAGAACGAACGCGAATGCCGCGTAGGCCATGGGGACGATGCCGCGCGCGCCGAACACCAGGGGGTCCATGAGCGTGAAGCCCGGGGCGGCGGACTTGTCCAGAGGGGCGGACCACCAGGTCACCGCGAGACTGAACAGCCCGGCCGCGGCCACGGCGGCGCCGCCGACGACGGTGAGTTTGACGGCCAGCCAGCGGGTGCGGGTGATGCTCTGGTTCCACACCAGCAGGTGGGTGCCGGCCTCCAGCTCACGGCTGACCAGTGGCGCGCCCCAGAAGAGACCGGCCAGGGCCGGCAGGAGCAGCACGATGACGGTGGCGGCCTGGAAGGGGGCCTGGTAGTCGTCGAAGAACCGGTCGAAGAACTGCCCGCAGCCGCCGTCCCGGGCGCAGGCGGTGATCCCGGCGGAGTAGTCGGAGGCCAGTTCCGGCCCGGTCAGCGCCAGGGCGACGGCGAGCACGACGAGTGCGGCGCCCGTGGTCGCGGCCGCGCCGCGGAACTGGCGCCAGGTCAGCCACATCATCGCCGCACCTCCAGAACCGGGCGCCCCTGGGCGGGAGCCGGCCCCTCCATGTAGGCCAGGACGAGGTCTTCCAGGGTGAGCCGGCTGACGGTCCAGGCGGGGTCGTGGATCGGGTCCTCGGTGCGGACGACGAACGTGCTCTGACGGTCGGTGTGGCTGGCGGAGACGACGTGCTGGCCGGCCGGGAGCCGGTCGGGGTCGCGTCGCGGGCCGGTGAGCCGGTGGTGCGTGGCCAGCAGGTCGTCCACCTGTCCCGCGAGCCGGACGCGCGAGTCGACCAGCACGATCAGGTAGTCACATGTCCGTTCCAGGTCGGAGACGAGGTGTGAGGACAGCACCACGCTGAACTCGTGCTCGGCGACGGCCTCCATCAGGCCCTGGAGGAACTCGCGGCGGGCCAGGGGGTCCAGCGCGGCGACCGGCTCGTCCAGGATCAGCAGTTCGGGCCGCTTGGCCAGGCCCAGGGTGAGGGCGAGCTGGGCCCGCTGGCCCCCCGACAGCCTGCCCGCCCGGTGCGCGGGATCGAGGCCGAGCCGTTCGACGCGTTCTCGGGCGAGAGCGGCGTCCCAGCCGGGGTTGAGCCCGGCTCCCAGCCGCAGGTGGTCGGCGACGCTCAGTCCCGCGTAGACGGGGGTGTCCTGGGCGACGAACCCGATCCTGGCCTGCTGCGCCGCGCCGCTCGCCGGATGGCCGCCGAGCACGGTGATGCTTCCCTCGGTCGGCGCGAGCTGGCCGCCCGCCAGCTTCAGCAGCGTGGTCTTGCCGGCCCCGTTGGGGCCCACCAGGCCGACGACGTGCCCGCCCGGGATGTCGAGGGTGCAGTCTCTCAGCGCCCACCGCCTGCCGTACCTCCTGCCGAGTCCCCGGGCCCGCAGGACGGGGGTCATCGGCTCTCCCGAGGCCGGACCGGCCGATCGCCCGATCATGCGATGTCCTCCTGGGAGGAGGTCCTGAAGGCGCTCATGAACAGGGCCTCGATGCTCTCGTCGTCGAGGCCGGCCAGGCGGGCCGCGGCCAGCCAGCGCAGCAGGTCCTTGCGCAGCCGGCCGTGCGCGGCCAGGGAGGCGTCGGTCAGCGTCCTGGTGACGAACGTCCCGATTCCTGGCCGTGCGGCCACCAGCCCCTCGTGTTCGAGCTCCCGGTACGCCTTGAGCACGGTGTTGGGGTTGAGCGCCAGCCGCGCCACGACGTCCTTGACGGTCGGCAGCCGGTCGCCTTCGCGTAGCAGGCCCAGCCGCAGCGCGTGCCGTACCTGCTGGACCAGCTGCAGGTAGGGCGAAACACCGGACCGGCCGTCCAAGTAGAACTCGATCACCAAGGCTCCATTTATCTAGGTGACTAGCACTTTAGTCATCTAGATGTTAAAGCGAGGATAAGGATCGAGAGATCTCCTGCCGTGGAGACGCGCCGGCCCCCGACGGAGGGTCCATCGAGGGCCGGTGAGGGCGGCGAAGGTCAGGCGGGGGGCCTGTCCGCCGCGGCGACCGTGGACAGCTCGACCGTGCAGAAGGCGCAACGCCGGGCGTCGAGGGGGATGTCCGACAGGCACTCGGGGCACTGCTTCTCGGTGGCCTCCTTCTTGGTCTCGAAGAGCGCCAGGAAGCGGGTCATCGGCAGGACGACCAGCCAGTAGACCACCGCGGCGACGATCAGGAACGACAGCAGGCTGTTGATGAAGTCGCCGTACTTGAACTCCGCGCCGTTGACGGTGAACGTGTAGCCGGAGAAGTCGGGCTCCTTGCCTCCGGTTATCGCCGCGATCAGGGGCGTGATGAGGTCCTTGACGAGAGCCTGGATCAGCACGCTGAACGTCGCGCCCACGACCACGGCGACGGCGAGCTCCACCAGGTTGCCCCGCATCAGGAACTTCTTGAATCCGCTCATGAGGAAACGAGGTATCCGGTTTTGCCGCCGCTATTCAAGGACTTGACGCGGATCGGGGAGGGTGATAGACCCTGTCGTCGCCGGGCCGGGCGAAGCGGTGGGCTCGCCCGGCGGACGAACAGACGAATATTTCGGTCCGAGCCGGGGTGTTTTTCGGACGCGCTCCGACTACCGGGTCTGACAGAAAACAACAGAAAGTTGTTCTGGGAGCGCTCCCAAATCAGGTACCAGTAGAACGGGCGAGGGCCGCCTCGACGCCGTCCAGCGCGTGGTGCAGCTCCTGCTTCAGCAGGAGCGGCAGCCGTCCCTCGCCGTAGCGGACCTCCAGTTTGGTCCGCACCTCGGTGACTCCCTGTCCCGCCGCCACCGCGTTGCGCAGCACCTGCTTGAGGTCGAGCGCCACGTCGTCGTCGATGTCGTGGGTGGCCTCGGCGCCGTCCACGAGCAGCGCGAAGCGGCGGACCGCGGTCTCGACCGCCAGGTAGGGGGCGGGAGTGGCCAGGGGAAGCGTGGTCACGCCGGGTTTGCGGGTGACCGTCGCGCGCGGCTGGGCGGAGTCGCCGCCGTGCCGGCTCTTGACCCTGGTCTTCGTCGCGGAGGGGGAGGGAGTGGGCCCGTGCCGGCGCCCGGGGTCGGCCACCGGCTTCGCGGTGTGCCGGGCGACCGGCCCCGCTGTGTGGCGGGCCTCGGTCATGGGTTCGGTCACGGGTTCAGCCTGCGCGGCCGACGGCGTGGCGGTGGCCTGCGCCGGCTGCGCGATCGCCGGGTTGAGCACGGCGGCGGCGCCGAGGCCCTGGCCGCCCGACTGGGAGACCCACAGGATGCCGCCGAGAGCGGCGGCTCCGACGGCGGCGGCGCTCTTCACGAACATCGGGATGATGTTGCCGCCGAGGTCGTGCTTGCTGCCGGGGTCGAGCGCGTCCTCGCGCAGCGCCTCG
>QFZU02000141.1 GCA_003260025.2 Microbispora triticiradicis | reverse complement strand
CGCGACCTCGCCTCGGAGCGCGCGGCCCGGGGCGCCGCGGCGCGCGACCGCCCGGGGATCGCCGACGAGGCGTTCACCTGCGACACGGCCGACCCCGGAGCCGGGACCACAGGCGCCACGGTCTGGTTCCGCCTCAGCAACCTCGTCGTCGAGGTGGCCTACCGGCGCACCGGCGACCCGGCGGTCACCCAGGCCGACCGGGGCACCGCCGAGCGCGCCGCCGAACTCGTCGGCATCGGGCTCGGCTGAAGTCGCCCCCCATTCGACCCTCCCGTCCGCACCCCCTGTAGGAGACGAGATGACCAGCGGTGACGACAGGCCCGTCGGCCCCGGCGGAATCCCGCCCGAGGACCGGCCCTCGCGAGGCGGGCCGCCGTACCCGCCGCCCTACGGCGCCGCCCAGCCCGGCCCTCCACAGGGCCCGCCGCCGGGCGGGCAGCCTGGCCCTTACCCCGGTGGGCAGCCCGGCCAGCACGAGGGCCCTCCACAGGGCCCGCCGCAGGGTCCGCCGGGTGGTTATCCCGGTTCGCCGCAGGGTCCGCCGGGTGGGCAGCCCGGCCAGCACCAAGGCCCTCCGCAAGGGCCGCCGCAGGGTCCGCCGCAGGGTCCGCCGGGTGGTTATCCGGGTTCGCCTCAGGGCCCGCCGCCGGGCGGGCAGCCCGGGCCCTATCCCGGTCCGCGGCCGGACGCCTCACCCCCAGGGCCGCCCCCGCCGCAGCAGTACCCGCCGCAGTACCCCCAGCCGTACCCCGGGCAGTACCCGCAGCAGTCCGGCCCGCCCTCGCAGCAGTACGGGCAGGCGCCGTACCAGTCCGGGCAGCAGCAGTACGGCCAGTACGGGCAGGGGTGGCAGGCGGTGACGCCGCCTCCGCCGGAGTTGTGGCAGATGCCGACGCAGCCGTCGGCCCCGCCGCGGCGGGGATGGGTGCTGCCCGTGGTGGCGGTCGGAGCCGTGCTGCTGGTGGCCGGAGGCACCTTCACCTTCATGACCGTGCGGCAGGGCTCGACCCCCTCCCGGCCGGTGGCGACCCCGGCCCGGCCGGTCGCCTCGTCCGCCACGGCCCCGCCACAGGCGGCGGCCGCGGACGTGTGCGCGATGCTCGACCCCGCCGAGGCAGAGCGCCTCGTGCCACGTGCCGAGATCAACTCGTCGAGCAACGACAACCGCGGCGGCACCCTCGTCAGCTACGTCCGGTGGACCTGCGAATGGGTGAACCGGAACATCTCCTACAAGGACGTCACCCGCAGGCGCGAGATCACGGTGAACGTGTCCAGGTTCGACGCGCTCGGGACGACCACCGCCGAAGAGGCGGCGCGCGTCCAGTACAACGGGGAGCTCAACCAGTACAAGTACGGCGCGACCCACTCCGACAAGGAGCACTACTACTCGAAGCCCAGGGAGTTCCGGGAGATAGGGAACGGAGCCGTCGCCCGCTACCAGTGGACGCGGGAGGGCAAGGAGTACTGGTACTCGTTCGGCGAGGGGGCCGGCCGCGTCGGCGACGTGTACTTCCAGGTGAAGTTCGAGGCGAGCCAGAAGAAGAAGGAGGCGGACTTCCTCTCGGCCGAGTCCACCCAGTCGATCACCGAGGAGAACGCCCTGCGCGAGGTGAAGGGACTGCTCGCCCAGGTCGCGAAGTCGGTGACGGCCTGGCGGGCGGGGCAGCCGCTGCCCTACCACGCGCGTCCCAAGCCGAGTCCCTCGCCGTCGCCCTCGCCGACCCGCATCCCCTTGCCGAAGGCCTGCGTGAACCTCAAGTCGCTGGCCGCGGGCCTGGTGCCGGCGACCGAGGGCGCGGCGGCGCGGAGCAAGGAGGGCAACTCGATCGTCACGCAGTGTCAGTGGTGGAACGACGCGCTTCCGCTCGGCGGCGGCAAGGTCCGGTGGCGCAACCTGCGCATCGCCGTGCACACCTTCTGGGACGCCGAGTCCGCCCGCTACTACCTCGTCGACGAACGCTCGAAGACCAAGTTCACGGAGAGCAGCCGGATCGGCGGCATCCGGTGGGGCAAGGTGGAGAAGCTGAGCGGCTTCGGGCAGGACGCCTTCGGCCAGGCGATCCGGCAGCGTACGGACACGGCCCAGTCCAACCGGTACGAGATCTACGCGCTCGACGGCAAGACCGTCGTGTGGGTGTTGTTCGGCGGCAGCGACCGTCCGGAGAAAACGCCGATCAACGCGGCCGGTTCCGAGCTCATGGACCCGAAGGAGGCCGCCGCCGGGGCCAAGTCGGTGGCGAAGGCCCTGCTCGACGCCCTGTGACGTGATGCCCTGGCGACGTCATGCCCTGTGACGTGGTGGCCAGGTGACCTGGGATGGCGGTGTTCGTCCGGGATCGCGCGGGTATCTCCCCCCTCGACCGCGAGTCGACGGGGGGACGACCATGGCTACGTGTGAGGTATGCGGCAACGACTACGACATGGCCTTCGAGGTGCACACCCAGGGGGTGGTGCACGTCTTCGACAGTTTCGAGTGCGCCATCAGCCGGATGGCTCCCGTGTGCGAGCACTGCGGGTGCCGGATCGTGGGCCACGGCGCGGAGTACGACGGCCGCTGGTTCTGCTGCGCGCACTGCGCCCGGCAGGAGGGCGCGACCAGGATCGTCGACAGGGAGGTCACCGGGGCCGGCATGCGCTGACCGGTGGTCACGGCTCGAAGGCGACGAGGCGGATGACGAGGAATCCCTCGCCTTCGGGCTTGGGAGGCAGTGTCGCACCGGGCACGGCCTCGAACACCTCCGGGTGCTCGTCCCGGGTCACCACCCCGAACAGGTCGTCCGGCGAGGCGACGCCGAGCCTCAGCGCGCGCCTCGCGACGGCGTGGACACCACCGCCCGCCTCCAGTTCGGCGGCGACCGCCTCCGCCGCCGACCGGCTGGACACGCGCAGGCGCGCCACCCGCGCCCGCTCCGGAGGGGCCGACCTGGCACGGAGATAGTCTTCGATCTCCCACACGAGTAGTTCGCCGAGATAGTGCGACTTATCCCTCTTCACGATGACCAGGGTCGCCTGTCGCGTTTGCTTCTCGTTTGCACTCCGGTTGCCCCACCGGCCGCCGGCACCAGTCCGACACCGGGCCGACACCGGGGCGGCATCGGACCCCCGCCGGGCCCGCGCCAGACCATATAGTCCGCTCCGTCCCGCACACGTGCGGCGGTACGGCCCCTGGATTCACGTGCCGCCTCACGGTAGGCTTTAGTTAGTTCCATAGCCAAACAAATAGCGCAAACAAATGCGGAGGAGCGGGTGCCACCAGGGTACCGGGGAGGCGCTGGGACCGGTGGCCGGCGCCGAGCCGCGCGTCACGGAGCCGGAGTGGCCGTCCGTACCGTCCATGTCATGTCGGATTGCGCGCAATTGCGGCATGATGAGCCCAAGCGGGAACGAGGCGGACAGTGATCACTTCGCACAACGGGCCACAGCCGGCCGACTTCACGGACGTACGGGCGACCAACCTCGCCGTCGTGCTGCGGTTCGTCCGTGAGAACGCCCCCTGCTCCCGCGCCGACATCGCCGCCTCGACGGGACTCAACAAGGCCACCGTGTCCAGCCTCGTCGCCGACCTCATCGACCGGCGCCTGCTGCGCGAGACCGGCCTGACCGAGCACCGGGTCGGCCGCCCCGCCACCATGCTCGTCCTGGACGGCTCGCCGTACGCCGCGATCGGGATCGAGATCAACGTCGACTACATCACGGCGGTCGCCGTGGACCTCAAGGGCGAGGAACTGCTCAACTGGCGGCGCTCCTTCCCTGGGGGGACCTCGGGACCGGGGCAGGCCGTCGTCGCGATGGCGGCGCTGGCCCGCCGGGTCGTCAGCCGGATGACCAAGGAGGCCCGTCAGGTGCTCGGCCTGACGGTGGCCGTCCCCGGCCTCGTGGACGTCGACGGCATCGTGCGGGTCGCCCCCAACCTGGGCTGGCGTGACGCCGACCTGGCCGGCGACCTCACCAAGGCGCTGCGCGACCCCGGCTTCCCCGTGCTGGTCGACAACGACGCCAATCTCGCCGCGCTGGCCGAGCACCGGTTCGGGCCCCACCGCAACGCCGCCAACCTCGTGTACGTCACCGGCGAAATGGGCGTGGGCGCGGGCATCGTGCTGGACGGCCGCCTCAGGCGGGGCGGGCAGGGGTACAGCGGCGAGATCGGGCACCTCGAACTCGACCCCGCAGGGCCCGTCTGCCGCTGCGGCCGCCGCGGCTGTCTGGAGGCCGTCGCCGGAGTCGGCGCGATCCTCGCCCACACGGCTCCCGACGCCTCGCCGTCCGATCTCGAACTCGAGATCGACGAGGTCGTACGGCGGGCGCGGAACGACGACCGGGAGGTCCTCGCGCTGCTGGAGAACCTCGGACGCCACCTCGGCCGGGGAATGGCGGCCGTGGCCAACCTGCTCAACCCGGAGGTCGTGATCCTCGGCGGCTACTACGTGCCGCTCGCCCCCTGGCTTGTCGGGTGCGCCGAGGAGGAGATGTACGGAAGGGTGCTCGCCCCCGGCGGGGGCGGCTGCCGCCTGGAGGTCTCCACCCTCGGATACGGCGCCGCCGCGCTCGGGGCGGCCGCGCGGGTGCTGGACTCGGTCGACTCCGGCCGCCTGCCCGCCCAGCGCTGACCCGCGCTCGGCCGACGCCCCCTGCCGACGCCCCTGCCCCTTCCGCCTGCTCTGCCGTCTGCCATGCCGGAGCGGCGTCGGCCGGAGCGGAAGCCGCTCCGATGTCGCGGGGCGGCGAACCAAGCGGGTGCGTGAGGCGTCGAATGAGGTCACACCGAGGAATTGGAAAATGATGAACACTCGCCTGCTCTCCGCCGCCGTGCTCGCCGCCGCGCTGGTCGCTCCCGCGGCCGCCGCCGCTCCGGCCGGGGCCGCCGCCGCGCCGAAGCCCCTCACCGGGGTCGCCGTCTACATGTCCCCGAGCGGCTCGATCAGCCGGTACGAGCCGGGCAGGGGCTTCGCGAAGACGGGCGCCAGGCCGCCGATCGGCCAGTTCTCCGCCTCCCCCGACGGCCGGAAGGTCGCCTACATCGGCGAGGGCGGGAAGGTGCGGGTACAGATCGGCCGCACGGTGAAGACGGTGGCCAAGGGCGCCCAGTATCTGGGGCCGTGCCTCACCCCCGCCTGGTCGCCCGACTCGGCACAGGTCGCGTTCGTGACCGAGGGGCGGGGCGAGGACGGACGGGTCGTCGTCGTCAACGCGGACGGCACCCACCGCCGCACCGCCGGCAGCACGCGCGGTGTCTGTCACCTGACGTGGTCCGCCAACGGCCGCTACCTCGCCGGGTACGCCGGGACGACCGAAGGCGTCTACCGCTTCGACCTCAAAACCGGCAGATCGATCAAGGCCAGGGGCATCGGCCTCGCCAACCACGTGCAGAGCCTGTCGCCCGACGGGATGAAGGTCGTCGTGGCGCCGCTGTCGCGGAACGCGCCCGCGGGCGACGGCTCCTGGCCGGAGTACTTCTCCCCGTCGGTCGTCGACATCGTCACCGGGAAGAAGGTCCCCATTCCAGTGAAGGGCTCGCTGATCGGCGCCTTCTACCTGCGGGACGGCCGCCTGGCCGTCCGGGTCGCCGGACGCACCGCCAACACCCTTGTCGTGCTGGACGCCGGCGGCAGGCAGGTGCAGCGCCTGGCCGAACCGGCCGCCGCCAAGCGGCAGGCGCTGCTGCAGATCGTCCGCTGACCGGCCTCCCCAGGCGGCCACGGAGCCGCTGACGCGAAACCCTCACCCGGAAAATCCTCACGCGGGGCAGGTCGGCCCGGCGGCGTCGTCCACCAGCGCGTACGCCGCGTCACCGAATCCACGGGCGCTGAACAGACGGGCGCGGACCCCGGCCGGAAGTACGGCCGGG
>QFZU02000140.1 GCA_003260025.2 Microbispora triticiradicis | reverse complement strand
CTCGCGGCCGTCGTCCCCGCGGCGGCGCCGGGCGCGCACGCGGCCCCCGCCCCCGGCGCCTCCCCCGGCCCAGCCCTGTCGATCACCGTACGGCCCGCGCCGACCGGCCTCACGGACGCGAGGAAGAAGGAGATCGCGATGGAGATCGTCTCCAGCGCGGAGAACTCCTCGCTCGACTGGAAGGCCCAGTACGCGTACATCGAGGACATCGACGACGGGCGCGGCTACACGGCGGGCGTCATCGGGTTCTGCTCCGGCACCGGCGACATGCTCGACCTGGTAGAGGTCTACGCCAGGCGCAGGCCCGGGAGCGCGCTCGCCGGATATCTCCCGGCGCTGCGGAAGGTGAACGGCACCGCCTCGCACCGGGGACTCGGCCCCGGCTTCGTGAAGGCCTGGCGCGCCGCCGCGACCGACCCGGTCTTCCGGCGGGCGCAGGACGCCGAACGCGACCGGGTCTACTTCGATCCGGCCGTCGCGCAGGCCGAGGCCGACGGTCTGCGCGCCCTCGGCCAGTTCGTCTACTACGACGCGATCGTCATGCACGGTCCCGGCGCCGACCCGGTCAGCTTCGGCGGCATCCGCAGGACGGCCATGAGGAAGGCGAGAACCCCGGCGCAGGGCGGCGACGAGGTCGCCTATCTCAACGCGTTCCTCGACGCCCGGAAGGCGGTGATGAGGACCGAGGAGGCGCACGCCGACACCAGCCGGGTCGACACGGCCCAGCGGGTGTTCCTCAGGAGCGGCAACCTCGACCTCGACCCTCCGCTGCGCTGGAAGGTGTACGGCGACGCCTACGAGATCCCCGGCTGACCCGTCGCCCCCGATTCGCCCCCGATTCGCCCCCGATCCGCCCGGCGCCCGTCCGGCGAGCGGGCGGGGCCGGGGATCGGGGCGCTGGTGGTGCGGCGCGGTCAGGCGGCGCCGAGGACGTCGACGACGAAGACGAGGGTGTCGGTGCCCTTGATGCCGCCCTGCTCGTTGCCCTTCTTGCCGTAGCCGAGCTCCGGCGGGATCGTCAGGAGCACGCGGCTGCCGACCGGGACGCCGGTCAGGCCCTGCGCCCAGCCCTTGACGACCTGGTTGAGGGCGAACGTCGCGGGCTGGCCGCGGTCCCAGCTGGAGTCGAACTTCTTGTCGGTGCCCCAGATCTTGCCGACGTAGTGGGCGAGGACCGTCTGGTCGGCCTTCACCTCCGGGCCGCCGCCCTTGATCACGGTCTTGACCGTGAGCTTCTTCGGGGCCTTCTCGCTGGTCTTGGTGGTGAGCCCGGGGGCCTTGTCGCCGGCGGAGCCGTCCAGCTTGACACCGGTGACGCCCGGGTCGACCGCGGTGCCCTGGACCGACTTCAGCGTGGCCGAGACGACGTCGATGACCAGCACCTGCGACGTGCTGTCGAAGTCCTGGCCCTGCTGCTTGGCCTGGGTGAGCTGATCGGCGGAGAGGTTGTCCTTGGCGACCACGGCCATCACCCGGCCGCCGGGCTTGGCGCCGACCAGCGCCTCGTGCAGCGCCTTGGGCAGCTGCGGGCTGACCGTCACGAACTCCGACTTGTTCTGGTCGTAGTCGGAACCGGCCGCCTTGTTCTCCTTGCCGTCCCAGTTGTAGACCGTGACCTTCGCGGTGAGGACGTCACCGTCCTTGGCGGGCGTCCCCTGGCCCTCGAGCACCTTGAGAGAGGCGGAGGTGAGGGAGGGCTTGCCCGAGGGGAAGGTCAGGGTCGGCTTCTGGCCGGCCGCACCGGTCACCTTGATGGCCGAGGCGGCGGCCTGGCCGCTGGAGGCGGCGCTCCCGGGGCTCGCGGTGGACGTGCTCTTCTGCGCGGTTCCGCAGGCGGCGGCGAGCAGGAGAGGTAGGGCGGCGACGAGTGCCGTACGACGGCGCATATGGGAATCCTCAAACAGACAGCGGGTCCGGGCCAGGCTACCCGAACCCGCCGTCAGAGCGGTGTAAGAGATCACATACCCGCGATGAGCTTGTCGACCCTCTCGTCCACGCTGCGGAACGGATCCTTGCACAGCACCGTCCGCTGGGCCTGGTCGTTGAGCTTCAGGTGGACCCAGTCAACGGTGAAGTCACGCCGCTTCTCCTGCGCCTTGCGGATGAACTCTCCGCGCAGCTTGGCCCGCGTGGTCTGCGGCGGAACCGATTTCGCCTCGAAGATCCGGACGTCGTCGGCCACCCGCTCGACCGCTCCCCTCTTCTGCAGGAGGTAGAAGAGGCCGCGCTTACGGTGGACGTCGTGGTAGGCGAGGTCGAGCTGCGCCACCCGGGGCGAGGACAGCGGCAGGTCGTACTTCTGTCTGTAACGTTCAATCATCTGGTACTTGGTGACCCAGTCGATCTCCCGCGAGACGAGGTCGAGGTCGCCGGTCTCGACCGCGCGCAGCGTGCGTTCCCACAGCTCCAGCACCCGCTTGGCGATCTCGTCCCCGCCGCGGCGGTCGACGAAGTCGCGCGCCTTGGCGAGGTACTCCTGCTGGATCTCCAGGGACGACGCCTCCCTGCCGTTGGCCAGGCGCACCCGGCGGCGCCCGGTCATGTCGTGGGACACCTCCCGGATGGCCCTGATCGGGTTCTCCAGGGACAGGTCCCGCATGACGATCCCGGCCTCGATCATGCGCAGCACCAGGTCGGTGGCGCCGACCTTGAGCAGCATCGTGGTCTCGCTCATGTTCGAGTCGCCCACGATGACGTGCAGCCGGCGGAACCGCTCGGCGTCCGCGTGCGGCTCGTCGCGGGTGTTGATGATCGGCCGGGACCGGGTGGTCGCCGAGGAGACTCCCTCCCAGATGTGCTCGGCCCGCTGGGAGACGCAGTAGACGGCTCCGCGCGGGGTCTGCAGCACCTTGCCCGCGCCGCAGATGATCTGCCGCGTCACCAGGTAGGGGATCAGGACGTCGGCCAGCCGCCCGAACTCCCCGTGCCGGCCCACGAGGTAGTTCTCGTGGCAGCCGTAGGAGTTGCCGGCCGAATCGGTGTTGTTCTTGAACAGGTAGATGTCTCCCGCGATGCCCTCCTCGCGGAGCCGCTTCTCGGCGTCCACGAGGAGACCCTCCAGGATCCGCTCCCCCGCCTTGTCGTGGGTCACCAGCTCCACGACGTTGTCACACTCAGGGGTTGCGTACTCGGGATGGCTGCCCACATCCAGGTACAGGCGCGCTCCGTTGCGCAGGAAGACGTTGCTCGATCGGCCCCAGGACACCACTCGCCGGAACAGGTACCGCGCCACCTCGTCCGGCGACAGCCTCCGCTGCCCGCGGAACGTACAGGTGACGCCGTACTCGTTCTCCAGCCCGAATATGCGTCGATCCATCACCTCACCCTATTCCCCGGAACCGGCGGCCGAACAGTGATCAGGCGGGGGAATGCGACGGAGGTGCTCTCAGGGGGCGTAAATCTCCACCACCTTGACGATCTGCCCCCTCTGCACGGTGATGAGTGCCCGCAGGTCACCGGCGTCGGCCCGCAGGATCAGCTTGTCGCGGGGGCAGCGCTGGGTGCCCACATAACGGCTGTTGATGGTCTGGTCGTCGCCCTTGCATCCGACGGCGCTGAGGAACACGACGCTCTTCGCGAGGGGCGCGGCGAAGGCCATCACGTCGCCTTCGGGCGGTCCTTCGAAGTGGCCGTTCGTGCTGCCGCCGACCTCCGGCACGAATCTGATCGGCCGGTACTCCGCGACGTTCTCGTCCTGCATGGTGACCAGCTGCCCGCGCAGCACGCCGTCCCTGCTCGGGCTGAGGCCCTTGGTGAAGTCGTGCCCGGGGTCAGACTGGAAGGTCTCGCCGAAGACGTCGGGCGTCGCGGCGGTGATCGGCGGACCGGCCTTCTCCGTCTTCCGGGGAGCGGGGGTCGTGGCCGCGGGTACGGGGGCGTCCGACGTGCTGGGGGCCTGCGAGGCCTCCGGGGTGTTGCCGGACGGCTCCGCCGGGGAGGCCGGCGCCGTCACGGTCACCGTGGCGGTGGCCGTGGCCGTGGCGCCGGAGGAGCCGGAGCAGGCGGTCAGCGACAGGAGGGCGACGGCGACGGCCGGGACGCCCGCACGCCGGAAAAGATCAAATGTCGTCACAACCGGATGAGACTAGCGAAACAGGGCTTTGGTTGAGCCGGAATCCCCAATGCGGCCCAATCCCTGACGCGGCCCACGGAGGAGCCCGCGGACACGGCGGCGGCGCCGCGCCCCGGAGAGGGACGCGGCGCCGTGGCGCGCGTACGGCGAGGAGTGCCCTACTCGCCGGAGCCCGTGTCGATGTCGCCCTCGGGCGCGATCGGCGGGGCGGTGGGCGGCGGCACCGCGGGAGTGGTGTCGGGGGCGTGCTCGGCGGTGGCGTCGCCCGCGGGCTCCCCGCCCGCGGCGCCTCCGCCGCTCTCCCGGCCCTCCTGCAGGATCCGCTCCAGCCGCGGGGGGGTCAGGCGCAGGAACTTGCGGTGCTCCCGGGCCCGGTCGAGCACGGCGACCTCAAGCTGCGTCGCGGGCGGGCGCTCGCCGCCCGGCTCGGTGAGGGCGGCCAGTGCGGCGTCGAGCGCCCGCGGCAGCGGCAGCCCCTCCCGGTAACGCTCCTTGAGCCGGCCCGCCACGGCTTCGGCCTGGCCGCCGATCACGGCCATGCCCTGCTCGTCGAACACCGAGCCGTCGAAGGTGAGCCGGTAGATCTGGTCGTCCTCGGGCACGTCGCCCACCTCGGCCACGACGATCTCGACCTCGAGCGACTTGATCGACTCGGTGAAGATCATGCCGAGGTGCTGGGCGTACAGGTTGGCGAGGCCGCGCCCGGTGACGTCGCTGCGGTTGAAGGTGTAGCCGTTGATGTCGGCGTAGCGGATGCCGGCGAGCCGCAGCGACTCGAACTCGTTGTACCGCCCGACCGCGGCGAAGCCGATGCGGTCGTAGATCTCACTGATCTTGTGCAGCGCCCGGGACGGGTTGGGCGCCACGAACAGGATGCCGTCGGCGTACTGCATGACGACCACGCTGCGGCCTCGGGCGATGCCCTTGCGGGCGTACTCCGCCCTGTCCCGCATGATCTGCTCGGGTGAGGCATATCCTCCGAAGGGGATGGACACCGGGGGTGATCCTCTCTTGGGTTAGCGCAGCGGGGCGGTCGGGCCTTCTGGAGCGGTCATCCGCGTCTCCAGCATCGACTCGACGAACTCGGCGACCTCGTCGTCCGGCAGGCGGCGGTACCCGTCGGCGTTGATGACCGCCACCACGGGCCAGATCCGTCGTGTGACGTCGGGCCCGCCCGTCGCCGAATCGTCGTCGGCCGCGTCGTACAGCGCGTGCAGGCAGGCCAGGACGGCGTCCTGCGGGCTGCTGTTCTCCCGGTACAGCTTCTTCAGCGAGCCCCGCGCGAAGATCGAGCCCGAGCCGATCGAGTGGTAGCCGAACTGCTCGTACGGCCCGCCGCCCACGTCGTAGCTGAAGATCCGGCCGCCGTCGCGGGCCGGGTCGTAGGCCGCGAACAGCGGCACGACCGCCAGGCCCTGCATCGCCATGGGCAGGTTCTCGCGGATCATGGTGGCCAGGCGGTGCGCCTTGCCCTCAGTGGACAGCGAGCGGCCTTCCCGCTTCTCGTAGTGCTCAAGCTCGACCCGGTAAAGGAGGGCCACCTCGATGCCGAGGCTCGCCGTGCCCGCGATGCCGATGCAGGAGTAGTCGTCGGTGCGGAACACCTTCTCGATGTCCCGCTGCGAGATGATGTTCCCGGAGGTCGCCCGCCTGTCACCCGCCATCACCACGCCGCCCTCGCAGGTCGCCGCGACGATGGTGGTCGCGTGCGGGATCTGCTCGCCCACCGGGGCCGCCAGCGTCTGCGCGCGGGTCGGCAGCAGGTTCGGCGCGTGCGCGCCGAGGAACTCGGTGAACGACGACGACCCCGTATCTATGAAGAGGCTGTTCATCCAGGCCGGCTGAGATGCCACGCGACTCCCTCCAAGCATGCGTTGTTACGCCCGACCCTACTCAGGTCGGCGCACTGGTTGCACTCTTCCCGATCAGCTCAGCGCGAACCGAGATCACCGGGCGCGCCGGTCCACGACCCCGGCTCGCTCGCCGGACCTTCTCTTTACGCGGAGGTGATCGTCCGCCCCGGCCGGCGTGTCCGCACGTCAGGGCGTACGGGAAAGGCGCGGGGCCGGGCGTGGTTGCGCGCCGCCGCCGGTGGGGAAGGTGCAGGGGCACGGGACGCCGGACGCCGAGCCGGGGAGGGTGAGGACGTGAAGACGGTGAACGTGGGCATCGCCGGGCTGGGCGTGATCGCGCAGGCCGTCTACCTGCCCCTGCTGGCGCGGCGGCGCGACCTGTTCCGGATCGCCGCCGTGTGCGACCTCGACCGCGACCTCGCGGAGGCGGTCGGCCGGGAGGCCGGCGCAACGGCGTACGACGACCCGCTGGCGATGCTCGACGGAGCCGGTGGAATCGGCGGCGGTGGACTCAACGGGGGCGGACCCGGCGGAGGCGGGCTCGACGCGGTCCTCGTGCTGACGCCGGGATCCCACGGCCCGCTGGTGCGGGCCGCGCTCGAACGCGGCCTGTGGGTGCTGGCCGAGAAGCCGCTCGCCTACAGCCGCGCCGAACTGGACGGCCTGCCCGGCGACCGGCTGATGGTCGGCTACATGAAGCAGTACGACCCCGCCTCCCAGCGGCTGCTGGAGGCGCTGCACGAGGCGGGCGGGCCGGGCGTCGTCCGCCACCTGGACGCCACCGTGCTGCACCCGTCGGAGGACTCCCAGCTGCTGTTCGCCCGCGTGCGCCGCGGACGTCCCGCGCCCGAGCGGATCGCCCCCTACGCCGAGGCCGACGAGGAGGCGCTCACCGCCGCGCTCGGCACGTCGTCGGAACGGCTGCGGCGGCTGTACGCGGAGGTCGTGCTGGGCAGCCTCTGCCACGAACTGTCGCTCATGCGGCTGTTCACCGGGTCGCCCGACACCGTGGACCACGTCGCCGTGTGGCCCGCCGACGCCTTCCCGCCGTCGGTCGAGCTGAGCGGGACCCTGCCCGCCGAGGGCTCCGGCAGGTACGGCGTGCGCTGGCACCACCTGCCGAGCTACCCGGCCTACCACGAGATCGTGACGCTGCACCACGAGCACGGTTCGATGGAGCTGCGCTTCCCCTCGCCCTACCTGCTCAACGCGCCCACCCGGCTGACGGTCGCGTGCCGGGTCGGGACCACCGAGCGGACGATCGTGCACGAGGACGTCGCCGAGTCATTCGAGCGGCAGCTTCTCGCCTTCCACCGGTTCGTCACGCAGGACGAACGTCCACTCACCGGACTGGACGGGGCCCTGGAGGATATCGTCACGGCGCAGCGGATCGTCCACCGGTACGCCCGGTGGGCGGGCATCCCGATCGCCGGGGAGTGCGCGGGCGAGCCCACCGGCGCCCCGCCGCAGGCGACCGCCGGGGGCGCCGACAGCAGCGACGCCGAGGAGGGCGCGAGTGGAGCCGGTCACGCCGAGGAGCGCGTCAGCCGACCGTGAGCCACCCGCCGGCCCGGCGGACCCCGCTCCCGCTCCCGCCGATGCGGCGGAGCCCCGGCCCGTGAACGCGGACGAATGCGCACCCGGCCCCGCCACCACGCCTGCCATCGCCGATGCCGGACTCCGGTCCGCGAGTGCGGGCCGGCTGCTGCAACCCCCTGCCGGCTCGGCGGAGCCCGTGCCCGCGCGGGACGTGCCGGGCGCGGGCCGGGAGATCGTGGTGGTTCCGCACACCCACTGGGACCGCGAGTGGTATCTCCCCTTCCAGCGGTTCCGGGCCGGGCTGGTGCGCGTGCTCGACGAGGTCCTGGACGCCATGACGGCCGATCCCGCCTACCGGTTCACCATGGACGGCCAGCTCGCGGCGATCGAGGACTACCTGGAGCTCCGGCCATCGCGGCGCGGCGACGTCGCGCGTCTCGTCGCCGAGGGGCGGCTGGCCGCCGGGCCCTGGCTGATCCTCGCCGACGAGTTCCTGTGCTCGGGCGAGACCCTGCTGCGCAACCTGGAGTACGGCATGCGCGGCGCCGCCGCGCTCGGCGGGGCGATGCCGGTCGGCTACCTGCCCGACCAGTTCGGCCACTGCGCGCAGATGCCGCAGATGCTCGCGCTGGCCGGGCTGCGCCGGGCCTGCCTGTGGCGCGGCGTGCCGGCCCGCGTGGACCGCGACGTCTTCGACTGGACCGGCGCCGACGGCACGGCGATCAGGACGAGATACCTGCCCGGCGGGTACGGCAACGCGTCGGGCCTGTTCACCGGCCCGCCGGAGGGCCTGCCCGACCGGGTCGCCGCCTTCGCCTCCGTGATGGAGGGCTGGGCGGCGGGAGAGACCCTGCTGGCGATGTGCGGCGGCGACCACTCGGCCCCCGTCCGGGAGATCACCACGTCCGGACTGCGCGTCGCCACCCTCGCCGAGGCCCTCGCCGACGACGGCTTCGCGCCGGAGCCCGCCGACGAGCCCGAGCACGGGCCGGAGCCTGGGCCGCACGATGGGCCGGAGCCTGAGCCACACCACGAGCCAGAGCGCAGGCCAGGCTGGGCGAACCCGGGCCCGGGCGCGGGCGGCCGTCCGGACACGACGGCCGGCGACCGTCCGGACAGGATGGCAGACGGCTGGTCCGCCGAAACCGAGCGGACGGTTCCGCGAGTGCGGGGTGAACTGCGCTCGCACGCACGGGCGAACATCCTGCCCGGCGTCGTCTCGGCGCGTGTCCCGCTCAAACAGGCCATGGCGCGGGCCGAACGGACTCTCATCCGCTACGCCGAGCCGCTGGCGGCACTGTGGCTCGCGGACCGGCCGTCCCGGCGGCACGCCGCCGGCCATGCCCAGGAGGAACGGCCGCCCGGGTCCGCCGCCCGCGCGAACCCCCTCGGTCCCGGCCGCGAACCTCTCGGCGAGGCTCCGGCCGGGCGGCTGCTCGACATGGCGTGGCGGGCGGTGATCGCCGCCGGCGGGCACGACTCCGTCACCGGGTGCGGCTCCGACGAGACCGCTCTCCAGGTGGCCGCGCGGATCGCGGAGGCCGGGCAGACGGCCCAGGCGGTCGTGGACCTCGTCGCCGCCGCGCTCGCCGAGGCGGCGCCGAAGGGCTCCCTCGTGGTCGTCAACCCCTCGCCGTTCGAACGGACCGGTCTGGTGCTCGCCGACCTGCCGGAAGGCCGCGCCCGGCTGGTGGACGCGGCGGGACGCGCGGTCCCCCTCCAGCGGCTCGGGCACGCGCCCACGCTGCTCGACGAGACCGTCATGGACGACCTGCGGCTGCTCCTCGGCCGCGTCCACGAGCGTGAGCTCTACGGCCACGAGATCGTCTCCTGGGACGCGGCGGACGGCGTCTTCACCGTGACCGTGAGCCGTCACGCCTCCGGCCGCTACGCCTACGAGGACCTGCGGCGGGCGATCCTGGAGGCGGGCCCGGGGTTCTGGGTCGTCCGCACGGTGGCCGAGCCCGTGGTCACCGTCGCGGCGCTCGTCACCGTGCCGCCGCTCGGCCGCTCCGTCCTCACCTCCCGGTCCCCCGCACCCGCCGGCGACCGGGACGACGCCGCCCGCGCCGAAGCCCCGCAGCCTGCCGGTGCCGCCGTCCCGGAAGAGGCCGCCGTCCCGGAGGAGACCGCCGGGCGCGCGGAGCCGGCCGCGGTGGCGCACCCCCTACGGGTCGATCCGTACGGCTTCGACCCGGTGCTCGACAACGGGCTGCTGCGGGTGTCCGTGGCCGCAGACGGGACGCTCTCGCTGCTCGCCGCCGACGGAACCGAGGTCCACGGGGTCGGACGCGTCGTCCACGGCGGGGACGTCGGCGACACCTACAACCACGCCCCGCCGCCGATCGACCGGCTCCTCGACCGGCCCGTGGACGTCTCCGTCGAGGAGATCTGCTCGGGCCCGCTCACCGGTGTGTACGAGATCGTCCGGGAGTACGACTGGCCTGCCGCGATCGGCGACGGCACAGCGCTGTCCGGCAACACAGGGTGGTCCGGCGGCGCGGACGTCCGGACGGTCGTGACCACCCGGGTGGAGCTGCGGGCGGGCGAGCCGTACGCGCGGTGCGAGATCACCATGGACGTGCGCTGCCGCGACCACCGCGTCCGCTGGCACACGCCGCTGCCACGGGCAGCGGCGGAGTCGTACGCGGAGGGGCAGTTCGCGGTGGTGCGGCGGGGCCTGACGGCCGAGGGCGGGGGCGGCGAGCGGCCGATCCCGACCTTCCCCGCGGAGTCGTTCGCCGCCGCGGGCGGCCTGGCCGTGCTGCTCGACCATGTCAGCGAATACGAGATCACCGAGGGCGGGACGGAGCTGGCGGTGACGCTGGTCCGGTCCGTCGGCCATCTGTCCAGGAACCGCAACCCCTACCGCGACGAGCCGGCGGGCCCCGAGATCCCGGCTCCGGCCGCCCAGTGCCAGGGGCCGCTGTCGGTGCGCCTCGCCGTCCTGCCGTACGCGGGCGAGTGGCACGAGGCGGGGCTGCCGCGACTCGCGGAGGAGTTCCGCCATGATCTGCTCGCCGTACCGGGCGCCGGTGCCGGCAGGGCGGCTCAGCCCGGTCGCGGGCCGGACACCGGACCGGGCGGCGGGCTGTCGGTGTCGGGAGAGGGCGTGGTGATGGCGGCGCTGCGCGAGCGGGACGGACGGCTGGAGGTCCGCCTGGTGGCCGAGTATCCCACGGTCACCGAGGCGGTCGTGCGGGGCGGTTTCACCGCGGCCTGGACGGCCGACACCCTGGGCTCCCCGGTGCGTCCGCTGCCGGTGCGGGACGGATGCGTACGGCTCCGCCTGCGGCCCTTCGAGATCGCCACGATCCACCTGTCGGAGGATTGACCGGGCACCCTCCCGGCCAGCGCTTTTCCGACGGCCCGGCCGGGGTAGGGGAAATATCCACTCGCCTCCGGCACCGGGCGAGCATCAGTGGGGCAGGAGGAGGGCATGCTGGACCGGTCGCACCGCCTGGAGCCGGGCCGCCTGGAACGCTTCGCTCTCCGCGGCGCGCCGGGACTGGCCGTGGTGAGCCTGGCGGGCACCGGTTTCGCACTCCTGACCGGTCTGGTGGCCGGCCGGTGGGAGCCGCTGTACGCCGCCGACCGGGCCGTGACCGACGATCTCAACCGACTGGTGGCCGGCGACGCGCTCACCCTGGAGATCCTCAGCACGCTGACCGACTTCGGCGGCGGCACCGTCCTCACCTGTGTGCTGGTCCTCGCCACCGTTCTCCTGCTCGTCCGGCGCGAGGTACGGCAGGCCGCCTACGTCGTGGCCACGTCGCTCGGCTCGCTGATCCTCTACCCCGTGCTGAAGCTGCTGATCGGCAGGCTGCGTCCCGTCGTGGCCGAGCCCGTGGCCACGGCGACCGGGTTGAGCTTCCCCAGCGGGCACTCCATGAGCTCCCTGGTCTCCTACGGCGTGCTGCTGCTGGTCTTCGCGCCGCTCGCGCCTCGCCGGGCGCGTGCCCTCGCCGTCGCCGCGGTCGCCTGCCTCGTCGTGCTCGTCGGCTTCACCCGCGTCGCGCTCGGCGTGCACCACCTGAGCGACGTGATCGGCGGCTGGCTCCTCGGGCTGGTCTGGCTGTGGGTCACCGCCGCGGCCTTCCGGCCCTGGCGTCCGGAGGCCGTGCCCGGCACGTCACCGGATGAGGGACCGGTCCTGGAGGACGCCGCGGCCCCGCGGCCCGGACCGCACAGGGGCCGGGAGCCTGGGGGCCGGGAGCCGCTGCCGCATCCCTGGCGCGCCGCGGCGGAGGCGCTGACGGCCTGGGTGCTCGTCCTCGGGGCGCTGTTCGGGACCGGGCTGCTGCTCACCCGGGCGTCCGGGAGCACGGCCCTGGCGGTCGCCGATCACGTGGTCGTCCGGTGGGTGGCCGATCTGCGTGGTCCGGTGCTGGACGGGGTGGCCGCGTTCGGCAGCCGGATCGGAGGCACTCCGTGGATCCTCGCCGGCGCCCTCGCGGCCTGCGCTCTCGTCCTGGCCGTGCTGCGGCGCGCACGGCCGGCGCTGTTCCTGCTCGTGGCGACGGCCGGGCAACTGGCCCTGGTCCTCACCGCCGCGGCGGCCGTCGGCCGCTCCCAGCCCGCCGAGCCCGTCCGTCTGCCCGGCGACCTGACCATCGTCCGGCCCACCGCCCCGCCGGTCGCCCCACCCGGCGATCCGGCGGCCGGCCTGGCGGTCGCCGTGCACGAGTCCTGGCCGCCGCTGACGTCCGGCTTCCCCTCCGGCCAGGTCGCCGGCGTGGTGGCCCTCTTCACGGCGATCGTGGTGCTGGTCCGGCACAGTGCGGCACGCCGCCCCTGGCTGCTGGCCGCGGGCGCGGCGGCCGTGCTCGTCCCGCTGCTGTGCGCCCTGTCGCAGATCTACCGTGGAACGCAGCACCCCATAGGCGTGCTCGCGAGCGCGCTGCTGGCGCTTCCGTGGGTCGCCGTGGCGTGGTGGGTGCTGCTCCGCGACCGGTCACACCGAACACAGGCCACTTAGCCCACACCGTCCGCCCGGTCGCCGAAGCCGGTGACCGGCCGGGCGCGCGCCCGGCCGGCAACGGGGGCGCGGCGGCCGGCGCGCCGGGTGGTCCCGGGCGCC
>QFZU02000014.1 GCA_003260025.2 Microbispora triticiradicis | reverse complement strand
AAGGCGCGTGGCGTGCCGATCGACTGCGTGGGCCTGCAGTCGCACTTCGGCAACCCGCCGTCGAACTACCAGCAGAACATCGCGCAGTTCGCCGCGCTCGGCGTCGACGTGCAGATCACCGAGCTCGACGTCGGCGGTTCCAGCCCGTCGGCCTCGCCGTCGACGTCCCCGGTTCCCGGCGGATGCTCGGCGACGATCAAGACGATCAACAGCTGGGGCGGCGGGTTCCAGTCCGAGGTGACGGTGCAGGCGGGCAGCTCGGCGGTCAACGGCTGGACCGTGAAGTGGACCTGGCCGGGCGGGCAGAGCATCAGCAGCCTGTGGAACGGCCGGCAGAGTTCGTCCGGTTCCTCGGTGACCGTCACCAACGAGTCCTACAACGGCTCTATCGCGGCGGGCGCGTCCACGACGTTCGGCTTCACCGCCAACGGCACCGCGGCCACCCCCACCGCCACCTGCACCAGCCCCTGATCCACAACTCCTGATCAGGCGCCCCTGACGCCTCCGGTGCGCGGGACCTCCCCCCGCGCACCGGAGGCGTCGACGGAAGGCGGCGTGGCCGGATCGACCGGATCGAGATCCGCGATCGACCCGCCGGCCGAGGCGAGCCAGGCGCGTACGGCGGCGTCGTGCTCGCCGAGCGCCGGAGGCGGCTCCGCCGGGCGGACCAGGTCCTCGGAGTAGCTCACGGGGTGGCGCACCTGCGGCGCGCGGTCCGGCCGGGGGCGTACGGCCGGCGTCAGGCCGAGGCGCTCCGCCAGGCCGAACGCCTCGGCGATGTCCGCGACGCAGCCCGCCGGCACCTGCTCGGCGGTGAGCCGTTCCTGCCATTCGGCCGCGTCGGCGGCGGCGAGGAGGCCTTCCAGCGCCGCGACGAGTTCCTCGCGGTTGGCCACTCTGGCGGCGTTCGTCGCGAAGCGTTCGTCGGTGGCCAGGCCGGGATCGCCGAGCACGCGGGTCAGCCGGGCGAACTGCCCGTCGTTGCCGCAGGCCACGGCGAGCATGCCGTCCCGGCAGCGCAGGGTCTCGTACGGCGCGATGGAGGGGTGGCGGTTGCCCATCCGCCCCGGCGGCACGCCGGTCTCCAGGTAGCCCTGGGCCTGGTTGACCAGCGCGGCCAGCAGGCTGGACAGCAGGTTCACCTCGACGCGGCATCCCCTGCCGGTGCTCGCCCGGGCGGCCAGCGCGGCCAGGATCCCGATGGCCGCGTCCTTGCCGGTCAGCACGTCGACCAGGGCCACGCCGACCTTCGTCGGCTCCCCGTCGGCCGCGCCGGTGACCGACATGAGCCCGCCCACGGCCTGGACGATGAAGTCGTAACCCAGCAGCCCGGCCCCGGCGCCCGGGCCGAAGCCGGTGATCGTGCAGTAGACGACGCCCGGGTTCGCGGCAGCCACCTGCGCGTAGCCCAGCCCGCGCCGGTCGAGCGCGCCCGGCCTGAAGTTCTCCACGAGCACGTCGGCGCGCCGGGCCAGCTCGCGGGCGAGCGGCAGGTCGGCCGGATCGTCCAGGTCCAGCGTGACGCTCCGCTTGGTGCGGTTCACGCTCTCGAAGTACATCGACGACGTGGCGGACCACGGCGGTCCCCACGAACGGGTGTCGTCTCCGGCGCCGGGGCGCTCGACCTTGATCACGGTCGCGCCCAGGTCGGCCAGGGTCATCGTGCAGGACGGGCCGGCCAGCACACGGCTGAAGTCGGCGACGAGCACGCCGTGGAGCGGACGGGTCACGACCGCGCCTCCGGCTCGGGGTCGCACATCAGATCTCCTCGTTCGGGGCTCCATGGGTACCGGGACGTCACCACGCTAAGGCCGGGTGAGGCCGGTGGTAGCTTCGGTCACCTCCGGCAGCGTGGCCTAGCCTGAAGTGATTCGCGAAGTTTCCACGCGGAAGGGTCGCTTCATGCGGGTTACCACCGACGCCGACGTACGACGGGTGTTCGACCGGATCGCGGATCGGTACGACGACCAGATGCGGGCCTGGGAGAGGCGCCTGTTCCCCGGCAGCCGGGAGTGGGCCGTCGGGCAGGCGCGCGGACACGTCGTGGAGATCGCGGTCGGCACCGGGCTGAACCTGCCGCTGTACGACGCCGGGACCACCGTGATCGGGATCGAGTTGTCCGAGCGCATGCTGGACCTGGCGCGGCGGCGGGTGGCGGAGGCCGGTCTCGGCGCCCGGGTGGAACTGCGGCAGGGCGACGTGCAGCGCCTCGACCTGCCCGACGGCATCGCCGACACCGTCCTGTCCACGTTCACGATGTGCACGATTCCCGACCCCGCCGCCGCGGCCCGTGAGGCCTACCGGGTGCTCAGGCCGGGCGGGCGGTTCGTGCTGGCCGAGCACGGGCCGGCCCGCAACCCGATCCTCCGGGCCGGAATGCGGCTGGTGGAGCCGCTGTTCGTACGGTTCGAGGCCGACCACCTCACCCGCGATCCCCGGCCGTACCTGGAGCGGGCGGGGTTCCGGATCGAGTCGGTGACCCGGACGGCGCGCGGCGTCAGCTTCCGGGTGCTGGCCGTACGGCCCTGACAGCGCGTGCGGCGTGATCGCCTATGGGTTTTAACCATTTGCCTAGTGTCATTAGGAATGACTAGCCTCGCCGCTCATGAGGCCGGTCACCGAGCACGAAGTGCGCACGTCGTTCATCAACTGTTCCAAGGGAGAGGCCAAGCGTCTCGGGCTGCCCAGGGACCTCCCGGATCGTCCGTGGGAAGACCTCGACTTCCTCGGCTGGCGGGACCCGGGCGCGCCGGAGCGGGCGTACCTGGTGGCCGAACGCGACGGCTCCTTCGTCGGCATCGCGCTCCGGGTGACCTCCGGCGCCTCGCGCGCCTTCACCTCCCGCAGCATGTGCTCGCTGTGCCTGACCACCCACACCAGCGGCGGCGTGGCGCTGATGACCGCGCGCCGGACCGGCGAGGCGGGCCGTCAGGGGAACACCGTCGGGCAGTACCTGTGCACCGACCTCGACTGCTCCCTCTACCTGCGCGGGAAGAAGGAGGCCCCCGGGGCGGGGATCGTCGACGAGTCCCTGACCGTGGAGGAGAAGGCCGCCCGCACCCGGGCCAACCTCGACTCCTTCCTCGACAAGGTCGCGAACGGCTGACCGCCGGTCGTCGCACCCACTGCGGCATGATGGCGCCCATGGCTTCGCAATCCAGGCACGTCAGCGAGTGGATCCACCGGCCGGCGGCCGACGTCTACGAATAGAGGTTCCGGACAACGTGGACAGCACCACAGGCCACGAACTGTCCTGATTTCAGCCTGGGGTGCCGGAGGTGGCCGGCTGCTCCTGCGCTTCGTTGCGGACCAGGGCGCGGGTGCCGCGGTCGAGCAGGCTCGCGGTCACGGCCACGACGATGAGCGCGGCGCCCGCGGCCAACGTCACCTGGGCGTTGAAAGCGGAGGCGGCGAGGGCCGTGACGGCGAGCCCGGCCGGTCTCAGGATGAAGGATCCCGCGTAGTCGAACGACGAGACCCGCGACAGCGACGAGTTGGGGATGTGCTGCTGGAGCGCCGTCTCCCACAGGGTGTTGGGGAAGGTGGTCGCGATCCCGGCCAGCAGCCCGCAGACGATGAGCGGGATCGGTTCCGGCGCGGTTCCGAGGACGACGATCAGCGGGGCCGCCGGCAGCATCATGAGCCGCCCGGTGAACAGCAGGCGGCGCGGCCGGAACCGTACGGCGAGCGCGTTGCCCAGCACGTCGCCGATTCCGAGGCTCGCGGTCACGGCCCCCCAGAGCAGGCCGCCGTTGTCCGAGCCGGACAGCGACACCGGCCCCAGCACGTAGAGGAAGGAGTAGACGAAGTTGAAGATCATGAACATGGCGATGCCCGTCCAGACCCAGGATCGCTTCGCGACCTCCTGCCATCCGCCGCGGAAGTCACGGAGGAAACCGCCGCCCACGGCCGCGGGCCGGGCGGGGACCGCCAGCCGGCGGAGGAACAGCAGGCTGCCCAGGAAGGTCAGCCCGTCGGCGACGAGCACCCAGCCGGCGCCGGCCAGGACCACCGCCATTCCCGCGATCATCGGCCCGACGCTCACCGAGACGTTGCGGGTGAGCGACAGCAGGGCGTTGGCCTCCTGCAGCAGCCGCGGCGGCACGGTCTCGGCGACCAGGCCGACCGACGCGGGCATGAACAGGGCGCTCGCCGCACCGGCGAGGCCGTGCAGCGCGATCATCGCCCACAGCGGCGGATGCCCGGTGAGCAGGAGCAGGCCGAACGTGATCTGCGAGGCGGCGCTGATGCCGTCGGACAGCACCATCAGGCGCTTGCGCGGCAGGCGATCGGCCCACACACCGCCGCCCAGCATGAACACGATCTGAGCCGCCGAGTACGCCGCCAGCACCAGGCCGAGGTCGGCCGCGGAGCCGGTGGCGTCGAGCACGCCGAAGGAGAGCGCGACGGGTGTCATGGCGCTGCCGGCCGCGGAGAGGGCGCTCGCAAGGAACTGGTTGCGGAACTGCGTGAATCTGGCCAGTTCCGCGAGGTTGCGCCAGTGGACCGCGGCCATCAGGGTGTGTGGCCCGCCGGCTCGAACTCGACCACGTACTCCCGCATGACCCTCCGGGCGGCGGCGCGGACGCTGCGCTCGTCCGGCCCGGTCAGCCTGAAGCGCCCGGGTACGTGGAAGTAGCCGCCGGTCCCGTCGAAGACGTCCCCCGGCTCCGGCAGCACCTCGGCGTACACCTGGGGGACGGTGCCCGTCATCGCCGTACGGCGGACCACCCGGCCGGGGCGGAGGCCGGGTTCGGGCATCACCACCCAGCCGGCCGGGGCGTCGCCGAAGCGGGCGCCCGCCGACTCCAGCGGGATGCCCAGGACCGTGCGGAAGCTCTCCGTCACCAGGTCGATGCCGTGGAGTTCCCGGTGGACGTAGGGCACCTCCGCCCCGCCGGCGCGCATCCCCGCTTCGAGGAACACCAGACCGCCGTCGGGCCGGCGGATGACTTCGAGGTGGAAGCAGCCGGTCTCCAGGCCGAGAGCCCTGAGGCACGCGACGGCGAACTCTCGGATCTCGTCCCGGAGCGGGCCCGGGTCCAGCGTCGCCGAGCCGAGCGGCCTGCCCCGCAGGAAGTCCAGGGGCGTGTTGACGTAGCCGGAGACGCTCAGGAAGTGCGGCAGCCCCCCGGAGAGGACTCCGTCCGCGTGGTAGATCTCGGTGGAGACGAACTCCTCGCACTCGAACGCCGTGACGTCGAGGCCGTCGAGTTCGGCCGCGAGCTCCTCCTCGTCACGGATGATCCGGACGCCGACGGAGCCGGCCTCGGCCCGTGGTTTGAGGACGAGCGGGAAACCGATCCCGGCGGTGATCTCGGCGATCGTGGTGGAGGCGCCCAGTTCCATGAACCGCGGCACCGGCAGGCCGCGCTTGGCGAGCCGCTCCTTCATCACGATCTTGTCCTTGAACGCCCGCACCAGGTCCGCGCCCGGGCCCGGCGCGCCGAACTCCTCGCGCAGCAGCGCCGCCGTCAGCACGTCGAACTCGGAGAGCGCGGCGACGCCGTCGAACCGCCCGTACCGCTCGGCGAGGTCCCGCGCGGCCGGCACCAACGTGGCGAGCCGCAGATCGGGGACCGTGCCGACCCGGCCCGGCTCGACCGGGCCCAGCGCCGTCGTCCGCATGGGCAGGGTCAGGTACGACAGGTCGCACGGCTGGTCGGCGCAGTAGCGGAAGTACTCCGCGTCGCTGTCGTCGTAGCGGTTGACGACGAGGTAGTGCGGGCGGTCCGGCATCGTCGTTTCCGTGGGTCGGAGTCAACAGGGCGGTCGAAGTGACAGGGGTCAGGCCAGGGCGTACCGCGAGGTGGCGGGCAGGACCGGCACGAGGTCGCCGATGCTGATCGCCCCGAACCCCAGAGGGGCCATGGCCTCGCGCGGTGGCGTCGGGGCCAGGAACTCCTCCAGCCGGGGTTCTCCCACCCCGCCGAGATCCTCCCAGATACGGCGGCCCATCCGGGGCATGATCGGAAATCCGAGCACGCTCACGCCCTTCAGCCACCAGTAGGCGCTCTCTTCGAGGTCGGCGACGCTCCGCCACCAGGCGTCGAAGGCCTCCAGCGCCTGGGAGGTCGAGACGACCGGGCCGTCCAGCGCCGACTGCTGCCGCTCCAGCAGCGCCTCCAGCCGCGCGAGCTGCCCGTCCGAGATCGTCTCCGGAACGGAGACCCCGGCGAGCGTACGGCGGGCCTTTTCCAGCAGGGGCGTCAGGCCGTCCGCCAGCCGCTGGTTGACCGTCTCGACGAACGACTCCGGCTCCATGCTCTCCCGGCGCTCCTCCAGCCGGGTCCCGGCGAGGAAGTACCGTACGGCGTCGACGTCGACGTTCGGGGTGCCGGCGATGTCGGCGGCCCCGATGACGTGGCCCCTGCTGGTGGAGAACTTCTCCCCTTCGAGCCCGTAGAACTCGTTGATCAGCGTGCGGTCGTAGGTCTTCATGTCCCCGTGGAGCAGCGACGTGCCGACGATGCAGACGAGCGTGGGGACCACGTTGTCGACGCCGAGGCTGGTGACCGTGACGACGTCCGAGCCCGGGTCGAACGCGTTCACGCCGGTGCCGCTCAGCGAGCCGTGGACGGCGCCGGTCAGCCGGGCGAACATGAAGATCCCGGCGTACGGGAAGAGCGTCCGCGGCACGCCGGGGTCCGCCTGGTCCAGCGGGATCCCCCAGCTCTCCGGGGCGCTGACGCGGACCATCCCGCCCTCGCGGCTCAGGTAGCGCTTCACGGTCTCCTGGTAGCGCGCCGGGACCCCGATGCCGGCCATCCGCGCCCCCAGGTCGTGCGGGTCCGCCGGGTGCAGGAACAGCGAGGTGATCTCCCGCCACTGGAGCGGGCCCACCCCGTTCGTGCCCTCGGGGTCGCGCAGGTTCTCGGGGCGGAAGTGGCCTCCGCAGGACTCGCAGAAGTAGCTGCCCGCGTCGGCGCCGCAGTCCGGGCACCGGCCGGAGAGCCAGGGGCCCACGGCGAACCGCCCCGCCGCGGGGCTGTAGGGGACCCGCTCGCGCAGCGTCGTCACCGCGCCCCGCTCCCGCAGCCGCCGGAGGCAGCCCGCCACCTCGTCCTCGAACGCCGTACGCCACGGCTCCTCGGCCGGGTTGATGAACGCGTCGAGGCCGATGTCCATCGCGGCGAGGTCCTCGGCGATGAGCGCGTGGTACTCGGCGGCGATCTCGCCTTCGGGGCGTCCGTCGACGGCCGACTTGAGCGTCATGTACGGCTCGTAGACGTCGATCCCGGTGATCGTGAGGGGCAGGTCGCCCCTCATGCGGGCGAACCGGCTGAGCATGTCCGACCGCAGGTAGGGCCCGGCGATGTGCCCCAGGTGGAGCCGTCCGTTGGGGGTCGGCTCGGGCGGGACCAGCAGGTAGCGGCGCGGGGGGAGGGTGCCCGCGTTCCGGATGAGGCCCGTGGAGCGAGTGCTCATGAGCGACCACTTCCAAGTGACTGGGGTCCGAGTGACCGGGGGTTCAGGTGACCGGGGGTGAGAAGACCGAGGGCTCGTTCGGCGATCGCGGGCGCCAGGCGGAAGCCGGAACCGTTGCCGCCTACCGCGATCACGACGCCGGGGTGATCGGGCACCGGCTCGACCAGCGGCAGCCGGTCGCGGGTGTAGCCGTCGTAGAAGGCACGCCCGCCGGAGAGCGCCCCGGCCAGCGCCGGAGCGTACCGGCGCAGGACGCGCACCGCCTCGCTGTAGTCCCCGCCGCTCAGGGCGGCCGGCGGCCCCAGGACGGGAGAGACGTCCCACTCCTGGGAGGTGAAGCTGAAGAGCCAGCGGCCGCTCTCCGGCTGCGGCAGCAGGAACGCGTCGTCGTCCTCGAAGATCAGCACGGGTGCACCCTCGGCGGGGCGGAGGTCCAGGTGGAACGCGGCGACCTTCTTGATCCGCAGCCCGGCCGCCCGCATCCGCTCGCCGAACGGTCCGTGCAACGCCCACGGGCCGGTGGCGACGACCGCCGCACGGCACCGCGCGAGCGGCCGCCCGCCCTCGCCGGCCAGGAGGAACCCGTCCCCGTACGGCCGCAGGGAGGTGACCTCCTCGTCCTCCCAGACGGCGCAGCCGGGGCGGCCCCGCTGTTCGTCGAGGAGCGCGCGCGTCAGCCCGGCGACGTCGGCGCGCCAGGAGCCGTCGGAACGGAGCAGGGTCTGGTCGCCGGACGGGCGCAGCCCGGGGAAGACGCCGTCGAGGGCGTCCGGGTCGGCCTCCTCCAGGACGGGGCCGGCCATCGTCTCCCGGAGACGGCCGACGTTGCCGCGCGCCAGCAGCCAGAAGGTGTCGAGGGAACGGACGGGCAGGCCGGGCCGTTCGGCTCTGAGCCGCCGGTAGAGGGCGGTGCTGCGGGCCGCGAGCTCGCGCTGCCGCGCGTCCCGCCCCGTCGGCACGTCGAGCCCTGCCGACAGACCCGTCGCGTTGGGCACATCCTGGTCCAACCGCTCCAGCTGGTCCAGGGTGAGCAGGCGCAGGCCCGGGTCCCGCTCCAGGGCGAGATGGCCGGTCATGGCGCCGACGACGCCGGCTCCGACGACCGCGAGGTCGAAGTCCGGGATCGCGCCGGTCATCCGGTCGTGCCCCACCAGATCGACAGCACGGAGAGCGGGACGCCGCGGTCCGCCATCGCCACGTGCTCGGCGAAGGGCGCGAAACCCAGCAGATCACCCTTGCCGACCTCGTACGGCCGGTCCTCGTAGCGGACGGTTCCCGCGCCGTCGAGGATCAGCCAGATCTCCTTCACGGCGTGGCTGTCGGGCGGCGTCGCGCCGCCGGCGGCCACCGTGAAGCGCGCCATGGAGAAGGGACGGTCGCCGTCGAACGGCCCGAGGAGCGCGGCCCATTCGTCCAGCTTCTCGAACTCGCGCGGCAGCGCCTCGAAGCCGAGCCGGGGGAGGCTCATGTGTTGTACCTCCGGTAACCGAGAATCGCGTTGAGGATGACCGCGCTGCGCCAGGCCAGCAGGCTGAGGTTGGGGTCCGCGATGCCCCAGGTGTGCCGGGCGCCGTTCTGCAGGAAGACGCGGCCCGAGGTCCGCAGGTCCAGCGACAGCGCGTAGTCGTCGCCGACCACCAGCCCTTCGGGGGCCCTGGCCAGGTGGGGGGCGAGCTCGCTCATGCAGTCCGGAAGGCGGTACTCGTACCCGGTCGCGAGGACCACGACGTCGGACCGGACGACCGAGGCGTGCGGGCCACTCACCTCCAGCTCCCAGCCGTCGGAGAGCCGGGCGCAGCCGGTGACCTCCGACCGGGGCATCAGGCGGAGCCAGTCCTTGCGGCCCAGCAGGCACTCGTGCCGGTAGCGCTCGCGGTAGACGTCCTGGAGCGTCGCGAGGTCGATCCCGTCGCTCGCGAGCTTCTGCTCGGCCAGAAGCTCCTGCTTGTGGGTCTGGGGCAGCCCGTGGAACTCCCGCGCGTACGCCGGGAAGAAGTACTCGTTGGTGAAGGGGGAGTCGTCCATCGGCAGGAAGCCGGGCCTGCGGGTGATCCAGGTGATGCTGCGCGGCGGCACGTCGAGACGCATGAGGTGGCGGACGATCTCCGCTCCCGACTGCCCGCCGCCGATCACCGTCACGGCGCGGTCGGGCAGCTCCCGCGGCCGTGACAGGAACTCCTCGGCGTGGAACACGTCGGCGCACAGGTGGGGGCGCAGGAAGCCGGGGACGAACGGCGTCTGGCCGGTCCCGAGCACCACGTTCCGCGCGGTGACCTCGCCGTGTCCCGTGTCGAGGACGAAGTGCCCGTCACGCACCCGGACGCCGCGCACCTCGGTGCCGAACTCGATGGACGGGATGCTCCGGGAGGCCCACTGGAGATACTGGTCGAACTCGGCGCGCAGGACGGCCGGGAACTTAGCGGTGAGGAACTGGTACAACCTGCCCTCGTTGGCGAGGAAGGCGAGGAACGAGTAGCGGCTCGTCGGGTCGACCAGCGTGACCAGGTCCTTGAGCGGCGAGACCTGTAGGGTCGCCTCGGGCAGCAGCAGGCCGGGGTGCCAGGAGAAGTCGGGGCGTGCCTCGAAGTGCACGCTCCGCAGGTCGTCCACGTCGGCGCCGAGGGCCGCCAGGCTCAGGTTGGCGGGGCCGACCCCCACCGCCGCGTAGTCCAGGACGTCGCTCACGGGAGCACCGCCAGGTCGTCCAGGCTCTTCCAGAACGCCTGGGCGGCCTCGTACGACTCCGCGGTGTAGCGCACGCAGGCGAGCCGCGAACGGCAGTCGCCGGTCTGGGGAATGGGCGTGCCGGGCGGGATGAACAGCTGCTTGCCGATGACGTCAGGCCGGTCGTCCAGCTCGTCCCAGCCGAGGATCCCGCTGTGGGAGTCCAGGTCGTCTGCGACGAAGAACCGCATGGCGGCGTACGGCGCGGCGGGCGGGCCGAACGCCGGCAGCTCCGCGGCGCCGACGCCCAGCCCCGCCGCCAGCATGACCGCGGCGAGGTCGGTTCCGGTGACGAGCCGGATCAGCTCGGGGATCCCGTCGCCCGGCAGCCGGGCGCCGAGCTCCATCAGGACCGGGCCCTCGTCGCTCAGGCGCATCTCGCAGTGGAACGGCCCGGCGGTGACGTTCAGCGCCCGGACCACCTGTTCCGTGTACGCGACGACCTCGTTCGTCACGTCGTCCGGGAGGTCGGCCGGCGTCAGGTGCCCCAGCTCGACGAACCGCGGCTCGGCGCCGAGGACCTTGCCGGTGATCGCGACGACGGTGACCCGGCCGTTCTCGACGTAGCCGTCGGCGCTGACCTCCTCGCCCGCGACGTACTGCTCGACGACGACGGTGTGCCCCATCGGGCGGCCGAGGTCGAGCTCCCGGTCACCGGTCAGGGCGGCGTAGGCGGCGGCGAGCTGCGCCCAGTCGTCGGCCCTGCTCACGTGGATGCTGCCGGAGGACTCGACCGGCTTCATGACGTTCGGGAAGCCGACGATCTCCGCCGCCGTACGGAGGGCCTCCGGGGAGGACGCCTCGGCGAAGCGCGGCGTGCGCAGCCCGGCGGCGGCGACCCGCTCGCGCATGCGCGCCTTATTGCGTACGGCGTCCACGGTCTCGACCGGCAGGCCGGGCAGTCCCAGACGTGCCGCGAGCCTGGCCGTCGTGGCCACGTAGAAATCGCATCCCGGGAGCACCGCGGCGAGCGGTTCGCGCTCGTGGTGCTCGGCGACCACGTCGAACAACGTCTTTTCGTCGTTGGTGTCGACGGTGAGCACCACGGAGGCGATCTTCCGCAGATCCGCCGGGATCTCGCAGTCGCCCACGTCCTGCGAGGCGATCACAACTGTCATGCCGAGGTGGTGCGCGAGCCGGGCGACGTCTGCGCCGCCGGAGACCGGTTCTACGACGAGGACGGACGAGCCGACCGGATCGAACACGGACTGACCTCCACTTCCGGGTTCATGACTGCTTGGCCGTAGTGTTGACTACCAGCTCCCCCTCTCCGATCACTATCCGCACGTCGATCGAGGCCAGCTCGCCGAGATTCCCCAGGTGCGTGCCACCGCAGGGGAGCCGTGCGGGACCGGGGGGCAGCTCGCAACCCCACCAGCGGCGGGAGTTGATCCAGGGCCCGTCGGTGTCGATCGCGATCCGCCCGCGGGCGGCGATCCACTCCGACAGCCGGGCCGTGACGCCCTCGCGTACCGCGTCGAGCTGTCCGGGGAGGGCTTCGGCGTCGAAGCCCGCCTTGCGGAGCGACTTGCCGAGGCGGTAGCGGTCGACGCTCTCCCACGGGGTGATGCTCGACCGCGTGATCGCCGCCTGGTCGAAGTCGGGGCTGCCGAGGCAGTCCGTACGCGGGACCTTGCGCCACAGGTCGCGCAGCTCCATGTTCAGGGCGAGGGACATCAGGTGGCAGGCGGTGTGCGCGGCGCTCAGGCTCGATCGCCGCGCGACGTCCACCGCGAGGCCCACCTGTTCGCCGACGAGATCCGCCGGGCTCCCGTCCGGCGGCGTCTCGAGGACGTGACCGACCAGGAAGGACCAGCCCGGGTCCGTACGGCGGGCGGGGATCTCCTCCCCCCGGTGCAGCGTGCCGTCGGGCCCGACCGCCATCGTGACGGCGTCCACGACGGCGTGCTCCCGACGCCCGAGCGTGATGGTGCCCCGGTCGCCCGGCTGGTCGGGCCAGGTGTGGTCGAGCGGGTGGAACGGCGTCCGGTCGGTGACGATCACGACCGGGCCCTCGTCGCCGGCGGCCTCCGCGAGGACGACGGTGGCCTCACAGACGCTCACGCCCTGCGGGAACAGGACGACGGTGCTCGGGGCCGAAGTGGTTTCGCCCATGGCGCGGTCCTTGTCCTTACATGAAAGGGATCAGACGGCGAACGCGGTGTCGATGATACGGCCGCGCAGTCTTCGGTGTCCGGCGGAAGGAACGAGGTCCCGGACCACGCAGACGCGCTGGAGCCATCGGTCCCGGCCGTCGTATCTGGGAGTGAACTCCGAGCGGCCGTGGACCGCCCTGCGGTTGTCGACGATCAGCAGGTCCCCCGTGTCGAGGCACACCCACCGCCTGACCTCGTGGAGCACCGCGTGCAGCCGCTTCAGGGCGGCGTCCGCCTCGGGCACGATCCCCATCATGAGGTCGGGGTCCACGGTGAGATAGGGATCGAAGGGGTCGCCGTAGAGCACGCGCAGCAGCGGCCCGTTGCCCTTTGTGCCGTGGGAGCTGCCGAACGAGTAGTCGATCCCGGTCCGGTAGAGGGGCTCGCTGAGGATCGCCCGCTCGCGGAGGCTCAACCGGGGCAGGGCCATCCGCAGGCTGGCGCTGATCGTCTTGGCCGCCCCGTCGTGGTCGGGCCGCAGGCAGTGCAGCAGCACGTAGTCGGGCATGAAGGGGTGGAACGCCGTCTCGGTGTGGTAGTCGAGCAGGATGGACGAGCTCTCGGAGGAGAGCTTCGCGGCGTTGTGGGGCGTCGGCACCACGTTCTGGAACAGCAGACCGTTCTTCTCCTGGCGGTAGCCGATGGGCTCGCCCAGCGCCTGCGCGAAGGCCGCCAGCCACAGCTCGCTGAGCGGACTGGCGAAGCGGACCCGCGCCTTCGGGTCGGCGGGGGTGGGCGGAAGCGCGGGGTCCACGGGCAGGCCCTTCACCAGCAGGACGCCCGAGTCGGTGCCGTGCTGACGGAACCGGCTCACCGCCTGCCTGACGACGCGCGGCATCTCGTGGAACCGCAGTTCGGCCTCGCGGAGGAACGCCTCCTCGTCGGTCTCCGAGTCGCGGAGGAACCCGTCGGCGAGCCCGGTGAACAGGTGGGCGTAGACACCGGCGTCGACGACGTGCGGCCCGGGCTCGTTCTTCAGGTTCTCCGTGGGGGAGAAGTCCCGGCCGGAGAACCGGTAGGAGCCGGTCACCTCGGCCGCCAGGTCGGCGGCCGACCTCTGGTGCCGGCCGTCCAGCAGCCAGGAGAGCAGGTTGAGCAGGAGCCGCGCGTTGTCCTCGCGGCCGAGGAAGGGACGCGCGAACATCTCGGCGTTGCCCACCACGGCGACCCTGCCCGCCCCGTGACGCGCCACCCCCAGGAAGATCTGGCCGTCCTTCTCCACCAGGCCGGTCAGCGGGAAACGGGCGCTGACGGGCTTGGGCCGGTATAGGTACGCCCGGGTGACGCCCTCCAGCGCGGGGTGCGCACCGGTGACCTCGGCCGGGAACTGGTAGGGCCGCACGTGGGGCTGCGCCGGGTCCGCGGGGTCGCCGATCGCGAGATCACCCGAGGCGAACCCGAACGGGGCGGGGCCCTGGGGCGGCTGCGGCCACTCCCCGTCCCCGAGGATCAGCACCGCGCCCCCCTCCTGGACGTACCGGTCGAGGGCCTCGCACTCCCCGGGAGTGAAGACCGCTCCGTCGACGCCCGGAGCGGGAACGAGCACGAGGCCCAGGTCCTTGAGCGCGTCCCCTTCGAACCCGTTCTCGAGAGCGGCCACCGTTCCCCCGAGAAGGTCGACGGCCAATTCCCCGAGGTCGGCGACGACGCTGACTTCGGAGAAGTCGGCGGCCCGGCCGGCTCCCGATTTCCGCTGAATGTCGAACCTCCACACCGCAGCGTGCACCAGATCGATACCGATCACCATGTCGGATCCTCCAGGTGAGACTTCGCGAGGTGAGACTTCGCGTCCATCGGAGAGGCTAGAGGACGAAGTTCGAATTTCTGTACATTCCTCGTATATCGGCGGAGGTTTTCCGGGCCTGTGCCGGGCGACCGGGCATCGCGACCGTGCGCGCCGCATATACGGCGCTTATACAACGGCCGCTTAGCCTCGTGTCCCAGCACGTCGCCCGGAGGAAACCGTTGATGTCGATCGAAGAGCCCGCCGCGCGGAAGACGGACGCGCCGGCCGCGTGGATGGCGGAGTCGGGTCTCGTCGTGGTCGCCGCCGTTTTCGGGCTTACTTTCGTCGTAATTCAGGACGCCATAGAAAACGTGCCGCCGTGGTCGTTCGTGGCTCTCCGTTTTCTGCTGGCGGCCGGTGTGGTGGCCGTGCCGTACGCCGCGCAGATCGGCCGGCTCTCACGTACGGGATGGGGCGCCGGGGCGGGTCTGGGCCTGCTGCTGGTCGGCGGGTACGCGTTCCAGACGATCGGTCTCACCTACACGACCGCGTCCAACTCGGGCTTCATCACCGGTCTCTACATCGTGTTCACCCCGCTCATGGCCGCGGTGCTCCTTCGTCAGCGGGTCACCCGCTGGAGCGCCCTGTGCATCGCGACCGCCGCCCTGGGCCTGCTGCTCCTCTCGGGTTACGGAGGGGCCTTCCACCCGCTGGGCGACGCGCTCACCCTGGCATCGAGCCTCTGCTTCGCGCTGCACATCATCGCCATGGACCGGGCGGTCCGCCGTTTCCCCACGGGAGCCTTGGTCGCGGTGCAACTGGGGACGTGCGGAACGGTCGCCCTGTGCATCGCGCTGCTCAAGGAGGATTTCCGCCTGCCCGGCGAATGGGACGCCTGGGGCGCGATCGCGTTCACCGGGCTGGCCGCCAGCGCCTTCGCCTATTTCGTTCAGGCGTACGCGCAACGGCGCACCTCGCCGACCCGGGTGTCCGTCATCCTCGGGATGGAACCCGTCTTCGCCGGCATCTTCGGATATTGGCTCGCGGGAGATCGTTTGACGCCGCTGGGCTGGATGGGTGCCGCGACCATGGTGCTCGGCGTGCTTCTCATGGACGTCAAGCCGTCCCGCGTGTCGCTGAAGTGGGGGCGAAGCATATTCACCGGCCGGCCGCAGGGTTTTGACATAGTATTTACCCGCCATGGCCGGGGGAGAGCAGCACCCAGATCTGCGGTTCCGCATACTCGGACCGCTGGAGCTGACGGCGAATGGCTCCCCGGTCCCCTTGAAGGGCCAGAAGGTGCGAACGCTCCTGGCCCTTCTGCTCTGTTGTCCGAACACCGCCGTACCGGATGACCGGCTGATCGACGGGCTGTGGCCGTCGGACCCGCCGGCGTCCGCGGCCGCGAACCTGCGCGCCTACATCCGCGGCCTCCGGACGACGCTGGGCGACCCGCACCGCATCACCCGCGTCGACCGCGGTTACCTCCTCCACGTACGGCCCGCCGAGGTGGACGCCCTGCGGTTCTCCGCGCTGGTCGCCAGGAGCGAGGAGTCGGCCGCCGGCGGCGACGTCGCGCGGGCGGCGGAGATCCTCCGCGAGGCGCTGGACGAATGGACCGGCGTGCCCTTCGCGGGGCTCGACGACTGCCCCGCGCTGCGTACGGAGGCCGCGGTGCTGGAGGAACAGCGGTTCACCGCCGTCGGCCAGTGGGTGGAGCACGAACTCGCGCTCGGCCGGCACGCGGACATGATCCCCGTCCTGGTCCAGCTCGTCGAGGAGTTCCCGCTGCGCGAGTCGCTGCGCGGCCGGTTGATGGAGGCGCTGCACCGGTCGGGCCGCCAGGCGGAGGCGCTGCAGCTCTATCGGGACACGCGCGCCCTCCTCGTCGAGTCGCTCGGCATCGAGCCCGGCCCGCAGTTGCGGGAACAGGAACAGGCGATCCTGCGGGAGGCCGTGTCGCCGGGCGAGGAACCCGCCGCCGCCTCCCCGCGCCCGTGCAACCTCCCGGCCGACACCCCCGACTTCACCGGCCGGGCCGAGGAGATCGCGCGGATCACCCGCTGGCTGACCTCCGGTGACCGGGTCGGCCCGTCGATCGTGGCGGTGTCCGCCCGGGGAGGCGCGGGCAAGACCACCCTGGCCGTACACGTCGCCCACCGGTTGCGGGAGGACTTTCCGGACGGGCAGATCTTCGTGCCGCTCCGCGGGGCCGAGGCGGCGCGCCGCATCCCGCCGGGCGTCGCGCTGGCCGGGACGCTGCGCACCCTGGGAGTGCCCGACCACCGGCTGCCCGAGCACATCGAGGAACGCAGCGCGATGCTCCGGGAGGTGCTCTCGGAGCGACGTGCGCTGCTGATCCTCGACGACGCCGCGGACGAGAGCCAGGTGATGCCGCTCATCCCGGGCACGAGCGGCTGCGCCGTCCTGATCACGAGCCGGCACCGCCTCACCGCCGTTCCGGGCATACGGCGGCTGGAGCTCGAGTCCTTCACCGAGGAGCAGGCGATCGACTTCCTGCAGCGGATGCTCGGCGACGACCGCATGAGGAGCAGCCCGGAGGCCGGCGCGAGGCTCGTCCGCCTGTGCGGGCGTCACCCGCTCGCGCTGCGCATCGCGGGCGCGCGGCTCGCCGCCCGGCCGCACTGGCCCGTACGCCGCATGGTCGACCGGCTGGCCGGAGAGCACCATCGGCTCGACGAACTCGTGCACGGCGAACTGGACGTGCGCGCCAACCTGATGCTCTCCTACGCGGCCCTGGGGCCGCGGGCCAGGCTCCTTCTCATGCTGCTCGGCAGTCTCGACCTCGTCGAATACGAGGAATGGGCGGCGTCGGCGCTGCTGGACTGCCCGCTCCGGGAGGCCGAGGACCTCCTGGACCAGCTCGCCCACAGCCACCTGGTCACCGTGGCGACCGGAGACCACGGCCAGCCCCGGTACGGCCTGCACGACCTGGTCCGCATCTTCGCCCGGCAGCAGGCGCAGGCGCAGCTCCCCTGCGCGGAGGTGCGCGCCGCGCTGGAGCGGGCCATCGGAGCCCTGCTGACGGTGACCGAGTACGCCCACACCCAGCTCGCGGGCCACGACCACCTGGTGCTGCACGGCACGGCCCGGCGGCGGCCGATGACGGAGGAGCACCTCAGGGAGATCGTCGTCGATCCCGTCACCTGGTGCGAGGCCGAGCTGCCCAACATCCAGGGAGCGGTCCGCCAGGCGGCGCACCTGGACTTCGACGACCTCTGCTGGGATCTCGCGGTGACCGCCGCACCTCTCCTGGAGGTCCGCAAACACCACGACGAGTGGGAGCAGACGCACGAGATCGCCCTCGACGCCACCAGGGCCGCCGGCAACCGCCGCGGCGAGGCGGTCATCCTCGCCGAGCTCGGCGAGCTCAGCCTGCACAGACACGACTACGGTGCGGCGGCGAACTTCATCGGGCAGGCCGCCACCATCTTCACGGCGCTGCGCGACCGGCACGCCGAGGCCATCACCGAGCACAAGCTGGCCGTACTCGACCGTCTCGGGGGCCGGCTCCAGGACGCCCTCTCCCGCGCCCGGCGCAGCGCCGCCGCTCTGAGCGCGCTCGGCGACGTCGGTAACGAAGCACTCGTGCTCCGTCAGATCGGGCAGATCCATCTCCAGCTCGGCAACCACGAAGAGGCCCGGATCAATCTGGAGCAGGCCCTGCAGATGGCGCAGAAGGCGCAGGGCGCCCGCCTGGCCCAGCAGGTGAACTACCGGCTCGGCGAGCTCAGCCTGGAGTGCGGCGAACCGGCCGAGGCCCTGCCCCGGTTCGAGCGCGTCCACGAGTTCTGCCAGGCCATCGACGACCAGGTCGGCATGGCCCACGCCCTGTACGGCATGGGCCGGGCGTGGGCCGCCCTGACGCGATGGGACACCGCGCACCGCACTCTCACGCTCGCACTGGCGCACGCGAGGGCGGCGGGGGAGCGGATCGTCGAGGCCGACGTGCTTCACCACCTCGGACGGGTCGCCGGAAGCCGGGGGAGGACGGAGGAGGCGGCCGAGTCCTTCGCCCTCGCCGAGGCCATCTGCCGGAATCTCGGCATCACCCCCACCTGGCTCGGCGAACCCGAGACCGCGGCCCACCCGTGACCGGCCCGGCCGGGGGCGCCGGGTCTCGGATGCGGACTCTGGACATCGCGACGTCGATCAGCGATCTTTGTATTGCAAACGTTATCGATCACGTTTGCGGTAGGCACGGGATCCACTTGATCAAGGCGTGATTGGGGTACCGGATGACCGCTGTGAGTCCGGAGCCGGCAGTGACCTACACCGATCCGGCCGCTGCCGTCGGGGAGCGCGTGACGGATCTGCTGGCCCGGATGACCCGGGAGGAGAAGCTCGCACAGCTGGGGAGCGCCTGGGCGTTCTCGCTGATGGAGGGCGGGCGGTTTTCGGCCGAGCGGGCGCGGGCGGTCCTCCGGCACGGCTTGGGGCACGTGACCCGTGTCGCGGGAGCCACAAGTCTCAGGGCGGAGCAGGTGGTGCGGGTGACAAACGAGATCCAGCGCTTCCTGGTGACGGAGACCCGGCTGGGGATCCCGGCGATCGTCCACGAGGAGGTGTGCTCCGGGTTGATGGCGCGGGAGGCGACCATCTTCCCTCAGGCGATCGGCGTCGCGAGCACCTGGGAGCCGGAGCTCAACCGGCTGCTGGCGGATGCCGTCCGTGCGCGGATGCGCGCGATGGGAAGCCATCAGGGGCTCTCGCCGGTGCTGGACGTGGTGCGGGATCCGCGCTGGGGCCGGACGGAGGAGACCTACGGGGAGGACCCGTACCTGGTGGCCCGCATGGGCGTGGCCTTCATCCGGGGCCTGCAGGGTGCTTCTCTCGCGGAGGGCGTCGTCGCGACGGCCAAGCACTTCGTCGGTTACGGGGCGTCCGAGGGCGGGCTGAACTGGGCGCCGGCGCACCTGCCGCCTCGTCTGCTGCGGGAGGTGTATCTCCATCCGTTCGAGGCGGCGGTCCGCGAGGCGGGCCTTCAGTCGGTGATGGCCGGCTACCACGAGCTGGACGGGATTCCCTGCCATGCCAACCGTGAGCTCCTCGGCGATGTCCTCCGTGGAGAGTGGGGCTTCGCGGGGACCGTCGTGTCGGACTACTTCGCCGTCGACGATCTCCACTCGTATCACCACTTCGCCCAGGACAAGCGGCGAGCGGCGGCTCTGGCACTCACCGCGGGCACCGACGTCGAGCTTCCGGCCACGGACGCGTACGCGGAGGCGCTGGCAGGGGCCCTGGACGCCGGCGAGATCAGTGAAGGGCGACTGGACGAAGCGGTCTCGCGGGTGCTCCGGCACAAGTTCGAGCTCGGCCTGTTCGAGAACCCTTACGTGGACGAGGCCGCGGTGACGGTGGCGGTGAACACCGAGCGGCACCGGGAGGTGGCGCTCGAGGTGGCTCGCCGCAGCCTCGTCCTGCTCAAGAACGACGGCGTCCTGCCGCTCCGGCCGGGCACCGGAACGGTCGCCATCATCGGGCCGAACGCCGACAGCGCCCGGCACCTGCTCGGTGACTACTCCTTCGCGGCGCATGTCGAGTCGCTGCTGGAGGCGCGCGAGCGGAAGGGTCTGCTCGGCCAGACGATGACCGTGCCGGACGACCTCAAGATCGAGGAGAGCACGGAGGGGGTCCCCACGGTGCGCGACGAGCTCACGGCCCGCCTGGGCGACCGGGTGCGCTACGCGCACGGGTGCGACGTGATCGACACGTCGAGGGACGGTTTCGACGAGGCGGTCGCGGCCGCCGCGGCCGCCGACGTCGCGGTGCTGGTCCTGGGTGATCGTTCGGGGTTGACGACCCGGGCCACCACGGGAGAGTCGCGGGACCGGTCCAGCCTGGAGCTTCCCGGCGTCCAGGAGGATCTGGTCCGAGCCGTCGTCGCCACCGGAACACCCGTGGTGGCGGTGCTCGTCGCCGGTCGGCCGGTCGGCGGCGACTTCCTGCACGAGAAGTGCGCCGCGGTGCTGCTGGCCTGGCTGCCGGGGCAGACCGGGGCGCAGGCGATCACCGAGGTGCTGCTCGGCGAGGTCAACCCGAGCGGGAAGCTGCCCATCTCCTACCCGCGGACCGTGGGCCAGATCCCCGTCTTCTACGGACACAAGGTGTCCGGTGGGCGGTCGCACTGGCACGGCGACTACGTCGACTCGCCCGCCAGCCCGCGATACCGCTTCGGTCACGGCCTGGGGTACGCCCCGTTCGTCATCGAACAGGTCGCTCTGGACCGCACCGAAGTGATCGCCGGGGACAGCGTCGCCGTGGAGGCCACCGTGGCCAACGTCGGTGATCGAGCCGGAGAGGAAGTCGTCCAGCTCTACATTCGCGACCCGCAGGCGACGGTCACCCGGCCGGTGCTCGAGTTGAAGAGCTTCGCCCGTGTCGCCGCCGGTCCCGGGCAGCGAACGGCCGTACGCTTCGACCTGCCCACGGGCCAGCTCGGCTTTTACGACAGGGACATGAGCTACTCAGTGGAAACCGGGCTCATCGAGGTGTACGTCGGCTTCTCCTCCGATATTCGTACGCTCGCGGGCACGTTCACCATCACCGGCGACTCCGGCCGGCCGAAGGTCCGGAAGGCCTACTCGGGCACGGTCACCGTCGGCGAACCGCCTCAGGCGACCACGTCGCCGGCCTGACGGGACGACGGCCTGCCGATGCGCGACCAGCCGTGGCGGCGTACGGCGGACGTCCGCCCTGTCGTCCGCCCTGTCACCCACGCCGGCCTCACCTGCGCATTCTGGTCATGTCCTTATTGGGCGTACGGTCGGCGCGGTGAGTGGCCGAAATGGGTCTTGTCTTCGCAATCGTTGTCGCTTACGTTAAAAAAACCGCAAACGTAACCGATAACGATTGCAAACAGAGAGGGCCGCATGGCCGATGGCGGAGCTCCGGTGACCATGAGCGATGTCGCGCGACTGGCGGGCGTCTCCGTGGCAACCGTGTCGCGGGTGGTCAACGGGCGTTACGGCGTCAGCACCGGCACCACCGCGCAGGTCCGTTCGGCCATCGAACGGCTGGGCTACGAGTCGAGTCTGGTGGCGACGAGTCTGCGGCGCAGTCGTACCAATGTCCTGGGTCTGGTGACCCACAGCTTCCAGTCCTATACGGCCGAGGTGCTCAAGGGCGTGATGGAGGCGTTGGCCCGGTCGAGCTTCGATCTGATCGTCTACGCCAACAGCGCCGTCTACGGGACGTACTCGGAGGGCTGGGAGCAACGGCACCTCACCCGCCTGTCGGGCACGCTCACGGACGGGTGCATCGTGGTCACGCCCTGGGGCGAGGTGCGGAGCAGCACTCCGGTCGTGGTCATCGATCCGGTGCGGGATTCGACGGTGCCGTCGGTGACGGCGGACAACCTCTCGGGCGCCGTCACAGTCGTCGAGCATCTGCTGGGCCTGGGCCATCGGCGGATCGGATTCATCGCGGGCCGTTCCAGCCTCGCGGCCGCGTGGTCGCGCGAGGAGGGTTACCGGAGGGCGCTGACCGAAGCCGGCGTGCCGGTCGACCCGGCCCTGATCGGCAGGGGCGACTTCAATCCCGAGTCCACGGTCCCGTTGGCGCGTGAGCTGCTGGGAAGGGCGGACCGTCCGACGGCGATCTTCGCAGCGAGCGACGGGATGGCCCTGAAGGTGCTGGAGGTCGCGAAGGAGCTGGGACTCAGCGTCCCCGGCGACCTGTCGGTGGTCGGATTCGACAACATTCCGGAGTCCGCGCTGGCGGAGCCGGGGCTGACCACGGTGGACCAGTCGATGTACCGGCTCGGACACGAGGCCGCGCGCATGCTGCGATCACTGGTGACCGATGAGTGGGAGGGCCCCCGCCAGATACTGCTCCCGACGCGCTTGGTGGTCCGCGGCAGCACCGCACCACCGAGGACCACAACAAGACCCTGACAACCCACAGGTGCGGTATCCGGCCGTACCTGACGTCAGGTCAATCGAAAACAGACGCGATGGACGGAGGTGCAGGAACAGAGTCCACACCACATCCACCGATGAATCAGGTCGGTCAGTCGGGCGCAATCCGCTGCCGACCACAAAGGAGATCGGTATGTCACTGTCATTATATCACGGCAGAGTGCGTCCCATGGGCGTACGCCGGCTCTCGGCGGCGGTCGTCGCCGGAGTCATGGCACTCGCGGCGGTGTTGCTCCCGCCGCGATCCGCGCTGGCGGACACGCCCTGGCTGAGCGTCTCCGAGGACGGCTACGCGTCGTTCACCGTCCCGGCGGCCTATGTGCAGACCAACGTGGGCCAGGTGTCCCAGGTCGTCGTCGAGGGGAACTTCGGTCCCTCCTCCGCGTGGGCGGAGTTCGGCCTGACCCGCCGGGGCGACGCCTGGTCGGGGATCCTCGGCCCGCTCAAGCCGGGGCTGTACTACTACCAGGTCACGGGCGACGAGACGAACGCCACCACCGTGGCGTCCAAGCCTCTGTGGAGCACCTTCCTCGTCGCGGGCGACTCGGCGCGTCTGCTGGCGGACGCGCCCGAAGGGCAGGGCGGCAAGGTCGGGACCCTGACCTACCGGGTCGGGAAGCAGGAACGGTCGGCTCTGGTCTGGACCCCGCCGGGCTACCCGGCCAAGGGCGGCAAGCCGCTTCCGGTGCTGTACCTGCTGTCCGGCCCGGACAGGAGCGCCACCGACTGGCTCGACCTCGGCCGTGCCAGGCAGATCCTCGACAACCTGTCGGCCGGCGGTTCCATCGAGCCGATGGTGGTCGTGATCACCGACGGGCGCGGTCCGGACGACGACAAGGACCTCAAGGACCTCCGCAAGGCCGTCGGGGACGCCTACCGCGTCCATCACGACCGGGAGCACCAGGCCATCGCCGGTGTGTCCGAGGGCGGCTCGCAGGCGTTGCGCCCCGTGTCAGATACGAGTTCGACGGGGTCAACCCCGACGCCGGGGCGAACTGGACCGCCTGGCAGGAGAACCTGATCGACTTCGTGCCGCGGCTGTTCCGCAAGGCGCCGGACCATGGTCCGAGCGCCGGTCACGAGCCGCTGAAGGGCGAGTTCAACCCGCCGGCGCCCGGCACCACCCCGACGCCGTTCGTGCGGGACCGCTTCGTCACCTTCGAGACCACGACGGACTTCAAGAACGCCCAGCACGTCACCGTGTGGGCGAACATCGCTCCCGGCGGGAGCTGGCTGCGCGTCCCGATGTCCCGTGAGGGCGACCGGTGGCGGGCGACCGTGGGACCGCTGGACCCGTGGTTCTACTACTACCGGCTCATCGTGGATCGGGTCGCGTTCAAGGACGTGTCGAACCCGACGAAGGTGACCACCGAGCCGACCTGGAGCACCTTCTTCATCTCCGGAGAGAGGTCACGCCTGCTCTCGGACGTTCCCGCCGGTCAGGGCGGAAAGGTGGAGAGCCTGACGTACCGGAGCAACGTGGCGAACGCCGACCGGACCGCGTTGGTGTGGACCCCGCCCGGATACGACCCGAACCGCGCGCAGCCGTATCCCGTCTTCTACCTCCAGCACGGTGGCGGTCAGAACTACACGGACTGGGTCGAGATGGGACGCGCCAAGCAGATCCTCGACCATCACTTCCTCGACGGGAAGCTGGTGCCGATGGTGGTCGTGATGGGCAACGGCAACACGTCCGACTTCAACAAGGAGCTGCTGGAGAACATCGTTCCGGCGGCCCGGGCCCGCTACAACATCTCCAGCGACCCGTCTCAGCAGGCCCTGGCCGGCCTCTCGATGGGCGGTGGACAGACGATCGGGGTGCTCAAGGCGTACCCGGGCCGGTTCGCCTACATCGCGGCGTTCTCGGCCGGGTTCGGCGGCGGCAGCGGCGTCGACGTGGCGGCGATCAACAACGGGACCAAGCTGCTGCGCATGTACGTCGGCGATGTGACCGACTTCGTGTACCCGTCGTTCATGGCGGGCCTGACCACGATGAACGACCTCGGCGTCCGCTACGAGTTCGACGGGGTCACCCCTGGGCCGCACGGCTGGGACGTGTGGCAGAAGAACCTCATCGACCTGGCGCCGCGCCTGTTCAAGCGCTAGGTAGGCCCGACGAGGCGGTGCCGCCGGGGCATGGGCGTTCTCCTGCCCCGGCGGTGCCCGCAGCGTACGGGAGCCGGCACGAAGGACAGGACGCGGACCCGGAGGGGAAATCATGTCAACGAAGACGAAGAGAATATTCGCCACCACAGCCATGCTCGCCGCGGCGTGCGTGCTCGCCGCCTGCTCCTCCACCGCGGGAAGCGAAAGCAGCGCGAGGGCGAGCAACAGCGGAAACGACACGACCGGAAACAAGGCGAGCAACTGCACGAACACGATCAGCAAGAAGGACCTGCCGGTCGTGACCTTCTGGGGCTGGTACCCCAACATGCAGCTCGTCGTCGACAACTTCAACAAGCAGAACAACGAGGTGCAGGTCTGCTGGACCAACGTCGGCCAGGGCGGCGACGAGTACGACAAGTTCCAGACGGCCATCTCGGCGGGCACCGGCGCGCCCGACGTGATCATGATCGAGGCGGACCGGATCCCGACCTTCCAGATTCAGAAGGCGCTCGTCGACATCAAGCAGTACGGCTTCGACGCCGTCAAGGCGAACTACGGCCCGGGCGCGTGGAAGGACGTCTCGATCGGCGGCGCGGTCTACGGCGTGCCGGTCGACGGCGGCCCGATGGCGATGATCTATCGGAAGGACATCTTCGACAAGTACAAGATCACGCCGCCGAAGACGTGGGCCGAGTACGAGCAGGCGGCGCAGAAGGTGAAGGACGCGGGAGGCCCGCTGTTCGGCGACCTGGGCGCGAACGTGCCGGCCGTCATGATGGCGCTGCAGATCCAGAAGGGCGCCACTCCCATCACCTACGACCCGGCGAAGCCCGAGTCGATCGGTATCGCGCTGAACGACCAGGCGTCCAAGGACGTCCTGGACTACTGGGGGAACCTCGCGCGGAAGGGCCTGGTCGGGACACAGGACCAGTTCACGCCGGAGTACATCTCAGGCGTCATCAACGGTAAGTACGCGACGTACATCTCGGCGGCCTGGGCGCCCGGGTACCTCACCGGCGCCGGCGTCGGCAAGGGCAAGGACACCGGCAAGTTCGCGGTGGCGCCGCTCCCGCAGTGGGATCCCGCCAACCCGGTGCAGGTGAACTGGGGTGGGTCGGCCTTCTCGGTGACGAGTCAGGCGAAGAACCCCGAACTCGCGGCGAAGGTGGCGTACGGCCTCTACGCCGACGACGAGTCGCTCACCGACGGCTGGACCAACCAGATCATCTTCCCGCTGAACCTCAAGGCGCTCAACGATCCCAAGTTCGTGGATCTGAAGGTGTCGTTCTTCGACGGCCAGCAGGCGAACAAGGAGGTCTACGTCCCCGCGGCGAACGCCTACAAGGGCATGACCTACAGCCCGTTCGGCCAGTACTACTTCGATGCCATGACGAAGCAGATCGGCGCGGTCATCGAGGGCTCCATCACCGGTGCGCAGGCGGCCGACCGCGTCCAGGAGGACGTGGTGGGCTACGCCAAGGAGCAAGGCTTCACCGTCCAGTGACACCACGGGTGGGCCCGCCGTCCTCGACCGGCCGGCCCACCCGCCACTCCCCAGCATCGACCTCCCGGAGCCCAAGATGACCCTCCTGATCGAGGAGAGTGCGTCGAGCACTCAAGAGAAAACGCACAAGGTCCGCGGCACGGTGCGTCTCCGTGAGCACCTGATGGGATGGCTCTTCGTCGGGCCCTTCGGGCTCGTCTTCCTGGCGCTTCTCATCGCGCCGCTCGCGTACGCGCTGTACCTCAGCCTCTTCCGGAAGAAGCTGATCGGCGGCACCAGCTTCGTCCTGTTCGACAACTACGTGAAGGCGTTCACCGACCCGAGTTTCCTCTCCGGGGCGTGGTTCGTCGTCCGCTTCTCCCTGGTCGCCATCCCGCTGCAGATCGTCATCGCGCTCGCGATGGCCCTCATCCTGGATACCGTCACCTCCGCGTTCGCCCGGTTCTCGCGGCTGATGATTTTCCTTCCGTACGCGATTCCCACGGTCATCGGTGCGGTGATGTGGGGGTTTCTGTACAGCAGGAGCTTCGGGCCGCTCTCCGACATCTTCGGATTGTTCGGCGCCACCGCGCCCGACTTCCTCAGCAGCAACCTGGTCTTCTACGGCCTGGTCAACGTCGTCACCTGGCAGTGGGCCGGTTACTACATGATCATCCTGTACGCCGCGCTGCAGGGCATCGACCCGGCACTCTACGAGGCGGCCCGCATGGACGGCGCCGGCAAGTGGCAGATCGCGCTGCGGATCAAAATCCCGCTCATCGCCCCCGCGCTGCTCCTGATCCTGGTCTTCGCGCTCATCGGCACGCTGCAGTTCTTCAACGAACCACAGTTCCTGCGGTTCCTCGCGGCCGGCACGATCGGGCCGGACTTCACCCCCAACATGTACGCCTACCAGCAGGCGTTCGCACTCGCGAACTTCAACTACGGGTCGGCGATCTCCTTCGCCCTCGGCGGGATCGTGTTCGCCGGCGTCTACGCCTTCCTGTTCTTCACCCGCAAGCGGAGGAGCTTTCTGTGATGACCGGCCGCTCCGGCGCACGCCGCCCGCCACAACGCCACCTGCCCCTGCAGGTGCTCCTCGGCTTCCTGGTCGTCTACTTCCTCGTGCCGTTCTGGTGGGTCATCGTCAACAGTTCCAAGGACGCCCCCGGCCTCTTCGGCGGCGGCAACACCCTGTGGTTCACCGACCGGATCGACTACTTCGAGAACCTCAGGCAGCTGTTCACCTACGACGGCGGCATCTACGGCAGGTGGATCCTCAACTCCACGCTGTACGCGTTCGCGGGCGGGATCGGCGCCACGATCCTGGCCGTCATGGCCGGTTACGGATTCGCCAAGTACCGGTTCGCCGGCAGGCGTTTCGGCTTCTCCGTCCTGCTGGGCGCGTTGATGGTGCCCGCGACCGCCCTGGTGATTCCCACCTTCGTGATGTTCTCCGGGCTCGGCCTGACGAACACGATATGGGCGGTGATCCTTCCGTCACTGCTCAACCCGTTCGGCGTCTACCTGATGCACGTGTACGCGCGCGACGCGGTCCCCGACGAGATCCTGGACGCGGCGCGGGCCGACGGCGCGGGTGAAGTGCGGACGTTCCTGCAGGTCGCGCTCCCGCTGATGCGGCCCGCGGTGGTCACGGTGCTGCTCCTGTCCGCCGTGGCGTCCTGGAACAACTACTTCCTGCCCGTCGCCATGCTCTCCGACAACCGCCTTTTCCCCGTCACCGTCGGACTCGGCCTCTGGCAGGGAATCGCCTCCGCGAACAACGCGGGCAGCACCTCCCTCTGGAGCCTGATCATCCTGGGCGCGCTGGTGTCGGTGATCCCGCTCATCGTCGCCTTCTTCACCCTGCAGCGGCACTGGCGCGGCGGACTGTCCGTCGGGGGCCTGCGCTGACGCGGCCGACGTCACTTCCAGCCGGTCCGCTGCCGCAGCCACGCCAGCGCCACCCTGCCCTGCGCGAGCTGGAAGGCACGCAGGGTGGGGAGGCCGGGCGGCGGGGGCAGGAGCCCTCGCTGCAGGAAGTAACCGGTCATCGCGGCGAGAACGGCGGTGACTGCTCCGGGATCGGCGTTCCTCGCGGCCGGGTGGCCGTCGAAGATCTGGGCCGGTGGCGGCCCCCCTTGCATGGTCACGCTGGGCAGCATCCCGAGCAGGTCGAACCACGGCGCGGCCAGGCACGCGTGGGGCCAGTCCACCACGAGCACCCGGCCGTCGGCCGTGAGCAGCAGGTTGTCCGCCCGTAGGTCGGCGTGGGCGAGGCAGTCGCCCTCGGCCGCCTGCCCCCATCGCTCCTCCAGTTCCGCCAGCCGCGGCAGGTGCCGTACGGCCCAGGGGCCGAGGACGGCGGCCGGGTCCGCGCCGTCCGCGGCCAGGCGCCGCCAGCCCCGGAACTCGTCGTCGAGCTTCTCGGCGGCGGCCGGCACCTCGATCGGGGCGGGGGTGAGCGCCTCGGCCATGCGGGCCAGCGCGTCGAGCACGAGGGCCAGCTCGTCCGGCACCCACGGCTGGGCGGGCAGGCGCCCCTCCACGTCCTCGAACAGCAGCACCACCCAGCCGTCCCGGTCGAAGGAGGCGAGCAGCCGGGGCGCGGGCACGCCGGCCGGCAGCGCGGCGGCCACCCTGGCCTCGGCGCGGTGGAAGGCGGGGCTGTCGCGGTTGGGCTGTGGGCCGACCGCCTTGACGAACGCCCTGCCGCCGCCCGCGAGCCGCAGCCGGGCGGCCACACCCGGTGAGAAGCCCCCGGGCTGCGTGACCGCCTCGGCCACCCGATCGCCGAGATGACCTTCCACCGCGAGCCGCAGGTCCTCGGGCACCGCTGACCACGGGATCCGCACGCCCTCTGCCGGTGGCGGAAGCTGCTCCTGACTCATCCCGGCATGATCTGGCTCTACGTATGCCCAGGGCAATCGAGTTTCCCGGAGTGTGCGGGTGCGGCGGGCTAGGAGTCGCCGGTCGCGTGGCACAGTCGGGCGAAGGCGTGGTCCGCGTCGGCGACCGCCTCGGGTCGCACGTCGTGTGCGGTCCGCCCGCCGGCGATCTTCTGCCAGTTGGTCCGGGCCAGTACGCGTTGGACCGCGATCACCTGGGCGGCTTGCAGCCGGCCCCGGACACCCGGATCGAGGACGGCGGCCAGCGCGTCCTCATCGTCGAGCATGTACTGCAGGAGCCGTCCCGCCAGGCTCGGGGTGGTGAACACCAGCCGATGGAACGCCACCACCTCGGGATGATCGTTGAGGCCGGTGACCGGCTCGAAGCGATCGAGACCGGCCCGGAAATGCCGGTGCAGCGCCGTGATCGGCGGGATATCCGGGTGCCGATCACGGACCACGCGTGCGGCCTCACCGTTGTGGTCCGCGAAGCGGTGCAGGATCAGGTCTTCCTTGGTGGCGAAGTAGCGGAACAGCGTCGGTTTCGACACCTCGGCCATCTCGGCGATGTCGGACACCGACACCTGCTCGAACCCGCGCGCCAGGAACAGCGAGATCGCCGCGTCAGCGATCGCGTCCCGGGTCTGTACCTTCTTGCGGGCCCGCAGCCCGACCGGCTCGCTCACCGTGTCAGACTAACATTTGTTACTGAGTTGCTTTTTTAACTCGGTAACGAAAAGATGGCGGCCATGGAACAGACAGTGCTCGTCACCGGGGCGACCGGACGCATCGGCCGCGCCGTGGTCGACCAGCTGACCGATGCGGGCGTGCCGGTCCGTGCCCTCGTGCGACGCTCCGAGGCCGCGGTGACGCTGCCCCCCGACGTCGAGATCGTCAACGGCGATCTCACGGTGCCCGAATCGCTCGGCGCCGCGCTGCAGGCCGTCAGTACGGTCTTCCTGGTCTGGACCGCCCCGCCGCAGACCGCGGCGGCCGTCGTCGACCTGCTGGCCGCCCACGCGCAGCGGGTCGTCTACCTGTCCGCACCGCACCGGACCCCGCACCCGTTCTTCCGGCAACCGAACCCGATGGCGGCGCTGCACGCCGAGATCGAGCGGCTCATCGCGGCCACCGGACTCGACTCGACGATCGTCCGGCCGGGGATGTTCGCGTCGAACGCCCTGTTCTGGTGGTCCGCCGCGATCCGTGGCGACGGGGTGGTCCGGTGGCCGTACGGCGCGGCCGAGACGGCTCCGGTCGACGATCGAGACGTGGCCGCGGTCATCGCGCGGACCCTGCGCGAGGGCGGACACGCCGGCGGCGACTACGTCCTGACCGGCCCCGAGTCCCTCACCCAGGCCGAACAGATACGGATCGTCGGAGACGCGCTGGGCAGCCCGCTGACGTTCGAGGAAATGCCGCCCGACGAGTTCCGGCGCGAGACCCCAGAAGCCTCGCGCCCGGCCGCGGACATGCTCCTGGCGGCGTGGAACGCCGCGACGGGACGCCCGGCATACGTCACCTCGACGGTGTCCGACCTCCTCGGGAGGCCGGCGCGAACCTTCCGCCAGTGGGTCACCGATCACGCCACATTGTTCACCGGGAACCCCGCCCCGATGAATTGAGGCTTCCGCGCCGATTCGCCTGCGAAAGAAATGCCTCACAAGAAGTCCTTTCTTGTGAGGCAGGCGCTCTCAGTTCTCACCCCTGCTGCTGTTGCTGCTGGCCGTCGCCGTCCTGCTGTACGACCGGGGACGCGTGGGCCGGTGCGGCCTGTAACGTCACCGGGACAGCAGCCGAGGCGGCTAATGCGCAAGCCGCGAGAGTCTTTCGGAACATTGGAGTCACCTTCGAAGCGCAACGCCGCCGGAGGCATGATGGGGCGAGAGGCGGGTAGTGGGCGCTTCCGTAGCACGGTGACGAGCGCCTCGTGTGGCCGATGTTGCCGTACCTTGGTCGGGGACTGGGTTGTACGGCGGTGACGCTTCGCGGGTAGGAGGCGGTGATCACGGTGCCTCCGAAGGGGATCGTGTTCGACGTGGATCATGGTGCCTACGGCAGGTGGGCGGTCGTCCACGTCACGGGGGACCTCGATTGGACGAGGTCTGCCAGCTTGCTCGACACGGTTGAGCGCCTGTGGGACCACCTCCGCGACGGCTGTCTGGTTCTGGACCTCGGCCCCATGCGCTTCTGCGACTCCTCCGGCATCTCCCAGTTGATCAGAGTGTTCCGAGGCTGCCAGGAGCACGGCATCCGGATGACTTTGGCTGCTCCACCGGCCTTTTTCCGGCGCATGCTCAACACGACCGGTCTGATCCAGTTGTTCGAGATACATGAGACGTTGGAGCAGGCTTTGAGCGGTCTGGACGGCTGGGGGCCGGACGCGAACGCGGCCCCCGCTTCGTCGATCTGAGCTGCGAGCGGATGCCGTCGGGCGCTGCCGGCGGTGCGGAGCGCCGCCCTTGACGCGATGACGACGAGGGCGACGGCCCGGCCGGGCGGCTGACTCCGGCTTGCCAAGGGGTGCACACGAAGCGGCGGGGTGTGGCGGACCCCGAAAGCGCCGCGTATGGCCGTGAAAGCTAGTGTTGATGCACATAAGTGGTGACTTGCCCCATTGCCGCGCTTATGCCGGGAGGTGAGGTGGCGACCGCGAAAGTCAGGTCCGAGAGCCACGCCGAACAGCCGCAGGCGGAGCAGCTCGGCGTTGTGTGGGCCTCGGACGAAGGGCACTGGAGCGCGCAGACGCTGACGCTGGCTCTCCAGCAGGCGGTGACGAGCCTGGGCGGCCTGGGCGCCCTCGTGCACAGGTGCGATTCCGCTACCGGTCGCCTGCACCTGGCGGCGGCCAGCGGGCTTCTGCCGGAGACCGCCGAGGTGTGGGCGGATCTTTGCACCGCGCAGGACGTGGCGCCCACACGGGCCGTGCGGCGTGGTGGCTACGTCTGGGTGTGCGGGGACAGCTTGGGGATTGGGGCAGCCGGCACGGCGGCACTGCCCCTCCCGGGTGCCGACGGGCCGGTCGGGGTGTTGTCCGTGCTCACGACAGGGCCCGCCGAGCCGGACGACGAGCAGCGTTCCTTTCTCGGTGCGGTAGCGGCATGGGCCGCTGCGCGCCTGGAAGGCTTGCCCGGCACGGCGCCGGGCCTTGCTTCGGCGGCAGGGTCCGAGAAGACGGTCCGGATGGGCGAGCTGACCGCGGCGCTCGCCGAGGCCGTCACCAGCCGGGACGTCGTGCAGGCCGTCGCGGACCATGTCCTGCCTCCGTTCTGTGCCGACGGGCTCGTGGTCTGGCTGATCGAAGGCGACCGAGTGGATGTGGTCGGCGCCGCCGGGTACCCACCGGAATTCCTCAGTCTTCTCGACCGGGTCCCGCTCACCGAGACCGCATCGGTGATGGATGTGCTGACGAGCGGTACTCCCCGGTTCATCGGATCGCGCGCGGAGTATCGCCGGCGCTATCCAACGATGAAGATCGTGGCGGAGGCGTCACCGAAGAACGCCTGGGCGCTCCTGCCCGTGATCGCCTCCGGGCGGGCCATCGGCGTATGTGTGGTGTCGTTCACCCGGGAGCGTGTCTTCAGCGACGAGGAGCGCACCCTGCTGACGGCGTTGAGCGGTCTGGTCGGCCAGGCGCTGGAACGGGCCCGGTTGTACGACATGGAACACGCCCGCGCACAGGAACTGCAGCGCGGCCTGCTTCCCCGGGAGCTTCCCCGTCTCCCCGTGGCCTGCGCCGCTGCGCGCTACCTGCCCGCGGGCCGGGGCGAGGAGGTGGGCGGCGACTGGTACGACCTGATCCCGCTGTCCGGCAGCCGGGTCGCCATCGTGATCGGCGACGTCATGGGACACGGCATCACCGAAGCGGTCACCATGGGTCGCCTGCGCACCGCTGTACGCACCCTCGCCGACCTCGACCTGCCGCCCGACGAATTGATCGGCCACCTCAACGACCTGGTCAGCGACCTCGGTGACGACTTCTACGCCACCTGCCTATACGCCGTCTTCGATCCCACCACCCGGACCTGTACGCTCTGCCTGGCCGGCCATCCCCCACCGGTCATCGTCTACCCCGACGGCACCGTGCTGTGCCCCTACCTGGCCGCCGATCCGCCGCTGGGCGCCGCGGAACCGCCCTTCGAGATCCACGAATTGCATCTGGCCGAGGAGAGCCTGCTGGTGCTCTGCACCGACGGCCTGGTCGAATCCGCCACCCGCGACGTCGACCAGGGACTGGCTCAGCTCTGCCGGATCCTGGCCCAGGCCGTGCCCCGCATTCCTCACCTCTGGTCAGGAGACCAGTGCGACAACGTCGGGTGCCTGGAAAATCTCTGCGACACGGTCGTTTCGGCGCTGCTGCCCGCCCGTGAACAGACCGACGACGACGCCGCCCTGTTCATCGCTCACACCCGTGGTACCGCCGCCGACGATGTCGCCACCTGCAGCCTCCCCGACGATCCCAGGGCAGCCGGACAGGCCCGCAGATATGTCCGCAAACAATTGGCCACCTGGGGACTGGACGAACTGACGGTCACCACCGAACTTCTGGTCAGCGAGCTCGTCGGCAACGTGATCCGGCACGCGAAGGGCCCCGTATGCCTGCGCCTGCTGCGCAGCCGCTCTCTTATCTGCGAGGTCTACGACGGCAGCCTCAGTACCCCGCGCATCCGCCACGCCTCCTACACCGACGAAGGCGGCCGGGGCCTGCAGTTGGTGGCTGCCCTCTCCCGGCGCTGGGGCGCCCGCTACCTCTATGACGGCAAATGCATCTGGACCGAGCAATCCCTCCCTGCTGACGACCACGCGAAACGGCCCCTCGGATGAGATGGACTCTCCTGGTGGCTGGGGGCCGAGGCCGAACGTAGAAGACTCCCACGCCTCCGGCGCCCTAATGACAAGCTGATCGCTGACGGAATGGGCAATCTCTGCGTCTGCGGCGATAACGTGCGGCTGTGACACACGGGCACCGTTTGTTTGACAACCCTCCTGTAGAGGAGCACGACCCCGCCTCCACGGTGTTGGAAGGGGTGCTGCACAACGCGGCACTAGAGGGCGAGGCTGCTGACGTGCTGGTGGGCCTGGCACTTCAGGATGAGAATCAGGCGTTCGTGGAAGGCTGGTGCATCAAGCTCGGTCGACAGCTTGCCCCTGGAAGTCCTCTACTCGGTCTCGTGGGACTCTGCGTTGGCCACCTGGCTCGACGTTTCGGTTATGTGAGCGATGAAGCCGCCTCTCTTGTCGTCGACCTCGCGAACCGCTCGAAGGCCGACCCCGCTGATGTAGACGCCCGCGCGCGGGATGGCCTGGATGACGTCATCCTCTTCGGAGGACGGAATGTCCGGCTGGGCCTTTCGGGCGCGAACGGGGAAACACAGTGATCGATCGTCTGGCGCGTGTGGTTGACGCCACCGCGAAGGACATCGCCGAGGGGTGCCCGGATCACCGTCGCCCTGTGCTCACTCGCCGGCTGACCTGGTGCCACCGCACATTCGCGCCGGAAAGACCGAATTTGCCGATGCGCTGGGCAGTGGCTTCGATGAACTTCGTGTCCCGCACGTTTTCCGTGCCCGCACGCCGACATCGGCCCGTCCGCCGAGCGCTTGTCATCGTATTGATGATCATGTGCCTCGGTCCGCTCGTGCTGACGGGCTGCACCCGATCGGACGAGCCGCCGTCCCTGCCGCCCACTGGCGTTTACGCGCATGACGCAGCAAGTGAGAACTCGCAGGCCGAGCCGGCTCCTACGGACGGTACGGCAGGGGCTCTCACTCGGTCGTTGAGGGAGGCGGGTTGGTTCTGTGCGCAGGTGCGAGCCAATGCGGACGGCCGTGCCTTGTGGTGCCGAATCGGTCACCGCGATGAGGCGGACGGGGTCTATCCGCAGGTGGCGCAGTTTCTGCTGGACCGCGACGACCGGCTCGCCTGGGCGTGGTTTCCGTCCCCAGGGGAGGCGAACCATGAGGACGATCAGGTTGCCGCGGCCGCGGCACCGGCGCTGACCGCGATCTGGCCCGACGCCGTTGATCGCGTGCGGCAGGAGATCGACGACTTCAATCGCGATCTCCAGACCCCTACGGCGCGGCGGAGCGACGATATCCCCCGGACGGGGTGGCGGGACACGCACGCGGACTACAGCTACGACGGACACAATGGACTGGTCGTCACCGCCCTGGACGCTTCTGTGCGGCGCTGGCCGTTCGGCTCCGAGCACTACGCGACCACGATGAGCTTCGCTGTTGATGATCTCCTGGCCGGTGGTTACGACTGCTTCTATCCACCCCAGCAGAGCTGCAACCGCCCCCAGTCGAACGGTTACTTCCGGGTCGCCCTCCGTGGTGATCAGATCGTCTCGGCCCAGTTCGGAGTCGGCAGCCTGATCAAGTCGGGGCGGCAACGACACCTGCTCAGCGAGGAGTTTCCGCACGGCCTCACTTTTCTTACCGAGGCGGTCCGCCGTCCGGTCACGGAGCGCATCGAACAGTCACGGCGATCCGGCACCAGCTTCGCCGGCATTGTGGCCGGAACAGTCGTGATCATCGACGCGCGCCGGGGCGCTGCCGACGGAGATGACCTCGTGGCGTACTTCGACATCCAGATCGGCGCCCCGCTGACCGCGACCTGATCACGCAGGCCGGAGTGGTATATCGGACCGCTGACAACGTCACGGCTCCTCCTGCCATGCTGAGCTGGGAAAACAGGGGTGCAGGTCATGGCTGGTCGAGTGACCGTGAGTCTCTGTGGTTCACCGCTGATCGCCGTCCGTTCTGGCACGCATCTGGCACACGACGACCCTCATTGGTGCCGTGAGGGGGTGTCTGCCGAGATGCGTTCCAGGGTGCGTTGGCCCATCAGGCTCATGGCCGGGTTGGTTTCCAGGTAGTACCAGACGAGCCCCATCGCCTGTTCGAAGGCCCACGCTTTGCCTCGTTCCCATTCGAGGTCTTCGCACTCGAGGTCGAGGCGGAGCACCTGCCGCGGCCCGGCCTCAAGCAGATGCCAGGCACTCACGAGATCTAAAGCAGGGTCGGCCGGTCCGAAGCCGCCGACGTCGAGGATCCCGGCCAGCCGACCACCGGACACGAGGACGTTGCCGGGAATGAGATCACTGTGGGTCATCACGTCGGCTGCTTCGCGAGGGAGACTTCGAAGGTCTTCCCACATCCGGCGAAGTCGGCGAACGTCCAGGAGTTGTTCGCTGTGCCTGAAACAGGTCTCCATCCACGCGTCGTGGGCTTGAAGGTCGCCTCCCCGGCCTCTGCCGGCGAACGTGCGGCCACGTGTGTCGATTGCGCGCAGGCCATTGATGAGATCGGCCAGGTCGTGGGCGAAGGCGACCGATTCGGCCGGGTCCTCGTCGGTGGCCACGACGCCGGGCAGCCACGTCTGCACCGACCACGGAAGCGGGTATCCCGCGCCGGGTTCACCGAGCGCGACCGGCTCGGGCGTGGGAAACCGCGTTCGACCTGTCAGTTCGCGCGCTGCTTCCGCTTCGGACTCCAGCCGGCGCCGCGTCGGGTCGATGTCTCCGGGTAACAGGGGGAACCGAACTGTGAAGCGGTCGCCGACGCGAAAGATGGCGTTGGCCGTCCCATGGGTGGCGATGCGGGTGATGGGCAGGCTCTGCCACTCGGGGAACTGCTCATCGACCAATATGCGCACCGTGTCCAGGGTCACCGTCAGCTGGTTGGCGTGCATCTTCACGCCGGCAGCCTTCCTCGCCCCGGTCTTCTTCTGCAACGTGTTTTCGGCGCCGCAGGGGCGGCGTCGGGCCATGCCCGCGGCGTGCCCGGTGTTTGTCTCGCGCTACCCGGCAGCAGGGATGAATCCTGTGCGCACCAGTATCGAGACCGCGTAAGTGCCGGCCGTCAATACCCAGGGCATGGGTTGTTTTTCGTGTTCTCGCCGAGATTGTCCAGACGTTCGCCCCACTTCTCGCGGCCTTCGGAGGTCTTCAGGCTGTTGATCTCATCCCGGACCTTCTTGCCCGCGTAGGCGCCCCCGAGCGCTCCGGCTACTGGTTGCCCGGTGACAACGCCGAGAGCGGTGACCTTCACCGTGACCGCTGACCCGGCAACCGTGGCTACAGCGTCGATGATGTCGTGAGCCAAGGGGGTCTTCTTCTTCTTTCCCATATCGCCCCTCTTTCGCGACCGCAATGTTCGGTTGAACATGTCTGCACTGTAAAACATAGAAAGGTTTATGGCGGCGGCAAGCCATATGGTTGTCGCTTCCCGGACAGCAGGCTGAATACTGACACGGATCGTGTAATCTGCTGACAGCCGCGCGCTACTAGTCAAGCAGCTCGGGTCGGCGGATTGTCAGGGCGCGTCGAGCCACTATGTAGCGATCGTGGAATTCCTGGGCGAGGACTTCGCGGTGGTAGCGCGTCTGGATCGTCTCCAGTGCGTGTTCCTCGGCCCGGTCGTTGTCTTCCAGCCAGGTCAGGCGGCACCCGGTGTCCGATCCGGAGGGCCGCCGTACCTCTCCATGACGCGCAGCCGTTCTCGGACGCGACGACGGGCATCTCCGGATCGGCGGCCGACGAGCCGCCGCGCTGAGCGCGATGGCCCAAAAGTGCAATTTCTGCGCTGGGGTGGCGCGGTGACACTGTGCGTGTCGGGAATTTCCGTCAGTCAAACCTTCAGTCAAGGAGAGACGCTATGTCCGAGGACAAGGCCCCCGAGGCCCTCGACGCCACCGAGACGGACGACGTCGAGGTCGTGGCGCACAGCACCGACGAGGAAGAGGAGCCGGGCACCTGCCTCACCAACAACAGCAACGCGCTGTGAGCTTTGCCGGCTGGGTGAAGGCTTCCGGCTTCGCAACGGGGCCGGAAGCCTTCCCGATCTCGCCACCATGACGTCACGGAGGCCACAGTGAACGTGAGCAGCGGGGAGCGGATCCTCAAAGGGGCGAAGAACTGGTGGTTCGTCGGTCCCGGCGGGGTGGCTCGGCTACGCGCCCGGCACCTGACCCCCGGGGGTGCGCTCCAGCCGGGCACAGAGCGCCGGCTGCGCGAGAGCGGGCTGCTCACCACCGCCCCGGTGACCGCCTATTCGCTCACCGTTCTGACCAGCACCGACTGCAACCTGGGATGCGGGTACTGCTTCCAGAACACCAGCCAGGACACCGCCGGTGGCAGCCGCCCGCCACGGATCGCCCACGCCCGGCTGACGCCGGAGACCGTCACGTCCATTCTCCGCTTCACCGACCGGCAGATGGCCGCGGCCGGGCTGGACAAGCTCAAGATCCTGCTGTTCGGCGGAGAGCCCCTGCTCAACCCCAGAGGCTGCATGGAACTGCTGTCGCGGGCGGTCGGTCATGGGCTTACCTCCGCGTCGATGATCTCCAACCTCACGCTGCTCACACCGTTGCTGGCCAGGCGACTCGAAGAGCTCCGGCTCAAGTCCGTCCAGGTCACCTTCGACGGCGATCGGGAGGACCACGACCGGATCCGGGTCCGCCGGTCGCACGGCGGGACCTTCGACACCATCGTCCGCAACATCGCCAGGGCTTCGGAGGTCACCTCGATCCGGTGGACGCTGAGGGTGAACGTCTCCCACCACACGTTCCGGGGGGTCGACGCCCTCGTCGACCGGCTCGCCGCCGCCCTGGATCCCTCGAGATGCGGCATCTACTTCGCCCAGGTGGGGGACGTGGGCATCGGGTACGCGAACGACCTGACGCCGACCGGCGAGCTGGCGGCCGGATTCGCCCGATGGCAGCGCTCGGCACTCGATCGCGGCTTCTCCGTGAGCAGGCCGCGTGCTCACCTGCCATGCGCCACCTGCGGGTACGGCGACGGACGCTACGGCGCGGTGGTGAACGCGGACGGCACTCTGTCCAGCTGCTGGGAGACCGCGGGGAAACCCGGCTGGGAGGTCGGCTCGGTCGCCGAGGGTTACCTTCCCGGCGCGCAGACCCGCGAACGCTGGATCTCCTGCGCGGACCTGTACCGCAACCAGCAGGACGAGCGTGCGCTCGCGGCCTTCCGCGACGCCGTCGACGCCGCCCTGCTCGACCACCTCGACGAGACGGGACGCCTCTAGCGATGCCATCGTCCCGCCGGTACCCGGACGCGCCCCGCGACGACGTCGTCCAAGAGCTGCACGGGCTGCGCGTCCCCGATCCCTACCGCTGGCTCGAGGACTCCGAGGACCCCAGGACACTGCGGTGGACCGCGGAGCAGGAGGCTCTCTACCAAGCGGAACGGGCGACGTGGCCGGACGCGGACCGGTGGCGGGCGGAGCTGGCGGCGCTCAACGCCACCGACCTCGTCACCATCCCGAAGGCGCGCGGTTCCCGGATCTTCGTGGAGCGGCGGGACGCGGGACAGGACCACCCGGTGCTCTACGTCCGCGAGGGGGAGGCCGAGCGGCCCCTGCTGGATGTGCGTGCGCTGGATCCGGCCGGCCGTACCGTGCTCGAGTCCTGGGAGCCCTCCGTGGAGGGCGACCGGCTCGCCTGTCTGATCTCCCGTGACGGCACCGAGGACGCGACGCTGTGGGTGCTCGACGTCGCCACCGGGGCGGTCGCCGACGGGCCCATCGACCGGGTGCGCCGGACGTCGATCGGATGGCTACCGGGTGGCGAGGCCTTCTACTACGTGGGCCGCCTGGCATCGGAGGCGCTCTACCAGCGCCGAATCTACCTGCACAAGGTCGGCTCTGAGCCGGATACCGACGTCCTCGTGTTCGGCGAGGGCCGGGAGAGAACCCAGTTCTACACCGTGGCCGTCACACCGGACGGCCGATGGCTCATCGTCACCGCCGCGACCGGCACCGACCGCGGTGCGGCGGTCTACCTGGCCGACCTGTCCACGAGCCCGCCCGGATGTCCGGACCTGCGGCCGGTCCAGGAGGCCGGACAGGGCCGCACCCGGGTACGCATCGCCCCGGGCACCGGTCCGCACGACCCCATGTGGCTGCGCACCGACAGGGACGCCGCTCGCGGACGCGTCGTCGTGTGCACCCCGGCGGACCCGGCTCCCGGCGCCTGGCGTGAGCTGATCGCCGAACGCCCCGACGCGGTGCTGGACGACCTCACCGTCCTCAGCGGCCCGGAGCTCGATCGGCCGATCGGGCTGGTCTCCTGGATCCGCCACGCGGCCGCGGAGATCACCGTCCACGACCTGACCGACGGCCGTGAGCTGGGGACCGTCCCGCTGCCCGGCGTCGGTTCCATCGGGCGGATCTCGGTACGGCCGGAAGCGGGACACGAAGCCTGGTTCCCCTACACCGACTACGTCACGCCTCCCTTGGTGCTCCACTACGACGCCCGAACGGGCCAGGTCGGGCCGTGGTCGCCGGCGCCGGGGATCGACGCCCCTCGCATGAAGGCCGGGCTGGAGACCTGCCGGTCCGCGGACGGCACGACGGTACGGATGTTCGTGGCGTCCCCGTCGGGTTCCCCCGATCGTCCGCGCCCCGCCATCCTCATGGGATACGGCGGCTTCGGCGTGTCGATGTCGCCGCGCTACTCGCCTCTGATCGTCGCCTGGGTCGAGGCGGGCGGGATCTTCGCCACCGCGTGCCTGCGCGGGGGCGGCGAGGAGGGCGAGGAGTGGCACCGTGCCGGCCGCGGGCCGAGAAAGCAGAACACCTTCGACGACTTCGACGCCGTTGCCGACCATCTGGTCGAGGCGGGCTGGACCAGGCCCGGCCGGCTTGCGATCATAGGCGGCTCCAACGGCGGCCTCCTCGTGGGTGTGGCGCTTACCCAGCACCCCGGAAAGTACTCGGCCGCCGTGTGCATGTCCCCGCTCCTGGACATGGCCCGTTACGAGTTCCACGGGCTCGGGCCGAGCTGGGTCCCGGAGTACGGCAGCGCCGCCGACCCCGGCCAGGCGCGGACGCTGCTGTCGTACTCCCCCTACCATCACGTCGTCCCGGACGTCGCGTACCCCCCGGTCCTGTTCACCGCGTCCGACGGTGACACCAGGGTGGATCCGCTGCACGCGCGGAAGATGTGCGCCGCGCTCCAGCACGCCACGTCGGGGAAGGGCCCGGCGCTGTTCCGGTTCGAGCGGGGGGTGGGCCACGGGGTTCGCTCCGCGTCCAGCGGGGTGGCGCTGTTCGCCGACTGCCTGGCCTTCATCGCCGCCCACCTCGGGGTGAGTCCGGCATGAACGTCCTGCTCTGCCCGCTGAGCGACGGGGGGTATCTGTATCCGGCGATCGCGGCCGGACGCGAGCTCGAACGGCGGGGGAACACCGTCTGCGTGCTGGGCAGGACCTCGGCCGCGCAGATCGTGGCCGAATCCGGCCTGCCGTACCTGACGGCGGAGCGGTACGGCGGGCAGCGGGGGTTCTCGGTCGCCAGATGGCGCGACGGGGGGCCGGCGCAGTTCCGGGCCGCCCTCCGAGCCGCTCGGCAGGTCCGGGCCGACGTGCTCGTCACCTCGGTCCTGTGCCATGGAGCACTGCTCGCCGCCGAGGCGCTGGACATCCCGGCGGTGGTGCTGGGGCTGTCGGCCCACCTGTTGAACTACGCGGCCGGAGGCCACGACGAGCCCCAGCCCGGCATGAGCAGGCAAGCGCGGTCACGCGAGATCCTTCAGTACTACCGCGAGCTGCGCGCGGAGGTCGGCCTGGCCACACGGAGCGACCCGTGGCCGGAGAGCCCGCTGTTCGGCGCGGCGTTGCTGTTGCGGGGTGATCCCGTCTTCGAGTACCCGGGCGCGGTGCTGCCCGAGCGCGTGCACCACGTCGGACCGCTGGCGTGGGAGCCGACGGCGGACGGGGCCGACGTCGACACCGTGATGGAACATCTCGACCGGGTGGGCAAGCCCGTCGTCTACGTGCATCTCGGTCGCTTCTTCGGAGGGAAGGTCCAGTGGCCGCGGCTCAACTCGGCCTTCACCGGCGGCCCGTTCCAGGCCCTGGTCGAGCAGGGCCGGACGCTGGATCCGCGCCCTGACCCCGGCGCGGACATGCTGCTCGTGCGCAGGCCGTACATGGGGCCGTTCGTCGACCGGGCCGGACTGGTGCTGACCAGCGGCACGTCGGCGCCGGTGCTGGCCGCGCTACTGCGGGGACGGCCGCTCGGGGTGACGCCCAACGGGTCCGAGCAGCCGCTGCTGGCCGCGGCGTGCGTCCGGGCGGGGGTCGCGGTGTACGCACTGGACGACATGGACTCCGATCCGTGGAAGACGCTCCACCTGGCCTGGGAGGACCCGGGGCTGCGGAAACGCGCGGCGGATCTCGGCCGCAGGCTGGCCTCGGCCGACAGCGCCTCACGCGCGGCCGACGTCGTCGAACTTTCCTGTGCCCGGGTGGCCCGAAAGCCGCACCGACCCGCGGACCGGGCCGTGGACACGATGCCTCTCGAAACACGATGGCTCTCGAAAGGGGCAGATGGATGACCGAACCTGCGACGACCTACGCGGACGAGAGGGCGACCGGCGACCTGGAGCGGCTGTCGGCCGGGGCCAGGCGCTGGATCAGCGACAACCTGGAGTACCTCGATCCGTCGTACTCGGGGCTGCCCGTCACACCCAAGGTGAAGGCGTGCCTGGAACTGGCGCAGCTCTGTGCGATCTGGACGAGGTTGCGGCCCGACGACGAGGATCTGGCGAAGGTGGCCGCGACCGTCCGGAAGATCTGGCATGACCCGGACTTCCCACGGCAGCTGACGGCCATGCCCAGGTATTACCGGGCGTACGGCCTGGCCTTCGGCGCGCTGGCACCTCCCGGGCTCACCGACGGGCGCCACTGGGCCGTCCTCGGGGAGCTGGCTCCCGGCGGCTTCTTCCCGCTCTACGGCAAGTCGCCGCACGTGCGCCTCGAAACCCGTTACTACGCGGAACGCGCCGGCCTCCGCCACGACTTCCCTTCGTACCGGGAGCTGTACGAGAGCACCCTCCTCGCCGACTGGACCACGACGTATCCGGTCGACATCGAGGACGCCTACGTCATCACGCACATCCTGTTCCACCTGAGCGACTTCGGCGCCCGGGACCCCGGCTTCACCGACGACGAGCGGAGGCGGATCTTCCAGGTCCTCGACGAACTGACGACCCACTTCGTGGAGATCGACTACTGGGATCTCGTGGGGGAGTTCCTGCTCTCGCAGTCCCTCGTCGGCGAGGATCCGACCCGCACCCGGTCCGGCCTGGCCGCGATACGGAACCTCCTGGAGGCCCAGCTGCCCAGCGGGGCCATTCCCGGACGGTACGCCGCCCAGCGGCCACCGGAGTCGGCGTCGGCGGTCGAGGTCTTCCGGAAGGCGTATCACACGACTCTCGTGACCGCCATGGCTACGATGATCACCTTGTCCGCGTCGCGCCGCCGGTAGCCCTGGTCCTCTCGTGCCGGCCACCGTCAAGCATCGGTTCCTGATCAATCGCGACTATGCCCGCCTGTGGTACGGGCAGGCCGTCTCGTCCACGGGAGACGTCGTCTTCAGCACCACCCTCGTCCTGTGGGTGGCCGATGTCCTGGCCAAGGACCAGTCGTGGGCGCCCGCGGCGGTGAGCGGCATCCTGCTGGCAGTGGGCGGCGCGGTGCTGTTCGTGGGTCCGATCGCCGGGGTGTTCGTCGACCGGTGGGACAAGATGCGCACCATGCTCGGCACCGAGGTGATCCGCGGCGTTGTGGTGGCGTTCCTGACGGTGGTGGCGCTCCTGCCCGCCGATGCGATCCCGGTCTGGGCCTGGCTCGCACTGATCTACACGTCCGTCCTCGTGCTGAACGCCACGGGTCAGTTCTTCGGGCCCGCGCGCCTGTCCGTCATCAGGGACATCGTGACAGGCGAGGCCGACCGGGCCCGGGCGGCGGGCATCGCCCAGGGCACGGCCGGGGCCATCGCCATCGTCGGCCCGCCGCTCGCCGCGCCGCTGATGTTCAGCGTCGGGCTGCAATGGGCGCTGCTCCTCAACGCGGCGTCCTATGCCGTGTCCTACGCCGTCATCCGCTCGGTTCGCCGCGACTCCGCCCCCGACCGGGGCAGATCAGACGGCTCGCAGCCCGGGCTGCGCAAGGAGTTCGTCGTCGGCCTGCGCTTCTTCGCCGGCAGCAGGTTTCTGGTCGCCCTGCTGACGCTCGCGGTGATCGGTCAGTGCGGGCTGGGTGCCCTGAACACGTTGAACGTGTTCTTCCTCACCGAAAACCTGCACTCGCCATCTCATCTGTTCGGCTACCTCGGCACGGCGGAGGGCGTCGGCGGGATCATCGGCGCGCTGTGCGCCGGGAGGGTCGTGCAGTGGATCGGCGCCCGGAGGACCGCGTGGATCGGCCTGATCGTGAGCGGCGCGTTGCTGCTCACCTACACACGGCAGACCGAGTTCCTCGGCGGTCTCATCGTGCTCTCCCTGTTCGTGATTCCCATCACCATGCTCAACACGGCGATGACGCCACTGCTGCTCGCCGCCGCGCCGAAGGAGTATCTGGGCCGGGTCATGGCCGTGTTCTATCCGGTCACGCAACTCGCCTCGATGCTGGCCGCGTCGGCCGCCGGTTGGCTGGCCAGCACCGACCTGCGCAACCTCGACGGCTCGCTGGCCGGGATGCGGTTCGGGCCGATCGACTCGATCCTCGCGCTGTCAGGCGTACTCATCCTGATCGCCGGTGTCTACGCGAGGGCCGCCCTGACCGCCGCGGAACGGTCGACGTCGGCGGCCCCGGCTGCCGAACACGGATGATGACGGGACTACCGGCACTACACCGGGAGCAAACCGCATCGATACTGCGATCCCACAGCATTACGTCATGTTCGCTCCTCCTGATCGGAGTCCGGGGTCCGCGATCGACAGCGGGACGGCCAGGCGTCGGCACGCCAGGCTCGGGCCGCGGCGGGCGGCGGGTCCTGCGCCGAGCGGCTGCACGACGTGCGGATCCCAGGACGTCCGGGGATGCGTCAGCATCGGGAATGACGCCCTTCCTTCGCCGATCGCCGCGGCGCTGTTGCTCGCCCCGTCGTTGACGGCCCGGGAGGCGTCGGTCTTCGAACTGCTCGGCCTCGGCTACGACAACCGGTCCATCGCCAGAATGCTGTCGATCAGCGAACGTACGGCCAAACGGCACATCACCGCGATTCTCGCCAAGCTGCGGTTGGAGTCGCGGCTCCAGGCAGGACTCACCGCGATGCTCGTGAGCCTGACCACCCAGACGGACCTGGCACGCCAGACGCGCGCATGACGGTCACGCGGCGTGCCTGCGGACCGCCAGGCGGTCGTCGCCGCTGTGGGCTGGGCTGCGGTGAACTGTCGGCCGTCTGCTACTCCTCGACAAGCCATCCTCGGTCGAGGCTGCGGAGCAGTTCTCGGACTAGCCCTCGCGCCTGCGTGTGGGACAACGGAAGGTGACCACCACCTCGCCCGGAAATCAGTGGCCGATGTTGACCTGTGTCCTGTGGTGGTCGCCCTTCTCGATCAGATCGACGAATCCGAGGGCGTAGTCGCCGGCGGAGATCGCGCCGCCGTCCTCGGGCTGAACTGCGACGTCGTCGCCGAGCCGATAACGGCCGAGTCGTTCGCCGGGCACATGTGCGCCGAACCTGAGCGCGGGGCTCACAAAGACCCAGTCGAGTGTCGCGGGCGTAGCCGGGAGGTCCTCGATGATGAGCGCCGCCCCGGCGCGGATCTCGTCATGAAGCTCTGCCGGGATGTGGCTGAGGTCGGTTACGAAGCGAGCCGCCCCGGGCGCAGGGCGCAGCGACGAGTAGCCGCCGACGACGTACAGGGGTACGCCTGCGCCATCTGCCAGACGCGCGATGGTGCTGTAGACGTCGCGGAAGATACCGGCCAGCGGGCCGCGTGGGGCGAGTGCGGCCACCACGACGTCCGCGCCCTCAATGGCTGCCAACAGCGTTGCTTCGTCGGCGGCGTCACCTTGGGCATAGGTCACGTTCGGGATTGGCGCGTCGGGGAGCGAGCGGCTCAGTGCGGTGACCTGATGACCGCGAGCGGCGGCCTCCGCGACGATCGCCGAACCGGCATAGCCGGTGCCGCCAATGACGGTAATGCGAGACACGAGGTGCCTTTCCATGGGTCGGATGGCGTCGGGCGACGCTCTGCGATTACCGTATGAGTGCAGCTCTCCTATCGGAAGAAGGCACCTTGTGGTAACCACTCGGGCCGAGTCGGTGCTCCGCGGCAGCCCCTACCGCGCGGACTGCCCGACCCGCCGCATCCTGGATCGCATCGGCGACCGTTGGACGGTGCTCATCGTGGGTGCCCTCTGGGACGGCAGCGCCCGCTTCTCAGAGTTGCGCCGACGCATTGAGGGAATCTCGCAGAAGATGCTCACCCAGACTCTCCGCGGCCTCGAACGGGACGGGATCGTGCGCCGCACCGTCTACCCCGAAGTTCCTGTCCGCGTCGAGTACACACTTACCGAGGCGGGCCGCTCCCTGCGCGAGCCGCTGCGCGCGCTGGAGGATTGGTCGATCGCACACCTCGGCGACGTGTCAGCGTCGCAGGAAGCCTACGACCGCGCGGATTGAGCTTTTCCGGGCGAGGTAGTGAGGTTTCTCAGCGAAATGATCTTCGCGAGGGCTGTGAAGTGCTCGTGAGTGGCCAGATCACACAACGGGACCCTGGGCGCAGGTAAAAGTGAAGCCCCTGGTAGGACGGTTCTCACCACAAGATCGTCCGCTGAACCAGAGGCTTCCCCTTGGTCACCTATGCTGCCACGCTCGACGTCCCGCGCCACACCGTCGAGTTCCTTGCCCGCCTGCTGGCCGCCCACCGGCGGCGGTTGCGCACCCCGCGCGGCAGCCGGGCGCTGGGACCGTTCCGCCAGGCCGTCCTCGTCCTGCGCTGGTTCCGCGAGCAGGCTCGACGCGATGACGACGAGGGCGACCACCCGGCCGGGCTGCTAGGGCCGGGGCGTGGCCCCGTTCGCGCTGGCCAGGAAGCGTTCGACTCCGTCGGGGTCCTTCAGCACATGGAGTTCGGCGGTGCCCGCGTGTTCGGCGATCGCGTCCATCACAAGGGGCAGAGCGCGACACCGGTAGGTGAGGACCCAGCGCCAGAAGGTCAGATCCTCGCGGGAGCGGCGCAGCGCACGCCAGGCGCAGCGCCAGAGCGGAAAGTCCAGGACGACCACCGTGTCAGCGGCTCGTAGACGGACGTCGAGGACGTCGTAGGGACCCAGGTCGCCATCGAGGACCCATTGGGGCGCATCGACGAGCCGCCGCTGAACGACCTCCCACTCCTCCTTGGGGGTGGGAGAGAGCCCGGCGCTCCAGAAGCGCTTGTCCAGTTCGACGACCGGCAGCGACAGCACCTCACCGAGCCGGACCGCGAGCGTGGACTTGCCCGCGCCACCCCGTCCGAGGACCACGACCCTGTTCATCCCGCCTCCTCAGCCTGTTCCTGAACCAGTTACTCATGAACTGAAGATCTGGACTGCGAACAGAGCCTGGCCCCGGTGGGCTGACCAAGAGCTAATGGCACGCTAATGGAACGCGAAGATCAAAGAGCCTCAGAAACAATCAAGGCCCGGGTTGGGATGTGCTCCCTGACCTGGGCCTTTGCGTGTGGAGCGGGTGACGGGAATCGAACCCGTGCTGTCAGCTTGGGAAGTCTTTCAAGATCACGTCGTCTGAGCTGGGCAAACTCTGACCTGGACCTACGCCGGTGGAGTCACCGTGAGTCCCCGCTGTCTTCCGCTGGTCGCCGACCGAACGGGCACGCAACGGGCACGCCGTTTCGGGGTTGTCCGCATCCGCATCGGCCGTGGGCGCAGCGTTCCCCGCAGGGTAAGCGATAGCGGGCTCCGGCATGCGAACTGGGCAGAGGCGTTGTCCGCGATCAGGGGATGTGGAACATTGATCATTTTGAGAGAGGTGATCATTTGGGTACTTCCGTACGGTCCTTCGCATGCCTGATGGCGCTGCTTCTGCTTGTTGCCCTGGTCGGGGCAGGCGTGATCTTTCTGCCGCGCGTGGTCTACCCGCCGTTGACCAACGAACAGTTGCAGTACATCGACGACACAGTGGTGAGGCTGCAACTGAAAAGCGCGCGGTCAGCACTGGAAATCGAGTTTCGCTGGCAACTGATTGCCATGGTGGCCATCTTCTTGACGGCGGGAGTAGTCGGCTTCAGGATGTGGCTCAAGAAGTGAACCAGCCAGCCCTGACCTGGGCCTTCGTAGGTGGAGCGGGTGACGGGAATCGAACCCGCGCTGTCAGCTTGGGAATAGGCTACTGATCTTGCCGTGCTGAGCTGGGAAAACTGGGGTGCAGGTCAGGGATGACCGAGTGACCGTGAGTCTCCGCGCTTGCCCGCTGATCGCCGTCCGTTCTGGCACGCATCTGGCACGTGATCAAGGTCGTGGCCTGGCCGCTTCGCTATCTGGGCTCGCGTTGGTCATTCAAGTCGAGCAGGGAGACAATTCCTGACGTGTACTCCATCTATCAGGACGGGAGCGACGCCGGGCGGTTCGCCGCCCAGATCTACCGGGGGCTGCGTGAGGGCGACCTTGGCGCCGAGCCGGTTGTCGAGCTTGCGTGCCTAATGGAGGAAGCCGATTTAGGCTGCCCTCCGGTAAGGGAGATCCTGGAACGCCCGGCGGCGGAGTTGACATCTCAGGAAGTGGCCCGGCTCGGGCGGGACCTGCTTAGGGCGACAGGTTTCGATCAACTGTGGGCCACGCTGGAGACAGCAGTGAAGGTCGTGGAAGGCGATGTCCGCGCCGCAGGTATCGATGTGGTGCTGGGGATCACGTTCCCAAACTGGGACGACAGCGGCTGCGCGCGGGTGGGGTGCTGCGGTGGTTATGGCAGTCCTGCCATTTGGCCGAGCAGCGGTAGAGACGCTGGCGCCGCGCTTGTCGAGATCGCGGACGCGGTTCAGGACGTCGTAATCGAACACATCTGGGGAGTGTGGCCTATCTGTCCCGAGCATCGGCTTGGCCTACATGCTGCCTTCGTGGAGGGAACTGCTGTATGGCAATGCGCGGGCGCGGGCACCCACACTGCGGCTGCCATCGGTGACCTTGGCCTGAGTTCTCGCCAAAGGCATTTTTGCCGGTCAAAGTGAGGAGACGCATGAGCCTCGGTCATGGGCAAGGCCATACGTTGACCTGGGCCTTCTCGCTTGGAGCGGGTGACGGGAATCGAACCCGCGCTGTCAGCTTGGGAAGTCTTTCAAGATCAAGCCGTCTGAGCTGGGAAAACGTTGACCTGGGTCTATGGCGGTCGAGTCACCGCGAGTCCCTTTTGCTTCCCGCTGATCGCCAACCGAACGGGCACGCAACGGGCACGACGCGACCATGCGCAGTCAGGCTTCCCGCGGCTGTGCATCGGCTGTCACGGGTTGCAAGATCTCGATCACGCGTGCCGTTCCGGCAGGAGGCCGCCTCTCATGCATCATGATCGGATCACCTGGTTTGAGATGCCGCCAATGCTCGAAGGTCATGGGGAGCAGCCTGACCGCTGAGCATCCGCCTGGCTCCAGGGGATCAGGGCCTTCGACCCACAGCCTGGCGATGCTGAGCAGGGGTTCGCCGGCCGGTGTGAGATGGCCGATGTCCCACATGGGACGGAGGATGCCGCTGCAGGGGGGAATGGGTGTTGCGCGGCTCCCATTCTCGGTGGACACGAGGCAGAGTTCAGCCCGGATGCCACCGTTGCGGGCTTCGTCGTGTCGCCACTCGTACCAGGCGACGTCGCTCATGAGCCACATCAGGCGCGCGGCGTCCGCAAGGAGACTCCAGAACTCGGGCGGCTGTGGATGCGCGTCACCGAGGTCTTCAAGGAGGAGGAGGGCCATCTCCCACTCGTCATGCTTCAGGTACTCCAACACATCGGCCACCTCGATGGCGGTTTCCTCGGCTCGGACGTCGGCGAGGCATAGGCGAGCGGCTTTGAGAAGAGGGGAGTCCTGGGGCACCACAGGTCGATTGTGCGCCCCTTGGCCGTCGGTTTGTAGGAGTCCAGAGTCCATGTGTATTGCGCCACGTGCTTTTCGGTGTCGATCTTGTTACGGTCTCCCAGAGGATCAGAAAGAGGCGGAACGGTGATCAGCTTCGATGGGACCTTCTACACGATCGCGGACCCTCTGTTCGAGGTGACCATTCCGGCGTGGGAAGGCTATGAGCCGGACACGGCCGATGAGGCGGACGCCACGATCACCTTTCCCGACGGCTCCCGTCGATACGCGACCTTCATGACCTTGGACGTGGTCCAGAAGCTCATGAATAAGAACGCACGCACCGGAGAGTCCCTTGGTGGCCGGTACTTCTGGTGCTCCGACCTGATCATCATCAGGGACGTCGGCTTCGAGGGAATGGCAGCTGCGATTCGCGACCTGATCGAGTCAGGGGAGATCGAGCAAGCCTGCGGTCTCCTCGACCCTCCTGACGATGCCGGGGAGCAGCGAACGCTCTGAGAGTGGAGCGGGTGACGGGAATCGAACCCGCGCTGTCAGCTTGGGAAGCTGATGTTCTGCCATTGAACTACACCCGCGTGACGGGCCGTGGAGCCCGTCGCTGCCCCTACTGTAGCGGATTCAAGGCGTGCTCCTGCAGTCCCGACGCGAAGATCCCTGACACCGGCGCTCAACGGGCCTACTAGCCTGGCACCGTGCTGCTTTCCGATCGTGACCTTCGCGCCGAGATCGAGTCGGGCAGGGTGAAGCTCGACCCGTACGACCCGGTGATGATCCAGCCGTCCAGTGTCGACGTACGCCTGGACCGCTACTTCCGGGTGTTCGAGAACCACCGGTACCCGCACATCGACCCGGCGATGGAGCAGCCCGACCTGACCCGGCAGGTGGAGCCGGACGGCGACGAGCCGTTCATCCTGCATCCGGGGGAGTTCGTGCTGGCCAGCACGTACGAGGTGATCAGCCTTCCGGACGACATCGCCTCACGGCTCGAAGGCAAGTCGAGCCTGGGCCGGCTGGGACTGCTCACGCACTCCACGGCCGGGTTCATCGACCCCGGTTTCCAGGGGCATGTGACGCTCGAACTGTCGAACGTCGCCACACTGCCGATCAAGCTGTGGCCCGGCATGAAGATCGGCCAGCTCTGCATGTTCCGGCTCAGCTCGCCCGCCGAGTTCCCGTACGGCTCGGACCGGTACGGTTCGCGCTATCAGGGGCAGCGGGGGCCGACTCCCAGCCGGTCGTTCCTCAACTTCCACCGGACGAGGATCTGAGCGGAACCTGGCAACAAGTGTGTCACGGGAGCCCTTCCGGGCAGCTGGGAGGGGAAGAGTAGGTTACAAGTGGGCCTGCATGGCCTGAACTTCGCATTTCAACTGGTAACCCGTACCCTTCTCTGCGGACCGTCCCCGCACACTGGAGAAACGACGTGCGCCTGCGTCTCACGCCCCGTGAGGACAGCTACTACGACTTGTTCGCCGACTCGGCGAACAACCTCGTCACCGCATCGCGTCTGCTGGTCGAGATCATCAGCGACGGTTCGGACCGTGACGCCCTGGCCGAGAAGATGCGTGCCTGCGAACACGCGGGTGACGAGCGCACTCACGCCATCATGAACCGGCTCAACGAGAGCTTCATCACGCCCTTCGACCGTGAGGACATCTACCGCCTCGCGTCGAACCTCGACGACGTGATGGACTTCATGGAGGCCGCCGCCGACCTGATCGTCCTCTACCAGATCGACCACCTGCCCAAGGAGGTCGTACGCCAGGTGGAGGTCCTGGAGAGGGCGGCGGAGCTCACCGCGGACGCGATGCCGCGCCTGCGCTCTATGCAGCACCTCAACGAGTACTGGATCGAGATCAACCGGCTGGAGAACCAGGCCGACCAGATCTATCGCCGGCTGCTGGCCAAGCTCTTCAGCGGTGAGTACGACGCGCTGACCGTGATGAAGATGCGTGAGGTCATCGAGCAGCTCGAGCTCGCCGCGGACGCCTTCGAGCACGTCGCGAACACGGTCGAGACGATCGCGGTCAAGGAAAGCTAAGTGGAGCTCGCGCTTGTCATCAGCGTGGTCGTCATCGCGCTGGTGTTCGACTATACGAACGGCTTCCACGACGCCGCGAACGCGATCGCCACGTCGGTCTCCACCCGGGCGCTGACCCCCCGGGTGGCGCTGCTCATGGCGGCGGTCATGAACTTCATCGGCGCCCATCTCGGCACCTCGGTCGCCTCGACCGTGGGTAAGGGGATCATCGACGCCCCGGACGGCAGGCACGGCCTGATCATCGTCGGCGGGGCGCTGTTCGGCGCCATCGTGTGGAACCTCATCACCTGGTACTTCGGCCTGCCGTCGTCGAGCAGTCACGCCCTGATCGGCGGGCTCGTCGGCTCGGCACTGGCGGCGAGCGCGTCCGTGCACTGGAGCGGGGTGATCGAGAAGGTCGTCATCCCGATGGTGCTGTCCCCCGTCGTGGGGCTCCTCCTGGGCGCGGTCATCATGATCGCGATCTTGTGGATCTTCCGTAAGGCCAACCCCCACCGGGCCAGCAAGGGGTTCCGGTACGCCCAGACGCTGTCGGCGGCCGCGATGGCCCTCGGTCACGGCCTGCAGGACGCCCAGAAGACGATGGGTGTGATCTTCCTCGCGCTGGTCGTCGGCGGCTACGTCTCTCCCGACTCGCACATCCCCGAGTGGGTCATCACGTCCTCGGCGCTGGCGATCTCCCTCGGCACGTACGCCGGCGGGTGGCGGATCATGCGCACCCTCGGCCGCCGGATCATCCACCTCGACCCGCCGCAGGGCTTCGCGGCCGAGGCCGCCGCGGCGAGCGTGCTCTACACGGCGGCCCTCGGGTTCGGCGCGCCCATCTCGACCACCCACACCATCACCAGCGCCATCATGGGCGTCGGCGCGACCAAGCGGCTGTCGGCCGTACGGTGGGGCATCGCGGGCAGCATCGTGACCGCGTGGGTCCTGACGATCCCGGCGGCGGCCGTCGTGGCCGCGATCGGCTACTTCATCCTCAACCTCATCCTCGGCTGAGCCGGCGGGCCGGCGCCCCTTCGGGACCGGCCCGCCGTCGTCACCGGCGGTACATCACGTCCGTGATCCACCGGGTGAACCCGAGCGACTCGTAGAGCCGGACCGCCGCGGCGTTCTCCTCGTCCACGTAGAGCATCACCCGGGCCAGGCCGAGGCCGCGCAGGTGCGCGAGCCCGGCGATCGTCAGCGCCCGGCCGAGGCCCGTGCCGCGTTCGCCGGGCCCGACCCCCACGACATACACCTCCCCGATCGGCTCGCCGTCGTCGCCGTCGCGGTGCACCTTGGTCCAGTGGAAGCCCACCGGCGTGTCGTCCCGTACGGCGAGGAAGAAGCCGGCGGGGTCGAACCACGGTTCGCGTTCGCGCAGTTCGAGGTCGTCGATCGTCCAGGAGCCCTGCTCGGGGTGGGCGGCGAAGGCCTGCGCGTTGAGCGCGAGCCAGGCCTGCTCGTCGCGCCCGGGCTCGAACGTGCGCAGCCGTACGCCTTCGGGGAGCGGGGCGGCGGGCAGGGGCTCCGCCAGTGGCCTGCGCATCCGCCACAGCGACCGCGCCCGGGTCAGGCCCGCGCTCCGGGCGAGGCGGGCGGCGGCGGGCAGGTCGCCGTGGGCCCACAGGCGGAGCCTGCCACCGCTCGCCTCCAGCACCGCGTCGAGCAACCGCCGGCCCAGGCCGAGCCCGCGGAAGGCCGGATGCACCACGAGTTCGCCGCTCGGTCCCTCCTCGGGGCCGGCCGGGTCGCCGGGTGGGTCCAGGTGGGCGAATCCGGCGAGGTCGCCGTCCTTGTGCAGCAGTACGGCTCTCGCCCCCGGGACGCCGCCGTAGCGCACCTGGAGCATCACGTGCTCGTTGAGCGGTCGCACCCCGTCGGCCTCGGCGGCCGCCTCCACCAGAGCGAGCACGGCCGTAACCTGCTCGTCGCCGAGACTTTCCGTGATCTCCACGCGTACGTTCATGCCTGGCACGATAGGCGAGGGGCCGGCGCGCCCCGGCGGGGGGCTTCGGCAATAGACGCCAGCCGTGGCCTCCCTGAATCGTTATCTTTGCGCCATTTCCCGATCAGATCGCCGTTCTACTGTCGGGGGTCATGACCCGAGCATCCCTGACGCGACTGGCCGTCGCCGGCGCCGCGATCCTGGGCGCCGCGGCTCTCACCGTGAGCCCGGCCGTCGCCGATCCCGCTTCGAAGGCTGCCGCCCCCGCGGTCTCCAATGGAACGAACCATGGGCCGAAGCACCCGGCCGGGCACGGCCACCAGCCCGACCCCTCCGTCTCCGTCCGGTTGCTGACCATCAACGACCTGCACGGCAACCTGGAGCCCCCGACCGGGTCCGGCTCCCGGATCCTCGACCCCAACGGGCCGCTCACCGACACGGACGGCTCCCTCACCGGCATCGCCGGTGCCAAGTACTCGATCGCCGGCGGAGCCGCCTACCTGGCCGCGCACCTCAAGCAACTGCGTACGGACAACACCCTGCTGGTGGGCGCCGGCGACCTCATCGGCGCCTCGCCGCTGCTGTCCGCGGCCTACCACGACGAGCCGACCGCCGCGCTGCTCGACCAGCTCGGCCTCGCCACCTCCTCGGCGGGCAACCACGAGTTCGACGAGGGCATCAACGAGCTCAAGCGCATCATGAACGGCGGCTGCCACCCGGCCGACGGCTGCTCCCCGGCCGGGACGTGGAAGGGCACGAGCTTCGACTACCTCGGGGCCAACGTGCAGAAGGAGTCGAACGGCGACTACGCCCTGCCGCCCTACTTCGTCAAGAAGATCAACGGGATGAAGGTCGCCTTCATCGGTCTGGTGACCCAGACCACCCCCAGCATCGTCACCGCCTCCGGCATCGCGGGCCTCAAGTTCACCGAGGAGATCGCGGCCGCCAACAAGGTGTCGAAGCTCCTCGCCCGCCACGGCGTCAAGGCGCAGGTCGTGCTGGTGCACGAGGGCGACGGCATCACCCCCAACCAGGACCCCAGCTCGTGCCCGGTCGTCCCCGGCGCCGGCTCGCGGATCGCCAAGGGGCTCGACCCGCAGATCGACCTGGTCATCAGCGGCCACAGCCACCAGGCGTACGTCTGCAAGGTGAAGGACCCGGCCGGTCAGGACCGCGTCTACACCCAGGGCTCCTCGTTCGGCCGCGCGATCACCCAGATCGACTTCAAGATCGACCGTAGGACCAAGGACGTCATCCGCTCCAGCGTCGTCGCCAAGAACAACGTGGTGACCCGCACCGTCACCCCGGACCCCGACACCGAGACGTACATCAACACCTGGAAGGAGCGGGTCTCGGCCGTCGCCAACAAGCCGATCGGCAAGATCACCGCCACGATCGGGCGGGGGAGCAACGTCGGCGAGACCCCGCTCGGCGACCTGATCGCCGACGCGCAGCTGGAGGCGACCAAGACCGGCGGCAACGCCGAGATCGCGCTGATGAACCCGGGCGGCGTCCGCGCCGACCTGACCTTCCCGCAGAGCGGCGCCGAGGGGGACGGGGTCGTGACGTACGGCGAGGCCTTCACGGTGCAGCCGTTCAACAACCTCATGCAGGTCGTCACGCTCACCGGGGCCCAGCTGAAGGCGCTGCTGGAGCAGCAGATCTGGAAGGTCGACCCGACCACGGGCGGCATCACCCAGCGGATCCTGCAGCCGTCCTCGTCGCTGACCTACACCTTCGACACCACGAAGCCGGAGGGCTCGCGGGTCTCCGACATCAAGATCAACGGCACCGCGGTGACCGACACCCAGCAGATCCGGGTGGCCGCCAACAACTTCCTCGTCGGCGGCGGCGACGGCTTCACCGTGTTCACGCAGAGCACCAACCTGTGGAGCGGCCCGCTGGACATCGACGCGCTGGTCGCCTACATGGGCGCGCACTCGCCGATCGCCCCGCCGGCCACCGGCCGGATCAACCTCATCCGGTAAGGGACGGAGAACACCGGAAGGCCCGCCCCCGCAGCGGGGGCGGGCCTTTCCGGCCGAAGTCAGCGTCTGACGGCCTCGGCCTCGGCCTGCTGCTCGCCGCCGCGGTCGGGCACGAACCGGTAGCCGACGTTGCGGACCGTGCCGATGAGCGCCTCGTACTCCGCTCCCAGCTTCGCCCGCAGCCGCCGTACGTGGACGTCCACGGTCCGGGTGCCGCCGAAGTAGTCGTAGCCCCAGACCTCCTGGAGCAACTGGGCCCGGGTGAAGACCCGGCCCGGGTGCTGGGCGAGATACTTGAGCAGCTCGAACTCCTTGAACGTGAGGTCGAGCGCCCGGCCGCGCAGCCTGGCCGTGTAGGTGGCCTCGTCGATCGACAGGTCACCGCTGCGGATCTCGTCGGGGACGTCCTCCGTGGCGGCCAGCGACAGCCGCCCGACCGACATCCGCAGCCGGGCCTCCACCTCCGCGGGGCCGGCGGTGTCGAGGATGACGTCGTCCACGCCCCACTCCGCCGTCATCGCCGCCAGGCCGCCCTCGGTCACGATCGCCATCAGCGGGCAGGTGACACCGGTCGTGCGCAGCAGCCGGCACAGGCTCTTGGCCTGCACGAGCTCACGGCGCGCGTCGACCAGGATGGCGTCCGCGGGCGGCGCGTCGATCAGAGCGGAGGCCTCGGCCGGGGCGACCCGCACCGAGTGGAGAAGCAGTCCGAGTGCCGGGAGCACCTCCGCCGACGGCTCCAGAGCGTTGGTCAGCAGGAGCAGATTGCTCACATGAGCCTCCTCGCACCATGTCGGCTCGGCGCCGTTTGCAGCACTGGAAACCGCGACAGCCGTACAAACACGTAAGGACCCGGGGGCTACATCGCCCGAGTCCATTAATTCGTAGGGTAGCCCACACGAACTTTGCGTCCAATCCGCGTCACCCGTGTGAACAACACGTCACGTGGTTTAAGACCGTAACGTGACGGTGACGGAGAGCTTTCATGGAGGTGACATGTTTCGGACGCCGACCGAGACGCGGCTCACGAGGGGAGCGGGCTGACCATGGCCACGGGGACGATTCGCTACTGGGCGGCGGCCAAGGAGGCCGCCGGGACGCCCGAGGAGGCCGCCGACGCGGCGACGCTGGCGGACCTGCTCGCGCGGATCGGGGGGGACCCGGCCCTGGAGCGCGTGCTGCGCCGGTCGTCCTTCCTGATCGACGGCGCCCCGGCGGGCACCCGCGACCCCGCCACGATCATGCTGCCCGAGGGATTCGTGGTAGAGGTTTTGCCCCCATTCGCCGGGGGATGAGCGGCACGTGCCTCTCCCGTCAAGCTTCACCCCTCACGGCGTCCGGAGCGGGTGTGCGTCTCTCCGGACATCGTCCGTTCTCGGGCAAATCTCGCGGGCAGGGGCACTACGCTGAATCGTACGGGCGCCTTCGGAGGAGTCGGATGCGCAAGCTGGTCGTGGCCGTGGTTATGCTCGCCATCCTGCTCGTCGTGCTCGACCGGGTGGCCGTGGTCGGCGTGCAGCGGGAGATCGCCCGCCAGATCGAGGCCCAGTACGACCTGGCGCAGCCGCCCTCGGTGCAGGTGAAGGGGCTTCCGTTCCTCACGCAGGCGTTCTCCGGCAGATACGAGGAGATCGCTATCGGCATCGGCGAGGTGGAGCGGGAGGGCGTCCAGCTCGAACGGATCGACGCCACGCTCTACGGCGTGACCGCCCCGCTCGCCGACCTCATCCAGAACGCCGCGGCCGCCAAGATCGGGGCCGACCGCGTGGTGGGGACTGTGGTCATCTCGCGTCGGACTCTCTCCGCCCACGCGCCGAAGGGCATCAAGGTCGAGGGCACCGGCGACGACAAGCTCCGCGTCTCGGGCAACGTGACCGTGCTGGGAAACCAGGTGCCGGTCACCGCCGACATGAAGATCGAAATGATCAAGGACGGGATCCGGCTAACGCCGGCGAGCGTGCGGCTCGCGGGCGCGATTCCGGTGCCGAACCCCGAGCGGCTCATCTCCTTCACGGTCCCGGTGAAGAACCTGCCGCTGAACCTGCGCATCACCCGCGTGACCTCGACCAGTGAGGGACTCGCGGTCCAGGGCACCGCGAGTGATGTCTCCTTCAAGTGACGGCCCACGTGACGATGGTCACAGTGCCGAACCGGCCGGCCGTTTCGTACGTGAAGAAGGTGTGAGTCCAGCCGGAACCGCCGACGAGGAGCTCGTACGCGCGCTTTTCGAGGATCACGCAGGGCCGTTGTACGGCTACGTACTGCGGCTGACCAGTGACCCGGGCAGGGCGGAGGACGTGGTGCAGGAGACGCTGCTTCGGGCCTGGCGCAACCCCGGGGTGCTCGAAGGACGCCCGGTGCGCGCCTGGCTGTTCACGGTCGCCCGCAACATCGTCGTCGACCAGCACCGGGCCCGCAGGTCCAGGCCCCAGGAGACGGGGGACGAGGCGCTCGCCGTGCTGCCCGCCGACGACGAGCTCGACCGCGCCGTCGAGTCGTGGGGGGTCGCGGAGGCGCTGGCCTCGCTCAGGCCGGAGCACCGTGAGGTGCTCATGGAGACGTACTACCGGGGGAGATCGGTGAAGGAGGCGTCGGAGATCCTCGGCATCCCGCAGGGGACGGTCAAGTCGCGGACCTACTACGCACTCCGAGCGCTCAAACTCGCCCTGGAGGAACGGGGGCTGGCACCATGACCTGCGAGGAGGTGCGGATCTCACTCGGCGTGTACGTCCTCGGGGCGCTCGACGCCGAGGAAGCCGCCGAGGTCGAGGCCCACCTGGAGACCTGCGCGGAGTGCCGGGCGGAGCTGGCCGCGCTGTCGGGGCTGCCGCCCCTGCTGGCACTCGTGTCGGCCGAGGACGTCGAGCGCGCCGCCGCGCCGCCGCGCGCCGTGCTCGACCGGCTGGTCGCCGCGTCGGCGAAGCGGGGGCGCCGGTCCCGCGTGCTGCTGGCGCTCGCCGCGTCCGTCGTCGTCGCGGCCGTGGGCGGCACGGCCTGGCTGTCGGCGGCGCAGACGTCGTCGCAGGACACGGCGGCGGGCTCGCCCGTCGCGGCCCCGCAGTACGAGAGCAGGCTTGACGATGCGGCCGGCAGTGCGGCCGCCGGCGGCGCCGCCTCAGACGCCGCTGCGGCCCAGGCGCCCAAGGTCGGCAACGACGAGATCCCGCAGATCTTCGTCGCTCCGGTCTCGCCCGTCCCGTCGCCCGGCACCGTGGCGAAGAGGGTCGAGCAGCCGCCCGCGGAGGCGGCCGTCACCGCCTCGCCGCAGGCTCGCGGCAGCAACGGCGACATGCGGCTGACCGTACGGCTCGTCCCGCAGGAGCGCGGGACGCAGGTCGTCGCGAGGGTCGCCGGGGTGCCCGCGGGGACGGTGTGCACGCTCCGCGTGATCGGGAAGGACGGCACCGTCTCGGTCCTGGGCCCCTGGGCGGTGGGGAGCGGGGAGTACCGCGGGCCGAAGATGGTCTTCGAGGGCTCGACGGCGCTGAGTTCCGGCCAGATCGAGCGCGTCGAACTCGCCGGCGCCGACGGCCGCACACTGGTCGCCGCCAGGCTCTGAGCGTCCTGTGACCTTTCCGTGACCCGTGCCGGGAATCAGCCCCGGCGTACGGAGGGTTGCAAACGGCGATGGCGGGCATCGCGACCCGGGTGGACACGCTCGTCCAGAACGTGGCCGCCGGGCCGGTTCCCGGGCGGCGCGACGGGAGGGTGCGGGCAGTGGAACACGCCCCGGCGGCGAGAGGCGATGTCGGCGCGGTCCTGGCCGCCGATCTCGGTGCCGATCTGGGCGAGCGGGCCACGCTCGTGCAGTTCTCCACCGCGTTCTGCCAGCCCTGCAGGGCGACCCGCCGGATCCTCGGCGAGGTGGCCGGCCTGGTGCCGGGCGTGCGTCACGTCGAGATCGACGCGGAGTCGCGCCTCGACCTGGTCCGGCGGTTCGAGGTGCTGAGCACCCCCACGGTGCTCGTCCTCGACGGCGCGGGAAACGTGGTGAAGAGGGCGTCGGGCCAGCCGCGCAAGGCCGACGTGATCGCCGCTCTCGGCCTCGCCGTGGATGGAACGTCTCACCATTCATCTCAGCCATCGGACAAGGTGTGACAGATGTCGAGACGGAAGGTACTGTCGTGGCCATGACTCCCACGACAGAGCTGCTCACGAAGCGGCGGGCGGTGGACTTCTGCCGCGTCGCGACCTCGCTCTGTCGCATGGCCTGAGGGTGATTCCTGCGGCTTGACGCCGTGCTCCGAGAATCCTTCAGGAGTATCCCCACGATGCACATCGACCCTCGTGGCCCCCGATCCGAAGCGGCCGTTTCCACGGCCGCCCTCGCGCGCCGAGACCTCGGCGCCGCCGAGGTTCGCACGGATCACCGGGCCGGGGTTCGCAGCGGTGGGACTGATCGGGTTCGCGTGTGGGATCACCGTACTGGCTCTGGGTGCGGCAGCGGCACCGCCGGCCGCCTTCCCCAACGCGACGTCCGGGTCCGCCCGGGCTGCGCAACGTACCTGCTCATCCGCCGTCTACAACCTGGGAGAATCAAATGAGCCGCTCCGCCGTTCTGGTGGACGCCGACTGGGTCGAGGCCAACCTCGACACGCCGGGTGTCGTGCTCGTCGAGGTCGACGAGGACACCAGCGCCTACGACAAGGGTCACATCCGCGGTGCCGTGAGGATCGACTGGAGGACCGACCTGCAGGACCCGGTCCGCCGCGACTTCGTCGACAAGGCCGGCTTCGAGGCCCTGCTGTCGTCCCGTGGCATCGCCAACGACGACACCGTGATCCTCTACGGTGGCAACAATAACTGGTTCGCCGCCTACGCCTACTGGTACTTCAAGGTGTACGGCCACGCGAACGTCAAGCTGCTCGACGGCGGACGCAAGAAGTGGGAGCTGGAGTCCCGCGAGCTGGTCAAGGACGCGGTCGAGCGCCCCGCCACCCAGTACACGGCCCAGGAGCCCGACAACGACATCCGCGCCTTCCGCGACGACGTCGTCGCCGCGATCGGCAAGCAGAACCTGGTCGACGTGCGCTCGCCCGACGAGTTCACCGGCAAGCTGCTCGCCCCGGCCCACCTGCCGCAGGAGCAGGCGCAGCGCGGCGGCCACGTGCCGACCGCCCGCAACATCCCGTGGTCGAAGGCGGCCAACGACGACGGCACCTTCCGCTCCGACGACGAGCTCCGCGAGCTCTACTCCGGCGCCGGTGTGGACCTCGGCAAGGACACCATCGCCTACTGCCGCATCGGCGAGCGCTCCGCGCACACCTGGTTCGTGCTGCACGAGCTGCTCGACCAGCCCAACGTCAAGAACTACGACGGTTCGTGGACCGAGTACGGCTCGCTCGTGGGCGTGCCGATCGAGCTTGGAGAGGCCCGCTGATGACCACCACACAGGGTTGCGCTGCTCCTGAGCAGACCGTCGCGCTGCCGGCCGGCATCGACCTGTCCAACCAGGCCGTGATCCAGGGCGTCGTCTCTGGCGCCGGCACGGCGTACGCCCGCCTGCTGGACCACAGCGGCGAGTTCACCGGCGAGGTCGTCGTCTCCGACGAGGGCGTCTTCCGCTTCTTCGCCGCTCCCGGCCAGTGGACCGTCCGCATCATCGCCGGCGGCGGCGTCACCAAGGACGTCGCCGTCGAGGCCAAGCTCGGCGAGGTCGTCCAGCTCTCGGTCGCCGTCTGATCCACCGCTTCACCCGAGGCCGGTGCGTTCCCGCGAACGCACCGGCCTTTCGGTTTGGGATGACCAGTCGTTCACCGACGACGGACGAGGTCTTGGGGCTGCTGCGCGACGAGTAGCGGGCTCACGCGAAGGTGATCGCGCCATAGGGGGAAGCGGGAGCCGATAACATGCGGCAGGTGTCCGGAACGTCCGCACTGCCCGCCCCCCGCAGGTTCGCCTGGATGCTGTCGCCGTACGCGTTGCCGCTGCACGCCCTGCGGATCCTCGCGAAGTGCGCGCTCCCGCTGATCATCTGGTTCTCGCTTGGACGGCTCGTCCGGTGGGGCTTGCTCCTGCTGGCCGCGACCGTCTCGCACGGCTCGTGGTACCAGGCCCGGCTGGTCCTGGTGATGTTTCTCTTCACGCTCGTCGTGATGACGTCCCTCGCCACGACCGTCGGCTTGCTGTACGTAGTCCGCGAGGCGCTGCTGGAGACCCGGGCCCGGCGCGCCGGTGGCGAGGCCAAGGAGAGCCTTCTCAACGCGCTCAACCGGACCGCGCTCGTCTTCGCCGGCATCTACACGACCTGGGGATTCGTCGCCGAGGACGCCCGCGACTTCATGGGCATCGACATCATGCGGCAGCCGGACCGGTACGTGCTCGACGCGGGCAGCGGAGACGACAGCGGGGTGGCGGCCGGGCTGATCAACCTGGACCCGAAGGTCTCCCTCGCGACGATGATGGTCGCCTACGGGGTGAAGTGGTACTTCGGCCGCCGCCACGAGGCGGGGAACGGCCGTTTCTCCGGTGCGCTCGCCACCTTCGGCGAGCTGGCGTTCGCCTTCTACGGCATCAACGCGGTCGCGACGGCCGTGGGGGCGCGCTCCGACTGGATCGGTCAGCGGTCCGCCGTCGAGGCCTGGCACGACTTCATGGCCGGGGCGGAGAGCGGCATCCCGGGGTGGCAGCAGGTCTCGGAGTGGCTGGGGGAGGTCTGGCCGTACGTGATCGACGCCCTGGCCGTCCCGCTCGCGTGGCTGACCGTCGGCATCCTCGTCTACGGCGCGTACGCGGAGGACACCCAGACCACGATCAGGGGCACCCGCCTCGAACAGGCGGCGGTGCACCTGGAACGGACGCATGACTGGACGAGGCGGGCGCTGGCCAAGCTGAGCGCCGGGTGGACGGGCCGCTGGATCCCGCTGCTGAACTCCCTGCGCCTGACGGCCCGCGGGGGCGCGCCGCTGTTCGGCCTCTTCGCGCTGTGCTACGTCGGCCTGCACATCGGCGGTGACTTCCTCGGCAGGGCGGGCCGTTATCTCGCCGCGAGCGAGGAGCCGTACCTGTGGTTCGCGACCGATGTGCCGGTCAACTACGTGACGGATCTGGTCGTCACCCTGGTGACCATGTGCCTGATCGCCGCCACGTTCGACCTGGCCGCGACCCGGGCCCGTACGGACGGGCCGATGGATGGCCGAACGGGTGGCCCGTCACCGGTCACCGCCGGAACCGCAGAACCTGATCGTCCTTCTCCGTCGCGCTGAAGGCGTCCTTCACGAAGTCCTCGGCCGACTGTCCGGGCACGTCCCGGTAGGTGCTCGGGCGGATGGTGACCTCGACCTGGTCGGCCACCGAGGGCGGCACCACCCCCAGCATCTCCATCCGGTACGGCGTGCCGACCTTGTTCTCCTTGACATCGGGCGGCGTCTCGTTGTTCAGCGTCTCCACCTGCCAGGTGCGCCCGGCCCGGTCGGTGAGCTTGACCTCCGCCGGCGCCCCGTGACGAATGGCGCCCTCGGCGTCGAGCGCGGTCCTGGTGGCCACGATCTTCATCCACTGGCGGTCGGACCGCTCCGGCTTGCCGGTGGGGTCCTTGGTCTTCTCGACGGTGACCTGCCATGACACGTGCTGCACGGTCCCGGACTGGCCCGGCGGCACGACGTGGACGGTGTAGTCGGGGCGGCCGTACTTGTAGGCCTGGTAGCCGAAGAAGGAGGGGGCCGCGACGGCGAGCGCGACGGACAGCACGGCTCCGCCGACCAGCAGGCCCGTCCGCCGCCGCGCGGGCGAAGCGGACGCGTCCGTGGCGAGGTCCACGCCGGGCGGCTCCGCCGGCACGCCGTACGTGGGGGCAGCCGGCGGCATCCCGGCGGACGGGTCCGGTGGCGCGGCGAGGGGAGGGGCCGCGGGGGGAGGGGTCGTGGGGGCGAGCACCCGGGGCGGCGGCTGCCGGTTCGTCCGCAGCGCGGGGAACGGCTGCGTCGACCTGTCCTCCCCCTCGGGCTCCGGAGGCGGCCACACGCGCAGGTCCGTCGGCGGGGCGAGTTTCCCGGGAATCGGGATGGACGGTGGCGCCGTCGGCATGGGCCGCGGCGGCAACGCGCCGCTGTAGGTGATGTCGGAGGCGATGTCGGTGGGCTGCTCGGGAGGGGGCGCGAACCAGTCGCGGGTGTCCTGGCCGTTCCTCGGCGGGTTTCCGTCCATGGGCGTCTCGGTCATCGGCTCGGGCCCGCCAGTGTGTGGTAGTCCTCCGCCTGCGCGATCAGCCGGTCGGCGGCGGCACCGGACAGATCCAGGTCGACCTGCGCCTCGGGCGCGTAGTTGTCGACGACCAGCGGGCTGTTGGGCGGGATGAAGACGAGGCTCGCGCCCGGCACCGCGTCCTTCGGCACCTCGAAGACGAGCGGTCCACTCGTCCAGAATCCCGGCTGGATGTACCGGTTGAACAGGGTCAGGCTCTCGTCGACCTTGTCCGTGGGCAGGTAGCGCCGGCCGTCCCCGCTCAGGAGGAGGGGTGGGCTGAGCTTGCTCAGCTTCATCGGCTCACGGACGCTGGTCGCGGTGACGTCGACCAGCAGGAACAGATGGCTCGTCCCCACCTTGCTCACCTTGCCGGAGTAGTCAGTCGTGTCCACGGCGTGGGCGGCGGAGACCGACACGACCTTCACGGAGAAGCGCTTGGTCGTCACCGTCTCGCCGATCCGGCCCTTGTAGGTCAGGAAGGACGTGCGCTGCTCGAAGGACATCGCGAAGTTCTGCTGCGCGTAGACGGCCGCCGCAGCGAGCACGATGCCCGCCACTCCGGCGGCGAGACGCCGCCCCAGCCCGCGCCTGCGGGGCCGGCCGGCGGCGGCCCGGCGGGACGTACGGCTCTCCGTCTGGACCAGCGCCATCAGCTGCTCTCCTTCCGCACCGGAAGGGTGATCCGCGTGGTGACCTCGGGCTCGAACGGGCCGTCGTCGTCCTTGTACTCGCCTGCGAGTAGCCACTCACTACTCTGATTGAGTAGTCCGCGTGACTCGTTCTCGAACTTGCCGAGGTCGAGGCTGATCTCCTCGGGTGCGGTCGCGGTGGGCTGGAGCTCGTACTTCACCACGACCGTGGTGGTGATCCCCGGATGAAGCTGCTGGCTCTCGATGCCGTAGCTCAGCACCGAGGCCCGCGGGCCGTACTCGCTCTTCATCTCGGGGCGGGTCCGCAGCAGCGAGCCGGCGAAGGAGCCGGTCTGGCGGAAGCCCTTCCCGGGTTCCGGCACCATGCCGACCGAGGCGGTCTCGTCGCCCATGTTGGTGACCTTGACGACGAGTTCCAGGTAGCGCTTGGGGTCGCCGAAGCTGCTCTTCTCCGTGGTGTCGATCGCCTTGATGAACTGGGTGCGGAACTGTCCCTGGTCGATCGTGTCCCCGGGCGAGGCCGTGGGCGGCGGTTCGTCCGGGGCCTCCTTGAGGCCGCCGAAGGCGGCGGTGACGCCGATGCCCACTACGGCCAGCACGGAGGCGACCGGGACCAGCACCGGGCGTCGCCGTCGGGCGCCATTGGGGGATGACGTCATGGCAAGCGATGGTAGTACGATCACAATCGCCCCATGGGCCCCATAGGTTCCAGGCGCCGGCGGGAAATGGGTCCGAATGGCGAGAAGGCCGCCCTGACAGGGCTTCCAGATCCTACGCTGTGACCTTAGGCGGACATGGAGGGCCCGTGGGCGACCCGCACCCCGAGCATGCCCAGTTGCAGGCGGACCGGATCTACCTGGGCTGGCAGTACGCTCTGCTGTACCCCGATCCGGGGCCGCCGCCGAAGCGGCCGGCGCGCGAGGACGTCGCCGAGCCTCCCGCCGAGAACAACGACTGGGTCCACCGGGAGCGCCTGCAGAAGGACCTGCTCAACCATCCGGTACGGCTCTTCCGCACGTTCATGGCCGTGCTGGCCGCCGGGATCCTCGTCCTCGGCGTGACCGGCCTGCTCACCTGGTCGTTCGTGCTGCTTGGGCTGGTCGCCGCGGGCGGAGTGGCGGCCATCTGCACCTACGCCATCCGGCAGGGCGACCGTACGGTCAACGAACGGCTCGACGAGCGCCGCCGCAAGGCGCTGCGGGAGCAGGAGCGGCGGCAGCGGGAGATCATCACCGCCCAGGAGGAGCACGCCGCGAAGTACCGCGACTGGGCCGAGAAGAAGAACCGCTTCGACAAGCAGATCACCTGGTACGCCGTGGCGGTGCCCGACGAGATCGACCGGGTCGACGTGGCGGGCGGCACGCTGACCGGCTGGTCGGCGCTGGTCACGCTGATCGGCGCGACCCGCCTCTACAGCGGCGGCCACCTCACCGTGCTCGACCTGTCGGAGGGCGCGATCGCCAAGGACCTCATCGAGCTCGCGCGCCGGGGCGGGGACGACCCGCTGGTCTGGGTGCTCCCGGTCGACCTGCCGCGCCTCGACCTGGGGGCGACGCTCAAGCCCGAGGCATTCGCCGACGTGCTGGCCCACGTGGTGAGCGTCAGCGAGGAGACCAGCAGGGACATCGGCTTCGACAACGCGATCCTGGAGCGCGTGCTGGAGGTCCTCGGCGAGAACGCCACGATCAGCCAGGTCACCGCCGCGCTGCGGGCGCTCGCGCAGGTGGGCGACCCGCGCGACGACATGAAGTACGGCCTGCTGACCGCCTCGCAGCTCGAACGCATCGGCACGCTGTTCGGCCGGGGCGTGGCCGACCGGGTCGTCATCGAGCGGGCCTGGGCGCTGGAGTCCCAGCTACGCAAGCTGGAGACGCTTGGCTCGGAGGCCGTACGGCTGCCGCCCGCGCGGCTGCGGGTGGTCAGCATGGACCGGCAGGCGGGCGTGTTCGGCAACCGGGTGCTCGGCACGTACGTCGCGACCGCGCTCACGCACATCCTGCGGCAGTCGCCGGCCAGCGAGCGGCCCTGGTACCACACGATCATCGTCGCGGGCGCGGACAAGCTCCGCGGCGACGTGCTCGACCGGCTCATGGACGCCTGCGAGACCTCGCGCACCGGGCTCGTGCTGACCTACCGCAGCCTCACCCCGACCGTACGGGAACGGCTCGGCCGGGGGCACGCCGCCGTCGCGTTCATGCGGCTGGGCAACGCCGAGGACGCCCGGGTGGCCAGCGAGCACGTCGGCACCGAGCACCGCCTCGAACTCGCCCAGCTCACCGAGACGTTCAGCACGGCGGTCCACGCCCCGAGCGGGTTCTACACCTCCACCGTCGGCGAGGGCCGTACGGAGGGGGAGGACATGCGGGAGGGCGACCTGCGCGAGGACATCACGGAGTCGACCGAGTGGGGCCGGCGCGCGCCCACGGTGGCCGACGGGGTCCTGCAGCGGTCGCGGGAGTTCCTGGTCGAGCCGCACCAGCTCCAGCAGCTTCCCACGACGTCCGTGATCGTCACCTACTCGACGGCGGAGGGACGCCAGGTGCGCCTGGCGGACGCGAACCCGGCGATACTCACCTTCCCGAAGACGACGCTGGGGGAGTTCGAGGAGATCCGCCGCGCCGCCCTGACGCCGCGGGAACCCGAGCCCGAGCCCGAGCCGGAGCCGGCCGAGCCCACGCTGCCCGAGGTCCCCCCGAACCTCGGTCCTCCGCCGCCCCGCCTCGACTGGCGCAAGCGGCCATGACACGGTCCGCGGTCGGTAAGGGCATCGTCAACCGAGGTGTGCGGGCGTGATCGTTGAAGGAGTCTCTTCCCTGTTCGTCGTCGACTGAGGGGTCTCATTGCATCCGTTCCCTCTGAGCGGGCCGTGGTATCGGATCCAGGCGATCACCGCTCCCTCGCGCACTTCGTCCGCGGAGTGGGACTTCGTCACGGTGCTCCCCGCGGTCCTGTCCGCCGCGCAGCGCAACCGGCCGTTCGTCATCGGCTGGCTGTCGCGTGGGTCGGGTGCCCCGCTTGAGCTGATCACCAACGCGGGACCGCTCACGCCGCCCAAGCCACCGCGCCGGGCGGCCTCGGCCCCGGAGCCGCCGGTCACCGGCCCGCAGCCGCTGCTGTTCCCCGGTGGCGCGCGGGGCGTGGAGATCGGCGACGAGTGGCTGGCCGACCTCGCCGACCTCGTCTGGACGCCGTGCCCCGGCCGTCAGGCCCCGCCGCTCTACGGCAGGCGCGAGCCGGAGCCGGACGAGCCCAAGCGGCCCACGCTCTTCGAGTCGACGCTGGTCACGCTCATGTCCCGGCCGTTCGCGTGGGTGGTCGTCGCCGAGCCGACCGACCTGCTCGACGCCGAGGTCGCCCACCTGCGCACCCAGCTCAACGTGCTGCGCCAGTACGGCGACGCCTCCGAGCGGTCGCGGTTCGACGCCGAGCGGGCCGAGCGCAGGATGCAGGAGCTGGACGCGTTCCGCGAGGCCGGCCTGTGGAACGTCCGGGTGCTCGCCGGCGCGGCGGGCCCCGACGAACTGCGCCAGATCGCGCCGGTGCTGGTCGGCTCGGTGGAGATGAGCCACCACCCCTACCGGTTGCGCAGCGCGATGACGCTGCCCGCCCTGTCGGGGGACGGCGCGAGCGAGTCGGTGTACGGCTTCGCCGAGGCGCTGGCCGTCGACCTGCAGGACTCGGCCGACGGCGCGGCGGCGCCGTTCGCGGCGACGGCGGGGGCCCTCGCCGCGCTCGCCGGGCTGCCGCGCCGGGAGGTGCCGGGGGTCCGGGTGCTCGACGCCGGCTTCTTCGATGTGACGAGCGAGGCCGACGTGGAGGGCTCGGAGTCGATCGACCTCGGCGCGATCGTCGACGGGCAGGACCGCGCCGTCGGCGCGTTCCGGGTGCCGCTCGCGACGCTGAACCGGCACGCCTTCGTCACCGGCGCCACCGGCTCCGGCAAGTCCCAGACCGTACGGCACCTGCTGGAGCAGCTCACGATCGCGGGCATCCCGTGGCTGGCCATCGAACCGGCCAAGTCGGAGTACGCCGCGATGGCCGGCCGGGTCGAGCACCTGGGCCCGCTGACCGTCATCAACCCCTCGGCGCCGGACAACGTGCCGATCAGCGTCAACCCGCTCGCGCCCGAGCCCGGCTATCCCGTGCAGGCGCACATCGACATGGTCAGGGCGCTGTTCCTGGCGGCCTTCGACGCCGAGGAGCCGTTCCCGCAGATCATGTCGCTGGCGTTGCAGCGCGTCTACGAGGCCAACGGCTGGGACGTGGTGACCGGCGGCGGCATCCCGGGGGCCGCCGTGCAGCCGGCGGTGCCGACGCTGGAGCAGCTCCAGCAGCACGCGCTGGAGGTCATCCAGGAGATCGGGTACGGCAACGAGGTCCAGGCCGACGTCGAGGGCTTCATCAGCCTGCGCCTGCGCAGCCTGCGCGTCGGCAGCGCGGGCCGGTTCTTCGAGGGCGGCCACCCGGCCGACATCGGCGGCCTGCTCCAGCGCAACGTGGTGCTCGCGATCGAGGACGTCGCCAACGACGAGGACAAGGCGTTCCTCATGGGCACGCTGATCATCCGGATCGTCGAGCACCTGCGCATGCGGGCCCGTTCCGAGCCGCGGGCCGAGGACGGCGTCGGCGGCCTGCGGCACGTCATCGTGATCGAGGAGGCCCACCGGCTGCTGCGCGACCGGGGCTCCCAGCGGGCCTCCACCCACGCCGTCGAACTGCTGGCCGGGATGCTCGCCGAGATCAGGGCGTACGGCGAGGGCATCGTCGTGGCCGAGCAGATCCCGACCAAGCTCGTCTCCGACGTGGTGAAGAACACCGCGCTCAAGGTCGTGCACCGGCTCCCGGCCGAGGACGACCGCGCGCTGGTCGGCGCGGCGATGAACCTCAGCGAGGACCAGTCGCGTCAGGTCGTGTCGCTCCAGCCGGGCTTCGCCGCGGTCTTCGCCGACGGCATGGACCGCCCGCTGCGCGTCCAGGTACCGCTCGGCGAGGACCGCGAGCGTGAGACGCTCGGCCCGGTCCCGCCGATCTGCGGCCGCCGATCGGCCGCCTGCGGGCGCGAGTGCCGCACGGGCAAGGCCTGCACGCTGGTGGAATTGCGCGAGGCCGACCTGCTCGCGGTGGCCCCCGAGTGGGCGTGGCTGCGGATCTGGACCGACACGGCGGTCCTGGCGTTCGTGACGAACCGATCGCTGCCGGGCGTGCCGCGCGTGCTCGCCGACATCTGGGCGGAGCTGCCGGTCAAGCGGCGCGAGTGCCTGCTGGCCACGCTGGTCGAGCGGTCGGTGTCACGCCGCGCCTGGTCGCTGCGCACGTGGTTCGACCCCGCGCTGCTCACCGAGAAGGCCGCCGAGGTGGCGGCCGGGCTGCTCGCGGCCGGTCAGGCGGACGGCGCGGAGGGCGAGCCGCCGATGCGCGCCGGCGAGCGGCCGGGCGCGGCCTGGGTCATCCCGCAGGTCCGCTGGCTCCACGAGGTGGACCGGCTGTTCCCCTTCGGGCATCCCGCGCCCAACCTGCGCAGCCCCGCCCCGGCGATGGAGTATCCGCTGTTCGGCACCGACCCCGCCGGCCGGCCGTACCCCCACCAGGGGGTCAACGGCGCCGAGCCCGCCGAGGGCGCGGTGGCGGTCGGCGTGCGCACGGAGCTGCTGGGCCACCGGGCCAAGGCGCTGCGCCACCACCCGCTGTCGATGGAGGTGGACCGCAACCGCGCGCTGGCCTGGCGGGTCATCCTCGGCGACGACGAGCACGAGGGCATCCAGCGGGACGTGACGACGGTCGCCATCGGCGTCGAGCCGCGCGAGCGGATCAGATACATCGCCCAGACGATGAGCGCGGGCTGGCTGGAGACCGTGCTGTCCTGGCCGCGCCGGTTCGTGCTGCCCTTCGACGGCGACACCCCCGCCGAGCTGTCCTTCGGATCGTGATTTCGGGCGGGGGCACTAGGATCTGGGCATGAGTCAGCTTCCGTTGCGGGCCCAGCTCGCCAGTGCGCTGGGCCGTACGGCCGCGACGCTGTCCAGGGCCACCGGGCGCGGCGACGGCTCGGTGATCGGCGGCAGGGTGGGCCTGATGCTGGAGCCCGACCTGCTGCGCAAGCTCGCGGCCGACCGCAAGCTCGTCCTGGTCAGCGCGACGAACGGCAAGACCACGACGACCCGTCTCATCACCTCGGCGCTGCAGGAGCTCGGCGACGTGGCGACGAACGCGTTCGGCGCCAACATGCCCGCCGGGCACGTGTCGGCGCTCGCCTCCAGCAAGGGCGCGCCGTACGGCGTGCTGGAGGTGGACGAGAAGTACCTCCCCGAGGTGCTGGACACCACCGAGGCCGGGATCGTCTGCCTCATGAACCTGAGCCGCGACCAGATGGACCGGGCGGCCGAGATCTGGCTGCTGGCCCAGAAGTGGCGCCGCGCGCTCGCGGGCCGGCCCGCCCACGTCATCGCCAACTGCGACGACCCGCTGGTCACCTGGGGCGCGTCCACCGCCGCCCGGGTGACGTGGGTGGCGGCCGGGCAGCGCTGGCGGGAGGACTCCTGGTGCTGCCCCGAGTGCGGCGGCCCGCTCGATCGGGCCGGCTTCGGCAACGGCGGGCAGAACCTGACCGCCGCCCAGCTCGCCGACACCAGCTGGGCCTGCCGCGAGTGCACCTTCCACCGTCCCGAGCCCAACTGGGTGCTCGACGGTGAGGACGTGATCGACCCCCGCGGGCAGCGCTGGCGGCTGGACCTCCAGCTTCCCGGCCAGGCGAACCGGGCGAACGCCGCCGTCGCGCTGGCGGTCGCCGAGACGCTGGGCCTCGACCCCGGCCGGGCGCTGCCCCGGCTGCGTACGGTCACCTCGGTCGCGGGCCGCTACACCACCGTCGAGCGGGAGGGCAGGTCGCTGCGCCTGCTGCTGGCCAAGAACCCGGCCGGCTGGCTGGAGGCGTTCGACGTCGCCGACCCGGCGCTGCCGATCATCCTGTCGGTGAACGCGCAGGGGCCGGACGGCCGCGACACCTCCTGGCTGTGGGACGTCGACTACCGCATCCTGCGGGGCCGGCCCGTGCTGGTCACCGGCGAACGCCGGCTCGACCTCGCGCTGCGGCTGGCCGTCGCGGAGGTGCCCTTCCAGCTCTGCGAGTCGTTCGAGCAGGCGGTGGCCGTCCTCGCCCCCGGCAAGATCGACGTGATCGCCAACTACACCGCGTTCCAGCAGATCCGAGCGGAGTTCGGCCGTGCCGTCTGAATTGTCCATCGTCTGGATCTATCCCGACCTGCTCAGCACGTACGGGGACCAGGGGAACGTCCTGGTGCTGGAGCAGCGGGCCCGGGCCAGGGGGATCCCCACCCGGACCATCCACGTGCGCTCCTCGGACCCCGTGCCGCAGCAGGGCGACGTCTACCTGATCGGCGGCGGCGAGGACCGGCCGCAGATCCTTGGCGCCGAGCGGCTGCGCCGCGACGGCGGCCTGCACGCCGCGATCCAGCGGGGCGCGGCCCTGCTGGCGGTCTGCGCCGGCTACCAGATCATGGGCACGGTGTTCGGCGGCGAGGAGGGCCAGCCGGTGTCCGGCGTCGGCCTGCTCGACATCAGCTCGGGGCGGGGCGAGCGGCGCGCGGTCGGCGAGCTGGCCGCCGAGGTGGACCCCGCGCTGGGGCTGCCCACGCTGACCGGGTTCGAGAACCACATGGGCGTGACGAGGCTGGGGCCGGGGGTGCGCCCGCTGTCCCGGACGGTCGTCGGCACCGGCAACGGCGACGGCACGGAGGGCTGCTACGCGGGCCGGATCATCGGCACCTACCTGCACGGCCCGGCGCTCGCCCGCAACCCCGCGCTGGCCGACCTGCTGCTGAGCTGGGTGACCGGGCCGCTGCCCGCGATCGACGACGGCTGGTACCAGGCGCTGCGCGACGAGCGCCTGCGCGCGGTGCTGCCCGCCTGACCCGCCCGCGCCTCCGGTCCCCGAGGGATCGGGGGCCGGCGGTCGGTCGCCGGGCGGGCCCGGAGCGGGGTCAGTAGACGAGCGCCTGCACGCCCTCGCCCAGGACCTCCTCGACGAATGTGGGGGCTCCCGCGATGCGGACCCCGTCGATGACGTCGTCCACCGTGATGCCCCTGCGGGCGGCGCACTGCGTGCACAGCGTGACCCTGCCCGCGGCGAGGACGGCCGCGAGCAGGTCCTCCAGCGGCGCGGCCTCGGCCAGGGTGAACTCCTTGGCCCGCCCGGGCAGGGCGAACCAGGAGGACTCGCCGGTCAGCCACAGCGAGACCGGGACACCGCTCGCCAGCGCCGCCGCCGCGACCGTGAAGGCCTGGTTGCAGCGCTCCGGGGCGTCCGCCCCGGCCGTCACCTTGATCACCAAAGATCGTGCCATAACGGAAGCCTAGTCCGCCGGGCCGCCGTGTGTTCTCCGCCACTCACTTCCCGCCGCGTACCAGGTCGGGACGGAACGCGAGGATGAGTCCGAGAGTGGTGTAGCCCACCAGCAGGTGGGCCGCGCCGACGACGTTGGACACGGAGGTGCCGAAGATCGCCAGGGTCGGGAGGGTCACGACCACCCAGCTCTCGGCGACGAGCGGCCACAGGCGGGCCGCCCCGCGCCACCGGCCGGTGATGGCGATCTTGACGCCGAGCACGAACATGCCCAGCATCGACAGCGGCCAGAACGCGTCGAGGATCCCGAGCCAGACTGTGTCACGCGCGGCCGGGAAGAGGCCGTGGACGAGGCTCCACACCATGGCCAGGGCCAGCAGCACCCGCTCAGCCTGCACCATGCCGCGCGCCACGCGGCTCACGCCGGTCGCGCCGGTGCGGAGCATGATCGTGAGAAGGCCTTGGGCGCCGATCTGGAACGCCAGGCCGCCGAGGTCCGTGATCATGAGGGCCGGGTCGCCGGCGACGTCGAAGCCGTAGACGAAGCTGACGGCCGACCAGGTCAGCGCGCCGGTGGAGAGGCCCAGGGCCAGCCGGCGCACCGTCGAGTCGGCGAGCCCTCCGGTGGGAGCGGCGGTGGGGGCGGCGGGGTCCGTGTGCGCCGGGACGTGGGAGGTGCTGGTCATCGGGCTTCCTTCGATTCGGGGGTGGAGCGGCGGTGGGGATCACCGCGGCGACGGGGACGATCCTGCTGAATCACCGCCCCGGGCCGTCAGGGCGCGGCGTCCCGATTCCGGGCCCGTCTCGTGTCCCAGGACGGACGGGACGCGCGTCCTAGGGACATCCCGTTCCGCCTGCGGCACACTGCTCTGGTGCGGTTTGTGATGGTTCGTCGGCCTGTGCGCCTGAACGTCGCCGGGCTCGCGTTCCTCGTGGTCGCGATGGCCGCGGCGGTGGCGGCTGCGCTGATCGGCCTGCGGGTGCCGCAGGCCCACCGGGTCCTGCTCGACCTGCCTCCGGCGGGTCCCGACGCGATGGCGGGCGTCGCGCTGGCCACGGCCGGCGCGGCGGTGCTCACCCGGCACGCGCGCCATCCCCTGGGCCGGCTCATGGCGGTCTTCGGCGCCTGGTGGGCGGTGGACGACGCGGCCGCCTCGTGGCTCGCCTACGCCACCCTGCACCACCCCGCACTGCCGGGCGGGTCGGCGGCCTTCTTCGTCTACCAGCGGCTCGGCGCGGGACTGTTGCTGCTGCTGCCGCTGGTGCTGCTGCTCTACCCCGACGGGAAGATGCCCACGGGCTGGTGGCGCGGGGTCACGCTGGTCAGCCTGGCGCTGACGAGCCTGCTCCCGCTGGCCCTGGTCGCGGTGCCGTCCGCCATCGCGCAGGCGACCTCGGACTCCCGGCCGATCCCCGCGCCGCTGACCGCACTCGACCTCGATCCGCTGTACGTCCCGCTGCCGGACGCCGTGTGGAGCGGCGTGCTCCTGGTGGCCCAGCTGTGCATCCCGCTCAGCCTCCTCGCGCCGTTCGTCGTGGTGGTGCGGCGCTACCGGAGGTCGGCCGGCGTCGGCCGGGCGCGCATGCGCTGGCTGCTGTGGGCGGCCGTGGCCGACCTGCTGGTCATGCTGACCATCCGGCTGCTGCCGAACGACTTCGGCACCGCAGGTCTCGACATCGCCCTGGTCCTCACGGCCGGATCGGTCGCGGTCGGGATCGTCCGGCCGGACCTCGTCGACATCGACCGGCTGCTCGGCGGGACCGTGGTGTACGGCGCCCTGCTCGCCCTGACCCTCCTGCTCGACCTGCTGGTCCTCGGCGGCGCGGGCCGCCTGCTCGGGCCGCGCCTGAACGAGGGGGAGCGCCTGGTCATCGCCGTCTTCGCGGTCGCCATCCTGTACGCGCAGCTACGGCACCGGCTGTGGCGGCTGGTGCGCCGCTGGGTCGTCGGCGAACGGGACGATCCCTACCGCGTGATGTCCGGGCTCGCCGAGCGGCTGGAGCGCGCCGACGACTCGGGGACGCAGCTTCTCACGCTGGCGCGGACGGTGGCGCGGGCCTTCCGGTCGCCGTACGTCGGCGTGGAGATCACGCAGGTCAGCGGTGAACGGCTGCTGGTCGAGGACGGCGAGCGTCCCGCCGGGACGCGCGCCCTGCCCATCACTTACCGCGGCGAGGAGATCGGCCGGTTGCTGCTGCCCCGCCAGGCGCCCTCCCGCACCCGGCTCTCGTCGAACGACGAGCGCCTGCTGGCCGACCTGATCCGGCAGGCCGCCGCGGCCGCCCGCGCCGTACGCCTCGCCGAGGAGTTGCAGGGCGGCCGCGAGCGCCTGGTCGCGGCGGTGGAGGACGAACGCCGCCGCCTTCGCCGCGAGTTGCACGACGGTCTCGGGCCGGCCCTGGCCGCGGTGGCCTCCCGCGTCGACACCGCGCGGATCACCGCCCGCCGCTCGCCCGAGGAGGCGGACCGGATCCTCGGCCTGGCCCGGCAGGAGCTCACCGGGATGCTCACCGAGGTGCGGCGCCTGGTGCACGGCCTGCGGCCGCCCGCGCTCGACGACGTCGGGCTGGTCGGGGCGATCCGGCAGCAGGCGGAGCGGCTGCGGGCCCCGGGACTGGCCGTCCGGGTCGAGGAGTACGGCGACCTGTCCGACCTCCCGGCGGCGGTCGAGGTGGCGGCGTACCGGATCGCGTCCGAGGCCCTCACCAACGTGGTCCGGCACGCGCGGGCCGGCGAGTGCGTGATCACGCTCACCCGCGACGGCGAGGCGGGGTGCCTCGACGTCGTGACGACCGACGACGGCGTCGGCCTCGGCGACGGAGTGGTGAGCGGCGTGGGCCTCGTCTCCCTGCGCGAACGGGCCGCCGAACTCGGCGGGTCGTGCAGTGTGACCTCCGCCGGGTCCGGCGGCACGCGGGTGTGGGCGCGGCTGCCCATCGGACCGCCCGCCCCGAGGCGAGAGGCCGTGACGCGAGCGGCGACGACGGAAGAGGTGGGGATATGACGGGACAGCGCCCGGTGACGGTGCTCGTGGTGGACGACCACCCGGTGTTCCGCGAGGGCTTCGCGGCCCTGCTGGGCAGCATCGACGACGTCGAGGTCGTCGGGACCGCCGCGACCGGCGCCGAGGCCGTCGAGCAGGCCGCCCGGCACGAGCCCGACGTCGTGGTCATGGACGTCTCGATGCCCGGCATGGACGGGATCGAGGCCACCCGTCACATCCTGCGGGAGCGGCCGGAGACCGGTGTCGTGGTGCTGACCATGTCCGAGGAGGACGGCACGATCTTCGAGGCGCTCCGCGCCGGAGCGCGCGGCTACCTGCTCAAGGGCGCGGAACCCGAGGAGGTGGTGCGCGCGATCACCACCGTGGCCGGCGGTGGCGTGGTGTTCGGGGCGGTCCTCGCCGGGCGGATCACCGACTTCCTGGCCCCGAGGCCGCAGAGCGGCGCCGCCACGGCGTTCCCCGGCCTGACCGCCCGCGAACACGAGGTGCTCGACCTGGTGGCCGCCGGACTGTCGAACGGCGAGATCGCCGCGCGGCTGTTCCTGTCCCAGAAGACCGTGCGCAACCACGTGCACGCGGTACTCGGCAAGATTCAGGCGGCCGACCGGGCGGAGGCGATCATCCGGGGGCGGGACGCCGGCCTCGGCCGCTGAGGCCCCGCGGCCGGGCTGTGCGGCTCTGTCGGGAGGGCCGTCTACCGCCTCTAAGCTCGTCTCCATGGACGTACACCCCGACCTTGAGCCGATCGCCTTCCTCCTGGGCCGCTGGGAGGGGGCCGGCGTGATCGGCTATCCCACCATGGAGAGTGCCAACTTCGGCCAGGAAGTCGTGTTCGGGCACAACGGGAAGCCGTTCCTGAGCTACCGGAGCCGTAGCTGGCTGCTCGACGCCGAGGGCAACAAGGTCAGACCGCTGTCCACCGAGGCGGGCTTCTGGCGCATCCAGCCCGGGCGTCAGATCGAGGTGTGCCTCGCGCATCCCACCGGCATCGTCGAGATCTACGTGGGGGAGGTCGTCTTCCACAAGATCGAGCTGCGTACGGACGTGGTCGCGCGCACCACGACGGCCAAGGAGTACAACGCGGGCCACCGGCTGTACGGCCTGGTGAACGGCAACCTCATGTACGCCTACGACATGGCGGCGGTGGGGCACCCGCTGCAGTCGCACGCCTCCGCGGAGCTCAGGAGGACCGGCGACTTCGACGAGCAGGAGTGACGAGAGCGGGAGTCACGAGAGCGCGAGTGGGGGAAAAGAAAGAACCCCGGGCGCGCTCCGCCTCCTGAGGAGGCGGGCCGGCTGGACCATGGCCGAGGACATTCGTCCGCGGCCGCCGGCTGCCCGGGGTTCCGGTGTCTGTCGAGGATTCGCCGGGACGTCGTACGACATCCAGACGGAGGGTCCAGATGGACGAGTCCTAGCGGACAGCCACCTCGCTAGCCCAATAATGATCAACCATTGTTTGGACCACCTCCCTTCTGCGTGCATTCAAGTTATGCGAGCGATCCGCGAAGGGGCAAGCGGATTATCGGCCGGCCCCCGGGGCGTGGCGGAGGCCGGTTTCCGCGCCACGACCTAAACTTCTGGTCATGGCCGAGACTTGGCACGAGGAGCTGCGGGCCCGCGGCTACCGGATCACCCCCCAGCGCCAGCTCGTGCTGGAAGCGGTCACCGAGCTGGGGCACGCCACGCCGGAGGACATCTGCGCCCGGGTGCAGCGGACGGCCAGAGGGGTCAACATCTCGACCGTCTACCGGACCCTCGAACTGCTGGAGGAGCTCGGGCTCGTCACCCACACCCACCTGGGTCACGGCGCTCCGACCTATCACCTCGCCTCGGAGGCCGATCACGTCCACCTCGTCTGCCGGGGTTGCGGCGAGGTCACCGAGGTGGCCCCCCCGCTCGTGGACGGCCTCGTCTCGGCCCTCGACGCGGAACTGGGCTTCGCGACCGACGTGCGCCACCTCACCGTCTTCGGCACCTGCCGGAAATGCCGCTGATGTTGTGAAACGTCGGTAATGTCCCATTTGTGGGCGGTGCTACACCCTTCTGACGGTAGCGTTGCGGGTGAGACACCTTGCCGTCGTCAGGAGTACACGTGACCGTTCCTGCGGACGCCGCCCGGCGGCGCATCGTCGAGATATTCACTTCCCAGGAAGAGCCGCTGCTGCGGCGGTGGAGCCAGATCTCCGGCGCGCCGATCGACGAACTCCGGGATCTGCACCAGGCGTTGCGCACGGCCCTCGTCGGCGACGCCGACCTCGCCGACGTACGCGGCCTGCTCGGCGAGCTGTCCCGCTCCCGCGCCCGGCAGGGCTACACCCCCTCCGACACCGCCCGGGTCGTGTTCTCGCTCAAGGAGGCGGTGTACGAACAGGTCGAGGCCGACGGGCAGACCGAGGCGCTGCGCGGCTTCGCCTGGCTGTCGCGGCTGATCGACGACCTGGGGCTGTTCACCTTCGAGACCTACTCAGCCGCCCGCGAGAAGATCATCATCGACCAGGCCGAGCAGCTTCTCGAACTCTCGACCCCTGTCGTGAAGCTGTGGGAGGGGATCGTCGCGGTGCCGCTGGTCGGCACGCTCGACTCCGCCCGTACCCAGGTGGTGATGGAGAAGCTGCTGCAGACGCTGGTGGACACCGGCTCGGAGCACGCGGTGATCGACATCACCGGCGTGCCCGCGGTGGACACCGAGGTCGCGCAGCACCTGCTCAAGACCGTCGTCGCGGCCCGGCTGATGGGCGCGGAGTGCGTGATCTCCGGCATCCGCCCGCAGATCGCGCACACCATCGTCACGCTGGGCATCGAGTTCGGCGACATCGTGACGAAGGCATCGCTCGCCGACGCACTGGCGTACGCGCTGACGCGCAGCGGTGTGCAGGTCAAGGGCGCCGCGACCACCCGGGTCGCGGTCAGGGCGGAGCGCGGCTGATGGAGCGTGTGCCGATCCTCAAGCTCGGCGACATCCTGATCGTCTCCATCCAGATCGATCTGGACGACCAGAGCGTGCTCACTCTGCAGGAGGACCTGGCCGAGACGGTTGTCTCCAGAGGAGCGCGCGGGGTGATCATAGACATCACCGCCGTGGAGATCGTCGACTCGTTCATCGGCCGGATGCTCTCCACCATCGCCGCGATGACGCGCATGCTCGACGCGGAGACCGTGGTGGTCGGGATGCGTCCCGCCGTGGCGATCACGCTGGTGGAACTGGGACTGTCGCTCGGCGGCGTGCGCACGGCCCTCAACCTCGAAAAGGGAGTCGTGATGCTGGAGCACGCGAGGAGCGCCGAGGGGTGAGCGGGCAGGAGCTGCCCATCGCCACCAACGGTGACGTCGTACTGGTACGCCAGAAGGTCAGGAGCGTGGCGGCCGAGATCGGGCTCTCCCTGGTCGACCAAACCAAGATCGTAACCGCCGCCAGCGAGCTGGCCAGGAACGTCCTGGTGCACGCCGGCGGTGGGCGGGTGGAGGTCGAGAAGGTCTCCACCGGGCTGCGGCCGGGCCTGCGGCTGGTCTTCTCCGACGAGGGCCCCGGCATTTCCGACATCGCGCAGGCGATGACCGACGGATTCACCACCGGGGGCGGTCTCGGGCTCGGCCTGAGCGGGTCGCGGCGGCTCGTCGACGAGTTCGACCTGGTCTCCGCCCCGGGTGAGGGCACCCGCATCATGGTGACCAAGTGGGCCCGTTGAGCGGCCCTGACGAGCCGCCCGGTGAGAGCCGCGTGACCGGCCGTCACGAGGACATCTGGGTCCGCGCCGCGCACCCCAGCGTGATCGGCGCCGTCCGCAGGTCGGCGGTCGCGCTGGCGACGGCCGCCGGGTTCGACCAGAACCGCACCGGCCAGGTGGCCGTGGCGGTCACCGAGGCGGTCTCGAACCTGGTCAAGCACGCCGAGGACGGCGTCGTCCTGGTGCGCCCGCACGGCGAGCGCGCGCGTGTGGTGGAACTGGTGACCGTCGACCGCGGACCGGGCATCGCCGACCTCGCCCGCGCCCTGCGGGACGGCTTCTCCACCTCGGGGACTCTCGGCATCGGGCTCGGCGCCATCGCCCGGATGGCCTCGGCCTGGGACGTGCACAGCATGCCAGGCCGGGGCACCGTCCTGGTGACGCACTTCACGGCGGACGGCTCGCCCGGGCCGCCGCCGCGCGTGAGCGGGATCCGCCGCCCGATCGGCGAGGAGACGATCTGCGGCGACTCCTACGCCGTGGTCGACACCGGAGGCGTGATCACGGCCGTGCTCTGCGACGGGCTCGGCCACGGCGCCGCCGCCGCGCACGCCTCCCGCGAGGCCGTACGGGTGTTCCTGGACGACCCCCTCGCCCCGCCCGTCGCCGCGCTGGAACGCGTGCACCGCGGGCTGAGCCACACCAGAGGGGGCGCCGTGGCCGTCGTCAGGGTCGAGCGGGAGACCGTGTCGTACGCCGGGCTGGGCAACATCTCGGGCTGGATCGCGCATGCCGAGGGGCGCCAGGGCATGATCTCCCTGCCGGGCATCGCCGGGCACAAGAGCAGGCGCCCGCAGCAGTACGAGTACGCGCTGCCGCCGCACGCCACGGTGGTGCTGCACTCCGACGGCCTCACCGACCGCTGGGACCCGGCGTCCTTCCCCGGCCTGTTCGCCCGCTCCCCGGCCGTGATCGGCGCCACCCTGCTGCGGGACGCCGGCAGCCGCAGGGACGACGCCTGCGTCGTGGCGTTGAGGCAGCGGCCGTGACCGGCGAGGTGCTCACCCGCGCGGACATCAGCGGAGACCAGGACGTCTTCGCGGTCCGGCGGCTCGGCAGGCGGATCGCCGAGCTCGTGGGCATGGAGTCGCAGGACCAGATCCGCATGGCGACCGCGCTCAGCGAGATCGGCCGCGAGGTGCTGGCCTCGGGCGCCGAGGGCCACGTGACCTTCAGCCTGGCGGAGGACCGGCTGGTCGTCACCGTCGAGTACGGCGACGGGCAGAGCCTGCGGCCCAGCGAGGGCCTGACGCTCGCGGGCCGCCTGGTCGACGAGGTCAGCCTGGCCGCGGAGGAGGGACGCGTCACGCTCGTGAAGCGGGTGCCCGGGCACCGGCGCAGCCTGACGGTCGCCGACGTACGGGCCGGGCTGGCCCCGCTGGCACCCGCCACCGCCCTGGACGAGCTGCGCGAGCAGAACAAGGAGCTGGCCCGGACGCTGGAGCAGGTCCTGCGGCTCAACGCCGAGCTCGCGGAGACCAACCAGGGCGTCATGGCGTTGTACAACCAGTTGTCGGCGGAGCTGGAGGAGACCAACCGGGGCGTCGTGGCGCTGTACGCCGAGCTGGACGAGAAGTCGTCCCAGCTGCGCAGCGCCGCCGAGGCCAGGCAGCGGTTCTGGGCCAACGTGAGCCACGAGCTGCGAATGCCGCTGACCTCGATCATCGGGCTGGTCCGGCTGATGGTCGGCGCGGGGGGCGAGCCGCTGACCGAGGAGCAGGAGCACCAGGTAAACCTCATCGGCGGCAGCGCGGAGACGCTGCTCGTCCTGGTGGGGGAGCTGCTCGACCTCGCCAAGGCGGAGTCGGGCCGGCTCGACCCGGAGCCGTCGGTGGTGGACGTGGTCGCGGTGGCCGAGGCGCTGCGCGGGACGCTGCACACCGCCGTACGGTCGGAGGGGGTCGGGCTGGTGATCGACGTGTCCCCCGAGGTCGGCGAGATGCTCGTCGACGAGGTCATGCTCACCCGGATCCTGCGCAACCTGCTCAGCAACGCGCTGAAGTTCACCCAGGAGGGTGAGGTGCGGCTCAGCGCCGAGGTCGACCCTGAGATGGCCGAGGTCGTCTTCACCATCTCCGACACCGGCGTCGGTATTCCCGAGGAGCTCCTGGAGCGCGTCTTCGAGGAGTTCTTCCAGGTGCCCGGCCCGCTCCAGCTCAAGGCGAAGGGGACCGGCCTCGGCCTGCCGTACGCCCGCAGGCTCGCCGAGGCGCTCGGCGGCGACCTGGAGCTGTCGAGCACGCAGGGGGAGGGGACGACGGTCACGCTGCGGGTGCCGCACCGGATGGCGAGCCCCGAGATCGGTCACGTGCTGGTGGCCGACGACGACGCGGGGTTCCGCGCGCTGGCCCGGCGCCTGCTGTTCGGCTTCGCCGCCGTCGTGGACGAGGCCGCCGACGGGTACGAAGCCCTTGAACGGATGCGTGAGCACGTCCCGGACGTCGCCCTGGTCGATCTCTTCATGCCCCGGCTGGACGGCGCCGCTCTGCGGCAGCGGATGGCCGAGGACGAGAGCCTCCGGGAGGTGCCCGTGGTCACGGTGTCGGGAGCGCTGGACGAGCAGGAGAGCGCGCATCTGTCGCTGAGCAAGCACGGGCTGCGCCGGGACCGGCTGCTGGAGACGATCAGGGAGGCGGTCGCCGCGCGGCGCGGAGGTGGGGCCGATGATTGACGCCGCGGCGACCGTGCTCGTGGTCGACGACATCCCGACCAAGCGCTACATACTTTCCAGTTGGCTACGGCGGGCGGGGCACCGGGTCGTGGAGGCCGGTGGCGGCGAGGAGGCGCTGGCCCTCGTCGCCACGCTCAGGCCGGACCTGGTCGTCCTCGACGTGCGGATGCCCGACCTCGGGGGCATGGAGGTCTGCGAGAAGATCAAGGCCAACCCCGAGACCACCTCGATCCCGGTGATCCAGGTGTCCGGCAACGCGATCACCCCGGCCGACCGCGCCGAGGGGCTGGAGCGCGGGGCCGACGCGTACCTCTCCGAGCCGATCCAGCCCGACGAGTTCGCGGCGACGGTCCGGGCGATGCTGCGGTACTACCGGGCGCGGCAGCGGGCCGAGCGGATGGCGGCGCGGCTGAGCATGCTCGCCGAGATCACGCTGCTGCTGAACGAGGCGGAGGACTTCGAACGGCTGCTGTCGGTGGCCGCCGAGGGCTGCTCCCGGCTGGTGGACCGGTTCGCGCGGGTGCTGGCGGTGTCGCCGGACGGAGTCCTGCGCAGGTTCGCCGCCCGGCCCGGCGAGGCCGCTTCGGCCCGGCCGGTGCGGCCCGACACCCTCGACAGGCTCAGCGACATCGCGATCGGGGACTCCCCCGGGGTGCGGACGTTCGACCTGGACAGCCGGACATGGGCCGCGGTCGTCCCCGACAGCGACGGGGTCGCGACCGTGTCGGGCGTACTGTGCCGGACGAAGACGGGCAGGCCGCCGGTCTTCCTGGGGGTGGATCCGGCCTCGCCGCTGGACGGCGACGAGGTGAGCCTGCTGCGGCAGTTCGGGCAGGCTGTGGCCCTGGCCGTCGACGCCGCCAGCGCGTACGCCGAGGAGCACACGATCGCGCTGACGCTGCAGCGCAGCCTGCTGCCCGACAAGATCCCGCCCGTGCCGGGCCTGCGGATCGCCGTGCGGTACCAGCCCGCGGTGGACAACGTGGAGGTGGGCGGGGACTTCTACGAGGTCCTGCCTCTGGGCGACCGGGTGCTGATCGCGCTCGGCGACGTGCAGGGCCACTCGCTGCACGCCGCCACCGTGATGGCGGAGCTCCGGTACGCGCTGCGGGCGTCGGTGATCGAGGCGGTCGATCCGGCCCGGTCGATGAGCCTGCTCAACGCGGTCCTGCGGCGTTATCACCCGCAGATGACGGCGACCGTCTGCCTGCTCCTGCTCGACCCGGAGACGGGTGAGCTGGAACTCGTGAACGCCGGGCACATCCCGCCGCTGATGGCGGGCCCTGACGCGGCCTATCACAGGTTCGGGAACCTGCTGCTGGGCGTGGCCGAGGAACGGTACCGGGTGGACCGGCTCCACCTGGCCGAGGACGCCACGATGGTGCTGTTCACCGACGGCCTGATCGAGGACCGCGACAAACTGCTCGACGAGAGCCTGGAGGTCGCCCGCCAGCAGGCCGAACACGTGGGCGACGACCTGGAAAGCTTCTGCGACCGGCTCATCGCCACGTTCGGGGCCCGCGAGGACGACGTGGCGCTGGTCGCCTTCCGCCGCGTGCCGCGATGACGTCACGCCGGCCGCTCATGACCGGTCGTCCGCGGCTCGGTCGCCCACAGTCCCGCCAGTTGCCCACAGTCCCGCCAGTTGCCCACAGTGCCGCGAGTTGTCCACAGTCCGTGAGTTGTCCACAGGGGCGAGCCGGGACCGCGACGGTCGCGGGGGACCGAATAGCCTTGGGGCATGCGGAGCCCTTTGCTTGACACATCCGGCGCGGTGGCCGCGCAGGCGCCGGACGAGACGGTGGCGGCCCACTACGGCGACCCCTACGCCGAGCAGCGCGCGCTCGCCGAGGGGCGGGCGCTGGTCGACCGGAGCGACCGCGAGGTCGTGCGCATCGCCGGACCCGACCGGCTGAGCTGGCTCAACAGCCTCAGCTCGCAGAAGCTGGACACGCTCCAGCCGGGCACGCCCGCCCAGGCGCTGCTGCTGGACGGCCAGGGCCGCGTCGAGCACCACCTGACCCTGGTGGACGACGGCGAGGCGGTGTGGGCGCACGTGGAGCCGGGCACGGCGGCCGAGCTGGTCGCCTTCCTGGAGAAGATGCGGTTCATGCTGCGGGTCGAGGTCGCCGAGCTCACCTCGGACTACGCGGTGGTCTCCGTCGCGCCGCCCGCCCCCGTGGGTGAGCCGGCGGCCGAGGAGGAGAGCTGGGCGGAGGGCCGGGCGCTCCCCGAGGGGACCGTCGTGATGGGCAGCGGTGACCTGCTCGTGCCGCGCGGGCGGCTGGCCGGTCTCCCGGAGGAGCTGGGCCTGCGCCCCGCCGGTCTGTGGGCCTACGAGGCGCTGCGCATCGCGGCCCACGTGCCCCGGCTCGGGTTCGAGACCGACCACAAGACGATCCCCCACGAGGTCGGCTGGATCGGCGTGGCGGTCCACCTGAGCAAGGGCTGCTACCGGGGGCAGGAGACGGTCGCCCGGGTGCACAACCTCGGCCACCCGCCCCGCCGCCTGGTCTTCCTGCACCTCGACGGCAGCGTCGACAGCCTGCCTCCCCACGGCGCCCCGGTGACGCTCGGCGTGAGCACCCCGGTCGAGGCGGAGCCGGAGGCGGCCGTGGAGGGCGCGGCCGAGCCAGGCCAGCTCGGGTTCGTGGGCTCATCGGCCCGCCACTACGAGCTGGGCCCGATCGCCCTCGCGGTCGTCAAGCGGACGGTGCCGGTGGACATCGACCTGCTGGCCGGTGGCGTGGCGGCGAGCCAGGAGGTCGTCGTGCCGCCGGACGCGGGCCGCAACGTGCACATCGACCCCGCCCTGCGCCGCCGCGTCCGCTGACGGCGCCCCTGCCGATCACCCGCGTCCGCCGGCCGGGACGGTCCCTCGGCCGGTGAGGATCACGCCTCGGGCGGAATCCGGGCTTCGTGCCGTATCCGTGCCGCGCCCGTGCCGGAGCGGCTCAGACGTCCAGGACGAGGGTGATCGGGCCGTCGTTGGTGAGGGTCACCTTCATGTCGGCGCCGAAGAGGCCCGTCTCGACCCGCGCGCCGAGCGTCCGCAGTTCGGCCACCACCGCCTCCACCAGAGGCTCGGCCACCGGGCCGGGGGCGGCCGACTGCCAGGTGGGCCTGCGGCCCCTGCGGGCGTCGCCGTACAGGGTGAACTGGCTGATGACGAGCAGCGGGGCGCCGACGTCGGAACACGACTTCTCGCCGTGCAGGATTCGCAGCCCCCACAGTTTGGCGGCGAGCCTCGCCGCCTCGGCCCGCCCGTCGGTGTGGGTGACGCCCACGAGCACCAGCAGGCCGGGCTCGTCGATCGCTCCGACGACACGCCCCTCCACCACAACCGACGCGGAACTGACCCGCTGTACGACGGCACGCATGCCCCCGGATTCTGCCATGTCCCGGGCCTTCGTAGACTGCGCCCCATGTCGGAGATAGTGGTAGAGGTGGTCCGTTCGGGGTTCGTCGAGTCCGTGCACCGCGCACGCGTGCACGTGATCGGGGCGGACGGTTCCCCGGCCCTCGTGCGCGGGGACACGGCGAGTCTCGCCTCGCCCCGCTCCGCGATGAAGCCGCTGCAGGCGCTCGCGATGGTCCGGGCCGGCCTGCCGCTGGAGGGGGAACTGCTCGCGCTGGCCGCCGCCAGCCACAGCGGGGAGCCCTTCCACGTCGACGGCGCACGGAAGATCCTCGCGGGTGCGGGACTGGACGAGTCCTTCCTGCGCTGCCCCGAGGACCTGCCGCTGGACGAGGAGGCGAGCCGTCAGGTCCTTCGGCAGTACGGAGAGGCCCGCCGCGTCTTCATGAACTGCTCGGGCAAGCACGCGGCGATGCTCGCCACCTGCGTGGTCAACGGCTGGCCGGTGGACGGCTACCTGCATCCCGGGCACCCGTTGCAGCGCGCGATCCGCACCACGGTGGAGGAACTCACCGGCGAACGGGTCGCGGCGACCGGCGTGGACGGCTGCGGGGCGCCGCTGTTCTTCGTCTCGATGGCGGCGGTCGCCCGCGCCTTCCGCCGCCTCACGCTCGCCCCGGACGGCACCCCGGAGCGGCGCGTCGCCGACGCGATGCGCGCGCACCCCGAGTGGACGAGCGGCACGACCCGGGCCGAGGCCCTGCTGATGCGGGCCGTTCCCGGGCTGCTGGTGAAGTCGGGCGCGGAGGCATTCGACGCCTTCGCCGACGCCGAGGGCCGGGCCGGCGCCGTGAAGATCGTGGACGGCGGCGGGCGGGCCCGCGTGCCGGTCACCGTCGCCGCCCTGCGCGCGGCCGGGATCGACGCCCCCGAGTTCGCCGGGCTCGCGACCACGCCGCTGTTCGGCGGCGGCGTCCCGGTCGGGGAGGTCCGCGTCCACGCCGCCTGACCCGCCAGGCGTGAGAGAGGTCCGCGTCCGCGCCGTCCGACCCCGCCGGGCGTGAGAGCGGCCTGAGCCGCCCGAGCCGCTGCCCGCTGCGCTTCTCACCCCCGCCCGAGTGCCCTCCGCCCGAGTGCCCTCCGCCCGAGTGCGCCCTCCGATCCGGGGGCGGGGGGATCAGAGGGAGCGGAACTGGCGGGAGGACGAGATCGCGCCGGAGGTGGTCAGCGTGAACGTCCGCATCGAGTCGGCGAACCTGGACAGGTCCCACTCCGCCGGTCCCTGGTACCAGTACAGGTGGTCGGCCTGCCGGCCGTCGCCCGTGAACGTGCCGACGATCCCCGCCCACCGGTCCACGTTGTCGAAGATCACCGCGTACGGCAGATAGCGGGAGAACAGCTCCACCCGGCGGTCCGAGGGCACGTCGTCGGCGCTCGCGTGGGCGAGGTACTCCCGGAAGCCGAGGGTGTGCGCCAGCGCCTCGGCGCCCTTGGCGGTCTTGGCCGGCATGTACTGGCCGCCGAAGGTCAGGGCCGCCCCCGCGATGATCAGAGCCGGTCCCAGCAGGCCGTACGACGTGAACCAGGCGAGCAGGACCGTGGCGACCACCCCGAGCGCGAGCACGACCACTCCGAGGGTGGTCCAGCGCGACCGCACCGAGTCGGGCCGCCGGGCGAACCAGCCCTGGTCCACCACGTCCTGGTAGAGCGCGTCGCGCACCGCCGTGAGGCGGGTGGCGAAGGACCCGTGCAGCTGGGACAGCAGCACCCTGTCGCGGCCGTCGAAGACCGCGTCCCAGAGCGCGCGCTCGTAGGGGAGCAGGTCGCCGATCGGGGCTCCGGGCAGCTTGACCAGGCACCAGTCGGGGGACTCGTACGTCTGCCGGGGCTGCTCGTCGATCCGCAGGAAGCCGCGCACGGCGAGGTCCACGAGGGTCGCGGTCACGTCGACCACGTCGGCCTGCTCGTCGACCAGCGTGCCGATCTGCCCTGGCCGCACCCCGTCCGGCGGGGTGAAGCGCCCGCCGTGGCCGCTGACCTGGGTCAGCCAGTCGCCTGTCGTCCCGGTGCCGGCCGTCTCGCTGCCGATCACCCGGGCGTCGCGCCCGCGCGTCCAGTACAGCAGCCCCACGCCGCCCAGCAGCAGGACCAGCAGCGCCGCGAGCGACCCGCCGGTCACCGCGTTCAGCGCGAACGCGTTGGACAGCTCGAACCTGCGCTCCAGGATCGGGGCCGCGCCCGTCGCGCCCTTCGGATAGCCGACGACGACGGTGAGCGTCTGGCCCTGCCGGAGGTCCTGCTGCTCGAAGGTGGCGGTGGCGCCCGTCTCGTCGACCGACGCGCCGGTGCAGGCCGTGGCCGCGCCGGGCTCGCCCGCGAAGCAGGACAGGTTCTGCACCCTGCCCGGGCCGGTCACGGTCACCACCGCGTCCCGCACGGGGCCGGACACCGCGAACCAGCGCAGTTCCTCGCCGCCGTCGGCGACGGGCGAGACGGCGCCGGTCACGTCGTACTCGACCGTGCCGCCGAACGTCAGGGTCTCCCCGTCGTACGAGCCGCCCTTGACGTTGGAGAGGCGGTAGACGCGGTCGTGGCCGTCGTCGAAGCGGGTGCGGGTGATCGGCGTGCGCCGCACGGTCCCGCCGGCGGGGGTGACCGTCTCCTTCACGTGGAGCACGCCGTCCCGGCGGAGCTCCAGGGTCACCTCGTCCTTGTCGGCCGGTGCCGCCGCGGCGCGTGCGGGCTGAGCGGGTGCGGGCGAGGCGTGCGCGGGGGAGACGGCGAGGACGGCGAGGGCGGCGAGCAGTGCCGCCGGTCCGAGCCGGCGCGCGAGATCCAGCATGAGCCGAAACCTTATCGGTCCCATCCGACACGTTTCGCGGGGTCGGTAGGGTTACCGTCCATGGGACACACCCGGTTGTACCGGAACGGCGTCCTGGAGGCCGAGGGCTTTCCGGTCGCCGACGTCTCCGAGCACGTCAGGGATCCGGCGGCCGTGGTGTGGTTCGACATGTGCGACCCCACCGAGGAGGACCTCCACGCGATCAGCGAGGAGCTCGGGCTGCACGCCCTGGCGGTGGAGGACGCGCTGCAACGCCGGCAGCGGCCCAAGCTGGACGTCTACGACGGCCACATGTTCCTGAGCGTCTACGCGTCCGCTTTCGACGTCGGGACCGGCGAGGTGCGGGTCGCCGACGCCGCCGCCTTCATCACCTCGAACGCGCTGGTCACCGTGCGGCAGTCGGACGCGTTCTCCGTAGAGGAGGTGATGCGGCGCTGGGACGAGGGGGCGGACCTCGCCCGGCACGGCGTCGCGTTCCTCCTGCACGGCCTGCTCGACTACGTGGTGGACAGCCACTTCGCGACCGTCGAGGCGATGGACGAGCAGGTGGAGGACCTGGAGGACACGGTCTTCGGCGAGCGGCCGGTGAGCCGGGAGGAGCAGCGGCGCACGTTCGAGCTGCGCAAGAGCCTGGTCACGCTCCGCCGGGTCGTGATGCCCATGCGGGAGGCGGTGAACACGCTTCTGCGCCGAAACGGCATGGTCGGCGACGGGGAGATGGCGCCGTACTTCCAGGACGTGTACGACCAGGTGCTGCGCGCCACCGAGTGGACCGAGTCGCTGCGCGACCTGGTGGGCAACATCCGCGAGACGCAGCTGACCATGCAGGGCAACAGGATGAACCTGATCATGAAGCGGGTGACCAGCTGGGCCGCGATCATCGCGGTGCCGACCTTGATCACGGGATTCTACGGCCAGAACATCCCGTTCCCCGGCTTCGGGCATCACTGGGGCTTCTGGACGTCCAGCGTGCTGATCGTCGTCGCCTCCGCCACGCTCTACCGGGTGTTCCGGGCGCGCGACTGGCTCTGAGGCGCCGCCCCCGTCACCAGGGTCCGTACGGCCCCTGGTTGCCGCCGCCGCCCTTGTGCTCGTTGACCGCGGGCTTCACGTCGGCGAGGTAGATGCCCGCCGCGATGACCGCCGCGATCGTGAAGATGCTCAGCGCGCCCAGGTACTGGACCGCCGCGGCGAAGGTGAACAACGTCGCGAAGCCGAGGATGATCAGCCAGAGCTGCTTGGTCTGCTTGCCCGCCGCGGGGAAGGCCCGGGCCGGGATGCGCACGGCGTGGACCAGCGCCACGACGCACAGCAGGAAGGCCGCCAGGGCGAGCAGCCAGAAGATGATGGAGAGGATTCCGTGGAGCCCGAACATTGGTTCTCCGCATGGTCAAGGTGGCCGACGACCCCAAGACTAATGGGCGCCGCCGACAGGTGGCGTGGACGGCGGCGGCCCGCCTCCCCCAGGGGAAGGCGGGCCCCGGTGTCGCCGGCGTGGGCGGAAGGTCAGCCGCGGTTCGCGGTGGTGGCGCGGGTGCGGCCGCCCGTGGTCCGCTTCCCGGTGGTGGTCCCGCTGGTGACCTCGGCGGCGATCGCCGGCTCGGCGGTCTCCGAGACCTCGGTGAGCTCCAGCGCGGCCTCGCCGCTCACCCGGCTGACGACCTTGCGGCCACGGGTGGCGAGGTCGTCGTACAAGCGGTTGATCTGCGTGGCGGCGGCGTCGGCGTAGCCCCGGGCCTTCTCCGGCAGCTCGCGCGCGACGGTCTCGGCCCTGTCCTGCACCGTGGAGGCGTAGGCGCGGGCCTTCTCCACGGCGAAGTCGCCGGCCCCGGTGAGGGCGTAGAACGGCTTGCTCTCGGTGATCTTCTTGGCCTGGGTGACGATGGTGGTCATGGGTTATCCTTCCTGCGAATCCGGCGTCAAGCCGTCACGCGAGGGAACCGGGTCGTCCCCGAGATGCGCGGCCGATTGCGGCGGCTGCGCGGCGCCGGCCCGGTTCTCCTTGCGGAACGACTCGTAGATATCGACGAGCACCTGGCGTTGCCGCGAGGTGAGTGCCACGTCGGCCCGGATCGCGGCCAGCACGTCGCTGTGCGGCTCGCGGTCCTCGATGAGGCCGGCCTGGACGTACAGCGCCTGGGCGGAGATGTGCAGACCCTTGGCGATCTGGTTCAGTATCTCCGCGCTCGGCTTGCGCAAGCCCCGTTCGACCTGGCTCAGGTAAGGGTTCGACACGCCGGCCTGCGCGGCGAGCTGGCGGAGCGAGATCTTCGCCTGCTGCCGCTGCTGGCGGATGTACTCACCGAGCGAGCCGACCTTGGGCAGTTCCATGTCCCCAGTCTGCATCGCACTGCTTGCAATTGCAAACTGAGTGACTAACTTCAGCTAACACCCAAGCGTTGGTCAGAGAACGGTCGGGCCGGGAGGCGGTCTCAGCCGGGGAGCAGCCAGAGCAGCGGCGCGCTGGTCGCGAGCACCACCGACCCGGTCAGGATCAGGAAGCGCTGCGCGGGGGGAAGCGACATCTCGGGACGCACGAGCCGGTCGACCCTGGCCATCACGCTGGACGACGCGGACGCCCCCAGCGCGCCCTGCGGCGTGGGCAGCGCGGCCGAGGTGCCGAACCGCAGCAGGGCCGTGGCCAGCCTGCGGGGGCAGCAACGCCGGCGGGCGCGGTCGTCGGCGGCCATCTCGATCAGCAGCTCGACCGACGCCTGCGCGTCGCGCACCAGCTTCGACCACGGCAGGGCGCGGCGCAGCGCGGCGAACGGCAGCAGCACCAGGTCGTGGCGTTCGCGCACGTGCGCGGCCTCGTGCGCGAGCACGGCCTCCAGCTCGGCGGACGACAGCAGGTGCAGGGTGCCGTCACTGATCACCACCTGCGACTTCAGCCCGGGCAGGCAGTACGCGGCGGCGCCGGGGAAGTCGACCACCCGCACGCCGGGCACGGCCGGTTCGTCCCTGGCCACCAGCGCGAGCAGCAGCCGGTGCCTGCGGCGGGCCCGCAGCGTCTGCGCCCCCGCCGCGAGCGGCAGGGCCACCAGCACCGCGAGCAGCGACAGGCCCGCGATCAGCGCGGCCAGCCGGACCATGTCGTACGGGTCGCGCACGCTGGACCCCACGCTCGCCAGGAAACCCGCCAGGAACTCGGCCAGGCCGTGCACGACCCCCTTGCCGTACGGGCCGAGGGCGAAGGCGAGCAGAGCGCCGGTGGAGGCGAGGCCCCACGTCACCCCGAGGGACTGCCAGAGCAGGATCGCCGTGCGCGGGGCGCGCCAGGTCCAGCGCGCGAAGGTCAGCCGCCACGCGGCCAGCGCGCAGGTCGTCGCGAGCGCGGCTAAGACCGCCGCCGCGATCACTCTTCCCCCAGCTCCGTGAGCGCTTTCCGGAGGATCTCGGCCTCCGTGCCGGAGACGGCCTGGGCGAAGCGGGTCAGCGCCGCGTCCCGGTCGCCGGTCATGTCGAGCGCTTCGAGCATCAGCTCGGCGACGTACGCGTCGCGGCTCGCGGCGGGCTGGTAGCGCCAGGCCCGCCCGTCCCGGGTGCGGGTGAGGAACCCCTTGCGGGAGAGCCGGTCGAGCACGGTCATCACGGTCGTCGGCGCGAGATCGCGGTCCTCGATGAGACGCCCGACCTCGCGGGCCGTGAGCGGCGCGTTCTCCGCCCAGAGAATGTCCATGATGCTGCGTTCGAGCTCTCCCAGTCCCTTCACACCTCCAAGGCTACCTGGGGTAGTACTACGTCCTGTAGAGAGGTGACGCACATGAACATCGTTCTGGTCGAGGGAGACATCACCGAGCAGCGGGTCGACGCGATCGTCAACGCGGCCAACTCGTCCCTGCTGGGCGGCGGAGGCGTGGACGGGGCCATCCACCGGCGCGGCGGTCCGGCGATCCTGGAGGAGTGCCGGGCGCTGCGTGCCTCCCGGTACGGCCGGGGACTGCCGGCCGGGCAGGCCGTCGAGACCACCGCCGGACGGCTGCCCGCCCGATGGGTGATCCACACGGTCGGGCCCGTGTACTCGCCGGATGAGGACCGATCCCATCTGCTCGCCTCCTGCTATCGGGAGTCGCTGGCCGTCGCCGACCGGTTGGGCGCCGCCACCGTGGCCTTCCCCGCCATCTCCACCGGGGTCTACCGGTGGCCGATGGAGGACGCCGCCCGCATCGCGCTGACCACCGTACGGATGGCCACCGTACAGATGAGCACCGTGCGGCAGGCCGGGTCAGCCGTCCGCGAGGTGCGGTTCGTACTGTTCAGTAACGCAGCCTATGCCGCGTTCGAGACCGCTCTCGCGGCGCCGGCCTAAGCATTGGGCCAAGGATTCAGAGCCACCGGAGCATGTAGATCTCGTCCCGCTCGTCGCCGGGCGCCAGCCGGATCGAGCGGGGCACCCGGCCGACCTCCCGGTAGCCCGCGCTCGCGTAGAAGGCGTCCACCCCGGTGCCGCCGCGGCAGGTGAGCTGCAGCGCCTCCAGGCCGAGGGACCGCGCGGCGTCGTCGGCCGCGCTCAGCAGGGCCCGGCCGTACCCCTTGCCCTGGTGCTTGGGGTGGACCATGACCCGCAGCACCCACCGCCAGTGCGCCCGCAGGCGCGAGTCGTTGTCGGCCAGGATGAGCCAGGCGGCGACCTCGCCGTCGTCGCCGAACCCGGCGAGGAGGCTGTCCGGGGCTCCCGGCCCACCGGCGGAGCGGGTCCGGGCGAACGCCTTCTCCGCCGTCGGCCTGATGACGTCCGGCGTCACGGGAGGCACGAAGCCGACGGCGCCGTCCGCGTTGGTCACCTCCGTCCAGCAGAGCAGGAGCTGCTCGAAGAGCTCGGGGGTCATCTCCGGGTCGAGGACGAAACGCATGGCCCGGACGTTACCAAGCACCGGGAGAGGCGCTCGGGGCGATACCGCTCCACGGCAGGGTCAGCTCGCCGAGCCGCCACCGTCCCGGGCCCCCGGCCGGCGGCAGGGTCTCCACCGGCCAGTCCCGCGCCACCAGCTCGGCCGCCCTGATCCAGCGCTGCCGGGCGCCGTACGCGCCGAAGGGGGCGCAGGTCGCCCAGGCGCGGTCCCAGTCCGCCAGGAACGCGTGGACCGGCTGCCCGGGGACGTTGCGGTGGATCAGCGTCTTGGGCAGCCGCTCGGCCAGGTCGGACGGCCGCCCGAAGCCGGTGAAGCGGGCCGCGAAGGTCAGTGTCCGCGGCCCCTCGGCGCCGAGCGCCACCCAGGTCGCCCGGTGGCCGACCTCCGAGCAGGTGCCCTCGACGACCACTCCCGACGGGTGCAGGCCCGCGCGGAGCAGGTCCCAGTGCGCCCACGCCTCGTCCTCGCCGTACTGCCGCAGCACGTTGAACGCGCGGACGATCAGCGGCGGGCGGGGGACCGGCAGCTCGAAGCCGCCCCTGACGAACGACAGCCCCTCCCGCTCGTACGGCCTGGCCGCCGCGACGCGGCCGGGGTCGATCTCGACGCCCACCACCTCGACGACCGGGCAGACCCGGCGCAGCCTGGTGAACAGCTCGGTCGTCGTGACGTGGGACGCGCCGTAGCCGAGGTCGACCACCAGCGGCGGCGCCGTCCCCGCGCGGCCCGAGCGCAGCAGCGGGCCGTACACGGCGGCGATCCAGCGGTCGCAGCGGCGCAGGCGGTTGTGCCCGGTCGTGCCGCGGGTGACCGCCCCGACGGGCCGGCCGGGCCGGACCGGCCTCATGACCCGGACGCGACCCGGTGCACCTTGTGCTGGGCGGCCTGGGCCCGGGGCCGCACGACCAGCCGGTCGATGTTGACGTGGGCCGGGCGGGTCACCGCGAAGGCGATCACGTCGGCGATGTCGTCGGCGGTCAGCGGGCCGGGGACGCCCTCGTACACCTTGGCCGCCCGCTCGGCGTCGCCCCCGAAGCGGGTCAGCGCGAACTCGTCGGTCTTCACCATGCCCGGGGCGACCTCGACCACCCGCACCGGCTCGCCGCACAGCTCCAGGCGGAGGGTCTCGGTCATCGCGGTCTGCGCGTGCTTGGCCGCGCAGTAGCCGCCGCCCCCCTCGTACGACACGAAGGCCGCCGTCGAGGTGAGCATCACCAGCACGCCGTCGCCCGACGCGACGAGCTTCGGCAGCAGGGCCCGGGTCACCCGCAGGGCGCCGAGCACGTTCACGTCGTACATCCGCTGCCAGTCGTCCACCTGGGCTCCCGCCACCGGCTCCAGCCCGAACGCGCCGCCGGCGTTGTTCACCAGGACGTCGCAGCGGTCGAGCGAGCCGGCCAGCGCGTCCACCGACGCCTGGTCGGTCACGTCGAGCGTCACCGGGCGGACGCCCGGCACATCGGCCGCCAGCTTGCCGAGCCGGTCCCGCCGCCGCGCCGCGGCCACCACGCGGTAGCCCTCGGCGGCGAGCCGCCGGGCCGTCGCCTCGCCGATGCCGCTGCTGGCGCCGGTCACCACCGCGGTCCTGACCTCCGGATCGGTCACCGTCGGATCGGTCATCGTCACCGACATCCTCCCTCTACGCCGCTCCTCTGGGCGCCCCCGGGAGTCCCCCTGAGGCAGCCGCCATCCTCTCAGGACCCCCGGCGCTCACAGGTGTCGGGGAATCCGGTGATGATTTTGGTGGTTGTAACCCTTTCGGAGGTGGTTCGGGTGTCGGTCTTTCGGCGTCGGGTCAACCGCGTCGCGACCATCAGCGTGCACACGTCCCCGCTTGACCAGCCGGGTACGGGCGACGCGGGGGGCATGAACGTCTACATTCTCGAGGTCGCCAAGCGGCTCGCCGCGCTCGGCATCGAGGTGGAGATCTTCACACGGCGCACCGCACGCGACCTGCCCCCGGAGGCCGAGCTGAGCCCCGGCGTGCTGGTCCGCCACGTCACGGCGGGACCGTACGAGGAGCTCGGCCGCGCCGACCTCCCGGGCCAGTTGTGCGGCTTCCTGTCCGGCGTCCTGCGCACCGAGGCGATGTACGACCCCGGCCGCTACGACGTGATCCACTCTCACTACTGGCTGTCCGGCCAGGTGGGCTGGCTGGCCAAGGAGCGCTGGGGCGTGCCGCTCGTGCACACCATGCACACGATGGCCAAGGTCAAGAACGCCCTGCTCGCGGAGGGCGACAAGCCCGAGCCGGCGATGCGGGTGCTGGGCGAGGAGCAGGTCGTGGAGGTCGCCGACCGCCTGGTCGCCAACACCAGCGCCGAGGCGGAGGAGCTGATCGACCTCTACAAGGCGCCGCGTGAGCGCGTGGCCGTGGTCAACCCCGGCGTGAACCTCGCGGTCTTCCAGCCCGCGTCGAAGGGCGCCGCCCGGCGCCGCCTCGGCCTCCCGCAGGACGCCCACGTGCTGCTGTTCGTGGGCCGCATCCAGCCGCTCAAGGCCCCCGACGTGCTGCTCAGGGCCGCCGCCCGGATGCTGGTCGAGGACCCCTCGCTGCGGTCGCGGCTCGTCGTCGCCTGCGTGGGCGGGCCCAGCGGCAACGGCCTCGCCCGTCCCGCGCTGCTCAGCGACCTCGCCGCCGAGCTCGGCATCTCCGACGTCGTACGGCTCGCGCCGCCCGCGCCGCAGCACGAGCTCGCCGACTGGTACCGGGCCGCGGACGTGACCGTCGTGCCGTCGCACAACGAGTCGTTCGGGCTGGTGGCGCTGGAGTCGCAGGCGTGCGGCACCCCCGTCGTCGCCGCCGCGGTCGGCGGTCTGCGCACCGCTGTCCGGGACGGCGTGTCCGGCGTGCTGGTGGACGGGCACGACCCGCACGACTGGGCGCGGGAGCTGGGCCTGCTGACCGGGCGTCCCGACCGGCTCGCCGCGCTCGCCGCCAACGCGGTGGAGCACGCGACCGCCTTCGGCTGGTCGGCGACCGCCGCCCGCCTCGCCGAGGTCTACGCCGGCGCGAAGGCCCAGCTCCACCGCACTCCCATCGCGGTCAGCTCGTAGGGTGGCGAGATGAGAACCGAGCTCGAAGTCGTGATCGAGTCGGCGCTGGAGTCCGCCGAGCTGTCCTACGAACAGCCCAGACCGGGCGCGTTCCTGGTGAAGCTGCCGGGCCGGCACAAGCTCGCCACCATGACCTGGCTCGTCGTCGGCGACCAGGCGCTGACCGTCGAGGCGTTCTTCTGCCGGCAGCCCGACGAGAACCACGCCGAGTTCTACCGCTGGCTGCTGCACAAGAACGGCTCGATGTACGGCGTCCACTTCGCCGTCGACGCCGTGGGCGACGTGCATCTGGTCGGCCGGCTGCCGCTCGGCGCGGTGACCGGCGAGGAGATCGACCGGATCCTCGGCTGCGTGCTCACCTACTCGGACGAGTCGTTCGACCGTGCCCTTGAGCTGGGCTTCGCGTCGTCCATCAGGCGCGAATGGGAGTGGCGGGTCAAGCGCGGCGAGTCGCTGGCGAACCTCCAGGCGTTCGCCCGCGTGGTCGACTCCTGACCAACGGGCCGTCAACCGTACGCCGATAGGATTGGCCGCATGGCTACTTTGGTGCTGCTGCGGCACGGTGAGAGCGAATGGAACGTCAAGGGCCTGTTCACCGGTTGGGTGGACGTCACCCTCTCGCCGACCGGCGAGGAGGAGGCGCGGCGGGGCGGGCAGCTGCTCCTCGAGGCCGGCATCCGGCCCGACGTGGTGCACACCTCGGTGCTCACCCGGGCCATCAGGACCGCCAACATCGCCCTTGAGGCGGCCGACCTGCTGTGGCTCCCGGTGAAGCGCTCCTGGCGGCTCAACGAGCGCCACTACGGGGCGCTCCAGGGCAAGGACAAGGCGCAGACCCGCGCCGAGTTCGGCGACGAGCAGTTCATGCTGTGGCGCCGGTCGTACGACGTGCCGCCGCCGCCGATCGCCGACGACGACGAGTACTCCCAGCTCGGCGATGGCCGCTACTCGCTGCTGCCGTCGGAGCTGGTGCCGCGCACCGAGTGCCTCAAGGACGTCGTCGGCCGGATGCTGCCGTACTGGTACGACGAGATCGTCCCCGACCTGACCGGCGGCCGCACGGTGCTGGTCGTCGCGCACGGCAACTCCCTGCGCGCGCTGGTCAAGCACCTGGAGGACATCAGCGACGAGGACATCGCGGGCCTGAACATCCCCACCGGCATCCCGCTGCGCTACGAGCTCGACGACGACTTCCGCCCGGTCGGCAAGGGCGAGTACCTCGACCCCGCCGCCGCCGCGGCCGCCATCGAGGCCGTCGCCAACCAGGGCAAGAAGTAACTCCCGCTTCCGTTACCACGGCCGCGCCCCTCGCCGAGGGGACGCGGCCGTGTCCGTTCGCGCGGCCTACTTGTAGACGACGGTCTTCTTCGCCCTGCCGGGGAAGACCTCGATCAGGATCCGTACGGCGCCGTCGGGGGGATCGGGCACCTGGTAGACGAGCTTGCGGCCGCGCAGGTGGACCCTGACCCGGTAGGAGCCCGGCCCGCGCGTGGTGAGCCCGGTCAGTCTCCGTCCGTCGCCGTCGACGAGCTCCAGGGCCCCGGTCGGGCTCTCGTACGCCACCTCGACCACCTCCTCCCAGCCTCTGGTCTCCACGGGCGGGCGCCGGGTGTAGGACTCGACGGTCACGCAGGCGTGCCCGACCTCGTCGGCGGCCCAGATCGCGAGCGTGCCCCGGCCGCTTCCGACCAGGTCTCTCACCAGGTCCGGGGAATCGCCCTCGTAGCCCTCCTCCCAGCCGTCGATGGTCCAGAACTCGGTCCACATCGTGGCCCGGCGCTGCCGTACGGGCCTGATCTCCGGCCGGTGCCGCGGAAGCGCCGCGCACACCTGCTCCTTCTCGGCGACGTACGCGTCCGACTCCGCCTGCCGCCGCTCTTCCTCCGCCTGCTGCGCGCCGGCCACGGCCGGGCACAGGAAGGCGAGCTTGGTCGCCAGGGACGCCTCTGGGGCCTCCTCGACGGCTCGCGCGCCGATGTCGCCTCCGTGCCGGGTCGCCAGCGCGCACAGATGCCGCCCCTGAGCCAGGACGGCCTCGTCGGACGCCTCGTCCCACCCCTCGACACCGGAGTCGTACGAGGGGTCGGACGGGAGGCCGTAGCCGCGGACCGCGCAGAGGAAGTGCCGTTCGGCGGTGCTCAGTCCCCTGACGGTGCCGTGGCCGAATTCGGCGCAGTCGAGTTCCCACTCCGCGCTCACCCTGCCGGAGGCGGCCGACGCCGCCGGCAGCAGGACGACCGCGGCCACCGTCAGGACGGCCGTCGCCGTACGGGCGACCGGGCCGCGCCGCACGAACACGCGCCGTGGAACGCGTACGGCGAGCAGCATGAGCAGCGGCGGAAGGGAGTCGTAGAGGCTCCACCCGATCTGCCAGGAGAACACCTCCGGTGGTCCCCACATCTGCGCGCATCCCGGGCCGAGAGCGGCGTCCAGCGTGGGGGCCAGGAACCCGGGGAGGGCGAGGACGAGCAGCACGACGGCGACGCAACGGCCGATGATCCGGCCGAGCCGGACCCGCCCCCTCCGGACACTGAGCCACCAGCCCGCTAAGCCCAGGACGACCAGCGGGGCTCCGTTGGTCGCGAGGAGGGGGAAGCCGATGACCGGGTATGCCGGGAGATAGACCCGATCGTAGATCTCCCACCCGGGGCAGGAGGCCGGGTAGACGACCGCCGAGAAGTAACTTTCGACGGTTTCGCCGCCGGTCAGGAGCGACGCGACCCAGAAGTAGAGCGTGGGGGCGGCGGAGGTCAGCACCGCCGCCGCCCAGAGCACCCATGATCGTCTCGGCACGGGAGCGCAGACTACGCGACCCGTGCGACAGAACCGATGCGAGAGCCCCGGCCCCCCGAGGACCGGGGCTTTCGCGGCTTCTTCTCGCCGTCCCCGTGCGCGGTGGCGCGTCAGCCGGTGAGGGCGTCCGCGTCGCGGGTGCCGGTGACGAGGTACACCACGTCACGGGCGACGCGTACGGCGTGGTCGGCGTACCGCTCGTAGTAGCGGCCGGCCAGCGTGATGTCGATCGCGGCCTCGATGCCGTGCTCCCAGTCCTTGGAGAGCAGGACGCGGAACAGGCGGCGGTGACGGCGGTCCATGGCGTCGTCGTCCTCCTCCAGCTCCTTGGCGAGGTCGATGTCCCGGGAGGCGATGCAGCTGCCCGCCTTGGTGATCAGGTTCTCGGCGATGGCGCCCATCTCCACGAACGTCTCGCGCAGCTCGGCCGGGATGGCCGACTCGGGGTGGCGCATCCGCGCCAGCTTGGCGATGTGCTCGGCGAGGTCGCCCATCCGCTCCAGGTCGGCGGCCATGCGCAGCGCGGTGATGACGGTGCGCAGGTCGACCGCCACCGGCTGCTGGGTGGCCATGAGTTCGTAGATCGAGGTTTCCAGCTCCATGTGCAGCCGGTCGACCTCGGCGTCCTGGGCGATGACGCTCTCCGCCAGCTGCAGGTCGGCGTCGAGCAGGGCGGTCGTCCCCCTCGACATGGCCGACCGCACCAGGCGTGTCATCTCCACCAGGCGGTCGGTCAGACCGGCCAGCTCTTCGTGATAGGCGTCGCGCATGGCCGCCACGCTACGCGCGCGCCGATGAACGAATTTCGACCGCCGGATGAACTTTTCCGGAAACAGAAGAGTCGTGCCTGGTCGGACAGGTGGAAGAACCCGAAATGCCGCCTAGGCTGCTGATTGTGAACGAGTTGCTGGCGAGCCTGGCGGCGATGGGCGGATTCGTCCTCGGCTCCTTCGTCATGCTCGCGATCCGACGGCAGACGTACAAGCCCCCCGAGCCCGACCCGGTGGACGACACCCTGCCTCCGGGCGTGGCGTCGGTGCTGGCCGTGCTCCCGTCCTCGGCGGTCGTGCTCGACCGCGAGGACCGGGTGCTGCGCGCGAGTTCGGCGGCGCGTGCCTTCGGCCTCGTGCGCGGAGAGTCGCTGATGGCCGCCGAACTGCTCGCGCTGGCCCGCAAGGTCCGCCGGGACGGCGAGATCCGCGAGAGCGAGATAGAGACCGCCGGGCGCAAGTTCGGGCAGGAGTCCACGTCGTTCGCGGTCCGGGTGGCCCCGCTGGGCTCCCACGGGCAGGTGCTCGTGCTGGCCGAGGACCAGACCGAGCGCCAGCGGGTCGAGGCCGTACGCCGGGACTTCGTCGCCAACGTCAGCCACGAGCTGAAGACGCCGGTCGGCGCGCTGAGCCTGCTCGCCGAGACCATCGAGGACGCCGCCGACGACCCCGAGGCCGTCAAGAGGTTCTCCGGGCGGATGCAGCACGAGGCCGCCCGGCTGACGTACCTGGTGCAGGACCTGATCACGCTGTCGCGGATCCAGGGCGGCGAGCCCATCCCCGCGCCGGGGCAGGTGCCGGTGGACGAGACCGTCCACGAGGCCATCGACCGGTGCAACACCAAGGCGGCGGCGAAGGACATCACGCTGGTGGCGGGCGGCACCGAGGGGCTCAAGGTCTGGGGCGACGAGGAGCTTCTCGTCACCGCCCTGCGCAACCTCATCGACAACGCCGTCGCCTACAGCCCGGACCACACCCGGGTCGTCATCAGCGCCCGACCGGCCGGAAACGCCGTCGAGGTGAGCGTCAGCGACCAGGGCATCGGCATCCCCGAGAGCGCCCAGGAACGCATCTTCGAGCGGTTCTTCCGCGTCGACGCGGCGAGGTCGCGGGCCACCGGCGGCACCGGGCTGGGGCTCGCGATAGTCAAACACGTGGCCGGCGCCCACGGGGGCGAGGTCACCGTGTGGAGCAAGGAAGGCTCCGGATCCACCTTCACGCTTCGCCTTCCCGCGTTCGGCGGTCAGGCGGTCCCCGTACCAAGCACGATCATCCCCCAGGAGGCCGCTAAGTGACTCGGGTACTCGTCGTCGAGGACGAGGAGTCGTTCTCGGACGCCCTGTCGTACATGCTCAGGAAGGAAGGGTTCGAGGTCGCCGTGGCGGCCACCGGCCCCGAGGCCCTGGAGACCTTCGACCGCAACGGAGCCGATCTCGTCCTGCTCGACCTGATGCTCCCGGGCCTGCCCGGAACCGAGGTCTGCCGGTCGCTCCGGCAGCGGTCCAAGGTGCCCGTCATCATGCTGACCGCCAAGGACAGTGAGATCGACAAGGTCGTGGGCCTGGAGCTGGGCGCCGACGACTACGTGACCAAGCCGTTCTCGTCCCGCGAACTGGTGGCGCGCATCCGCGCGGTGCTGCGCCGCCAGGGCGACGTCGAGGAGATGGAGTCGGCGGTGCTGACCGGCGGGCCGGTCCGCATGGACGTCGACCGGCACATCGTGGCGGTGCGCGGCCGCCAGGTGCAGCTTCCGCTCAAGGAGTTCGAGCTGCTGGAGGTGCTGCTGCGCAACGCCGGGCGGGTGCTCACCCGTGGCCAGCTCATCGACCGGGTCTGGGGCGCCGACTACGTGGGCGACACCAAGACACTCGACGTGCACGTCAAGCGGCTGCGCGCGAAGGTCGAGGCCGACCCGTCCAACCCGCGCTGCATCCTGACCGTGCGCGGCCTTGGCTACAAGTTCGACCCCGCCGAGGAGTGACCCGTACGGCATGAGCCCCTGTCCGGTCGCGGACAGGGGCTCTCGTGTTCCTCCAGGTGGCCTGCGCTCTCTCGCGCCGGCTCACCCGGCAGGGGCGCTCGGGGAGCCGGAGGGCGCGGCCTGGCCGGCCCCGGGCAGCGCGGTGTCCGTCGGCGCCGGGCTCGCGCCGGCCGGGGCCGAG